>JAEYPH010000038.1 GCA_023410875.1 Bacillota bacterium | reverse complement strand
AGGATCAACGCGAGCTCGACCGGCAGAGGAAGGAGCAAGGCCTGCTCCCGAACGTTTCCCCAACCGCCCCTGCATCTGACGAGGAATCCGTCCGTGATCAGGTTGCCGACGCCTATTCCAAGGAGGTAACACAGACCGTCTATCAGCTGGCCGGCGCAGGGAACTACACGACCGACGAGGCGGTGCGCAGGAACATTGAGGCCGGATACCAAATCTGGCAGTTAAACCCGGCTACCGGCGAACCGTTGCCCGAGGAGAGTGTGCCGCAGACCAGGCAACAGAAGCTGAGCATGCTGTTTCAGATCGCCGGAGACTACGGCCTGAACAGCTTCACATACCCGCGTTTTGAGTATCTGTTGATGGACAAGTACAACACTAGGAATATGCCGATGACAGACGATGTGCTCCAGAGTACTCTGGACAAGGACCAGCTTGTGCATCTGGCTGATAACTACGGCCAGGTACTCGGGATGCTCACCGATCATCTTCCGTATTGACTAGCTCATAGTAGATATCATCTGCACTCAGTCAGCCTTGACGAGGCAACAAATCCAGATACTACTGGACAGGCTGCAAAATTAAGGTTATTATGGAAAACCCGTATGCAATATGGCAGATAAGTTCTGTAATATGTGGATCAAAACGTGAAATTGATTGAGAGTGCTAAAGTATGTTATAGCAATAGGGAAACGGTCGCTTGTGACCGTCTCCCTATTGCTATTAAGTCAGTCTCTTACTTCATCCCAAACAATTCTTGCTTCTTATCCAGATAATACAGATAGTCCTCTTCCTTGACATTGGGCGGGCAGCGGTGGTCACAGAAGGGGATGTAGCCGCCGCGGGCCACATATGGGATCAGCGACTCCAGATAGGCGTCGATGGCCGCGGGGCCTTTGGCCATCTCGATCTTGTCCACGCCGCCCATGATGCGCAGCCCGGGGAACTGGTCCAACAGCTCGCCGGGGTGGGCGCAGGAATTGACCTCGTAGGGGAACAGGCAGTTGATGCCGCCGTCCATCAGGTGCTTGAGGATCGGGCGCACGTCGCCGTCGCAGTCGGTGTACCACACGTCGATGCCGTAGCGGTCCAGCCGGTCACGGATGCGGCGGTAGCGGGGCTTGAGCACATCGCGGAAGAAGCTCGGCGGCACGATGGGACCGTTCTTAAAGCAGATGTCCTCCCAGCCGCTGGCATAATCGAACTTGAAGTGGGGCAGCACCTGATCCAGGAAGTTCTCCACCAGCACGCAGCAGGTCTCCACCATGTCCTCCACCATCTCGGGATAATCGAACACGGCATAGCACAGGCCTTCAAAGGTCAGCATGTCGCGGATGCGGCCGATCATGGAGCCGCAGTCCACGCCCAGCGGGTAGTCGCGGCCCTCGTCAGGCTTGTGGCGCGCCTTCCACGCGTCGATGTCCACCTTGCGGCCAGGGTGGTTCACGTCAAAGCGCTCGGCCTTTACCTTCTTCCAGTCGTCGGGCGTCACGATCTGGCTCTTAAGGTAGTGGGGGATCGTGCTGTGGCCGTCCACCGGCTGCTCGGCAATCAGGCCTTCGCTGTTCTGCAGCAGGATCATCTTGCCGTCTTCGGATGTGCCGATCTGCTTGCTCTCAAAAGCCGGGCACATGAAGATGGCGCCATGAATGCCGTGGATGGGATCGAAGGAGAAGAAACGGTTGGCCTCCCCCTCGGTGCGGATGCCGTTCTCCGTGAACATCTTCCATTCTTCGTAGTTCTCTTCCCAATAGCCGAACTCCATGTTGAAGCTGCGGTCCACGCTTTGAAAGTGCATTTGCCGGTTGAAGCGTTCTCTGGGCGTCATCGTGCCTTTCCAGGGTGCGCGGATGTGATCGATCGCCATGCCGGTTCCTCCTCGCCATTGGATAATCTTGAATTGTTGCGGTGCATACCTTAGAATAATACCGCATGCTTATATGTTTTGCATCGTCAAACATTGCCCGATGATATCGAAATGTTGCCAGAAGGATAGCGTATATGCGTCTGAACTTTCACGTAGGAGTTGGCCCGGGATACCGCTCCGTGGACAACACGCCCAGCGCTGCCGCGCGCCGTCTGCCGTTCTATACGACGGCTACGGGTTTCTTCACTGCCGGCGAGGAGTATTACACCGAGCGGGAAGGCATGGAGGACAGCCATCTGCTCCTCTATACGATTTGCGGGCAGGGCGTTCTACAATACCGGGGCCAGGAATGGGATCTGACGCCCGGCACCGCTGCGCTCATCAACTGCTACAACTACCAGCGTTATGCTACCGCCTCCGCGACACCCTGGGAATTCAAGTGGGTGCACATTGGCGGCGAGGCTGTGGGCGAATATGAAAGCCGCATCAACAAAGGATCGCTGAGCGTGGTGCCGCTGGGCGAGGAATGCAGGACCGGCGATGCGCTGGACGACATTCTGCGCATGCTGCGGGAGAAGACCGACCTGCTGGCGGACGTGAAGATTTGTGAGGCGCTCCTGATGATACTGACCGAGCTCGTGACCGGCAACCGCTTTGCCGGCGGAGCCCACGGCCTGCACGGCCAGGAGGTGCACAGGGCGATCCGCTATGTGCGCGAGCATTACCGCACGATTGATGGTGTGGACGAGATCGTGGGCTGTACGCACATCAGCAAATACTATTTTCTGAGGCAGTTCAAGGCCCACACGGGCATGGGCCTGTATGAGTTTTTGAACAGCCACCGGGTGGATGTGGCCAAGGGGCTGTTGAAGGACGCGGGCTGCACGGTGGGCAGCGCGGCGCAAGCCGTGGGCTTCAACGACGTCAACTGCTTCATCCGCTATTTCAAGAAGGTCACCGGCGTTACGCCGGCGGTATACCAGCGGTATTACTTATATTAAGGACAAACTAGGGTTGAAACGGCAAAACAGATTTGCTATGATTCGCGTGTAAATCTCTGACAAATAATGAGCTTGATTAACAGATTTCTGAAGGGACGGGTGAAACCATGTGTGAGGTGAAGAGGCTTTCCGGGCGGCGCGCGCTGGTGACCGGCGGGGGACAGGGCTTGGGGGAGGCGCTGTGCCTGCGCCTGGCGCAGGAGGGCGCGCTGGTGGCCGTGGCGGACATCAACCTGGAGACGGCGCAGGCCGTGGCCGCCAAGATTCCCGGCGGCGTGGCAGTGGCAGTGGACGTGACCGACTATGCCGCTTGTGAGCGCATGGCCCAGCAGGCCGCGGAGGCTCTGGGCGGCATCGACATCCTCGTGAGCAACGCGGCTATCGTGTTCTCCGGCTCCATCGATGAGATGACCGCCGACCGCTGGAAGCGCGTGATCGACGTGAACCTGTGCGGCTGCTTCAACACCTGTAAGGCCGCAGCGCCCTATCTTCGTAGCGCCGGCGGCGGGTCCATCATACAGATCAACAGCAAGTCCGGTAAGAAGGGCTCTTTCAAGAATTCCGCCTACGCCGCCAGCAAGTTCGGCGGCATCGGCCTCGTGCAAAGCCTGGCGCTGGAATTCGCCGAGGAGAACATCCGCGTGAACGCGATCTGCCCGGGCAATCTGCTGGATTCGCCGCTGTGGGTCAACAGCCTCTACAAGCAGTATGCCAAGAACCAGGGCATCACCGAGGAGCAGGTGCGCCAGAAGTACATCGACCAGGTGCCCATGAAGCGCGGCTGCACCTACGACGACGTGGCCAACGTCATGGTGTTCCTGGCCAGTTCCGATTCCAGCTACATGACCGGTCAGGCGATCAACGTGACCGGGGGACAGGAAATGCGCTAACGCTGCGCTTCGCCGCCGACGCTGTTGCGTCGTCGGCGATTTGGACGGCTTGCACTTGGGCCTGTTTTTGGCCCGGCGATAACGGTCGCCGGGCCTTCGCTTGTCTTCACATCTCATGATTGGTTTGTGGGAACGAGAACCGCCTGTTGGCGGGATTATGTATACGTTTCTTGCTTGGGTCACGTTTCCTCCCTCCGGATAAACCGTCGGTTGGTTTTAAATTGAGGGTCATATGAAAAAAGAACTGTCATTCTGAGCCCTTCGGCTTCGTTCAGGATAAACTCCGCGAAGAATCCGGGTCGCTTGGGCGAGCAGTGCCCAAAGGGCACGACCATCCTCCCTGTCAAGCAAAATCCCATGACCTTGATAAAGATATAAGTGTTGTCTACCCCGTTCTGCCTTGTTCAAGCCCTGCGTGAAATGTTATAGTAACGATATCAAAACGTTGCAATGTTTCGAGGTGCCGCCATGATGAAACGACGGAACTCGCTTGCGCTGCTGCTGGCGGCGCTTCTGTTGTCTGTTGCGGCCTGCGCGCCTAAGGCCACGGCCACCACGGCTGCGTCGGCCAGCGCCATGGCTGCCGCAGCGTCCGCTTCCGTCGCGCCGACAGCCTCTGCCGCTGTGCAGGCCGACGGCTGGACAGCCAATGGCGACGCTTCTATCTGGACCAGCGACGGCGCCTACAAGCTGTCCACGGAAAACGGCGAGCTCAAGGCCGATGTCAAGAAGACCACACAGGACGCCGCGTTCACGGCCACCTTCCCGGCCATGGACATTTCCGCGCGGCCTCTGGCGTCGCTCTCGGCCCGGAGTGCCGACGTGGCCCGGGTCAGCATCGGGCTCACCGATGTGGCCGGCCACACCGGCTGGATGATGGGCCTGGCCGGCAGCCAGGAAATGGCCGTCGGGGATCACCCGATGGTTCACACGTTTGACTTTTCTGAGGTGCGCACGATCAACCTGCACAAGATCACCGCCATCAGCATCGCCGTGGACCGCGGCTCACCGGGCAGCACGGCCACGGTGTGGCTCAGCGACATCCGCGTGGGCGGCGACGCCGTGGATTCGGTGCCGCTGCTGCCGGTGGGCGACCAGCAGGCCTACGTGGGCGCGCCGCCGCTGCCGGTGGATGTGCTGCCGGCGTGGGGCCGGGCGTTGGGCAGCCTGCAGTGGGGTGTGGAGATCGGCGGCGACGCCGCCCGGGACGGCGAGGTGACCCCCCAGGGCGATGGCTGGCAGTTCCGCTACGCGCTGACCGGCCAGGCGGGTTCGTCGCCGGTCAAGCTGACCTTCTCCGACGAGAACGGAGCACAGCAGACGCTGCGGTTCACGATCGCCGCCGAAGACAATCTGCCCCCGGCCATGGACGATGTACCCGCGCAGATCGCCGCGGCGGGCACGACGATTGCAGTGCCGCTGACCGGCATCGACGACGGCAACCCCGCCGCCCGCCAAGCCGTTACGCTGACCGCCACCGCCGAGGACGCCACCGTGGCCACGGTGCAGGCACAGCACGGGGGTGATGACCGCTGGGGCAGCCTGGCGGTGCAGGCGCTGCGGCCCGGCAGCACCGCCGTGACCGTTATTGTGGGCGACGACGCCGGCGCGCAGATTCAGAAGAAGTTCACGCTGACCGTATACGAATCGCTGAACCAGCCGCCCCGCTTCGACGGTGTCGCGCCGATCACGCTGACCACCGGCGGCACCGCACGTATCCCGCTGACCGGCGTAACCGCCGGTGAAGCCGGCCAGAAGGTGCGCTTTGCCGTGACCGGCGGTGGAGACGCGCTGCGGGCGCGGGTCGAGGACGGTGATCTGGTGCTGCAGGCCGGGGACAAGCCCGCAGAGGGCACGCTCACGATCACCGCCACCGACGATGGCGGCAATGAAGGCAACAACGGCAACGGTGTGTTCTCCCGGGAGGCGCCCTTTGCCGTGAAGGCCGCGTCCATCACCGGCCTGCGCGACAGCTTCGACGGCCCCGACGTGGACGAAGAGCTGGTCAAGGGCGGCGAGGGTGCGCACACGATGTGCATAGAGGACGGTGCGTTGCGGGTGGACGTGGACAAGGCGGCTGCCGGCAACGTCTGGGCAGGCCTGTGGTACCCGATCCCCGGCGAGCTGGACCTGAGTGCCAACTCGGTCATCACGCTGCGCATGAAGGCCAGCGAAGAGCGGCCCATGTGCATCTTCCTGTGGGACAGCAACGACGTCTACAACACCGCCGCCACCGTGACCGTTCATGTGGAGCAGGAGTGGGCGGACTACACCTTCGACTTCACGGGCCTGGACCGCGATTCCGACGGCCGCACCGTGGATTTCCGGCACATCAAGGCGCTGCTGATCAACTTCGTGCCCGGCATGATGTTCAAAGGGACCTTTTGGCTGGACGACCTGCGCGTGGGAGACAAGGCCAATGCCAAAGCGCCCCAATCCCCGGCGAAGCTGGAACTAAAGGCCATTCCCCGGCTGACACTGTCAGCTCAGAAGACGACCTTCCTGATTCCCGGCAGCGGCTGGGACGCCAAACAGGTGAAGGCGTCCTTCGCTGGCGATTATGACAAGCTCGTGCAGCCGCCCGAAGTCGCCTTTGTGGTTGGCGGCGTGGAGCTGACGCTGACGCCCAAGCCCGGCACCGCCGGCCAGGGCCGCCTGCTGCTGGCGCTGACCCAGGGCGAGTTGCGCGCGGAGGCCGCCATGGACTTGGTCGTCGTGGGGTCCCAGGCCACGGCGGACATTGCAGTGGATGCCGACAAGACCTTCCAGGAGATCGACGGCTTCGGCGCGTTCCTGGGCAGCGGCGTGTGGGACAAGGCCAAGCAGGATTTGGTGCTGCCGTGGGTGCGCGACGCCGGAATCACGATGGCGCGCTTCGGCGTCATCGATAAGGAGCTGGAGCCCGCCAACGACAACAGCAACCCCTATGCCGCGGACCTTTCCCGCTTCAACCGCGACGCGCTGCCGCTGGAGTGGATGAAGCGCCTGCGCGACGAGGGCGGCGTGCGCAGGTTCGTCGTGACGCTGTGGAGCCCTCCCCGGTGGATGAAGTACAACAAATCGCTGGCCGCCACCAGCAGCTCCGTGGACAACTACATGGAGCCGCGATATTACGAGGAGTTCGCCGAGCACGTCAGCGCCCTGTGCGCCATCGTGCGCGAAAGCACGGGCATCGATCTGTACGCCGTGTCGCTGCAGAACGAGCCGCAGTTCAACGAGCCCTATGCCTCGGCGCTGCTGGATAGCGACAGTATGGCTGAGCTCATCGCCGTCGTGGGCAAGCGCCTGCGCGATGACGGCTTCGCCACGAAGATCTTCATGCCCGAGGCGCTGCCCCAGCAGAAGGGCATCGGCACCTATATCCGCAAGCTGGATGGGAACGCCGACGCCGCGCAGTATGCGGATATCATCGCGATACACAACTACGACGGCGACGGCATCCACGTGGGCGGCGCAGGTGCTCAGGAGTGGGCGCAGATCTACGCCCAGGCCAACGAGAAGCGCCCCCGAAAGACGTGGATGAGCGAAACCAGCGGCCACCCCGACACCTGGGACGGCGCAACGACGCTCTTTGGCAACATCCACAACGCGCTGGCCTATGGCAACGCCTCGGCGTGGATGTGGTGGAGCTTCGCCGACACGGCGGCCAACGCGCAATTCGGCCTGCTGGTGGACAACCAGCCCACGGACCGTTATGCGATCAGCCGTCACTTCTACAAGGCCATACAGCCCGGTGCTATGCGGGTGCAGGCCAACGCCCCCGAGGACCTCATCGCCACGGCTTACCGCAACCCTGATGGCTCTACAGCGGTCGTGCTGTACAATGCCGGCGCAGCCCGCCTGGTGGCCGTGACCGGGGCGGGGGATGCCATTGCGCAGGCATGGGTGTCGCAGGAGGGACTGTTGAGCGCCCCGGCGCAGGTCGTGGATGGACGCGTGCTGGCGCCCTCAGGCTCGGTTGTGACCGTTGTGATGAGCAAGTAGGACTTGAGCCGGGTTTCGCACCCTCAGGCGCGACCAAAGGGCTTTCCGATCGCCCTTTGGAAACCTTCGGCCCGATCTCTTGTGGTGTGATTAACACCGACCAAACAGGCGCGGGAAGGATGGATGGCATGAAGCTTGTTTTGCTCCGGCATGGGGAAAGCGAATGGAACCGGCAAAACCTTTTTACTGGTTGGACCGATGTGGACCTTTCGCCGGCGGGCCGTGCCGAGGCCATGCAGGCCGGCGTGGCGATGCGGGAGGTGGGGCTGGACTTCGATGTGTGCCACACGTCCTTCCTCAAGCGCGCCATCCATACGCTGAACCTGGCGCTGGAGCAATTGGACCGGGAATGGCTGCCGGTCTATAAGTCCTGGAAGCTCAACGAGCGGCACTACGGCGCGCTGCAGGGGCTCAACAAGGCGCAGACCGCCGCTCAGTACGGCGAGCAGCAGGTCAAGGTGTGGCGGCGCTCCTACGACGTGGCGCCGCCGGCGCTCCCGCCGGACGACCAGCGCAGCCCGCGCCGCCTGCCGCAGTATCGCGATGAGCCCCCGGAGGCGCTTCCGCTGGCGGAGAGCCTCAAGGACACCGTCGCCCGCGTGATCCCCTATTTTGAGCAGCATATCCGCCCCGATATGGAGAGCGGGAAGCGCGTGCTCATCGCGGCCCACGGCAACTCGCTGCGGGCGCTGATGAAATATCTTGAGAAGATATCGGATGAGGACATCGTGGACGTGAACCTGCCCACCGGCGTGCCGCTGGTCTATGATCTGGATGAGGGCTTCACCGTGCTGTGCAAGGAGTATCTCGGCGACGGCGAGGCCGTGCGCGCCAAGCTGGATGCTGTAGCCAAACAGGGGGTGGCCGCCACGGCGGACCCCTGAAGCCGGCAGCTTCTATCAACGGGTTAGGTCTTTTTGCATGCAGACCGAGCGGGGCATGTCCGCATATGGCCCATAGTTGGGGATGTCCCGATAGCCCAAGGCGTGGTACAACCCAACGGCGTCTGCCATGTGCCGGCCGGTCTCCAGTATCAGCGCCTTATAGCCCTGCTCCTTTGCCCTTTGCTCCAGCAGCGCCATGAGCTGCCGGGCGACGCCCCGGCCACGGTAATCCTCGCGCATGAACACGCGCTTGACCTCCGCGACGCCGTCGCCGTGCCGCTTGAAGCTGCCGCAGCCCACGGCCACGGCGCCGTCATAGGCGACGACAACGTCATGGATGTGATCCAACGCGTTGTGCGGAACATACTGTGCCCGGTTGGCCTCGCCGCCGGCTTCCCGGTTCAGGTGAGCGTCCAGCGCACCGCACAGCGCAACGAAGTCCGGGTCCCGTCCATCGGTGAAGCTGTATGTCATTCCGGCATGCTCCTTAGAATCGTATCAAATATCTCTTTTCCAAGTACAATGTTGTGCCCCGAAACGCAGGCGTCAAAGGAGAGGTCTTTATACTTCAGAATGGCGCCGATATAGGCGTCCCTGTCCGTTTCGATGGACGGAAGGATCTCGTCCAGCGTGTCGCCGATGTTGTCCCCGGCGTTGAGCACGCCGTCTTCCTCGTCCAGCACGCTGATGGAATCCGTTGTGTGGCCGGGCGTATACAGCAGCCTGACCCCATCGTCGGGGAAATACAGCGAGTCCTCGAAGACCAGGTTCGGCAGGCACATCCGTGCGTCACCCCGCAGGAACCGCCCGTTTCGTTCCATCATCGCGTCCCACCGGGAGGCGATCCTCTCCCTGCACAGACGATGGGACACGATCACGCTGTCTGGAAAGGCGCAGTTCCCCCACACATGATCCCAGTGATGGTGGGTGTTGACGACGATGAGCGGCTTGGGGTTGCTCCGCAAATATTCCTTCACCGGCTCGGCGCTCAGGGAGCCAAGGCTGGTGTCGATGACATAATGAAACCTGCTCCCCAGGATCACGTGGAGGTTCAGGTCCCATTCCGCCACGTTGCTGCGGAATACGACGCTTCGGTTCTTTACTTGTATCACTTCCATGCTCATACCTCTGCACCGTGGTCTTCTGCAGCTTCAAAGTCGTCTGCACTTTTCCTTGAGCTTTGCGCAATCGTTCAGGTGGACGATCTGGTGGCGCGTGACGGGCATCAAAAAGAGTCCGCCAACGGTCTTGCGGCCCCAGAAGTCCAGAAGCCACGCCGAATCCGGGTGTGCGGTGACGCCGCCCTGCTGACGGATGCGGTCCAACCCTGCTTGGTCTACCTTGCGGCGGGTTTCACCGGGCCGCAGGTGAGAGATGATCTCCCGGGTGCGTTGGCCCACGGCGTCGCGGTATTGGTGCAGCCCGCCCATGGACAGCTCATCACTCAACTGCAGAATCTCTGCGTCGGTCATGGCGTTGCCGGTGTCGGTTGTGCAGGTGTTCAGCCGGGCGGCCCATTCGCCATCCAGCACCTGTGCGCTCCCGGCGATCAGCAGGTTGGCCGTCAGGTCCTCGATACGGGTGATGTGCCAGATGTTCCACGCCACGGTGACGTCCTTGGCCGTGGGCATGGTTACGAATGCACGACGGTCCAGATCGTGCCATATTTCATCCATATAAGTGGGGGAGGAGCCGTAGACCTCGGCGCTGTGCACCAGGGCGTGCATGCGGCGCAGGAGGGCTACCATCTCATCGAAGCGGTCTTCCTGCAGTATGATTTCCTTGAGGTGAGACTGGAGAGGGTTCCAGCCGGTGGATACCTGGAACATGGAGAACCTCGCAACAGGGGATGAACTATTTATTCGGCAAACGCATGATTACTTCCGTTTTGCCGCGAAGCACAGCGACGCAACAAAATAACCGATGTTTGCGCCGATGATGAGTGCCACAATCAGCCATGCCCAATGGATCATTTGCCTTCTCCTTCACATTCTGAGACGATGAGGTTTCCGGGAAGGTTCGCAAGGAATCCTCAATACATATATTTCGGAAGCTTTGCATAATAAATTAAGGTTGCCTGGCCATCCATGGATGCCCGGCCGGATGCGTTGCTTCAACGACCCGCTGATTCAAGTATTGCCCAAAAGAAATGGCGGATAATATAACTTTTTGGAGATAATAATTTGTTTTTTATTTAGATTATCCTGTTATAATATATTGATATAAAGTGTAGTGGAGCAAAGGCCGTGAAAAAAGCGCCTGCCGGCAGCAAGAAGGGCCGAAAAATCCTGAAGGCTGTGCTAATAACCGCAGCAACCCTTGTGGTGCTCTCGGGGGCGGCCTATACCGCCGCTGCCCTGCGTACCGCCGGCGCTGTGCCGGTCGTCGCCGCAAAGCCGTTGGCGGCAGCCACCCCCGTGCCCACGCCCAGCCTGGAGTTCCTCTCGCAGGAGCCCACCGACATCGGGGAGGACGCCGAGCTCCCAACGCCGGCGCCAACGGCAGAGCCGATCTATCAACAGCAGCCCATCCAGGAGGAGGTCATCAACATCCTGATCGTCGGGCAGGACATCCGCCCGGAGCAGAGCGGGCGGGGGCGCTCCGACACGATGATGCTTCTGACCTACAACCGGAAGCTGGGCAGCGCCGGCATGGTTTCTTTCATGCGCGACAGCTGGGTGCCCATTGAGGGCCACGGTTGGAACCGCATCAATGCCGCCTACGCGTTCGGCGGCGTCGGGCTGGCCATCAACACGGTAAATGAGCTGTTTAGCCTGGACATACAGCACTATGTCATACTGGATTTCACCGGCATGGTGTCCTTGATCGATCAACTGGGAGGGGTTGATGTCGCCATAACGCCCGAGGAGGCGGATTACTACAACCGAAACCGCGGTATGGATGTCCGGGCCGGCGTCGTCCATCTGGACGGGGAGCAAACGCTGATACATGCCCGCAACCGGCACTCCGGCGGCGGCGACTTCGAGCGGGTCCGGCGTCAGCAGGACGTCATGATGGCGATCTACGGGAAGATCCGGCAATCCCGGGACCCAATGGCGCTGTCCGGCGTTGTGTCCTTCTGCCTGACGAAGGTGCAAACCAACATGAGCTCCGATCTGCTCTTCTCGCTGGCGCTGGAGGTCGCCAACAGCGATACTCTGGAAATCGAGAAGGCCAGAATCCCGATTGACGGGTCCTGGAAGTACGCCAGCAAGGATGGCAGGAGTGTGCTGGCTATCGACATTGAGGAAAACAAGCGGTTCATACATGACAAAATCTATGAATCCTCTTCCCCTGACGCTCTGCGGGAACCCTAATGCCGCCCGACCAGCCCTTTGAGCCAACCCTCGGCCACCAGCCACCCGCGCAGCCTGGCGCCAAACAGCAGCCGGCCGTCGGTGCGCTGCACCGGCAGTCTTCTAAGCTTGGCCCACTGGCCGCCCCGGCGAATCTGTGTGCCCTCAAAGATCGAAACCGCAGTGTCATAGCAGCGTGCCGCCGACTGCAGCGCGCATTCTGTAACAATCCCTCTTGGATAGGCGAAGTGCCGCACTTCTTTCTGGAGTTTCCCCTGAATGCTTTCCTTGGATTCCTGCATCTCTCGCTGAATTTCCTTTTCCTGCAGCCCGTCAAGATCCGGGTGGGTCATCGTGTGGGAGCCGAACTGTACCAGGCCGCCGGCGCTCAGCTCTCCGATTTGCTCCCAGCTCAGCAGGCTGCTTCTGCCTATGTCCCGGTCCCACCAGAACACCTTGCCCGTATCGATATAGCCGGGCACGATGTAGACGATGGACGGGTAGCGGTATTGCCGCAGCAGTGGGTAGGCCTTGGTCAGGAAATCCTCATAGCCGTCGTCAAAGGTCAGCACTGCGTATTTCTCCTTGGCTCCGGGCACAGGCGCGGGCAGGGCCAGCGCCTCATCCAGGGAGATTACCCTGTATCCCTTGCGCCGCAGATAGTCCATCTGCCAGCGGAAGTCCGCCTCCTTTACCGAGAGCTCCTTTTCGACCCCGTCGTGGATTCGGTGGTACATCAGTATGGAGACCGCCGGTCTTCCTTTGCCCAGCAGTGCATGGAGCATGCCCAGCGGTATCATCAGGCATTTGGCCAGTGTCACGACCAGCTGTTTCATCCTGCCTCCGTTATACCGGCTAAGCGGCCATGCAAGCCGGCCTGTGCCAACTTCCTTTTCTGGCGTTTGCCCAGCAGCACGTAGCTTGAGCAGGTGCGGGTGGGGAGGCGCTCGTTGCTGATGCCGGCCAGCACATCCCGGTACAGCGTCTTGTCCCTCGCGTTGTAAAGGCATAGGTCATAGAAGCAGGCGTCTCCCTGTTTTTCCGGTTTCCAGATCGTCTTGCCCCTCAGCGTGAGCGCTGCGTTGGTCCTCCAGATGGTTCCCACCGGTGCGCCATCGGCGGTGATGGCCATGCAACGGCCGCCGTCCAGGTAGCGCTTGCAGATTTTTTTTGCGTCCATCTTCGTCAAGTCCATGATCTGCTCCATGTCGCCGATGGCCAGCGTTCGCAAGGTGACCGGATTGCCGTCCGTTCTCTCATGCTTGATCCGATATGCGCTGGCATCCGTGCCCAGATTCCCGTCCATCCTGTTGACAAGCAGGCAGGCCAGCCTTTTCTGCTTCCACGCAAGGTGGATGCCCTGGATAAAATCCACAACCGGCCGGCCGGACAGGAAGTATCGGATTTCGCCGATGGTGTTGCGTTTGAACCGGGCCAGGAAGCCGACCTTTTTCAGGGCCTGGCGCAGCCGGTACACCCGGTGCTGCACGGAAATGAGCGCACGTACCAGCAGCCCCCCTGTGCCGAAAGAAAGCGAGCCAATTTGCACATGGTCGTCGGTCCAGTAAGCTTTGTATGGCTCATACCCCGTGGAAAAATCCAGCAACTCATATCCCTTTGCGTAACTCTCCTCGATCATCCGTTTGACCATGATCATGCCGGGCTTGAAAAGACCAAAGTCATCGTCGTGGGCGATCCGGTAACCAGTGTAGCTGCCCCTGTACAAAAGGCCGTAGACAAACCCGATCGGCCTTCCGTCGGCCTTCAGAAGATGGATCTCGCTGTCCCAGGGCAGGCGATCCGCATTCTCCGCCATGTGTTCAAAGAACCTTCTGGAAATGCCTTTGGCGAACCCGTTGCCGTCGTTTTTTCTCAGCCAGCGTTTGTCATGGATGGCAAAGATAACCGGCACTTCCGCCGGACCTGCTTTTTCAAACGTAAGGTTGCACAGCCTGGAAAGCGACCGTTCCCGGCTGAATGTCCGCTGGATGGTGCTGTGGCGCTTGCGCGCCCGGAAAAAATCCTGCTGTGGCGTGTGCGCCAGGTCAATTTGATAAAGAGGGATCGTCTGCTCCGCATAATGGACATTACGCAGGCAATCCTTCAGGAGTTTATAATTGCTGCCGTCACAGCATAAGCCTTGCAGGTTGAAGATATAGCGGCCCTTTAGGCCCATCAGATGGTCCATGACCTGGCGGATAAGGGCTTCCTCGTGCTCGAGCCTTGCCACAAAGCCCATGCGCGAGACCTGCGGCCGGCCGATGAACTGTATCTCCTGATACAGTCTCCGCTTTACAGCCATCAGCGGGCACAGGCCGGTCAGCCCATCGCCATCGGCGAGCACAAGCACATAAAGCTCCTTTCCGCCGCCGTAGAAGCTCCACCAGTTGGCGATCCATTCCGGCGTCAGATAGGGGTTCCGATTGCCGTTTTCCAGGAGAATGTCATTCCAGCCGGCGGAGAATTCTTCCAGAGCGTCGATGCTGCGTACCACTTTAATAGACAAACGAATCATCCCTCTCTGCAATCTTTATGCCGCTTTGCCCAACGAGAGGCAGCAGGAAACCGCCCCTCTTGTCGTCTATCCTCGTGGTGACGCGGGGAATCCCCTCCGCCTTCAGTTGCGCGAGAACTCCCTCCAGCAGGCAGGCGATGTGCCCGCTGCGGCACAGGCTTTGGTCGGCGGCCAGGCCGCAGATCACTGCCTCTTCCGGGCCTTCCTGCGCCACCCACATGGCGCAGCACAAGCCCCCGTCCGTCTGGGCGACATAGCACTGCTGCAGGCGGTACAGCCTTTTTGCCACATCCTGCGCCGGGCAGTCCATCATCGCCGCGATGCCGTCAATGTCTTGAACGCATGCCTTGCGGATGGTGCACGGCGCGCCGCCCGCCGGGGTCTGCCTCTGCGCGCCGGGCGCATACCGGGTGATGCGCCTTTTGATGCGCTGTGAGCCTGCCCGCAGGCCCGAGGCGAGCCGGCCGGGGGAGAGGGCGTAGCGCACCCTGCCCAGCGTGTTGCGCCGGAACAGCACGAGCTTCCGGCTGCGCTTGGCGGCGGCCTTACCCCCGGCTGTCAGAGAATGGGCGCAGAACAAAGCGGACGAAACCAGCCCTTTACCGGCAAAGGAGAGCTCCATGATCTCATCCTGCCGTTGCGTCCACTCCTGCTTGTATTCCTCATAGCCAACGCCAAGGTCGACCACGCCGATGCCTCGGGAGACGCAGCGCTCAATGTAGTGCCGCTTGAGCATCTTCCCTGGCGCATAGATGCCGAAATCGTCGTCATGGGCGGATTTATAGAGCAATGC
Organism: Bacillota bacterium; assembly: GCA_023410875.1. Taxonomy (GTDB): domain Bacteria; phylum Bacillota; class Clostridia; order Christensenellales; family UMGS416; genus JAEYRA01. The sequence continues at coordinate 24,642 of JAEYPH010000038.1, read as the reverse complement.
GCGGCCCTTGCACAAAAAGCCGTATTGAAAGGCCAGCAGTCTCTCGTCCACAAATAGACCGATCGCCAGCGCCTCCCATCGTTCGCTGTGCTCCCTCCGCAGCAGGGAAGTGAAGAAGTCTCTGGAGCTCTGAACGGTGAATCCGCTGGTGTCGATCTTCCGGCTCCAGCGCTTGTCGTGCAGCGCAAAGGCTGCGGCCATGTCGTCCGCCGTCAGCTCACGGCAGGACACCCGACCCAAGGCCCGCAGCCTTTTGTCATCTCTGCGGGCATTCTTGGCGGCGTGGGGCGAGAACGCATCGGCAAAGAGGGCCTCATATGTCAGCCCATACGCGGCGATGTAGGGCGATGGGGCAGCGGTCGCCAGCAGAGGCCTTCGCATTTGTCGCAGCTTTGCCTCCAGCGCCCGGTACAGGGCGCTTTCCCTCGGAAAACCGCCGAGGCTCAGCAGCCCGCCTGGCTTCATCCCCAGAACATAACCCACCAGGGCGGATGCCGCCTCCGCCGCGTGCTCCGGCAGGCAGGCGACCACCGTATGCGTGGCCTGGGGGGCTCCCATAAAGCAGATGCGGCGGATGCCCAGCCTGCGCACCAAAACCAGCGGGAAAACCGCTACCAGCGCCTCCGCGCGGTAGACTGCCAGAATCAGCGGCTCGGCGGATTTTTCCCTGGCGCCCACGGTGTTCCACCAGCACAGCAGCAAGTCCGGCTGGGCAAACACCTGATCGCTGCCGCTTTTGTCCAGCAGTTCCTTCCATTGAGTGAGAAACCAGGCGTTGTCCGCGGTGCAGAGCCTCATGGGCCTCACGGTAACGCCGCCCGCCTCAGCGGCAGCAGGAGCCCTGAGCCGGGTGAGCAGCACCGCGGCATTGAGCGCCATCTGCAGTGCCGAGGAGATGACCAGACAAATGGCAGCGCCTGTCAGCCCCATACGGGGCACCAGCAGCGCGTTGGCGGCCAGGCCGGCCAGCAGCACGGCGCCGCTCACAATCGGCTGGATGACAAACGCATGCATGGCGGTGAGCGCCGCGGCTGTGATCTCGGAGACGTAGGAAAACGCGGCGGCGCCTATGATGACGATGAACACCTGGCTCCAAACGGCATAGTCCGGCTGGTACAGCAGCGAAAGGATCTGCCTGCCACCGACCGCCGCCACAAAGAGCATGCCCGCTCCCAGAAGGGAGACCAGCAAGACCATCCTGGCGTAAAGCTTTCGGAAACCGCCCCTGTCGCCTTGGGCATGGAGCCGGGCCAGCCGCGCGCTGGCGGACTGCGAAAGGGCGCTGACGACAAGACTGCCGGTGACCATGATGTAGACCATGGCGGAGAAGTAACCCAGCGACGCTGAGCCGTGGAACGCCTCTATGAAGTAATTGGAAAGGTTCTTGATGACCGAGGAGAACATCAGCACCAGCCCCAGCGGCAGGCTGAGCCGGGCAAGGGCCAGCAGCTGGCGCGGCTCCAGCCTCAGCCGCAGGCCTGTGTAGGCCCGGGCCGCCGGAATGTCATAGACCATCAGCAGAATGAGGAACGCCACCGCCATGCCCAGAGCGCCGATCACCAAGCTGTGCGCCAGCAGCAGCGGCAGGGAGATGGCGACCACGGACAGTACGCTCTTGATCATCAGAGAAATGCCGACTTTGTCCAGGCGCTCGTTCTTCTGCAGCAACCCGTAGATCATATCGCTGATGGATTCAATGCCCTTTGCCAGGCCCACGAGGAAAATGACCGCGCGGGCTTCGGGTTTCTGCATCAGTGCAATCACCGCGACAACCAGCAGCGCAGCGCAGGAGCTGATCAGGCGCAGGCCCAGGAAGTTCTGGAAATCGTTGCGGCGGTCCGTGGTCGTGGAAAGTATCGACCGAAGGTCCAGGTCTGTCAGCAGGAAAACCGGGGCGGTGACGGCAAAGGCCAGTGCATACTGCCCAACCATCGCGGCGGAGCCCAGCTTGGCCAGCAGCAGCAGGATCACAGCGCGGGACGCCGCGTACATCAGCTTTCCGGCAGTGTTCCACGCGATATTCGCGGCCAGGCCCTTTGCGCCGCCATCCGCTTCATTTCTCTTCAGCATGCCCCGTCTCCTTGCTCTGCCCTTCCGCCAATCGATAGAGAGAAAGGCCGATGAAAAACCACAGGTGTCGCCAATGCAGCGTATCCACGACCAGGCTGTTGACCAATATGCCGCCGAGTATGGCCAGGAAAACGGCAGGGGATGTGCCGCTGCTCCCGATGGCCGGCAGCGGACCGATAGCCTGCCTGCGGTGGTCGAGCAGCAGCTCCGCCAGTACGAAGCCGACCGCCAGAAAAAAGAACAGGAACGCCGCGACGCCGCTTTCCGCTGCAACCCTGATGTACAGGTTGTGCGACGACAGCCGCATGCCGGTGATGCCGGCGATGCGGTTCTCGAACTGGCCGGGGCCCACGCCGAACGCAGGGTGCAGGCTGGCCAGACGCAGCCCCGCGGACTGTGTGGAAAAGCGGTTGCTGTCATAGTCCTGAATTTGGGCGCGATCCAACAGGAAGCTTACGGTTTCGTTGTTCTGTATGTCTGTGAGCGCAAAGAATGGAACCAGTATGGCAAGCACGGCCGCAACCGCGATACCGGCAGCTGCAAGCTTGGATGGGCTTACGCGCCGGGCGTTCAGCATCATGAAGATTCCGATGGAAACGGCCAGATTGATCCATGCGGCGCGGGAGTAGCTCACGACAATGCCTGCGCTCAGCAGAACGATTCCGATGATGTCGAGAGCCTTTGGTCCCTTCCATACCGCTCCGCTGCGCAGGTCTTCCAGCAGGAGAATGACCGCTGGGACAAAGAACGGGCCGTATACGTTGGGGTCCTTGAACAGACCTTTCACCCGGTAGGCGTCGGCCATAAAAAGCTCGGGGAACACCCCCAGCAGGCCGGCGGCGCCCGCCGCCAGCGATAGAAACGCCGCCGCCAGATATGCCCTTTGCAGGGCGCCAACGGTATGGGGCTGGGCGTACAGGCACAGGAACACTGCCAGCAAGAACAGGTAGCATGTGATGATATAGTACCGCAAGGCCCCGCCCGCGTCCGGCGCTACGGCGATGCCCGGTATGCTGAGCATGAAATACAGGAGCAGCAGGGAGAGGACGGGCAGGACCGGTTTTGCCGCCTTCAGGCTGACCGCGCCGCACAGAAGGCCCAGGGGCATGGCGGCGGCAAAGAGAATGTCTGAGGGTGAGGGCTCCACAAACACGCAGGCCAGCAGGAGCGTCGCCAGAGCGACCAACGCCCGGTACAGGGCCTTGGAGAACAGCACCAGCGCCACGCCGGCGGCGAACAGCGCCAGAGCGCCCACGGCCAGCGGCCCGGCCAGGTTCATAAGGCCGATTGCCATGCCGGAAAAGGCGGTGGCGGCTGCCAGCAAGCCCGTTGTTTTTTCTCTGCTATATCTGGTCGGTACCATAGGTTCCCCGCAGCAGTACATCGCTGGGCATTTGCTCATAAAGCCGCCGGTAGCCGCACACCATCGTGCCCAGCAGAAACTTATCCATCGCAGCCTGCCGGGCGGCGGCGCCCATGGCGCGGCGCAGCGCGCTGTCCCCGATCAGCGCGGCCAGCGCCCCGGCGGCGGCGTCCACATCCAGCCCGTCGATCAGGAAGCCCGTCTTTCCATTTTCCACGAGCTCGGGAATGCCCCCAACGCTGTTGGCGACGACGGGCAGCCCTGCGCACATGGCCTCCAGTATAGACACGGGCAGCCCCTCCCATCGGGAAAACAGGCAGAAGATGTCCGCGTCCTTCAGAATGGCGCAGGCGTTCTCCCTGTGCCCCAGCATGTACACGCGGTTTTCCAGATGCAGCTCCTCGATCAGCCGGCTGCATTCCTCCTGTTTGGGCCCGCCGCCGATGATGACCATGCGATGGTCATAGCCCTGCGCGACCAGCCGGGCGCAGACCCGTATGGCAAAAGTGGGCTCCTTGGGCTGCGCCAGCCGCGCCACATAGGCGATCAGCGGCACATCCGCTGGCATGCCCAGACTGCCGCGCACAGGCTGCCGCCCGGCATCTTGCGGCACGCCGTTGTATATGACAACGGAGTTGGCCTCGCCGGCCCAACGGTTGGCAACGCCCGTCTGCATGTCGCTTTCGCACACAAATATGATGGCGTCCGTGCGCTTTGCCAGCATTCTCTCTACGCGATCCAGTATGAAATACATCCTGCCCGCGGTCTTGCGGTTCAGACCCCAACCGTGCACCGTGTAGAGGATTCTGGGTACACCTATAAGCTTTGCTGCCAGCCGCCCCAGAAGGCCCATTTTGGAGTTGTGGAAGTGTGCCACGTCATAGCGCTTTCTCGCGAACAGCGCCAGCAGAAACAGAAAGGCCCGCACATCCGCCAGCGGTGAAATATCCCTGCGGATATGGGGGCAGGTGATCACCTTTATTTTGTTGGTCCTGCCTTTGTTCAGCTCATCCACCCAGTCCAGCAGGCCGCCGCCCGGCGACGTCAACAGCGTGACTTCATACTGCTCCTGCGGCAGGCCGGACAGGATGTGGTAGACGACCTTTTGGCTCCCGCCGGTTTCCGACACGGTGATGCCCATCAGCAGCCGGATCATCAGTAGGCCCCCATGCGGGTGAGCACGACGCCAAATGTCCGCAGCAGGATCTTCATGTCCTGCAGAGGGCCGCACTGCATCACATACTTCACGTCCAGATTCACCCGATCCTCGTAACTCAGATCGCTTCTGCCGCTGACCTGCCACAGCCCCGTGATGCCCGGACGGACCGACAGGAAGACGTCGACGGAGTTGCCATACTTCACAATCTCCTCTTTGGTCACGGGCCGAGGGCCGATCAGGCTCATCTCCCCGGTCAATACATTGATCAACTGGGGCAGTTCGTCCATGCTCGTGTTCCTCAACACCCTGCCCACCGGGGTGATCCTGGGATCGTCCTTGATTTTGTAGTGCGCAGCAAACTCCCGCAACTGCTCGGGGGTGAAATCCATCTTCCGGGCGTCGGCATCCTTTACCATGGTCCGGAATTTTAACAGGTAGAACTCCTCGCCGTTCAGGCCCAAACGTTTATGGCGGAAGAAAACCGGGCCCTTTGAGGAGCATTTGACCACCGCGGCCACAGCGGCAAACATCGGCGCCAACAGGACCAGAAAAAACAGCGCGGCGGTTATGTCAAACCACCGTTTGGCCATTTGATAGGCGCCTTTTCTTCCGGCTTTGGCAAGCGTAATATACATCGGATCACCACACTTTTTTAATGCAGCATCTTTTTTGCCGGCATATTGTTGACGACGAGACCCAACAGCCTTGCTCCCGCATTGTTCAGTCGCTCAATGCACTTATCCATAACCAAAAGATTCATTCTGCAATAGTCAGACAAAAAGATTACACCCTGCGCGAACCTGCCCAGGTCCAGTACATCGGAGTATGGGAGCATCTGCGGGCAATCAAAGAGGATGTAGTCATAGGACTTCTCGATTCCCTGCAGGAACCTGTCCAACTCCGCGGCATCGGGTTCCCCCTGAGATGTACAGAACAGGAGGTCGATTCCAAGGGAGAAAATCCTTCTGACGCTGTACCTGCCCGATGCGTGCTCGGGCAGCGCGACGGTGGTTGACGTATAGAAATCGTATATCTTATTGAGTGTAGGGTGTTTGCCATTGCACTCTACGAGCAGGACACGCCTGCTCTGCCCGGTGAGAGATATGGCAAAGTTCATCAGGAATGTCGTCTTGCCCTCCCCGCCACGGGCGCTGGTGATGAGTATCTTTTTCACCGCCTTGTGCTCCGTCCTGTTCAGTATGTTGGAACGCAGTGCACGGACGGCTTCCATTTGCAGCACGTTTTCCTCTTGAAAGATGACGAATTCCTTCTTGCGCCTTTTTTGCTTTAAATGTGGGACCATGCCCAGCACGGGTATGGATTTGTTCAGGCGCTTAAGGGCCGGCACTTCATCGGCGGACTGTTCTCTCAGGCTCACGACAACTGCAAACAATGTGCCGCAGAATACACCGGCGACCGCCGACAGCAGCATATTCAGAGCGATATTGGGGCTTGCCGGTCGGTCGGGGATCTTGGGCGGGTCAATGGTTTTCACATCCAGCTTGAGCCCCAGGCCGGTGGACTGCTCTTTGAGGCTTGCTATGAAAGCGTCAGTGATGTCCTTGGAGAGCTTCTCGTTGTTCGCTCGCGCCGCTATTTTGATAATGCCCGATTCATAATCGGCATTGATATCGATCTGCTCCCTGAATTTTTCTTCGGTGAGCGGCAGGCCGAGCTTGCGGATGACGCTTGCCGCCACAGAATCGCTTTCCGCAATGCTGTAATAGACTTTGACAATGCTCGGGTCTATGACGATCTCGGACTTTGCCGCGTCGCTGGGCCGAACAGACTCAGCGGTCTGGCTTAGCACCAGGGTTGCAGCGGATTGGTAAACCTTTGCAATGACATAGGTGCTAACGGCCCACGAGGTGAGCACAGCAAAGGCTACGATCAAAGCGATCAGCCAAAGCCGCTTTTTGATTTCCGGATACAAGTAACTCAAATCCACGGGGTATCTGCTCCTGCGCACAGAATCATTGCTGCACTCTTGAACTTTGTACAGGGGAGGGGGCGTCTGCGGTAGAGACGGCGGGAGCCTTCATACACAAAGTTTACTATCTGATTCACAATATATGAATCACTATTTATACGTATAACGATACTCTTTTGTTATAATTTGGGAGAATCTAATTATTAGGAGTGCTTTGGTCAAAAGGACGTATAAAACAACATTGACGCCGCTATAGAACGGCGTCAATGTTGCAGTATAAATATATCTATGCGGGGGCATTTCTTCATGTCTGCTTGGTCAGCCTAATAGGTATTTAAAGTGTCCTTTTTCATGCTTTCCATTGGATTCAGATTCAAATTCAGGCGTTCAACAATGGTGCTGAATCTCTTTTGTTTGCCGGCTTCGGTTTTTGCACCGAAAAAGTATGAAGAGGCATAGGCCTTACGAGCCGATCGCGGCATTTTGTTGAAATTGGTATGGGCAGCCTCGTGGGGTTTTAGCATTTCATCAAACTGCTGCAGCTGTTCATCGGTAAGCGGTTCGGGTTTTGGAGGATTCCAATGCCCGTTTTGTTTTGCGGCTTCAATCTTTGCTCTGCCGAAGTCGGTCATCAGCCCTTTTGACTCCAACTGTTCCACAAGCTTTTTGTTTGTTTCCGACCAGTTGCTTGTCTTGCTACGCTGTTTAAAGTACTTGAGATAGGATTTTTCATCCACGCTCTGCATCTGGCCGTCAATCCAGCCAAAGCATAACGCTTCCTCCAGCGCTTCGCTTGCTTTGAGTGTTTCCGGCTCGTTCTTTTTGCCAAACACGAGCCATACGCCCTCGTAGGAAAGTGCATTCTTTGTGAGCCATTCTCTGAATTCCGAACGGTTTTTGAATAAAACCCGATTCATGATTCTTTCTCCTCAAATTCTCCATTGTCGAATCGGTAATTTTTTCTTTACATAATATTACCATATATAGTGCCAATTGCCGATTGAAGTTTGAAAGCTATACATCAGACAAAATTTGTGCTACAGGGTATTCATACCCGCCATGCATAATGGAAAACGAATGATATTGCCGTCTTTGGGCGTCAAATGATATTCCGGTTTTCCGGAGTGATATTATATTCGCCCTCTTGATTGCCCCGTGGGCAATATCATTGGGCGCAAGCCCCAATATCACTGCGCAGCAATATCATTCGCCGCAGGCGAATATAATTGAAAAACCAAGCCGGAGGCTTGGTTTTTCTTGGTGCGAGAAACAGGACTTGAAGGTTCAATGCGCTTGCGCCCCTTCGCTGCGCTAAGCGCAGCTCGGCTTGCTCTCACATCGGCAAAGCCGACGTTGCCGCAAGCCTGGGGTAACACGCAACCGGCCTGCGCCGCGAGATGTAAAAAGGTTTATGTGACATCTGATCGCCGCCATCTGTGCGGCGATGCTCATCGCTGCGCGATGACCGGCAATGCTCTTATAGCGGCGAAGCCGCTATCCCGCATTGCCTGCAGTTCCTTGCTTCGCAGTTCGTGTTCTTTTCTTTCTGGCCTTTGCGGCAGGTTCTTCGCTGTCTGTCAGCACCAATAGCAAAACCCCCTCGATTGAGGGGGCTTTGCTATTGGTGCGAGAAACAGGACTTGAACCTGCACGGCTGTTACCCCACTAGAACCTGAATCTAGCGCGTCTGCCAATTCCGCCATTCTCGCATGTTGAAGGAAACTGGTGGAGGGGGGTGGATTCGAACCACCGAAATCGAAGATAACAGATTTACAGTCTGCCCCCTTTGGCCACTCGGGAACCCCTCCACGTTGGCTGCTTGGAGCTGGTGATGGGACTCGAACCCGCAACCTGCTGATTACAAATCAGCTGCTCTGCCAATTGAGCTACACCAGCGTGGTGCCTCAGGACAGAATCGAACTGTCGACACAGGGATTTTCAGTCCCTTGCTCTACCGACTGAGCTACCGAGGCATAAATGGCGACCCGGAAGGGGCTCGAACCCTCGACCTCTAGCGTGACAGGCTAGCGTTCTAACCAACTGAACTACCGGGCCGCGTTGGATGGATGGATGGTGGGCCTTCACGGACTCGAACCGCGGACCAATCGGATATAAGCCGACCGCTCTAACCAACTGAGCTAAAGGCCCACGCGCCGCGCTGGGAAGGAATGGTGACCCCTAGGGGGCTCGAACCCCTGTTACCGCCGTGAAAGGGCGATGTCTTAACCACTTGACCAAGGGGCCACGGAATGGTCGGGGTGACAGGATTCGAACCTGCGGCCCCGTGGTCCCAAACCACGTGCGCTACCAAACTGCGCCACACCCCGCAGCGTTAAGCGCCTGCTGTCCGAAGCGGCGAATAATAATATACAATAAAGCCGCCCTCGTTGTCAACCATGTTTTTTTGGAGGATTTTCATTGGCGGCGCGTACGCCGCAATGGTTTTTTCACCGCATGTTTTCACATAGCGGGAATGTGGACTATAATAGTATAAGAGCATTTGAAATGCAAGATTGAGGTGGGCTCCAGTGAAGTTTGAGCCGGACAGAAAATACCTGAAGGTGTGCGTGTACGCTTTTGGCACGGTGGCGGCGCTGTTGCTGTTCAACCGCCTGCTCTCCGCTTCCAACGACATCTGGCAGAGCTTCAAAAGCGGCCTGGGCTTCATCCTGACGCTGCTGAGCCCTTTCATCATGGCCATCGTCATGGCCTATATCTTAAGCCCCGCCGTGACCGGCGTGGAGAAGCTGCTCGCCAAGGTGTTCAAAAACCCCGGCGCCCAGCGCCCCATCAAGATGGCGGCGCTGGTGATCGTGTATTTGCTGCTGATTGCCCTGATCGTGGGTGCCTTGAGCTTCGTGATTCCGGAGATCCTGCGTAACATCGCCGAGCTTGTAAAGGCGCTGCCCTCCTACTATGACTGGGCAACCGATTATGTGCAGAACACGCTGCCCAAGACTGAGTTCATCGGCGGTCTGCTCAACAACCCGTCGGTGCAGCAAACGCTGGACAACGTGCAGAAATCCATCACGGCGATGGTCACCGATTTCCAGAACAATACAATTAAGTATGTCAATATCGCGCTGACCAGCCTGGGCGCCTTCGCCGCGTCGGTGTTCTCCACGCTGGGCAGCCTGCTCATCGGGTTGGTGCTCAGTTTCTATCTGCTCAACGAGCGGGAATCCATCGTCTACAGCCTGCGCCACCTGCTCAAGGCCCGCCTGGGCGAGAAGCGTGCCGGGGCGACCATGGGGTTGCTGGGCACGGTGGACAGCGTGTTTGGACGCTACATCAGCGCCAAGCTTCTGACAATGGTCATTTTGTTTTTGCTGGCGCAGATCGCCTTCGCGGCGCTGGGCGTGCGCTACAGCATGCTGATGGCCGCCGTCATCGCCCTTACGAACTTGGTGCCTTACATCGGCCCGTTCCTTGGCGCGGTGCCGCCGCTGTTCATCGCACTGCTGGATGACCCGCTCAAGGCGCTGTATGTTGGGATAGCCATATTGCTGATGCAGACCATCGACAATTATTTCATCACACCCTACGTTATCGGCGACCGCATGGGCCTGTCGCCCTTCTGGATCCTGCTGTCCATCATACTGGGCGGCGGGTTGTTCGGGGTGGGTGGCCTGCTGCTGGCGGTGCCCACCGCCGCAGTTATCAAAGTGCTCATCGAGCGCTACATCAAGGGCCGCGCCTTGCGCCGCGCCGCCACGGTACACAGCAGTCCGCAAGCCGATACAGAGCCAAAGCCCTAGTGCCCAGGAAGTCCGCATTGCGCCGCCAACATCCTGTTGCCGGCGTTTTTCGTGTGACAAAATCATTGCCTTTCAGCGAAAAAAAGAACACATACGGTGGTTGCAAAACCGCATTCATGATGATATGATGATACAAATGAATAATTGAAATCGGGATGCTGCATTATGAGCCGCATTTTTGTGGAAATATAAAGAATATGCGACCGTTTCAGACAAATTTGCAAGTCACATGAGTCCAAAACTGCATAGAGCCAATGGAGGTAAACATGAGGCTATCCAGGAGAGGTCTTAGCGTTGAAGAATCGGCAACGCTGGCGATATCGGCAAAGGCCAAGGCGCTCAAGAGCGAAGGGCACGACGTCATCGATTTTGGCGTGGGTGAACCGGATTTTGACACGCCCCAATTCATTCGCGACGCGGCCAAGCTGGCGCTGGACCGCGGCATGACCCGTTATACACCCGCCGCCGGCACGGTGGATCTGCGAAAAGCCATCTGCGACAAGCTGCTGCGCGACAATGGTTTGAACTATAAACCCCAGCAGATCGTCGTGTCCAATGGCGCCAAGCACGCGCTGATGAACGCGTTTCTGGCGATACTGGACCCTGGCGACGAGGTGCTCATTCCTTCGCCCTGCTGGGTCAGCTACCCGGAGATGGTCAAGCTGGCCGACGGCGTGCCGGTGTTCGTACACGCCGGCGAGGACCAGGCCTTCGTGCCGACCGCCGCGCAGTTGGAGGCCGCGTGCACGCCGCGCACCCGCGCCATCATCATCAACAACCCGGTGAACCCCACCGGCGCCATGTTTGACAACGCCGAGCTTAGGAAGATCGCCGAGTTGGCTGTGGCGCGGGATCTGTTTATAGTCAGTGACGAGATTTATGAAGTGCTCAGCTTCGACGGCAACAAGCCCATCAGCATCGCCAGCTTCGGCGAGGCGATTCAGGAACGCACGATCATCATCAACGGCGTATCCAAAACCTACGCCATGACCGGCTGGCGCATCGGCTACAGCGCCGCCGCGCCGCAGGTTGCCGAGGTTATGGCCAACATACAGAGCCAAGCCACCAGCAACCCCAACAGCATCGCCCAGTATGCCGCTGCGGCGGCGCTGCGCGGCCCCGTGGACGAGGTGCGCGCCATGGCGGCGGAGTTTGACCGTCGCCGCCTGCGCATCACAGAGCTTGTCAACGAGATACCTGGCCTTTCGGCGCTGACGCCCAAGGGCGCGTTCTATCTGTTCGTAAACGTGTCCGCCGTGCTGGGTAAGAGCCTGGATGGCCATCCCATCGCCGACACGATGGAATTCGCCTCGGCGCTGCTGGAGCGCGAGAAGGTGGCCGTGGTGCCGGGCAGCGCGTTTGGCGCCGAAGGTTATGTGCGCTTGAGTTACGCGCTGAGCATGGACAATCTGGAACGGGGCATCGGCCGTCTGGCTGCCTTCGCCGCCGCTCTGGTATAGATTTAATAAGGGGAGAGGATCATGCCGATACTGGAATTCAGCGGAACCACCCACTTGCTGGAGCAGTCCGCCCACAAGTACCCTCTTCAGGATGTGAAGGAACCCAATCTCTACCGGCACCTGTATGAATATTCGAGCATTCCCAAGGTGCCCTTCAATCACCGACTGGTTCCCATGATCACACCCCCGGAGCTGTGGATCACCGACACGACCTTCCGCGACGGCCAGCAGAGCCAATCCCCCTTCACGGTGGAGCAGATCGTGCAGCTCTACAAATACATGCACAGGTTGGGCGGCCCCAAGGGCATCATCCGCCAGAGCGAGTTCTTCGTGTACACCGAGAAGGACAAGGAAGCGCTGCACACGTGCCTGGACTTGGGCTATGAGTTCCCCGAGGTCACCACGTGGATCCGCGCCAGCAAAAGCGACTTCGACCTCGTGAAGTCGCTGGGCATCAAGGAGACCGGCATCCTCGTGAGCGCTTCGGATTATCACATCTTCAAGAAGATGAACATGACCCGCAGCCAGGCCATGGACCAGTATCTGGGCGTGGTCAAGAGCGCTCTGGAGCGCGGCATCAAGCCCCGCTGCCATTTTGAGGACATCACCCGGGCCGATTTTTACGGCTTTGTGGTACCCTTCGCCACGGAGCTGATGAACCTGATGCGCGAAAGCGGCATCCCGATCAAGATTCGCGCCTGCGATACGCTGGGCCTGGGCATCACTTACCCCGGCGCGGCGCTCCCCCGCAGCGTGCAGGGCATCATCTATGGCCTGAACCACTACGCCGGCGTGCCCAGCGCGCTGTTGGAATGGCACGGCCACAACGACTTCTACAAGGTTGTGCCCAACGCGGCCACGGCATGGCTGTTCGGCTGCGCGGCGGTCAACTGCGCGCTCATGGGCATCGGCGAGCGCACCGGCAATTGCCCGCTGGAGGCCATGACCATCGAATACGCCAGCCTGCGCGGCACCACCGACGGCATGGACCTCTCGGTCATCACCGAAATTGCAGATTATTTTCAAAACGAGCTGGAAGTGGAGATCAACCCCCGCACGCCCTTCGTGGGGCGCAACTTCAACGCGACCCGCGCCGGCATCCATGCCGACGGCCTGCTCAAGGATGAGGAGATCTACAACATCTTCGACACCCAGAAAATCCTCAACCGTCCGCCGGTGGTCGTCGTGGGCCCCCATAGCGGCGCGGCCGGGCTGGCCTATTGGATCATGGGCTATTTCCAGCCCGCCGACGGCCTGGTCATCGACAAGCGCCATCCGGTGGTCACCTACATGAAGGAGGAGACCGACCGTCAGTACGCCGAAGGACGCACAACGTCCATGGGCGATGAGGAGTTGGAGCTGATGATCAAGCAGTTCGACGTCGAGCTCTACCTGCAGCTCACGCACCACTGGCATAAGAAAAGGATTGACGATTAGTTTTTATTTTGCCTTCAGCGCGCAACGGCTTCCGTACACAGCGGGGGCCGTTCTGCATCGCATAAGCAAAGGGTTGCGGATGCCACATAATTGTTTTTGTTTGGCAGAGCTTGTCGAATTTCGATTGCTGGAACCCTTGGTTTCGTTTATAATATAGAAAAAGCAAAGGAGTGGTGCCTATGATACAGGTTCTGTATGGCAAACGCGGCCTTGGCAAGACGAAACGCATGATCGAGATGGCAAACGCTGCACTGGCTCACGTGAAGGGCGACATTGTTTTTATCGATGATGACAACCGCTGCATGTTGGATTTGAACCACAGCATCCGTTATATAAATGCCGGCGAATATCGCGTGACCAATCCCGATTTGTTTGCGGGTTTCGTTTGCGGTATCCTGGCAACCGACTACGACGTGGAACAGGTTTATCTGGACGGTTTCCCGCAGATGGTGGGCCTTAAAAGTCTCGCGGACATGAAGGACATGTTCGAGCGGCTGCAGGCCATCAGCGAAAAGGCCAACGCCAACTTTGTGCTCAGCGTCAGCGGCGGCGCCGAGGAGCTGCCCGACTTCCTGAAGCCCTACATTCTGGACTGAAGCGGAGGATCCATGCGCTATGTGAGCACCCGCGGAGGGTGCGCGCCCGTGACGGCCAGCCAGGCGCTGGCAGCGGGCATCGCCCCCGACGGCGGACTCTATGTTCCATCCGAAATCCCGACCTTTCTGCCCGGCGAGCTCAAAAGGCTGGCCGGGTTGCCTTATACCCAGCGGGCGTATGCGGTGCTCAGCCGCTTCTTCGACGATTTCACCGAAGAGGAGCTGCGCGGCTGCATCGAAGGCGCGTGGGGGCAATCCAGCCGCTTCGACGGCCCGCCGGCGCCGCTGCAGCCCGTCGGAGGGACCCATGTGCTGGAGCTGTGGCACGGGCCAACCTGCGCCTTCAAGGACATGGCGCTGCAGTGGCTGCCCCGGGCCATGGTGTGCGCCCGGAGGCATTTGGGCATTGCCGACAATACGCTGATCCTCGTGGCCACATCCGGCGACACAGGCAAGGCCGCGCTGGAAGGCTTTGCCGACGTGCCGGGCACCGGCTGCGCGGTTTTCTACCCCGATGGCGGCGTGAGCCCCGTGCAGCGGCTGCAGATGGTCACCCAGCGCGGCGGCAACGTGTCCGTGATCGCCGTGGAGGGCAACTTTGACGACGCCCAGACCGGCGTAAAGCGCCTGTTCGCCGACGAGGGCCTGCGCAACACGCTGGCAGAAGAGGGCTGGGCGCTGTCCAGCGCCAATTCCATCAACTGGGGACGGCTGGCCCCGCAGATCGTCTATTTTGTGAGCGCCTGGTGTGACCTCTATAACAGTGATAGTGCGGCAGAAAGGGGCGAAGCCTCTTTCGATTTTGTCGTGCCCACGGGCAACTTCGGCAACATACTGGCCGCGTGGTATGCCCGCGCCATGGGCGTGCCCATCGGCCGCCTGGTGTGTGCCAGCAACCGCAACCGTGTGCTGACCGACTTTTTCCGCGACGGCGTGTATGACGCCGGCCGCGAATTTTTCAAGACCATCAGCCCGTCCATGGATATCCTCGTGAGCTCCAACCTGGAGCGCATGCTCTTTGAGGCCGGTGGCCGCGATGCCGCCGCGGTGCGCCGCGCCATGGAGGCTCTCAAGGCCCACGGCCGCTATGCCGTGGGCGGTGGGACCAAGGCCGCGCTGGACGCCTTGTTCGCCGCCGACTGCGCCGACGACAGGCAGACCCGCGCGCGCATCGCCGACGTGTTCGCGCGCCATGGCTATCTGCTGGACCCCCACACCGCCGTGGCGTGGGATGTGTGGGAGCGGATCGGCAAGCCGGAGCGCACCGTAATCGTGAGCACGGCCAGCCCCTACAAGTTTGCCGGCGACGTGCTTGAGGCCCTGACAGGGCAACCCCACGACAGTGGCCGGGAGGATTGCGACGCGCTGCGGCGGCTGACCGCTGTGCCGCCGCCCAAACCGGTGACCGAACTGTGGGAACTGCCCCAGCGGCACGACCGCCTCTGCAAGCCGCAGGACATGGGCGCGGCGCTGCTGGGGGCGCTCAAGCGGTGAGCAGCTTGCGCGTGGCCACGGCCCAGGTCAGCCTGCGCATCGAAGGCGCCTTCACGCTCAAGGATCGTCGTCAGGTCGTCAAAAGCCTGCTGGACCGGCTCAACCGCATGAACCTTTCGGCGTGCGACCTGGACGGCGGCGAGCATGTAAACGCCGCTGTGCTGGGCGTCGCAGCGGCCAGCGCCGACGGCGACCACGCCATGCGGGCGGTGCGCGCAGCTGTGGAGCTTATTGAGCGGGATGGCCGCGCCGAAGTGGTGTCCGTGGAATATGATATATACTAGTGTATAGAATTCCATGAAAGCTGACATGGGAACATGAACAGGGAGCCGACGTCGGTTCATCCGACGGAAGGAAGCGTACAACAAGTGCAAGTTGATAAAAAAATCTCACCTGCAGGTGATGGTGGGATTCAAGAAACACAGTGTGAAGATAACCTGCCAAGTCATCGCCCGGCGACATGCGCGGCGGGCGATAACGGCAATCGAGATCAGCGATCTGAATCGCCGAGGCGTCGCAACGCCGAAGGCGAAAGGTTCACAATGCAGTGGGCCAAGAGGATGGAGCCGCTGACCGCGCCGGGCGTGTTCACGGTTCTCAAGAACAAGAAGACCGAGCTCCATGCCCAAGGTATGGACGTTATTGATTTGTCGGTGGGCTCGCCGGACAACGCGCCGCCGGATTTTGTCGTGGAGGAAATGAAGCGCGCGCTGGACGACCCGGCGTGCTTCCAGTATGCCATCAGCGATCTGCCGCAGCTGCGCGCGGCGGCGGCCCGTTGGTATGCGCGGCGATTCGGCGTGGAGCTGAATCCCGAAACCGAGATCACTTCGCTGCTGGGGTCCCAGGAGGGCCTGGGGCACATCAGCCTGGCGATGGTGAACCCCGGTGACGTCGTGCTAGCCCCCAACCCCGGCTATCCGGTGTTCCACGCCGGGCCGCAGTTGGCCCAGGCGGAGCTGGTCACCGTGCCCATGCGGGCCGAGCGCGGCTTTGGAATGGATCTGCGAGATATCCCGACCGACGCTGCCCGGCGGGCCAAGCTGTTCATCGTGAGCTACCCCAACAACCCGACCACGGCCATGGCCCCCGAGGGGTTCCATGCCGAGCTCGTGGAATTCGCCAAAACCTTCGATGTGCCCATCCTTTATGACAACGCCTATTGCGAGCTCGTGTATGACGGCGGCCGCGCCGGCAGTTTCCTGGCCACGCCGGGAGCAAAGGATGTGGGCGTGGAGTTCAACTCACTGTCCAAAACCTATGGCTTCGCCGGTGGCCGCTGTGGCTTTGCCCTGGGCAATGCCGATATGATCGCCAAGCTTGCGGCGCTTAAGAGCCACCTGGATTACGGCATGTTCCTGCCGGTGCAGCGGGGCGCCATCGCCGCGCTGGACGGCTGCCAGGATTGCGTGGAGCGCACCCGCGAGGCCTATCGCGCCCGCCGGGATGTGCTGTGTGACGGGCTAAGCGGCATCGGCTGGCCGGTGGCGCGGCCCAGCGCCACGATGTTCGTGTGGGCGGCGCTGCCGCGAGGTTTCTCCGACTCCACGGCCTTTGCCATGGAGCTAGCCGACCGCAGCGGCGTGCTCGTGACGCCGGGCGTCAGCTTCGGCTCCTGCGGCGAGGGCCATGTGCGCATGGCGCTGGTGCAGAGCGCGGAGCGCATGGCGCAGGCGGTGACAAGGATCAGGGAATGCGGTATACTGGAAACACATGACAGGCCCGTTTGATCTGCATTTGCATACCAACGCCTCCGACGGCGCTTTGAGCCCCGAGGATGTTGTGCGCGCTGCGGCCCGCCTGGGCCTAAAGGCCATCGCGATCACCGATCACGACAGCACCGCCGGTGTGCAGCGCGCCCAGACCGAAGGATGGCGCTTGGGCTTGCCGGTGATTTCCGGTGCGGAGTTCTCCGCCGCTTTCGACGGCGAGCTGCACATATTGGGGTATGGGCTGGACTTGCACAGCGGCGCCTATCTGGACTTCCAGGCCGGCCAGCAGCGCCGGCGCGAGGAGCGCAACGGCCGCATGCTGGCCGCGTTGCGCTCGCTGGGTATCTATCTACCCGCGGAGTTCCTACCGCCCAGCGCGCCGGGCGTCTATGGGCGTGTGCATATGGCTCGCGGCATGGTGGCCGCCGGATATGTTTCTACCATGGACGAAGCCTTCCGCCGGTATCTGGGATATGGCCGCAGCGCCTATGTGGCTCGGCGTCGATTTGAATCATCTGAGATCATCGCTTCCATCATGCAGAGCGGCGGCCAGGCCGTGCTGGCGCATCCGGGGCGCATGGGCTTGCAGCAAAGCGAAATGGCGGCGCTGATAGCCAGGCTGCGCGGGCAGGGGCTCGCGGGTATAGAGGCTTTTTATCCTACGCATACGGACGATGAAGTCGTTTTTTACACGGGGCTTGCGGCGGATATGGGTCTTGTGTGCACCTACGGCAGCGATTGTCATGGGCGAAGCGGAGAGATGGTTGCTCAAGCGTTTGGACGGTTTTCCATCACGCCGGCCACCTATGCATGGCTGGATGTGTTGGTACGGGGGTGTGAAGCATGAGAGGGCGCAGCGCGCGGCGCAGCGCGGCATATCCTGTTGGGGCGCACGGTCGCACGGCGGCTTCTGCCGGTGTGGGTGGCCGCGGCGCGGCTTATTCCGCCGACGAGAGCTCCGTCTCGTCTCGTTCGTCTGGCGGGCGCAGCCGCCGCAGACCCCTGTGGCCCTATGTGGCCGTGGTGCTGCTGCTGGCGGCGGCCATCGGCGGCGTTGCCTTTTACCTGTGGTACCAGAGCTTTTTCTCCGACACGATCACGTCGGGCATCTTCATCAATGGAAAACATGTGGGCGGGCGCAACCCCGAGGAGCTGCGTTCTGCGCTGAACAAGGAATATGACGAAAAGATACGGGCCATGTCGGTCACGATTACCGGCGAGGGCAAGACGTGGGCCATCACCGGGGCGCAAATGGGCGCGCGCAAGAACGTGGACGACATCATCGACCGGATTGCCCCGCTGGCCCGCACGGGCAGCTTTGCCGAGCGCCGCGCCCAAGCCGCCGAGATCAGTGCCCAGGGGCCGGACTACACGGTGGAGTTGGTGATCGACGAGGATAGGCTGCGGGAGCAGTTGGAGGCCATTGCCGGTGAGGTCAACCTGGAAGGCCATGACGCCAAGGTGGAGTTTGATCCCAACAAGGACAGCATAGAGGAGATGTTCCGCGTGACGCCGGAGACCCATGGGCTCTCGGTGGACACGGACACGATGCTGCAGCGCATTTCCGAGGACTTGCAAAAGGGTTACACATCACAGCAGGAGCTCATGACCAAGGCCTTCACACCGAAGTGGACCGAGGAGATGCTGCGGGAGAGCTTCCATACGCTGTCCGAGTTCAGAACCAGGGTCAGCGGCACGCAGGATCGCAAGGATAACATCAAGCTGGCGCTCAGCCGCTTCAACGGCATGATCATCTACCCCGGCGAGCAGGTATCCTTCAATGCCACCACCGGTGAGCGCTCCGAGGCCAACGGCTACAAGATGGCCAACGTCATCGGCGCTGATAAGGTGTATGTGCCCGACTGGGGCGGAGGCGTGTGCCAGGCCAGCACGACGCTCTACAACGGCGTGCTGATGGCCGGACTGCAGATCGATGAGCGCAGCCATCATTCCATCCCGTCGGATTATGTGGACCTGGGCCTGGACGCCATGGTGAACTGGCCCAACCGCGACTTCAAGTTTACCAACAACACCGACCGGCCCATCTACATCAAGACCTGGACCAGCAGCCGCAATGCTTATGTGACGGTCTACGGCCTGCCGCTGCCCGACGGCCAGACCATCGAGCTCAAGAGTGAGGTGCTCTTCAAGGGCGAACTGCCTGAGCCGGAGATCCGCCCGGATACCAAGGGTCAATATACCGACAAGGTGACCTATGAGGATCAGAAATACACCGTTATGCGCTCCCACGAGGAGATCAAGGTGAATGCCCACCGCATCTGGAAGAATGCCGATGGCGAAGTCATCAAGGATGAGGTGCTGTACAGAGACCACTTCAAAGCCCTCCCGGGCCTGGTTGTCACCGGCACTGCACCCCGCCCGGTCGTGGGGCCTCTGCCCACCTCAACACCGATAAGTGACGACGATACGGAATAAGATTGGCGGCTGTTCGCAATTCATCGCGGAAAAACCGCAAAATTGTTCTGGCTTCGTACCGACCAACTATGCTACCATGTACACGCATCATCCATCAGGTGCCCGCGGGCGAAAGCTGCACGGGTGAAAAGGGAAGGCGGTGCGAAACCGCCACAGCCCCCGCTACTGTGAGGGAAGACGAACCCGGCAATCCACTGTGAAAACGGGAAGGGCCGGGGGAGGACGACACCCGAGTCAGGAGACCTGCCTGAAGGGATTTTTGGCAAAGCCTCGGAGGGAGGCCGCAGCCGCAAATGCCCGTTCGGGCTGTTTGTTTGTGCGCACACCCTCCGCTTTGCCGGAGGGTTTTTTGTGTCTATCGGCCGCCTAATGGCCGTCGGATAACCCATTACGCAGGAGGAACCAATGAAAAAGCTGTTTGCAATGATTTGCGCCCTGGCCGCGGTGCTGGCCCTGGTCGCCTGCGGCGCGCCCGCGCCGGCAGCCACCAGCGCCGCTGCTGCCACCACCGTGGCCGCAGAACCCACAGCCACGCCCACGCCGCAGCCCACGGCGACACCCACCGCTACCCCCGAACCCACAGCCGCCGGCCTTTCCGGCATCGACGTGCTGGGCAAAGAGGTGAAGCTGGCTGCCGCGCCGCAGCGCATCGTCAGCCTCACGCCCAGCAACACCGAGATTCTGTTCGCCCTGGGCTTGGGCAGCAAGGTCATCGGCGTGGACGCCATCTCCAACTATCCCGCCGAAGTGGCCAACATCGAAAAGGTTGGCGATTTCAACGGCCCCAATCTGGAGAAGATCGCCGGCCTCAAGCCGGACCTGGTGCTGGCTGGCAACAAGCTGCAAAAGGATATCATCGACAAGCTGCAGGCCCTGGGCCTGACCGTGGCCGCCACCGAGGGCACGACCTATCAGAGCACCTATGACACGATCGCGCTGGTAGGCGCGCTGACCGGCGCCGCCGATGAAGCCCGCGCGCTGACCGACGACATGCGCCGCAAGGAGCAGATCGTCAAGGACGCCATCAAAGACAAGGCCAGCGGTAAGACAGCCTATGTATGCATTTCCTACGGCCAGTTCGGAGACTACTCCGCCGGCCCCGGAACTTTCCCCTATGAGATCGTGGAGATGTGCGGCGCCAAAAACCTGACCGAGGGCATGCCCGTGGAATGGCCCCAGATGTCGCTGGAAGACATCGTAAAGAAGGACCCTGCCGTGGTGCTGCTGTCCAGCGACTTGGGCGACGCCGCCACGTTCATCGGCACCGAGGGCTACAAGAACCTGTCCGCTTCCAAGAATCAGCAGGTGTTCACGGTAACCAGCGACACCTGCATGCGCCCCGGCCCGCGCCTGGTGGAGGGCTTCCGGGAGTTCGCGCAGATTCTGTGCGGCGTCACGATTTCCTTTGACAAATAATGGCTAAGCAAGGCAGGCTGAAACTCGCGGTCGCCTGGCTGGTATTGGCGGCGCTTTTGATGGCCGGCGCTATCGCCGCGGTGCTCTTCGGCTCGGCCATGGGGCCGCTGGAGAGCATCCGCACGGTGCTGGGCGGCGACGCCACGGCGCTGCTGATCGTGCTGCAGATCCGCCTGCCCCGCATCGCGCTGGCGCTGCTGGTGGGTGGCGCGCTCTCGGTCAGCGGCGGCGCCATGCAGGGCATGTTCCGCAACCCGCTGGCCGATCCGCACATCCTGGGCGTGGCCGCTGGCGCCAGCTTCGGCGCCATGTTGGCCATGGTGTTCAGCATGGACAGCGCGAGCTTTGGCATGGGCGCGGTCACGCTGTTCGCCTTCCTGGGCGGCCTGGGCTCCATGTTCGCCGTGTACGCGCTGGGCCGGGCGGGCCGGGCCATGACGTCCTCGGGCCTGCTGCTGGCGGGCATCGCCGTGGGCACGGTGCTTTCGGCAGCCACCACGCTGCTGATGAGCCTGAACCACGACAAGGTGGAACGCATCATTTACTGGAACATGGGCAGCCTCAGCGTGGCCGGGTGGTCCTCCGTGCTGTGGAGCCTGCCGATGGTGATCATAGGCTGCGTGGGGCTGCTGCTGTTCGGCCGCCAGCTCAACCTGCTGGCCCTGGGCGAGGAGGAGGCGCAGCATCTGGGCGTCAATGTGGACGCGCTGCGCCGGGCGCTCATGGCCTTCGCGGCCATCGCGACCGCCGGCGCCGTGAGCGCCGCGGGCATCATCGGCTTCGTGGGGCTCATCGTGCCCCATGTGCTGCGCATGCTGATCGGCCCCGACCACCGGCGGCTGCTGCCGCTGAGCCTGCTGGGCGGCGGCGTGTTCCTGCTGCTAGCCGATACCGCAGCGCGCAACATCATACCCGGCATGGAACTGCCCGTGGGTGTGCTCACATCGCTGATCGGCGGGCCATTTTTCCTGTGGCTGCTGATCCGCAAGGGGGTGCGCTGATATGCTGGAGGCCAAGGGTCTTTATCTGGAATATCCCGGTCGTTCGGTGCTGCGTGGCATCACCGCGGCCTTTGCGCCGGGGCGCTTCACGGCCATCGTGGGTCCCAACGGCAGCGGCAAAACCACGCTGATCAAGGTGCTTTCCGGCACATTGGCGCCAAGCTCCGGCTGCGCGCTGCACGACGGCAAACCGGTACACGCCTTGAGCCCGCGGGAGCGGGCGCGGTGCATCGCCGTGGTGCCCCAGAGCGCCAACGTGGCCTTCCCCTTCACGGCCCGAGAGGTCGTGCTCATGGGCCGCAACGCCTTTGTGCCGCTGCTGGGCAGCGAGAAGGCCACGGACTATGAGGCCGCCGAACAGGCCATGGCCGACGCCGGCGTAATGGAGTTCGCCGAGCGGCCCATCACCGAGCTCTCCGGCGGCGAGGCCCAGCGGGTCATCGCGGCGCGGGCGCTGGCCCAGCACGCGGGCACGCTGCTGCTGGACGAGCCGGTGGCCAATCTGGACATCCGCCACCAGACGGCGCTGCTGGAGCTGTTCCGCCGCAAAGCCTCCCAGGGCGCAGCGGTCGTGTGCGTGCTGCACGACTTGAACATGGCCGAACGCTTTGCCGACGACGTGCTGGTGCTGTGCGCCGGCCAGGTGGCCCTCTTCGGGCCGCCGCAGCACGCGCTGGACCTTGCCGCGCTGGAGCAGATCTATGGCCAGAAGCTGTTGTGTGTGCCCGGCCCCTATGGGCGGGTCATCATACCGGGCTAATTTAAAGGCTAATCGCGGGTTACTCCGCTGTATAGCAGTCGCAAAAGCAGCCGCACGGAAGTGTGGCTGTTTTTGCGTTCGCGAGAGGTGCCTTGCACCTCTCGCGAGTTGGACGACTTGCATTTTTCGCAGTCGGTCCGCCGCCGATAACCGTCGCCAGCGGACATCCTTGTATGAGTCACATGCTGGCTTGCGAAAAACGAAAGATCGCTGCGGCGAGTTCAGCATGCTTTTCTCTCTTGCTTATCGTTGCCTCCGCGGAGTGAATCCGCATCGGCTGCTTGACTTACGCATCCTTGCGAACGGTACAAAGAAGGGATGCGTTTTGATAAAGCGGAATTTGGACAGGATAATGGCAAACCTTGGCAATGGCGGGCATGGCCCGCAGAGGGGGAGCCATGAAAGCTGTGAAGATTATCGCCACGGTGCTGCTCTCGGTGCTGCTGTGTGTTTCGCTGCTGGCAGCCCAGATACTGCTGCTGGCCCAGAACACCGTGCTGGACCCGGCCTTTTACGGCGCGCCGCAAGGCGAGGCCTACAACGCCCTGGGGCGTTACGCCGTGCGGGCGCTCTCGGACATCGTGCTGGACCTGGCGCCGCCGGAGGCGCTGCGCACCGAGGACCGTGCCCAGGCCTTTGCGCTGGCCCTTAAGGCGCTGCCGTCGCAGCAGGTGGCGCGGATCGTGCAGGATGCCGCACCCAATCTGGCGCGCTATGCGCTGCAGGGCGGCGCTGTGCCGGTGCTGGGCGACGCCGCTTCGCTGGATGGATACGGCACGGACCTGTTGAGCGCCCTGCTCAAGGATGGCGCGCTGCTCTTTGTGCCGGAAGCGACGTGCCCTAAGCTCTCGGATTATCTGCCCTTTACAACCAAGTGGAATGACGCTTACCGCACAACACTGGAGCAATGGGTGGCGCCGCTGCGCCTGGCTTATGCCCGGCTGGACCTGGCTGTGCTGATCGCCGTGGGTGGCGTCGTGTTCTGCCTGGCCTTTCTCTACCTGCTGTGGATGCGCAGCCCGCGGCCGTTCTATCTGCTGTGCGGCTGGATGCTGATGGCCCACAGCGCGCTGTTCGCGGCAGTTGGGCTGGCGTTGCGGTTCTTCCACCGGGACATGCTGGCGGTCGTGCTGACAGCGCCGGTGCAGGTCCTATTCCAGCCGGCCTTCCTGGGCGTGCTGCCCGATCTAGCGGCTGCGGCCCTGCAGCCCTTCTCGTCGGCGCTGCTGGCCCTGGCGCTCATCGTGTTCGGCTTCTCGCTGCTGTGCTTCGGCGTTTCGGTGGACAGAGGCCTGCCGGCAGTGGTCCCGGTGCCAGCCTCGCCGCGCCGGTTCAAGTTCCCTGTCCGCAAACTGCGGGCGAAGCCGGCGGAATAACGCGTTTTCGCCGACGACGCTGTTGCGTCGTCGGCGATTCAGACGACTTGGCACAGCTATCGTTATCGCCCGCCGCACATGTCGCCGGGCGATATCTCTACTATTCATCTCATACTCTGTTTCTAAGAAACGTTTTCGCCTGCGAGCGAATATTTTGTGCCTGCCTCTAGCTTGTTCTTAGTTTCCTCCCGCCGGGTGAACCGTCGGTCGGCTTGCTGCTATTCTTGCAAATAGACTTATTTCACAAGCTAAACCATGTGCGGCTTTGCCTCCGCGCATGGCTTTTTTATGTCGTTATGCTAGAATGGCACAAAGGATAAAGGATTGCAAAGATGATAATTTTGATCAGCTCTGACGGTCGGACAACCGCTATGCTGTCCATGGAGCACCAAACTGTCCGAAACCCTAGTATGAGAAGAGCTGACTGATCCCGACGGCGGTTCATCCGACGGAAGGAAACATAGAACAGGTTCAAGGTAGGCAAAAGAACCCGCCAACAGGCGAAATAACGATCTTTGAAAAAGATATGAGACTACAAAATGAAGATATCGCCCGGCGACATGCGCGGCGGGCGATAAAGGAAATCAAGAACAAGTCGTCTGAATCGCGTCCGATGCCACAGCATCGGACGCGAAAAGGCTTTCCGAAAGGCGCAGCCGTTTGGGACAGCCGGG
>JAEYPH010000034.1 GCA_023410875.1 Bacillota bacterium | reverse complement strand
CCTTCTTGTTGCTTGCGGTTGGCAGACCTGCTTGCATCCTATCAGAGTGTGCGAAGGATGGCTACTTATAGCTGGAAGCTTCCCTGAACCCCCAGCCTAGCTGGGGGTTTTCGTTTCACAAAAAAAGGGCCGTTCGCTGGAACGACCCTCAGTCTCTGCTTTCTCTATTTCTTGTATTCCCCAAGCACCGCCCGGAGGGTGTCGCGCAAGCCCTCTTCGGCGGCGTTGAGCTCCTTATCCGGCGAATGGAACACCGCATCCAAGCGCACCGGCGGCACGCTCCACACGGTCACGATGGCTCCATTTACAGCGGACTCCTTGTCATACTCGTCAGCCTGCGCCTCGGCGGAGCGCACGAAGCGCAAGGCATTGTCCTTGTCCTTCCACACGGCGGGCAGCACCCGCTGGTAGCCCGCTTCCAGCAGGATTCCCGTAGAAGGATAAGGCCCCTTCTCATAGTGCCAGTCGGCGATGATAATGTCGCGGGGCAGCATCGTGATGGCCTTGTCGGTGCCGTTGGCGCTGCCCTCCCAGGTGTGGCGCACGTCCTTGCTGTTCAGCAGCCGGTCGCCCCACATCATCATGCGTACGCCACGGGCCTGCAGATGGCCGTGCAGCCGCTGTGCCGTGGCCGCAAACAGCTCGGCAGTGGATTTGCCCTCGCACTTCGAGCACTTGCCCATCTCGAACACCTCGTCCATACCCACATGGAACGTCGTCGCGCCGAAGGCGTTGACCAGCTCGTCGATGGCCGGCAGCACGACGTCGTACACGGCGTCGTTGGAAGGGCACCAGGCCGGCGTATAGAATTCCGGCAGGCCGGCGCTTACGGGCACGTCGGGCGTTTCATCGAATTCCGGATAGACCTTGAGCAGCGCGTTGCGCTGCCCGCCGGCGCCCTGATGCCCAAGAGAGTTATACAGCGGAATCACGTCGATGCCTGCATCCCGGACTTGCTTGGCAAAGGCACGGGCATCGTCGGCAGTGATGTCCCCTGCGGATATCTTGGGATCGCTCTGAAACTGAAAACGGTCGTCGATCTCTACGATCAGCGTGTTGATACCCATTGGCGCGAGCTCCTTTTGAGCGGCGTTGCCCAGAGCTCGCAGGTTTTCCCGGTCATATACGTTGATGTGCAGCGCTTTCACCGTTTGGCCCTGGGAGATCGCAGTATCCGGCGCCGGCGTTGCCGTGGGCGCGGGCGATGCGCTGGCCGCCATGGTGGCGGCCGGCTGCGGAGCCAGGGTCGCAGCTGCTGCCTGAGTTTGTACCGTGGCATCAGGAGCAGGTGTTGCCGTGGGTGTGGGCGAAGCAGCGGGTGTATAAGAAGCGCTGGGCGCCGGTGTCAGCAGCGATCCGCCGGCCGCCAGCAGCGCAGGCTTGTCTGCCGGCGCGGTGAAGCCGACAACCAAGACCAACGCCGCAGCCAGCGCCGCCAGCATGGGCGGTTGGATGAACTTCTTCATCGGCGTGTCCTTTCTTTGGTTCAAAAACTTGCAGCATGGCAATTCATCCTGCTTCTACAATATAAACGATAAAATATGATTTGCCAAATGCAAGTGTTACCTATTCTGAATGTCATTGACATTTCATTTCCGGAATTGCCAGGCTTCGGGAAAAATGCAAACAATATCAGTGTTA
This sequence comes from Bacillota bacterium, assembly GCA_023410875.1. Classification (GTDB taxonomy): domain Bacteria; phylum Bacillota; class Clostridia; order Christensenellales; family UMGS416; genus JAEYRA01. The sequence continues at coordinate 12,408 of JAEYPH010000034.1, read as the reverse complement.
TTCTTTGACTGCGCCCATGACGATGCCGGTGACGAAGTATTTCTGCAGAAGCGGGTAGATGACCAGGATCGGCAGCATGGACACGACAACCTTGGCGGAGTTGAACGTCAGGTTGCTCATCTCCAGGCGGCGGATGATTTCTTCGGGCTTCAAGCTTTGCATGGTTTGGAAATTGAGCTCAACGGTAAGCGACTGGATGTAGGTTGAAAGCGGTTGCTTGAGCAGTGTGTTGATGAAAATCTTGCCGTCAAAGAAGGCGTTCCAGTGGCCGACGATGGAAAACAGCGTGATGGTTGCGATGGACGGCAGCGCCAGCGGCACGAACACGCGCACCAAAACGGTCAGCGGGTTGGCGCCATCCACGATCGCAGCCTCTTCCAGCGACTTGGGAATGCCTTTGAAAAAGTTCATGAGTATGATGACGCTGAACACCGGCACCGCGCCGGGCAGGATCAGCGACCAGATGGAATCCAGCAGGTTGAGGCTCTTAACCAGGATGAACGTGGGGATCAGACCGCCGTTGAAGAGCATCGTGAAGACGATGATCCACATATAGACGTTGCGCTGGCGGAATACCCTGGGGTCCTTGGACAGCGGAAATGCAGTCAAGATGACCAGCGCCACATTGACAAGGCCGCCCAGCAGAACCCGCTGGATGGAAATGCCAAAGGCGGTAAAGAAACGGCCCTCCTGCAGAATCTGTATGTAGGAGGACACGTTGAAGTTGATGGGCCAGAACACGACCCGCCCCACCGCTGCGCTGGTCTTGTCGCTGAAGGAGATGGCGATGGCGTTGAGGATCGGGATCACGCAGGTGAAGGCGATCAATGCCAGCGCGAGGGCTATGATGATGTCGTAGAGCTGTATCTTCCTATGCATCTTTCTCACGCTCACTAAAAAATTCTATAGCCGGCATATCGGTCCGCGAGAATGTAGGACAGCACGATCAGGATGAAGCTGACGACGGACTTCAGCAGGCCCACCGCCGTGGCAAAGCTGAACTGCAGGTTGATCAGACCCATGCGGTACACATAGGTGTCTATGATGTCGCTGGACTTATAGACCAACGGGGTGGCCATGGCGAAGATCTGCTCGAATCCGGCGTTGAGCACATTGCCCAGCGAAAGCGTAGCCATCAGGATTACGGTGGAAAGGATCGACGGCAGCGTTACATACAGAATCTTTTGCAGCCGGTTGGCGCCGTCGATGTCCGCGGCCTCATAGAGGCTGGGGTCGATGTTGGTGATGGCAGCCAGATAGATGATGGCCCCATAACCGAAGTTCTTCCAAACGTCGGTGAATATGATGATGGGCTTGAACGCGGAGTTGTTGATCATGAACATGACCGGCTCCTGCCCAAACGCCTGTGTAATCAGGTTGACGATGCCCGTATAGGAGAAGACGTTGTTGAACATGACGGCCAGAACGACCCAGGACAGGAAGTACGGCAGATACACGATGGTCTGCACGGTTCTTTTGAAGAACCTGAACCGGGTCTCGTTGAGCAGCAGCGCGAAAAGGACCGGTATCACCAAGCCCAATACGATTTTTGCCAAAGCGATGGTCACGGTGTTGTAGAACACCTGCCCCACATCGGGGAACAGCAGCAGCTTCTCGAAGTTGGCCATGCCCACGAACGGCGAACCGAACACGCCTTTGGCCGGAATAAACCTTTGAAAGGCGATCACGATACCGAACATGGGTATGATGTTGAAGACAAACAAAAACGCCATGGCCGGGATCATCATCACATTGTAGTGTATCTCATGCTTTTTGTTTCGCATCGCCAATGACCTCCGGTTCCATAGAACCTCCTCAGAAAGCAATGGCGAGGCTGTCGCGCTAAGCTCACAAAGCACATATCCCATCACTAGGGGGAAGGATTCGCGCCCCTGGGCGCGACCAAAGGGCTTTCCGATCGCCCTTTGGAAACCTTCGGCCCATCTGTTGAATATCGTTGCCAGTGCGTAACGCGACAGCCTCTAATAGACCGTTTATTTGACCAACTCCGCGACCTCGGCGGTGATGGTGTCGCCGCCCTGCTTGTACCAATCGGAAACGAAGGTGTCGAAGAAATCCACCGGCTTCTCACCGATGATGATCTGAAGCATGACCTCGTCTTCCATTTTATCCAGGTTGGCCTTCAGGTCTACCATGGACTTCGTGGAGAACGAGAACGCCGGATAGGTGATCTGCACTTCGGGATTGGCTACGATGTTGGAAGCCTGATACCTGGCGTGATAATCCAACCAGCCGGAGTCGTCCAGCGACTTCGTGTCCACCCACTTTTTGGCGCCCTTGGCTAGGTTCTGGTCAAAGGTTGAATGGAACACGCCGGGCTTGCCTTCCAGTTTGCCATTGTCGATGTAGTTCTTCGTCAGGAAGCCGACGTTCGGGATGCAGTCGGCGAACTCCAGGTTCACGCCGCTGGTCGGGAACAGATAGGTCCAGTCGGTTCCGGCGTCCAGCGAGGGCCGGATGAGCTCGTAGAGGGCCGGATCGATGCCTCTCCAGGCGTCGAACTCCACGTTGAGCATCTTGACGACCGCCTCGGGGTGCTCATAGTTCTTGTTGACGCAGATGACCGTATTCGCGGGGCCCGGCCAAAGAATGTTGTATTTGCCGGCGGAATCCTGCGGAGCGTTGAAGGCCACGAGATCACCGTCGGGGTTGTTCTTCGGGAAATCCGGGAACGCCACATAGGGGAACCACCACGGGGCGAAGAAGATGCCGCACTGGCCGTCCTTTACCAGGGCATCCACGGCGCCGCTGGCCGTACGGGTCGGGAACTGTTTGTCGATGACCCCGTTCTTGTACCAGTCGGCCAGCACCTGCAGGGCGGCCTTCATCTCCGGCGCCACGCTGCCCCATACGACCTTGCCGCTGGCATCCTTGATCCATGTTTTTGGGTAGGCGTGGAACGCGCCGAAGACAGCCGTTCCGGCATACATATTACTGCTGGCGGGGTACTTGGGCTCCATTACCAGACCGACATTACCCTTGCCGCCGGCGTTCTTTTCAACGAAGGTCTTGGCGATGTTCACGACATCGTCCATCGTCTTTGGTTCGGGCAGGTTGTATTGCTTGAGCCAATCGGTTCGAACCCACAGCAGGTTGTGCTCATAGCCGTAGAAACCGCCGGCGATGCCCATCAGCTTGCCGTCTTCCCGGAAGGGCTCAAGGTTCTTCTCCTGGAAGGAGTTGAACGTCTTGTGCATGTAGTCGCCGGCGCACTTCTCATAGGCCTCAGACAGGTCGGCCAGCATGTCGTTCTCCACAAGCTGCTTGTAGACCAGATAGTTGTTGGGCGCATACAGCGTAAAAGCGTCCGGCAGGTCGTTGGAGGCGATGTTCAGCGACAGCTTGTTGACATATTCGCTGGACTCCACTTCCCACGCGATTTTCACAATGATGTTCAGTTTATCCTTGATGATGCGGGTCAGGCAGTTGTTGTCGATCGTGTCGCCCTGCGCGAAGCGAGGGTCGGCCGACGCGCCTTTGGGCAGAGAAATGGTGATGGGCTCGGCGTATTTGCCGTAGGGAGACAGGATGTCGCCGTCACCGGTGGGCTCCACAGGCGGCGCGGTGGTTTCCGCCACGGTGGTCGCAGCTTGTGCCGAGGGCGTGCTTGCGGCCGTGGAAGCCGCAGGGGTGGACGCAGCGGGTGTGGGATTTGTGGCACAGGCCGCAAGCGAGAGCAGCATAAGCGCCGCAATCAGCACGAAGCCCAGCCGTCTTTCCTTTTTCATGCAGCAAACCTCCCATAGGATGTATGGAATTATCATATTGTTCTGTTGACTCGATTATGTGTTAGCGGGTAAGCAAGCATTTAAGAGCATGTAAAAGGAGATGATTGGATAGGAACAAAAAGACCCTCCGGTAAGGAGGGATTGATTGCAGGCCATCTATGTCTTAGGCTTCTTCCGTTTGTTTGGCCTTCGGCGCCTCGTCGGCCGGGGCCACATGGTATACGGCTCCATGGGCCGGGCGGATGGGCGCTGTCCTCGCGGCGTACCGTTTCTCCCCGCCCTTCTCGCGGTAGATCAGGTAGCGCCGGGACAGGAAGTTCCACAGGAACACGATACCGGTGGCAAGGATCTTGGACAGCATCGGCCACCATTGCCAGGTGTCCACAAACAGCCGCATGAGGCCCAGGTTGCACAGCAGGCCCACGAGGCTGACCAGATACACCAGAGCCACTTCTCCGGCACGCGTATATTTGCTGGTCTTGAATACGAAGCGCGAAGCCAGGAAGAAATTGGTGGCTGTACCTGCGACGAACGCGATACACGTAGACCACATGTGGTTGATGTGCAGAGGCTCATTGCTGATATAGAAGGAAATCCACTCGGCCAACGCGGCGATGCCGCCCACGATGCCGTAATGGAACAAATTTTTGATCAGGTTCTGCAGACGAGTCTTCAAGCAAACGCCCTTTCTCAAGCTATATAGTTGCTCATTCCAAATCATTATTATAGTATACAAGGCGTATAAAGGCAACCTTGCGCAGCGACGTTATAGATTGCCCATCGCGCCCGCTCTTGACAAGGGCATTTTGTAGCGTTATGTTCATGCGGACAAGGCTTTTGAACGGAGAACGCAATGCTCAATGAATTTTCCAGAACCGAGCTGATGGTGGGCAAACCCGCCATGGAGCGCCTGAGCGTCAGCAAGGTTGCCATATTCGGCATCGGCGGCGTAGGCACCTACGCGGTGGAGGCGCTGGCCCGCTGCGGCGTGGGCGCTTTCGTGCTGGTGGACGACGACCTGATCTGCCTGACAAACCTGAACCGCCAGCTGCACGCGACCCACAGCACCGTGGGCCAACCCAAGGTGGAAGCGATGAAGGCGCGCATCCTGGACATCAACCCCCGCGCCCAGGTGGAGACCCATCAGCGGTTCTATCTACCGGACTGCGCCCAGGAATTGGTACGCACCGATTATGACTACATCATCGACGCCATGGACACCGTGAAAGCCAAGCTGGACCTGATCATGAACGCCAAGCGCCTGGGCATACCGGTGATCAGTTGCATGGGCGCCGGCAACAAGCTGGACCCCACGCGCTTTGAGGTCGCGGACATCTACGAAACCTCCGTGTGCCCGCTGGCGCGGGTCATGCGCACGGAGCTGCGCCGCCGGGGTGTGGAGGGCTGCAAGGTCGTGTACTCCCGTGAGACGCCACGCACGCCGGCCATGACCGAGGGCTTGAGCTGCGCCAAGCACTGCGTGTGCCCCAAGGGCACCAAGCGCACCTGCACGATCCGCCGGCAGATCCCCGCCAGCATCTCCTTCGTGCCCTCGGTTGCGGGCCTCATCATCGGCGGTGAGGTCGTCAAGGATTTGATCAGGGACATTCCTTTGCCCGGCGAACAGACAGACGTTCCGGAGAGCGACAGCTAATCCATTTCGCATACAAACCAAATATTGGGGAGGCCGCCATGGAAAAGATGAAGGTCGTCAGAGCCTTTGGGCCGCAGGACTTGCGCGTCGTGGAGGAGCCCATCCCCGCGCCCGGCACGGGAGAGGTGCTGCTGCGGGTGCGCGCATCGGGCATCTGCGGCTCCGACAAGTGGTATTGGTTCGTTCCGGCGTATTCGCAGGCCGTGGCCGGCCATGAAGCCTGCGGCGAGGTCGTGGCGACAGGCGCGGGCGTGCACGGTCTGCACGAGGGCGACCGCGTGGCCGTGAACAACGTGGTGGGCTGCGGCCACTGCCCGGCGTGCCGTGCAGGAGCCTTCGTGCGCTGCCCCAACTGGGACGGAAGCCAGGACGTCAACCATGGATACAGCGAATACCTGGTGGCACCGGCGCGCAATTGCCTGAAGCTGCACGGCAGCCTGAGCTTTCTGCAGGGCTGCCTGATCATGGACAACTGGGGTACGCCCTATGCGGCGCTGCAGCGGCTGCCGGAAGTGGCTGGCACTGACATGCTGGTGAGCGGCTGCGGGCCCGTGGGGCTGGCGGCGGTGGCACTGGCCGCGGCCATGGGCGCGGCTGTGCTGGCGGTGGACCCGGTGGCCGAGCGCAGAGCGGCGGCGCTGGCGCTGGGCGCACGAGAGGCGCTGGAGCCAGGCGACGGCCTGCCCGAGCGGGTGCGGGAGCGCACCGATGGCCTGGGCGTACACAGCGTGCTGGAATGCTCCGGGAGCTCCCGCGCCTATGAGCCGGGCTTACGCGCCTTGCGCATCGGCGGCAACCTGGTCACCATCGGCGAGCACGCCGAATACGTGCTCAAGCCCTCGGAGCTGGTGCTGCGCCGCCATCTGGGCATCCTGGGGTCCTTCTACTCCACGATGGCCCAGGGCGCGCAGGTGCAGCGCATGGCTGTATCCGGCGATATCCGCCTGGAGGACCTGGTCAGCCACACGGTGTCGCTGCAACAGGTGCCCGGCATCTTCGGCCAGGTCGTGGCCATGGGCGGCGGCATCCGCAAGTGCGTCATTCTGATGTAGTCTGCGAAGTATCCTCCATACCGGCCAGCGCCATCATCTCGCGGCGCAGGCCCTCGGCCACCCGCAGCTTCTCCTCATGGAAGGGCACGTCGGGGTTGAAGGTGATGCCCGCCGAAAAGCTCAGCGTGCGCCGGCGCTTGTCGGCATACACGCTGTAGAACGTTACAGCGCGGCCGCTCTGTCGGTGGTAGGCCTTGGCGATGTTCACGAAGCCGCTGTAGAACGCACCCACGCCCTCACGCACATAGCCGTCGGTCCGGGTGGGGTCCTCGGGGAAGATCAGTATGTTGTCCTCGGCCTGCAGCGCGTCGGCGCTGGCCATCAGCGTGCGCGTGATCTCGCGGATGTCGCTGCGAAACACGGGGATGGGTTCCATGGAGCGCATGCACCACGCCGTGATGGGCACCACGATGCGGGCGACCAGCCGGCGGATGGGCGCAGGCAGCCAGGTCTGGCGGTCCACCGTGCCTTTGGTGTGCTCCCAGATCAGTTCCCGGTCCACCATCTCATGGATGATCCACGGGCGGGCGTAATAGGGCAGGTTGAGCACCGCCGCCATGGGGCCATAGACCTCCGAATGGTTGCACACGAACACCGCCGGGAACTGCGTGGGGTTCACCCGTTCCCGATGTACCAGCTTCAAATGAAAGAACGGCCGCAGTACGGCCTTTACGATCTGTATTCCGATGCGCTTGCTGTATTTTTGCACCAGCACCAGCCGCAGGCGCTCTTCCAGCGCGCGGTTTACACGCCCGGAGCTGAGCAGCTCCCGGTATTTTTTTAGCTTGAGCTCATATTGACGCGTCAGCGGCTGGCGCAGCGCAGCGCCCAGCCCCAGCAGCAGGAAGAAGCCCGGCAGCAGCGGCAGCGCGTACTTGCCCAGGATGGACGGAAGATCCATGCCGCCGGGGGCGACAGCGTCCTGTGCCAGCGCCAGCGGGCCCAGCACCGCCAGCAGCGCGAACCGCGATATGAACAGCGTCCAGTGCTCGAAGGCCGCGTGCAGCGCGCGCCCGGTGTTCTCGTCCATTTGGGCGTTCATCAGGTTGTTCACCGTATGGATGTCCAAACCCATGTCGTGCACCACCGAGAACAGCACCGCCACGCACAGCGAAACCACAGCCAGCGTGGCGTAGATGTCCCCGGCGCTCAGCCCCTCGGTGTTGCCGTTGACCCGCAGGTTGATGAGCAGCCACAGCAGCGCGAAGGCGATGTACAGCGAGTTGCGGCCCACAGCGCCCAGCCGCCGGCTGCGCACAAAGCGGCGCGACACCAGGCCGGACACCGCGAACAGCGCTACCAGCGCCACGGCCCTTCCCAATGCGTCCCACTGGCTGGCCACGGGCAATGCCAGCAGATAGCACAGCAGCAGCTGCACCGAGCATTCCACCGCCACATGGATGTTGGCGTTCATGGCCCAGAAGTGGCGAAAGGCGTTGCCACGGCGCAGTTCGTCGGGCCGGGCCGCGAGCACGTCGTCGTCGGCAGGCCTTGGGTCTCTGCGGCGACCCAGGCCCAGCGCGGCAATGCCCAGCCCTACCGCCGCGAGCCAGCCCGCCCAGAAATCCCGCTGCAAGAGCACCAACGCGCACAGCGCCGCCGCCACGGCATACAGCGCTGCCCACAGCGCCGCACCCCGGCCCCGGCGGCACAGCGCGCCGGCCAGCGGTGTGCCCACGAACAGCGCACTGCCCAGCATCTGAACCAGTGCGTACAGCAGCAGCAGCGCCACGCCTTCCCGGCGGGCCACCCACGGGAATACGAGCAGGATAGCCGCGGATATCAGCACCGCCAGCGGCGACATCAGCGCGTAACGCAGGCGTTCGCCCCGGCCCAGCCTGCGGCCCGCGGGGCCAGCGAACACCGCCAGGCACAGCAGCGCCATCTGCGCCGAAAGCGTGAAGACGCCTCCATACAGCGGGCTTGCGCACAGCCGCTGGGACACCAGAAGCGCCAGGAAGAAGCCGGTGTTGCCGCTGAGGCTAGCCAGCAGAGAGCTCTGCCGCTCCCCGCCCGCACCGCGGACGCGCCGCCACAGCCCGGCTTGCACCGCGCTGTTCGTCAAGATGGGATTGGATTCGTCATTCATGATGAGAAATATTATACCGCCGTCATGTAAATACTGCAAAAGCAGTTCTGCTCATAGACCATGTATACAATGCCACTCTTAATTGCGCAAGCTGTGCAGCGGCGCGGGGATGCGGCCGCCGCGCTGGATGAACGCCGCGCTGGAAAAGCGGCTCACCGGCATGATGGGCGCGCGGCCCAGCAAGCCGCCAAATTCCACAACGTCGCCGGGCTTGCCGCCGGGCACGGGGATGATGCGCACGGCGGTGGTCTTGTTGTTGACGACGCCGATGGCCGCCTCGTCGGCGATGATGGCCGACAGCGTCTCCGCCGAGGTGTCGCCGGGCACAGCGATCATGTCCAGGCCCACGGAGCACACGCAGGTCATGGCCTCCAGCTTTTCCAGCGACAGCGCCCCGCGCTGCACCGCGGCGATCATGCCTGCGTCCTCACTCACGGGGATGAAGGCGCCGGACAGGCCGCCCACGTGGGAGCTGGCCATGACGCCGCCCTTCTTCACGGCGTCGTTGAGCAACGCCAGCGCCGCCGTGGTGCCCGGCGCACCGGTGCTTTCCAAGCCCATTTCCTCCAGGATGTCGGCCACGGAATCACCGATGGCCGGCGTGGGGGCAAGGCTCAAGTCCACGATGCCGAACTCCACGCCCAACCGCCGGGACGCTTCTTGCGCCACCAGTTGCCCCATGCGGGTGATCCTGAAGGCCGTGCGCTTGATCGTCTCGGCCACCACGTCGAAGCTCTGGCCGCGCACCTGCTCCAGCGCGTGCTTGACGACGCCGGGGCCGCTGACGCCCACGTGGATCGCGCATTCGGACTCGCCCACGCCGTGGAACGCGCCGGCCATGAAGGGGTTGTCCTCCACGGCGTTGGCGAATACGACCAGCTTGGCACAGCCCAGCGCGCTCTGGCCGGAGGTCAGTTCCGCCGTTTGCTTGATCACCCGCCCCATCTGCGCCACGGCGTCCATATGGATGCCGGCGCGGGTCGTGGCCACGTTGACCGAGGCGCACACGCGGCTGGTGCCAGCCAGCGCCTCGGGGATGCTCTCGATCAGGATGCGGTCACCCTTGGTGTATCCTTTGTGCACCAACGCCGAAAAGCCGCCCAGGAAGTTCACACCCACGGCGCCGGCGGCCTGCTCCAGCGTGCGCGCCCAAGGCGCGTAGTCGGCCTCCTTTGTGCACTCGGCGATCAGCGCGATGGGCGTAACCGAGATGCGCTTGTTGACGATCGGGATGCCATATTCGCTCTCTATGTCTTCCCCCACCCGTACCAGGCGCTCGGCCCGCCGGCAGATCTTGTCATAGATGCGCTTTCGGCAGGCCTCACCGTCGCTGTGGCAGCAATCCCGCAGTGAAATGCCCATCGTGATCGTGCGGATGTCCAGGTTCTCCTGCTCGATCATCCGTATGGTCTGTAATATTTCGGTATGGCTGAGCATCTGTGTTCCCCCAAATGATCAAATGCGGTGCATGGCTTCAAACACCGCTTCGTGCTGTATGCGGATGACCACGCCCACGGCCTGGCCCTCGCTCTCCAGGCGCTTCTGCAGCTCGGCGAAGGGGATCTGCGCGCCGCTCAGATCCACCAGCATGACCATGGCGAAGTACTCCTGCAGCACAGACTGGCTGATGTCCAGTATGTTCACGTTGTTCTGGCTCAACGTGGCTGACACGCGGGCGATGATGCCCACCATGTCGCGGCCGATGACGGTGATGATCGCTTTCATCCCACACACACTCCTGACCGGATAGACAATTTTTGTAATGGTAGCATGATCGGTGCGCTCAATCAAGATCAACTCCACACCCATGCACTTCTAGAATTCCACGCATGTAAAATTATATCGAAAAATATCGAAACCCTAGCCATTTTCTGTGTTTATGCACAAATATTAAGGGAATGTAAAGAACGCAGGCATTCATATTACGGTTGTTGGAGGTAAATAACTTGAAGCTGCGACACATGGGCATTTTTACAAAGCTGCTGATCGCATTTGGCATGGTGGCCTTGATCGCCGCAGCCGTTGGGCTGGTCGGCATATCCGGCATCTCCGAACTGGGCAGCATGCTGGACACGATGCATCACAAGAGCGCTGAGCCGATGAACCAGGCCGGTTCGTTGACGGAGATGTACCAACGCTCCCGCGTGGTGCTGCGCGACGTGATCCTGCACAGCGACCCCAAGGCCATCGATGATGAAATTGTCAACCTGCAAGAGAAGTTCGACGGAATGGACGCGGCTTATCAGGAGCTGCTTGCCAGCGTAGGCGATACCGATTCGAGTGCTCAGTTGGCCCAATACAAGGCTTCTCTGGATGCTTATCTGCCCATCAAGGATCGCATCGTGGAGCTGGCCCGCGGCAACAAGGACGACGAGGCCATCGCATTTATGAACGAGGCTGCCAACGACGAGAAGTCCACCGCCGTGACCGAAGCCATCGAGGCCATCCGGACGGAGCTCGAGCTGAACTCCGAAAGGCTGGATAAAAACAGTGACCAGACAACCACCTTCGCCAAGCTGATTATGTGGGCTCTGATGGCCGTGGCGGCGCTGGCTTCGCTGGGGTTGGGCTTCTTCGTGGGCAGGGGCCTGCGCAAGCCGCTCAAGCGTGTGGCCGACGTGGCCATGGCCGTGGCCAAGGGCGACCTGAGCATGCAGGTGAATCTGGACCGCCGGGACGAGGTTGGCCTCATGGGCGCGGCGCTGGACAAGGTTGTGACCGCTGTGCGCAGCCTGGTCAACGATGCCAACCTGCTGTCCGCCGCCGCCGTGGAGGGCAAGCTCTCCACCCGCGTGGACGCCAGCTGCCATCAGGGCGAGTACCGCGCGGTCATGGACGGCGTCAACGCCACGCTGGACGCCGTAGTGGGACCGCTGAACATGGCCGCAGCTTACGTGCAGCACATCAGCCGCGGCGACATCCCAGAAAAAATCACAGCAGCCTACAATGGCGACTTCAACGAGATTAAGAATAATCTGAACACTTGCATTGACGCCATCAACCTGCTGGTGGAAGACGCCAATCTGTTGTCTGCCGCCGCCACGGAGGGCAACCTCTCCGCCCGCGCCGACGCCACACGCCATCAGGGCAACTTCCGCCACATCATCGAGGGCGTTAACGCCACGCTGGATGCCGTCATCACGCCCCTGCAGGCTGCTGCCGGGCAGTTGGAGAAGATCGCCAACGGCGAAGAACAGACTGACGCAAACGCCGACCTCTATCGCGGCGATTTCCGGATGATCCGCGACAGCCTGAACCGCGTGCGCGATTCGCTCAACTGCATGCTGGAAGACGCCGTCATGCTCTCCCGGGCCGCCCGGGAAGGCCAGCTCAATGCCCGCGCCGACCTCTCTCGCCACAAGGGTGGCTATGCCCAGATCATCGCCGGCATCAACGAGACGCTGGATGCTGTGCTCTCCCCGGTGGAGGCTGCTGCCGCCCAACTGGAGCGCATGGCCAACGGCGCCGAACTGCCGGTGCTGGACGAGGATGCCTATCTGGGCGATCCCAAGGTCATGATCGTCAACCTCAACCGTGCCCGCGCTTCGCTGTACTTCTTGCTGGAAGATTCTGCCATGCTGGCGCAGGCCGCCAGGCAGGGCATCTTGTCCACCCGCGCCGACGTGAGCAGGCATAAGGGCGGCTACGCACAGATCATCTCGGGTATCAACGACACGCTGGACGCCGTCATCCAGCCGCTGAATATGGCTGCGGATTACGTGCAGCGCATCAGCCGAGGCGACATACCGCAAAAGATCACCGATGCCTACAACGGCGACTTCAACGAGATCAAGAACAACCTGAACACGTGCATTGACGCCGTAAACCTGCTCATCTCCGACGTAAACACGCTGTCCGCCGCCG
>JAEYPH010000031.1 GCA_023410875.1 Bacillota bacterium | reverse complement strand
AGGATCAACGCGAGCTCGACCGGCAGAGGAAGGAGCAAGGCCTGCTCCCGAACGTTTCCCCAACCGCCCCTGCATCTGACGAGGAATCCGTCCGTGATCAGGTTGCCGACGCCTATTCCAAGGAGGTGACACAGACCATCTATCAGTTGGCCGGCGAAGGGGATTACACGACCGACGAGGCAGTGCGCAGGAACATTGGGGCCGGTTACCAAATCTGGCAGCTGAACCCGGCTACCGGCGAGCCGTTGCCCGAGGAGAGTGTGCCGCAGACCACGCAACAGAAGCTGAACATGCTGTTTCAGATCGCCGGAGACTACGACCTGGACAGCGCCGCGTTCCCGCGAGACGAAGTTGAGTTGATGTACATGCACCACATGAGGAACGCGCCGACGACAGACGATGTGCTCCAGAGTACTTTGGACAAGGATCAGCTTGCGTATCTGGCTGATAGCTACGGTCAGGTACTCGGGGTGCTCACCGATCAGCAAAAGCAACAGATGATGTCTGGTAAAGGAAGCATACTCTCGATTTTTGATCAACTCAACCCTGAACAGCAAGAGAAAATCAATCAACTGAGCCAAAGCCTCATGAACACCCTGAGCCCTGAACAAAGGGTAGATTTGCTGTTCCTGAACAGCGGTATGCTCCGTGATATTGATCTGCAGAAGAGGCAAGCGATTCTGAACCACCTGAAGGGAAATGACGGGGCTATTAGCTACGACGATCTTGTGCGAATAGGGGTTTTTCAGCCCGGAGAGCTGGCCGAGAGCGGATTCAGCAGGTGGCTGCAAAACCTTGGCGGCGGCCCGGCTCACCTCCATGAGCTTCTGGAGGAGGAGTACAGGCTAAACAATCGTGATACCTCCTTTGCCAATCTGGACCAAGAGCAAAGGCAGCGGCGCAGCGCGGAACAGACGATGCTGCTGGCGATGATCGCTGCGCCTGCCATAGATGGCATGATAAATGGCCCCAGCGGCGTTGCATTCGGGGACAATGTATATGATAATATTGAAAGATATGGAACGCAGGAGAATTTCAAGGGTAGTCATTTTTCGTGGAAGCCAACAGAACCTGGAAGTCTAGTTGAGAGCGCAGGAGATCTGATCGATGGAATAATAATCACCGACGGTAAGGTCGGAGGAAAGATTCCTACCGATGAGTTCAAAACAATCCGACAGTCCTCTATAAAGAATCCCGATACCGATTCCATGACATTAGGAAAATTTAGAGATGACGCTACTTCATACACACAGAGAGCTGGAACAAACTCGTCTTACTTTGATTTGGGTAGTGAATGGGGTACCATTAAGGAAAAATATGGGTTAAACAACAATGAAATGTTTGATTACTTTAATAAGCCTGCACTTAATGATGCAATTTCAAAAGGTAAAACAATTCGTTTTTCCCATAATCCTCTGGACTACGGAGGATCGTTTTTAGCGGACGAATGGGAGTATCTTAAGGGAACTTTGAGTTTGACTGATGCGAATTTGGTATATAATGGAGGTTTTTGGTATGTTAGATAATGAAGCGCTTCAAGATTTACAAACAATTAAGCAAATGGCGTTACAAAATTGGGGTTCAAATTGTGAGTTCGCAGATATTAAAGTTGCGAACACGCCTCACTCTGAGTTTGAATTTTCAATACGCCTCTATCACGAAATTGAGGTGGGGATTTATTACGACCGTTCAGCTCTTGATATTGGAATCAGACGCGGTGGAAAGTACGATTTGCTTGGTACGTTTACAACTAAGCAAGTATTTCGTGGAATGAAAGCAATGAATCCGGTAAATTTGCTTAGCAACTTTAAAGTACTGGATGAAGTTGCCCGTGGTTTAATCGCAGGCAGACATGGAGAAGGGGTCATTTAGACCCATCTTTATTCTATATTGTAGCGTTTAGTAATATGGCGGAAATGCAACAATATGGCAGATTAGTTCTGATATCTGCGGATCATAACAATAAAACTGATTGAGAGTGCTAAAGAATCTTAACAGGGTTGCTGGAACTTGAAAAAAACCTTCATGGGATTACTTATCCAACAGCTTTTCTGAAATCTGTTGAACTGCTTCTGACGGACTTGGACATCTGGTATTTAGTGGATGGTGAGCAGGTGTTGCTGCGTTTTGAAGGCCTGAGAAAGCGCTATCCGGAAAGGAAACTTATTCCGTTTGCTCGCTGTGAAGACAATGATGATGTCGCCTGCTCAATAAGTAACTAGCTAGCAGGGAGGAAGATATTATGAGTCGTCAATTTGAAGATGAATTTATGGGTTTACAATCTGAACTTATATCTTTATGTCTAGAAGTAACAGAAAAAAAGGTTGATAAAATTTATGCCTATGCTTCAATTGAAGAAAAAAGCAAAATGTTTAATGCCTTCTTTAAAGTCAATGGAGAGATAAAAACCCTTAATCAGTTGGGGTTAAACAACTCTTTGATCAATCAGTTTTTAAAATTGGGAACGGGTGATTTGGAAAAAATCCGATCTGTTTGTAAGAGCTTTAACAAGCCGGTGCCTACAGAAATAAAAATGTATTATGACGTGAATACTGGTAAATATAATGCTGATTATATACAGCGAGGTCTGTTCTGCTAGTACAGGAGTAAGTGCTGGTGAAATATTTATAGATTGGATTTCTGAAATTAAGTCAGTAAATGAACTGTAAGAGTTCTCTGGATGTTTACCGCATTGGTCGGAAAACCAGGAGGGAGACGGGCGCAAGCGATCGTCTCCCTCCTGGTTTAAAGGGCAGCCTCTTACTTCATCCCAAACAACTCTTGTTTCTTATCCAGATAATACAGATAGTTCCTTGAACGTTGGGGCAGGCAGCGGTGATCGCAGAAGGGCATGTAGCCACCGCGAGCCACATAAGGGATCAGCGACTCCAGATAGGCGTCGCTGGCCGCAGGGCCATCTCGATGCGACGATGACAGACGATGTGCTCCAGAGTACTTTGGACAAGGATCAGCTTGCGTATCTGGCTGATAGCTACGGCCAGGTACTTGCGGTGCTCACCGATCAGCAAAAGCAACGAATTATGTCCGGTGAAGCAAGCATACTCTCGATTTTCGATGAGCTCAATTCTGAACAGCAAGAGAAAATCAACCAACAGAGCCAGAGCCTCATGAGCACTCTGAGCCCTCAACAAAAGGTGGATTTGCTGTTCCTGAACAGCGGAATGCTCCGCGACATTGATTTGCAGAAGAGGCAAGCGATACTGGACCACCTGAAGAAAAATGACGGGGCAATCAGCTACGACGATCTTGTGCGGATAGGGGTTTTCCAACCCGGAGAGCAGGCCGAGAGCGGATTTTACAGGTGGCTGCAAAACCTTGGCGGCGGTCCGGCCCACTTGCATGAGCTTCTGGAGGAGGAGTACAGGCTAAACAATCATGATACCTCCTTTGCCAATCTGGACCAAGAGCAAAGGCAGCGGCGCAGTGCGGAACAGACGATGCTGTTGGCGATGATCGCCGCGCCCGCCATAGAGGGCATGATAAATGGCCCCGGCGACATTGCATTCGGGGACAATGTATATGATAATATTGAAAGGTATGGTACACAGGGGAATTTCAAGGGTAGCGATTACAACGATATGTTGGACTTGCTGCTGCTGCTCATCCAAGCTTTGTGGCGACAGTTATTCATCAGAGAGTCCAATGTATAACTGTCGCCGCTATAATATGGGCCGCGGGCATCGGAATTATAACGCAAACAGGTCGCGAAACCAAAAGCCCGGCCACATGACCGAGCTTCGGGCTGGATGTCCGCACATCCCCTGTATGGATAGAGCCTACTCCCCCATAATTCCATGGATCTGGCGCATCTGTTCTTCGCTCAATGGGCCAAACGCCATGGCGGCGGCGTTTTCCTTGGCCTGGCGCGCGGTCTTAAAGCCCGGGATGGGCACAGTACGACCGCTGCGGCCCCAAACCCACGCCAGCGCGCCCTGGGCCAACGTGCGCCCGCCGGATGTCAGCACATCGCGCACGCCATCCAGCTTCTTCAGAAATTCCGGCCTGGGTGTGCCGTCCTGAAAATAGGGCACCCAGCCATGGCCGGCGCCGCGCACATCGTCTGCGGACAGGCGCGAGCCGGCGGCAAACTTGCCGGTAAGCATCCCCATGGCCAGCGGCCCGCGGTTCACCGAGGCCAGATTCTCCCGGTCGCACAAATCCAGCATGGCCGGCGCGTCGTCGAACACGTTCAGGTTGTGCTGCACCGCCGCGCAGGCGCTTCGCCGGGCAAAGAGGCCGGCGCCGTTCACCAGATCGGTGCTCCAGCCGTAGCTGCGAATCTTGCCATTTTGGACCAGGGCGTCCAGCGCGTCGCACACCGGGTCGATGTCCGGAAGGCCGATCTCCCACACGTGCAGGAAATATAGGTCGATGTAGTCCGTGCCCAGGCGCTTAAGCGATGCCTCGCAGGCCCGCTTGATGTATCCCGCGTCCAGACAGGTGCCGTGCAGCGTCTTGGTGGCTTCATTGCCCAAGTAGCCGAACTTGGTGCTGATGACCACGTCGCCCCTCCGGCCAGCGATGGCCCGACCCAGCACTTGTTCACTGTGACCGATGCCATAGGCGTCGGCGGTATCGAAGAAGCTCACGCCATAATCCATGGCGGTGTGGATGGCACGGATGGACTCGGCGTCGTCCACCGCTCCCCAGCCATCCGGCCTTCCATCCATCACAAATGGTCCGCCAATGGCCCAGCATCCCAGACCAAGGGCACTCACCCGGATTCCCGACCGTCCCAGTGTTCGTTGCATCATAATCTCTCCCATCCTTTTGCCGCCGAATCCATCGGCAGCCGGTCTCCTACTGTTCTTCACACGTACAGGGGATCAACGCCGGATTGCAGCAGCGCTCCGACCGCTCCTCTTTCCTTACCCGCTGCTTCTTTGTAAGCCGTCGGGCATTGGGTTCGCGGTTCCAACGCCACGCCAGCATGCTCTGCGCCGCCTGGGCATTGGCCATTCCACCGAAGAACAACATCGACTGTTCATCCGGTTGCTTCCTGATTGCCATGAATATCACTCCTTTTCTGTCTGACCGGTCCTGTATCGTTGTGCATGCCCCACATTGGGGCCGCGGCGTCCTTCGTCTGCATGGTTCTCTCCGCACTAGCATAGTCTTGATGGTTTGGTTCTCTCCGCCGGCTCCCGCCCTCGTCCGACGATGCAATTGTATCCGATGTTTGCAGAGCTTTTCTCGTGCCGCATTGACCGATCATAGCATTTTATTGATTCGTCGTGTCACGCGGGTTGACAATACGGTGCAAACCCTCGCCACGCCCTTGCAGGCATAGTATAATGAATTGGATTGGTTCCCTACAGTTCCAATACAACGTATTTTTTCATGGTCCAATTTACGAAAAGGGGTGCGAGATGTACGGCCTGATCATAGATAGAAATTCGCCGGTGTCCATGCTGGCGCAGCTGACCGGGCAGTTGCGCCAGCTGGCTCTGGATGGCACGCTGCGCGGCGGCGAGCGCCTGCCGCCCAGCCGCGCGCTGGCCGTGGAGCTGGGCGTGGCCCGCAACACCGTCGTGCAGGTGTATGAGCAGCTGGTGGCCGAGGGATACCTGGAAAGCCGCACGGGCTCGGGCACCTATGTGGCGGAGCTGGCGGGCTATCGGCCTGCAGGCTCCTTCCCGGTTCCGCTCGCGCCGGCGGCTCCGCGGCCAAAGCCCGTCGGCGGTATCATCCGCTTTGGCGCCGGCGATCCGGACGCTTCGCTGTTCCCGGTGACCCAGTGGGCCCGATGCCTCAAGGACGCGTGCCTCGATGCCCCGCCCGCTCTGTTCCAATACGGTCCGGCCGCCGGGGAGCTGCCGCTGCGCAGCGCCATCGCGGCCTATCTATTGCGCAGCAAGGGCATTGCCTGCGCGCCGGAGCATGTGCTGGTGATCCCCGGTGCGGCCCGCGGCGTGGAGCTGCTGGTCAGCGCGCTGGCCCCCGGCGGGCCTGTGGCGGTGGAAGACCCGTGCATCGACTTTGTGCAGCACATTCTGCGGGCGTCGGCCACGGTGCTGCCGACGCCGGTGGACCGCCTGGGGATGATGCCCGGCCAGCTGCCCGAAGGCGCGCGGCTGATCTATGCGGTGCCCTCCCATCAATTCCCCACGGGAGCGGTGCTGCCCATCGGCCGCAGGCTCAAGCTGCTGGAGCATGCCAGCCACACCGGTTCCCTTATCGTAGAGGATGATTACGACAGCGAGTTCCGCTATCAGGGCGAACCGATCCAGTCGCTGCGGCACCTGGACCCGGAGCGGGTCGTGTACTTGGGCACCTTCAGCAAGATCCTGTCCCCGGCGCTGCGCATGGGATATCTGATTGCGCCGCCGCATCTGGCCGCGCGGCTGGAGGAAGCCATGGAGATGACCAACCTGCGCACGCCGGCGCTGGAGCAGATGGCGCTGGCGGCGTTCCTGGAGCAAAAGCTGCTGGACCGCCACGTGTACCGCATGAAGAAGGTCTATGAGAAGAAGCGCTCGTGCATCACCGCGGCGCTGGCACAGGCCTTCGGCTCCGCCGTGACCATCGAAGGCCACAACGCGGGCATGCATTTGATGGCGACCTTCTCCGGCACGCAATTCAGCCCGGAGGATTTTGATCACTTCCGCGCCTGCGGCGTGGAGCCCGATTGGGCGGAGGATTACGCCATGGAAAAAGGCCGCTACAGCAGCAGCCTGGTGCTGGGGTATGGGGCGCTGAGTGAGGAGCAGATTGAGACGGGGGTGGGGAGGCTGAAAGAGGCGATCAGTCAGATTACCAAGGTATGAGATGCGGCTTGCCAGCCGTGGTGGCAATCACAACGACTATCGAAAAACAGGGAGATTCCTCGCTGGCGCTCGGAATGACAGTTCGGGTCATAGACGACATCTTGGTTTCCTGCCTTGGCCCCCTTAACAAGGGGGCTGTCGCATAGCGACTGGGGGTTTTCTTCTTGGGCAGGGCTGAACCCGCCGGCAGGCCGCGGCGCGGCCTGCCACCTCCCTTTTCAAGGGAGGCAGGGCTCTGCATGGTCCTCTCGGCAAGGGGCCAAAGGCCCTGCTCATCCACTCACCGTCTTCAAATACTTGTTCCACGTCAGCAGGAAGTACAGTCCATAAACCAGCGTGTACACCGCCACGATCACAAGGAAGATGTCGGTCATGCCCACATTGACGAGCTTGCCCAGCGGCACCGACGCCATGTAGGCGTTGACGGCAGCCAGCGCCAGCGGCGCGCCAAACACGAGGGCCAGTTCCTTGGCGACGGCCCCCTTGAGCTGGCCGCGGCCGATGCCCAGCTTGATCAGTGTCTGGAACTTCTCCCGGTCCTCCGAGGCTTCCATGGACATGCGGAAATACAGGATGCTGCCGGTGGCGGTGATGAACAGCAGCCCCACGAATACGCCGACAAACATCAGCACGCCGTACAGCTTGAGGCCGTCCCGGTAGTTCTCATAGAACGTGTACAGCCGGATGCTCTCGGGCAGGGCAGCGTGCAGATCGGCGATGAAGCCCGAAGCCAGCAGGTCGTTGTCCAGCATGTAGCCTACAAGGGATCGCTTTTCCGCGCCCTCAACAGCGGCGATGCGTTCATACATCCCATCGGTCACGACCAGCGAGCGGGTGAAGCGATCCATGGACACATAGGTGCGATAGCTGACGCCGTGCACCCTCAGGCTCGCCGCGCCGCCGGCGGCGGGCAGCTCCACGGATTCCACGACCCGCTTGTCGTCGGTGCCAACAGATGGGTTGAGCACCAGCATCGCCGTCTGGTCGCCGCTCAGTTGGGCGCGCTGCTGCCAGCCCAGCGCCTGGGCAATGGCGTTGTAGCCGCTCTGGCTTAAGATCTGATACGCTGCTCCGTTTTCCCCATTGACAGGCTTCACGCGGACGGCCTGTATGGGGGTCTTGGAGAGGATGCGCACCTCGCTGTGCTGGCCGGCCACACCGGTCACTGCGTCCTCCCCCATCTGGCCGGCGCTTATCTCCAGAGAAAAGGGCCGCAGCGCTCGGGCGCTGTCCAGCGTCTTGCCGAAAAGGCCGCAGCAGCACAGCACTGCCGTGAGCGCCACGCTCGTCGTGATGGCGATGGTGCTCAAGGCCCCCACGTTGCCCCGGTAACGGTGCATCAGCTGCGACACCGTGACTAGGTTGGCCCCGCGGTATAGCCTTGCTTCGTTCCGGCGGCTCAGGTGCAGATACAGCGTGGCCAGGCCCAGGAAGGCCAGCGCCGTGCCCACGCACACCAGGGCCACGATGGGCACCCAGTAGCTGATGTTCCTGCCCAGGGCCACCGCCAGGTAATACCCCAGCCCCAGGCAACCTACGGCCAGCGTGCCGATGACCCACGTCCATGCGGACATCTTCATGGCGCGCTCGGCCTTTTTGGCCGCGTTGATGAGCTCGATGAGGCTGCCGCGGGCCAGCAGCCACACGCTGTGCACGCACACCAACGCGATGACACCGCCAAAGAAGATCGAGCTGATCATAAGAGCCATGGCGCTTATCTCAAAGGGTACCAACGCCTGCACCTGCATGATGTTGAGCAGCAGCATGATGAGCAGCTTGTTCAGCAGGATGCCCGAGGCGATGCCCGCGGCGTAGGCCATCACGAGGATCGCAACGTTTTCCAGCAGGCTTAAGCGTATCGTCTGCCGCTTGGACATGCCCAGCAGCATGTAGGTCGCGAACTCCTTCTTACGGGACTTGATAAAGAACGAGTTGGAATACCAGATGAAGAACGCCGCGAAGCACGCCGTGAGGAACGCGCCGATGCCAAAGAGCACCGCCGTGGCCCCCCCAGCGGTTGCCCCGGTGACCTTGCCAAAACAGATGGACAGGAACAGGTACAGCACGAACACGCTGAAGGCCGAACTTAGAAAGTACGCCCAGTAATTGCGGAAGCTGCGGCGGATGTTGCCCAGGGCCAGCTTAGTCAGCATTGCCGTTCCCTCCCCCCATCACCGAGAGCACCTGCAGGATGCTCTGATAGAAGGCCTTGCGGGGCATGTCGCCGCGGCGCAGCTCATTGAACAGCAGGCCATCCTTGATGAACACGATGCGGCTGCACCACGAAGCGCTGAAGGCGTCGTGGGTGACCATCAGGATTGTGGCCTGGCGCTGGGCGTTCAGGCGCTCCAGGCAGCCCAACAGCTCCCGGGCGGATTTGCTGTCCAGCGCGCCGGTGGGTTCGTCGGCCAGCACCAGCGCCGGGTCGGTGATGATGGCCCGGGCGGCGGCGGCCCGCTGCTTCTGCCCGCCGGACACCTCATAGGGCCGCTTGGCCAGCACATCGGCAATGCCCAGCGCCTGGGCCAGGCTGTCCAGCCGCCGGCGGATGTCCTCGTGTGGCGTCTTGGCCAGCGCCAGCGGCAGCACGATGTTCTCCTGCAGCGTCATCGTGTCCAACAGGTTGAAGTCCTGAAACAAAAAGCCCAGGCGGCTGCGGCGAAAGTCCGACAGCGCCGGCTCTTTGATCTGCGTCACGTCGCGGCCTTCGATGGTCACGGTGCCGGACGTGGGCCTGTCAATGGTGCTCAGCACGTTGAGCAGCGTGGTCTTGCCGGAGCCCGAGGGCCCCATGATGCCCAGGAACTCGCCGGCCTGCACTGTCAAATCCACGCCGGCCAGCGCCGGGTATTTCATCGCGCCGTAGCGCGAGCCGTACACCTTGGTCACCTTTCTGGCTGTTAAAATTTCCATCGTTTGTGCCTCCAAAAGAAAAACTCGGCCGGTATGCGTTCCGACCGATCCCAATTATAGTGCCGTGCGATTTGCCCAGCCATCGAACGGGCTTACAATCGGGCATTCAAAACTTACACTTTTGTAAGGTCATACTCCGTATCGTCCAGCGTCGGGAAATGCACGCGCGCCGTTGTGCCCTGGCCCCGCACCGATTCCATCGTGATGCGGTGCCCCAGCTTGCGGGTCAGCTTCTGCGCCAGATACAAGCCCAATCCCGTGGATGCGCTGCCCTCGGCGCGGCCGTTGGCCCCGGTGAAGGACTTGTCAAACAGCCTCTGCAGATCGCCGGAGCCGATGCCCACGCCGTCGTCGCAATAGCTGAGCACAACCTCCCGCTCATCCCGCCGGGCGTTGATGGATACATGCCCGTGCTCGCCGGTGTACTTCAGCGCATTGGACAGCAGCTGGTCCAGGATAAACAGCAGCCACTTGCGGTCGGTGCACACGGTCAGGCCCGCCGGCACATCGATGCCCACGGCGATGCGCTGGCGGATGAACAGCGCCGAGTGCTTCTTGACGTTCTCCCGCACAAGGCGGTCCAGCTCCTCCTCGGCGATCAGGTAATCCCGGGAGAAGCTGTCGGCCCGAGCGTGGAACAGCACCTGCTCCACATACCCGTTGATGCGCTGGATCTCCTCTTTGAGCGATTCGGCCTCGGCCTCGCCCACGGGGCTCTCCAGCAGCAGCCGCGCCGCGGTGATCGGCGTCTTGACCTCGTGCACCCAAGCGGCCATAAAGTCCCGCCCGTCGCGGAAGTCCTCCTGCAGGCGGTCCACGCCGGCCATGTGGTCGGCATACAGGCCGGCCACCAGCTGCGCGTACAGCTCGTCCCGGTAGTCGGCGGGCTCGGGCAGCACCGGCGTCTTGTCCTGAGCGGCGGCCAATTCCTTTAAGCGCAGTGCCTGCCGGCGCCGGATGCCATAATCGATGGCCAGGCCCGCGGCATAGATCATGAAGGTGGCCGACGCCGCGTAAGCCCCGTTTTCGCCCAGGAAGTCACCGCCGCTCAGCGCCGCCATGGCGGCCAGAAAGGCCGTCAGCACGAAGTACAGCAGCACCATGCGGATGTTGTCCTTCAAGTAGCGCCATACACTCATAGGTGACCGTCTCCAACCTTTACCTGATACCCCTGATTCTTGGCCGTGCGGATGTAGTCGTGCAAGCCCAGATCTCCCAGCTTCTTTCTGAGGCGGTTCACGTTGACCGTCAGCGTGTTGTCGTCGATGAAGGCCTCGTCCTGCCACAGCTCGCGCATCAGGCGCTCACGGCTCACGATGGCCCCGTCGGCCCGCAGCAGCATGCCCAGTATGCGCTGCTCGTTGCGGGTCAGCTCCGCCGCCGCTCCGCCAAAGGTCAGTGTGCCGGCGGAAAGGTCCAGCACCGCGCCGCCGCGCTCCAGCGTGTCCGGCGCGCCTTCGCGGTAGGCATAGGCCCGGCGCAGCAGCGCGTTCACCTTGGCCACCAGCACATCCATGGAGAAGGGCTTGGTGATGTAATCGTCGCCGCCCTGGCTCACGGCCATCACGACGTCCATGGACGAATCCCTGGCCGACAGGAACAGCACCGGCGCCGTGGACGTTTCGCGGATTTTGCCGCACCAATAGAAGCCGTCGCGGCTGGGCAGGTTCACATCCATGAGCACCAGATGGGGCTTGGCCCGCTGGAATTCCTCCAGCACGGCATCAAAGGCCTCCACAGCGCTCACCTCGAAACCCCACTTGACCAACTCACGAGCGACCAGGGAACGGATTTTAGGGTCGTCTTCCACGATCAGTATTCTGTACATCAGGCAATCCTTGTTTGCAATGTTTGTGATAGGACTATTATAGTTGAAAAGGGCAAAGAATGGGCAGATTTCCGCAATGGCGGCTTTCTCCGTACCATTTTTTCATTCAGCTGTAACGAAAGCTGCTTTCCGGCGACTGATTATCAAAGACAGCCAAATCACCCGGCTCGAAAGGAGGGAGGCCATGAAAGAAATCCATCGTCTGTATGTGGAATACAAATCGGATTTGTATCACTACCTTTTAGGCTTGACCAAAGACCCCAACACGGCAGACGACTTGCTGTCGGAAACGTTCCTAAAGGCCATCGTTTCGCTTCCCTCGTTTCGCGGCGATTCCACGATCAAAACATGGCTGTTTGGCATTGCCCGAAACCTTTGGCTGCAGCATCTGAAAAAATGCAAGCCAACAGTGGAGTACGATGAGTTCATCGATTACGGCATGCAGGATGATTTGATTCAATCTGCCCTCTCGTTGGAACTCTCCCTAAGAATCAAGGAACTGCTGCGGGAAATGGATGACCGGACCAGAGAAGTCGTCATGTTGCGCATGAACGGTCATTCCTATCGGGTCATCGCAGACACGCTGAAGCTATCGGAGGGCTCCGCCCGCGTCATCGAATTCCGGGCAAGGAGAGGACTCAAGGAAACGTTGTCCAAGGAGGGTTATTTATGAAAATATCCTGTGAAGTGTTTCACGATTTGCTACCGCTGGTGGTGGACGGCGTCGCCAGCCAGGGGAGCGCGGCGCTTGTCCACGAGCATATGGCGGAATGTGATGGCTGCAAAAGGCTGTTTGAGGACAGCCGGGGCAGCGCGCCGCATACGGAACAAGAACCGCGGGTAGCAAAGTTGAAGGCGGTGTTGTTTGCGGCACTGGCAGCAATCGTGCTGATCGGTTGTGCCATCGGCTACTTCATGTCCAATGCATCAACTCCGATGCCGGTGCTATTGGTGGTCGTCTCCGTGCTTTTGCTGGTCGTATTCGCGATATTGCTCTTTCGAGGGGGGCTAAACATGAGCAGATTCTTTTTCGGCAAAGCCATTGGGACCGTCGTTTTGTTTGGATTGCTGGGGATATACCTGTTACTGCGTTACGTACTAAAGCTGTTCTGAATGCGCGAAGCCCGGCCAGACGGCCGGGCTTCGCTTTCCATTATCCATGATTACCGATTGGCCGCCCACGCCCGGTACTCCTCATACTGCCCCTCGTAGCACGTTAGGTGCTGGTCCTCCAGGATCAGCAGCCGTCGCGCCATGGTCTGTATGAAGTAGCGGTCGTGGGACACGAACAGCAGCGTGCCGGCGAAGTCTGATAGGGATTCCTCCAGCATCTGCCGGGTTTCGATGTCGATGTGGTTCGTGGGCTCGTCCAGCACGAGGAAGTTGATTTCCTTCTGCACGAGGATGGCCAGCATTAAGAGCACCTTCTCCCCGCCGGACAATGCCCGCACCTGCTTAAAGACATTCTCCCCGAAGAAAAAGTACTTCGCGAGGATGTTGCGGGCCTGCCCTTCGGTGCACGGCCACTCCCGCCGGAAGGCGTTCACGACGGACATCGTGTCGTCGGGAAAGCGTATTTCCTGGGGAATATAGCCGATGCGCGCCGCAGGTGCCACGTACAGCGCGCCCTCATAGGCCGCCTCTCCCAGCAGCGCCCGCAGCAGCGTGGTCTTGCCGGTGCCGTTGCCGCCCATCAGGCACATGCGGTCCCGGAAAAACAGCGTGAACGCACCGTTCCGGATCAGCTCCCGCGGGCCGATGGCCAAAGAAAAGTCCTTGAGACGCACCACATCGTTGCCGGTTCTGCCGCCGGAAAAGCCGATGGGCACCACGGGCTTCTCCATCTGGGGCCGTTGCAGGATGTCCATCTTCTCGATGCGGGTCTCCAGCTCCTTGGCTTTGACGTAAAACGAGCTGTTGTTTGGGTTCAGCGCGCCCCATTCCCGGTAGCGCCGGATGGCCGCGCGCATGGCGTCCAGCTTCTTCTGCTGGTTCTTGTACGCCTCGAACTCCTCCAGTAGCAGGCGCTCGCGCTCCTTTAGGGCGAAGCTGTAGTTGCCGCGGAACACGGCGGTCTCCCCCTGCTCCAGCAGCACGGTCTTGGTGGCCACGCGGTCCAGAAAGTAGCGGTCGTGGGACACGATGACCAGCGTGCCCCGGTATTTGGCCAGATAGCCCTCGAACCACTCCAGCGTGGCCATGTCCAGATGGTTGGTCGGCTCGTCCAGCAGCAGGATGTCCGGCTGGCCCAGAATCGTGCAGGCCAGCATGACGATGGTCTTTTCCCCGCCGCTCAAGTTCCGGAAGGGCTTGTCCAGATGGGGGGCCAGGCCAAAGCCAGTCACGACCCGCCCCAGGCGCTCCTCGATCTCATAGCCGCCCTGGGCGGTGTATTCTTCCTGCAAGCGCGAATAGCGCCTCAAAAGGCGCTCCAAACCGTCCGGATCGCCGTCATGGGCCATCCGGGCTTCCGTATCCCGCATTTGCTGTTCCAGGTCGAAGAGCTGCTCGAAAGGTTTTTTCAGCAGCTGTCCCGCGGTTTCCTCGCGGTCGGTGATTTGGGGGATCTGCTCCAGATAGCCCAGCGTGGCGCCCCGGCGGATGAAGACCTGCCCCCGGTCAGCCTTCTCCCTTTGCGCCAAAATCTTCAGGATCGTGGTCTTGCCCGTGCCGTTGCGGCCCACCAGGGCCACGCGCTCGCCGGTCGTCACCTCAAAGCTCACGCCGTCCAGCACGTTCTTAAAGCCAAAGTTCTTAGTGAGGTCCTTGATTCCTATTTCCAACATCGCTTTGTTGCTCCTCATCGTTTATTTTGCGTACAAACAACAAGGCCTGCGATGGTGCAACAGGATCAGCGATTATACAAGCGATACATGCTCCGTACAAAAGGGCCTACGCCCTATCGCCAAGACTGTTACACAACAGACCTTGTACGGAGCGTGTCAGCCCACTTTCTGTGGTAGAAGTAATAACCAAGAAACAATCCGATCACCCCTTTCTCGTGATGACGTGTATGGCGATTGTAGCATGGCGGGAAGGGGATGGCAAGCAGAGCGGCGAGGCTGTAAAACAAGGGAGTTAACCTGGACAGATCCGGACACGTGGCATCAGACAACGTCCTTGGCCCCCTTAACAAGGGGGCTCCGGCCACAGGCCGGTGGGGGTTCGGTCTCGCCGAGTCGGAGGCGGAACCCTCCGTCAGGCCACGGCCTGCCACCTCCCTTTTCAAGGGAGGCATGCCGGCGGGCCGAAAGATACGCAGGTGGCGAAGAAACGAGAAACGCCCATCGCCGATGCGATGGGCGCACAGTGAACCAAGGCTGGCCTATGCTCTCTTGACCGGTATCCAGACCTCGCAGACATAGTCCGGAGACCCTGTGTCGCCGGGGCCGTAGATTTCCAGATCATAGTTCATGGACCGTTCATAGCCGCTGGACGCAAACCAATCGGCCATGATCCGCGTCATCAGCTCGCCGATGGGGTGCTCGTCCTGGCTAAGGGTGCCTCGGGCCTCGAACACTGCCCATGTGGCGGCGGGCACCGGGAAGGTGGTGAGGTCCGGATAGCGATCACCCTCGCGGGCCTGCGCGCCGATGGCCAGCACGGTGTCGCCATTGTCCAGCGTGTGCGTAACGCCGACCTGCCAGAAAGGAGGCCGATAGAGCTTGTACGTGTCCCGAACGATCTCGTTCCTGCCCCCGTTGAGGTACTCATCCCAGAATGTCCAGATCGCGCCGGATTTTTACTTCCAGTCCTTGCCCTCCTGGTTGGCCGTCCAGCGGCCAAAGTTTTTGACCACGCCGACGACGGTGAAGGCCGGCATCTCCACAATACGGTACTGCATGTCCTGCTCTCCTTTGATCGTGATGTGAAAGCGGATGCGCGGGTACAGTCTCAGCTTCACGCCGGGGGCGCAGGCTTCTCGGGGAGTCACGCCGTGCATGGCGCCAAAGGCGCGGGCGAAGGCGTCGGGGGATTCGTAGCCGTACTTCATGGCCACGTCGATGACCTTGGCGTCTCCCGACTGAAGCTCGACAGCGGCCAGCGAAAGCCGCCGCCGGCGGATGTACTCTGACAGCGGCACGCCGACGACGTAGGAGAAGATCCTGCCGAACTGATACGCGCCGCAGCACACGAACTTGGCGACCTCGCTCATGTCCATGTCCTCGGCAATGTGCTCCTCGATGTAGTCCACAACCCTGGTCATTCGGCTCAGAAAGTCCATACCCATCCTCCTTCCGCGCTCCAGTATGGCAGAGGCAGCGTGCAAAAACCCTGCAGGAGCGAAACAAATCTGCAGGGTGGCTCTTTTGGGGATTGTCACGGACAAGAGAGCGGCACTGCCCGTGTCTAGAGCATTCATTCAAAGACGGTGGCTAGCACTTCTGCACCTGAATATTCGTCGTTATCGATCTCGATCAGAAAACTCCACCAAGCCATGTCGGCGGTCCATGGCGGCTCGGGGATTATTCGCTGAATAAATATTGTCACCTGATCGGCTGATTTTACGACCTCGGCAACCTTGAGCAGATGAGAACCGCTGGGCTCCTCTAACTGCACGATGAACAAAACGTGCTGTTGGAAATAGACGTCATCCATCTGTTCCGGAACCTCAACAATGCCGCTGCGTGTTAGCTCTTCTTTAGACCGGATTGTTTTTACCACCGAATATTGTCTATTGGTCCCAAGCTTAGTATGAATTTCGCGCACCGTAAACTCTATACGCTCGCCGGAAACGCTCTCTGTGACCCCAGGCGGCATCGATTGCATCACAGTGGAAGCGGTCTGCGCGGATGGCTGACTCGATTGCACAGTGGGCCTGGCCGTCGCTGCGTGCAGCTCCATAAACAGCGGCGCTCAGCGCGAGGATTACCAGAGTAATGGCGCTCCTTTTGCTCATGCGGCCTACCTCCCGTCGCAACAACCCATCTGCTTCGCAGACCATTCCAGGTGCTACGGCTTCATGTACTTCATATAAACCAGATGGTTGATGCCACTTTGCTTGCTATGCTTATGGGCAACGCGCAGGAACTCCCGAAAGCCCAGCTTCTCGTAGAGCCGCACGGCGGGCGTGTTGGTGTCCGCCACCTCCAGCACATAGGCGCTGTAGCCGGTATTGCCTATTATGTGGGTGATGATGGCCGAGGCGACGCCCTTGCCCCGATGCCCTTCACCGGTGGCGACAAATTCCACGGAGCCGGTACCGGCCTCCAGCTCAAAGGGGTACGGATGGTTCTCCAGCTCGCTTTTAAGCACAGTCCCGGCGATGCTCCCCCGTATGAGCCCGAGATGGCGGCGCAATTCGCTGGCCAGCAGACGAACCGGCGGGGTTTTGCCGTCGGTGCATGCGGCGATGCCTGCGATCTCACCATCGATGACCGCTACATAGAAGGCGTCCAGCACGAACATATGGGCAAAGGCTCGGGATAGCTTTTCCGCATCCTTGGAGAAATACTGCAGCCATTGTATGAAGCCGCCCACAAAGATGTCGCTGATCTTTTTGCGGGCGCTCTCCCCGATTTCACTGGCGCGCTTGATCTCCATTTCCATCCCTCCGTCTTTTCCGGCTATCACCAGTATACCCGGCTACGCCGGCGCAGCCAAGGTGCGCCGGCGGAAAAACCGTACGGATTGCCGGTTCAGCGGCGTGGGAACCCGCCCA
Organism: Bacillota bacterium; assembly: GCA_023410875.1. GTDB lineage: Bacteria > Bacillota > Clostridia > Christensenellales > UMGS416 > JAEYRA01. Next base: position 55,550 of record JAEYPH010000031.1, on the reverse strand, counting down.
CGGCCTACTGGTCGCCCGCAGACGGAACAGCGGCGTCGGCAAAAAGCCCGCGGATATGCGCTTCCACCGTTGTCAGCCGGTCGCGGCCGATCAGGTTCACCAGGGCGTCCGCCGTCTGGCCGGCCCAGCCCGTGGCGAAGGCCGGCTGATAGGCCGAAGAATCGGCCTGCATTTGCTGCGGCGTCAGCCCCTGCGCCTGCAGATACGCCCGCATCTCCTCCGTCGTGACGTCCCTGTGGGCGATTGGCCTGCCGGTGACCTTGGAAAGGACCGCCGCGATGTCGCCGTAGGAATAGGCCTCGGGGTAGGTCAGCTCGTACACCTTGCCCTCGTGCCCCCCACCGGTGAGCACGCCCGCGGCAGCCAGCGCCATGTCCTCCCGGGAGGCGAAGTTGACCTTCTGCCCGTTGGCGGCGCTCAAAAACGCGCCATTGGTCACAGCGCGTTCCAGCTCGGGTTTTGGGATGAAATACTCCATGTAGAACGCGTTGCGCAGCACCGTATGAGCAACGCCCGACGAGCGCAGCGCGTGCTCCGTGGCGATGTGCACGTGCTTAAGCGGCGTATCATGGGCCTCGGGGTAGGCCAAGCCCGTGTATACGATGTGCCGGACCCCGGCGTCCCTGGCGGCTTGTATCACGGCGGTGTGCTGGCGGATGCGGCGCACGCCGTCCATGGAAGGGCTGGAGACCAGCAGCAGCCTGTCGGCGCCCCGGAATACTTCGGCGGAAAAACTGGGGGCGTCATAGTCGCCCTTTCGCACTTCCACGCCCAGCCGCTCCAGCGGTGCCGCCTTGCCCGTGTCGCGCGCCACCGCGACAATGCGCTCAGCGGGCACGCCGCGCTGCAGCAGATGCCGGATGGCCGATCCTCCCAAATGTCCTGTGGCTCCCAAAATAAAAATTCTATCCATTGGCTTTGACTCCTCTCAAACGATGCCGTCTGTTACAGCGTCAGGATAGCTCCAGCCAACGAGTCGTCACAGCAACGGTGGTCACACATCATTTGTCGTAGGAAAGGATGCAGCACCCCATGCAAAGTTCGATATCAAGTTTGTTCAGGGTTCATCGTCGCCGCCTATGGGCCAGGTGTAGAAAATGACGCCTATTCCACTCTCGATGGCCTGGTCAAAACAAGCGAGAGAATCGGACTCCTCCATGTACCTCCGGCGATCGGCAATGTATATTTCTTCAATGTTGATGGTTTGCCAGTCTTCCTCATCATGAATATGACGAATGGCTCTCATTCTGGCAGAACCTTCATTCTTCGCGTCGATCCAACAGCTGATATACGCGCCGGCAAACTCGTTGCTTTCGGCATTGCTCGGAAGAGGCCTGCCCTCCAGGAGAAGGTAGTAAATGCTCATGAATTGAACAACCTCACACCATACTTCAACAATAGTATAAATCACAATGCGGTAAATCAAAAAAATAAGTCTTTGACTGCCTTACAATTAAATAATGTCCCCAAACCATATAGGCATGTTGTATGATGATAGCAATCTCATCGGGAGGGAAACGGCAATGGAACACAGGATAGAACGCTCGGCGCTGAGAGCAGCCGGCGCGGTGGAGCTGGATGCCCAGGATGGCGGCTTTGCATTCACGACCACGCGGCGTATCCCTTCGGATTTCTGCCGGGAGCACCTGCGGGTGCAGCACCTCGTGGAGATGCCTGGCGTGTACCGCCTGCCGCTGCGCATCGATCTGTCCGTGTGCATCGATGAGCCGGGCTTCTACGTGTTGCTGGGCGACGGCCATGTGAACTTCGGCACACCGTGGAACGACAACCGGCGGCTGGACGACATCGTGGAACCCCGGCGCAACACGTTCTTCTTCCACAACCACATGCCCATGGGCCGCCTCGTGGACATCTCCATTATTTACGACCTCAAAGCCATGCAGGTGCTCATGGACGGCGAGGAGCGCTACTTCTCCACAAAAGAGCGCTATATGAAGTCCAAGGCCTTTCCCGACCGCAACGCCGAGGGCTTCACGCTGGCCCTGGCCTGCGACAAGGGCGTGCACGCCCGGGTGCGCAACCTGCGGGTGACCGAATTTGAGGGACCTGCGCCCATCATGCTCGGCGCACCAGCGGGTCGGGAGGCCATCAAGGGCAACGAAATGCCCGGCGACAAGCCTTCCTTTGAGGCGTGCATCGCGCGTTTGCCCGATGACCTGCGCGCCGAGGTGGAGGCCATGGACGCCTGGCTGCGGGCCATGAAGCCTCTGAAGTTCCGGCGCCAGATCGAGACCCACGGCAACAAGATCATTTATGTGGCTGCCGACGAGGGGCTGTCCTACGCAATCTATCCCAGCAACGACGTGCTGACCCACAGCCTCAATTGGTACATCGTGACCAACGGCAAGCCCGAGACCTGGGCCCGCAAGGGCGACCGCATGGAGCAGACGCTGAACGCCATCGCCCAGGCCGACCCTGCGCTGGCCGCGCGGCTGTTCCACAACCTGTGGGAATGCGTGGGTTGCTATCCGGCGGATCATTGCCTGGCCAGGACGCGCTATGCCTTCGCCAGGCACGCCAAGGTCTCCTGCCATGGCCGCATGCGCTTCGCCATGAACGCCAGCGGGTTCGCCGATGCCCGGGCGTTCATCGACGCCGTCAATGGGCTGCCGGCCGCGGACGCGACGACGTGACCCCATAGAATCGCATCAGAAAGGATGATTTCATGGAACCCACTGCAACGCAACGGCTGGAGCTGTTCGCCGAAAACGCGCAGGCCATCAAGAGCGCATTCTACTGGCAGAACGCGCAGCTGCGGCGGTTGGCCGCGCTGCTGTACGCCGCGAGGGACCGCCGCGCGGACGCCGAGGCCATCCGCCGCTGCCGCCAGCGCATCCGTGGCAGCGCAGGCCTGTTCTCCTCCTTCCGGGGCAATTCCGAGCTGACCGTGGCCACGCTGCTCTCGCTGGGCGAAGACCCCGACAGCGTGCTGGCCGACACCTTGAACGTCTACGATGCTTTGAAGCGGGCGGGCTTTTGGGCCGGCGACTATCTGGTGATCGCCGCTTACCAGATCGCCTCCGGCGCGCCCCGCGAGCGGCACGAAGACGTCATCGGGCGGACCAGGGCCTTCTATGGCGGCATGCGCAGCGATCACTTTTTGCTGACCGGCCAGAACGACTACATCTTCTCGGCCATGCTGGGGCTTTCGGACATCGACGTGCCCTCGGGCGTGGAGCGGCTGGAGCGCATCTACCAGGCGATGCGGCCGCAGTTCTGGAGCGGCAGCGGCGTGCAGGCGCTTTCGCAGGTGCTGGTGCTGGGCGGTGACGACACCGAGGCCCAGACCCGGGTATTGGCTCTGCGGGACATGTTGCGCCGCGACGGCCTGAAGCTGGACAAGGAATACACGCTGCCCGCGCTGGGCGTGCTCTCTCTGTTGCCGGCGCCAGTGGACACGCTGGCCGGCGAGGTCGCCCAGACCACGCAGGCGCTGCGGGCGGAAAAAGGCTTCAGCGCCTGGTCGGTCACCGCTCAGGAGCTGCTGCTGCTGTCCGCCGGCCTGGTGGCGCTGGGTTGGGTGGATCAGGCCCAGCGCGGCGTGCTGCAGACGGCGCTGGCCACCAGCATCGCCAACCTCGTCATCGCTCAGCAGACCGCCATCGCCGCCGCCGCAGTGGCTTCGTCCGCGGCGGCTTCTTCGTCGTCGTACTGACCCCTCAGCGCTTGTACCTTTTTCGGATTTCCATTCTTTACATCTGCATGTTATAATGTTTCATCAAGCATAACACCGGGCGGTGAGGACATGGAAGAAATCGTAGATACCATAAGCGCTTATGAGCAGGCCCGAAAACGGGCGCGGCGCGCCTATAACCTGAAGGTCTCTTTGGGGCGCAGCGGCAACCTGCCCTATCTGGACGAACTGCTCAGCAACGTGGAAATTGTCAACAAAGAAGTGCTGGGCAACTTTGACCTGCCGCTGAAAAAGATCATCGGAACCTACAGCTCCGGCCGCAGCACGGCCTTTGCGTATAACTTTATGCCGCTGCTGGCGCCGGACACCGAGTTCGCCATGAAGTGGCGCTCCCTCTATCGGCACCAGGTCACCGACGGCATCACGGACCCCATCAAGGTCTATGAATACCTGAACCGCTACTACGTCGTGGAAGGCAACAAGCGCGTCAGCGTCATGAGATTCTTTGACGCCTCGACGATCTCCGCCGACGTGACGCGGCTGATTCCCAAATACGACGAGAACGACGAAACCATCCGCCAGTATTATGAATTCCTGGAGTTCTACCGGGAGTTCAAGCTGTCCAACATCTGGACCAAGTCGCCGGGCGGGTTCCGCCAGATGGCGCAGATGATACGCTCCATCCGGCTGCCCGATGGCGAGACCGAGGCCGACCGCGGCCGCTACTTCATGGATAACTACTACACGCCCTTCCGCTCGCTGCTCTACGAGGTGGGCGGCGACCGCATGGGGCTTTCCACCGGCGACGTGTTCCTGCGCTACTTCACGCTGTATCACATCCCGGCGGAGATCACCGAGGAGCGCGTGAAGGCCAAGCTGGAGAAGCTGTGCGAGGAGCTGCGCACCAGCATCGGCTATGAGGATGTGGACCTGCAGATCAAGCCCGAGACCACGGAACCCCCGTCCTCGCTGCTGAGCGCCATCATCAACATCGTCAAGCCCCGCCAGAAGCTCAAGATCGCCTTCGCCTATTCCGGCAAGCTGGAGGAGAGCAACTGGACCAAGGCCCACGAGAACGGCCGCATGCATGTGCAGCAGGCGCTGGACAACGATGTGCAGACGACCTATCTGCAGGGCGTGGCCGAAGACCTGAGCGCCTACGCCGCCTTCAAGGCCCTGATCACCCAGGGCTATCATGTCATCTTTGCGACCAGCCCCGCCTTTGCCCACGGCGCGCTCAAGGCCGCGTTGGAATTCCCCCAGGCGCGCATCTTCGTGTGCAGCGAGCTGATGCCCTCGCGCCACATGCACACGTATTTCGGGCGCATCTATGAGCCGCGGTTCTTAACCGGCCTGATCGCCGGGTCTCTGACCCGCAGCAACATCATAGGCTATGTGGGCAGCTACCCGGTGCGCGGCGTCATCAGCGGCGTGAACGCCTTTGCGCTGGGCGTGCGCACGGTTAACCCCAAGGCCCGCGTCCTTGTGAACTGGGCCTGCCACTGGGAGGAGCCCCACCCCCCCACCAGCCGCAGCCGGGAGCTGATGGCCGCCGGCGCCGACATCATCAGCCACCAGAACACCTTCACCGGCGTGGGCTTTGAAGGCGAGTACGGCCTTTACTCCCTGGAGTGCGAGAACCCCGACTGCGGCGTGGGCCAATACATCGCCACGCCGGTGTGGCACTGGGGCGTGTTCTACGAGAAGGCCGTGCGCAACCTGCTGGCCAGCGGCACCGGCGAAGATTACAAGCCCATGCAGTTCTGGTGGGGGCTGGACAGCGGCATCGTAGATGTGATGTATGCCAAGAAATATGTACCGCTGGAGACCCACAAGCTGGTGCAGATGTTCAAACGCATGATGATGGAGGACGCCTACAACCCCTTCACCGGCTCCATACTGGATGTGGACGGCTTGGAGCGCCTGCATGACGGCGAGACCGCCTCGGTGCAGGACATCATCGGCATGGATTGGTTCGTGCACGGGCTGGAAGGCGACCTGAATGTGGACAGCTTGCCCACGGATATTACCAGCGGCCTTTTAGAGATGTAAAGAGCAAAGGAAGATATTTCACGCCCTTCGTTGCGCCTTGCGCAACTATCGGCTCGCTCTCACATCGGCAAAGCCGACATTGCCGCAAGCCGGGGCAATGCCATCGGGCGCGACCAAAGGTCTCCGATCGCCCTTTGGAACCCTTCAGCCCCCATCTATTGTAGATTGTGCATAAGGGCTTACGAGGGCACGCGCCCTTTGCCGACCCGATGTGCTCCTGCGCCTATACTGAAGGCAGATTTGGGCGAGGGTGAGCGATATGATGTTTTACGACAAGCTGCTGCGCTTCGTGCGGTTGATCGCGCTGATCGGCAAATAGCCGGCGTGACACATTGCCCGCCATTTTTTTCGCGAAACGATGATTTTACCTGTTGTTTCGCGCTCCCCGGGCACCTTATAATCATCCGGGAACACAAGGATGCGACCGCCCGGAGGACACCGATGCAGATCGAACGCATGCACAGCAGCGAATACTTCGCCGACGGGGAGCCGCCGGTGTTCGTCATGAGCACCAAGCATCACGGCAAGGTGAGCCTGCATACCCATGAGTTCTACGAGCTGGTGTTCATCGAGCGCGGCGTTTCGCTGCACAGCCACCAGGGGCACACCCAAATCCTGACCACCGGCGACGTGTTCATCATATTGCCCGGCGAGGCCCACAGCTACATCAGCGCCTACAACGCGGCGCTGTATAATTGTCTGTTCACCCCAGAGGCTCTTCATGACATCGCCGCCGACGTGGGGGCCACGCCGGGGCTGGCGTGGTTGCAGAGCGGGCGCAGCGGCTTCCATCGCGTGCACGCCGGCCTGGCGGAAATGCAGGAGCTGATGCTGACGCTGGAGAAGATGATGTGGGAGCGCCTCAACCGCGCCGTGGGCTGGCAGCTCAAGGTGCGCTCGCTGTTCTACGGCCTGCTGGGGACCTATGCCCGCCTGTACAGCAACAACGCCTTGAGCGCCGAGGGGGCCAATGCCAACTTTGCCCACATCCTGAGCGCCGTGGCCTATATCGAGGAAAACTACAACCGCGACATCCTGCTGGAGGATGTGGCCCGGGCGGCAGGGCTGTCGGTGGGGTATCTCTCCAAGCAGTTCAAGAACATACTGGGCGCCTCCCCCGCCGAATATGCCCGAGGCTTTCGCATGGCCAAGGCCGCGGAGCTCTTGCGCAACGAGGCCCTGCCCGTGGCCGACGTGGCCACGGCGCTGGGGTTCTCCGACCTGTCGCTGTTCTCGCGGCAATTCAAACAGGTAACTGGAATTTCCCCCACCGGGTTTCGGAAAAACCGATAATCGCGGGCAGGTTACGCAACCCTGTGTCAGGCCCTATGGCCTGACACATCCCTTGTTACAAGGTTGCTACTACCAGCAATGACCTCGGCCCCCTTAACAAGGGGTTGGCCGCACCCTTCGGGTGTTGCTCGCCCATGCATCCTGGGTCTCCGTCGCAGACGGGGGAGGTGAGCCGGTCCAATTCCAGCGCAACCTGTCATCGACATCGGGGTGCATGCCCCTGCAAACCCTCTCTCCCAGCCTCTCCCCCAGAGGGGGAGAGGTAATTTTACAATATAGTCCCTCCCCCTTTGGGGGAGGGCGCAGGTGAGGGTTTTCAAGGCGAGGGCGCTGGCGAAGGATTTTCGAGACGCGGAAGGCATGAGGAATACTCCCCTTCTACTCTCTCTTGTTATCCTTCGTCCGCATGAAGAACGGCCGCAGCGGGGAGATAACTTTGGTCTGAAAAAAGCTGCGCAGCGCGTCATACTGGTTGTAGGGCGCGTAGGGTGAAAGGAAGGGCAGACCCAGGCTGTTATGGGACGCCAGCGTACAGAGTATCAGATATACCCCCACCGTGAAGCCCACCAGCCCCAAGGTCCCGCTCAGCAGCAGCAGCACGAACTTGTACACCCGCAGCGGGTTCACAATCGTGTAATCCGGCGGCACGAAGCTGGCGATGAGCTCCAGCGACACGAGGATTAAGAGCGGCGCGCTGAAGATGCCTGCGGCAATGGACGCCTGGCCTATGACGATGGCGCCCACGATGCCGATGGCCGAACCGATCTGCTTGGGGATGCGCAGCAGCGATTCGCGCAGCGTCTCGACGACAATTTCGATGAGTATCGTGCCGAACAGCGCCGTAAAGGGCACATCGGCCCGAGTGCTGGCCAGCGTGATGATGTATTCACCGCTTAGGAAATCCGTATGGAAGCTGATCATGCACACATACAGCGGCGTCAGCGTGAAGCTCATGGACAACGATAGAAAACGCAGCACCTTCATGAAGGCGCCCAGGTAGACGTTGTCATAGAGATCGTCACAGGAGGTCAAAAATTCCGAAAGTCCCTTGGGGCAGATCAGCGCGATGCCGCTGCCCTCCACGAGCAGGACGATCTTTCCCTCCAACAGCCCGCCGCACGCCATGTCCGAGCGCTCCACCAGGCCAAACTGCGGGAACACGACCAGTTTATCCTCCAGCATACGCTGTAACTGGCCGGATTCGATGATGCCCTCGATGCGGATGCGCTCCAGCCGGCTGCGCAGGTCGTTCAGGTATTTGTCGTTTGCGACGTCGGCGATGTAGAGCATCGCGACCTGGGTTTTGGTGCGCTCTCCCACGCTGTGCATCTCCACCCGCAGGTTCTTGTCCTTGATGCGGTAGCGCACCAACGAAAGATTGCTGTCCAGGTTTTCGTTGAAGCAATCGGTGGCGCCCCTCAGCGTGTAGGTCAGGCGAGGGTCTTCGATGGGCTTTTTCTCCACCCTTTTCAGGTTGATGACGACGAAATCCGGCCGATCCAGGCCCAGAACAATGGTCATGCCGGAGAGCACCAGCGTGTTTACCTGGGCCATGTCCCCGGCCACCCGGCAGTCCGCCGCGGCGATGACGGAGAAGGCGATGTCTTGGCTGCCCGGCAGCGAACGCTCCGCCTCCAGCTGCCGGTTCAGCGGCCGGATGACGTGCTCGGAGAGCTGGGCCAGGTCCGTGAGCTGCTTGATGTACAGCACACACAGCATGCCCGCCTCGTTGGAAAGAAACCGGCGGGTGATGTTCTGTTCCGGGTCCGCAATTTTATCCAGCAGCGCGGTGAGCTCGTTTTGTCGGTCGCGCATTGTAGCCTCCTATGGAATCTGCATGTCGTTGAGGCCGTAGGGCCCCATGGAGCAGGCGATCACCAGATCGATGTCGGCCTGATGGAACTTGTCCTGCCAGTCCATGGCGTCAAAGGCGTCGGGATAGCGGGCGCGGAAGTATTTGTAGAACTCCAGAAAGTCGTTTTGATAGGTTACCTGCGCAGCCTCGATGACCTTGCGGATGTCATCGGCCAGCAGGCCGTTGAGCCTTGCATGGAAACGGTCGAACAGGTCCGCCGTCAGCGGGAAATCCTCGCTGCGATACAGAATGCTGGCCTGCACGGTCAAATCCACCTTGAAGCGCGCCTTGTCACCATCCCACTCTGGGGTTACCTTGAGGCTCTTCCGCTTGACCTCCACAGTGATCTTGGCGCTGTTATACTCCACCTCGTAGATGAATTTCGCGTCGGGGTTCAGCAAATAAACCAGCCCTTTGCTGTTCTCACCGTCTAAATGCCCTACCATTCGGCCACTCTTGAAGACACAATAACCGTTACGGGCCACGTCACCAGCTTCAAAGATCACCTGAGGCACGACAAAGCCGGCCTTTTTGACGGCCAGCGCCTGCAGCAGGTCTCCCACGGTGGTCACCAACGCCTGGCCATCGTTGGACAGATGCATGACATCCTGCTCCACGGCAAACCCGGTGGACGCGTTGTTCTCCGATTCCCCGTTGAAGATCTCTTCCGGCGTCGAAGGCGTTGTGACCAATTGCACGGCTTTGCGATACTCTTGCGTGCCTCGGATGCGGTTGATGTATTCCTCAATGCCGCACTGGGCGAAGCGCGTGGTCAGAAACACGACCCTTGTGGCCCCCAGATAGATCGGGTTGTCGGCCTGGCGATCCAGGTCAAACTTGGCCTCGGCAAAGCTGGTGCCGGCAGCGTGCATAACGGTGAATTCGTTTTGCACCTTCTTCCCGTTGGAATTGGCCGAGGCACTGATATTGGCGATTTCCACATAGAAATGGTATAGGCCGGTATCCGGATCGAAGTCTGTAATGACCGCCGTGGTGATGTTCTTGTCCTGGATGTCGGTGGAATCCCAACACCCCAGCAACGGCAGCGCGCACAGCAGCAGCGCTAGTATCTTACTCGCTCTTCGGTACAACATTTTTTCTTACCCTCGTCATGATCATCAGCAGTACCGGCACCCCCAGGCTGGTGAAGGGCGCCATTGCGAAGAGAAAAATATTAAAGTATTTCATATTGGTCTCGTAACACGTGGGCCAACAACCAATGGCGAAGGCCACGGAGCCCACCACGGCCATGACCGGCCATTTGCCTGCCCGGGGGAACAGGCTGCAGGCAATGCTGTGAAAGCCATAGTTGTAGATGTTCAGCGTGCACAGAATGGACGCCAGCCACGCCACCAGAAAGATAAAATCGACCCGGCGGAGAATTTCCAGATAGGGCGCGTCTATCCGGCGAACGGCCACGACCAGCGCGTCGTAGTAGTTGATGATGTCCGGCAGGCCCAGGATGGAAAAGCAGCTCTCCACGATAAAGATGTAGAGGGCGCCGGCGAGCACCACGCCGCCCAGGGCATAGCGGCGCCCCAGCCGCAGGTTGTTCTGGTGGAAGGGCAGCACCGCCAATGCTTCAAAACCCAGAAAGGCTGGCGCCGTGATGGGGATGGCCTTGAGGTAGGTCATCGTCTTGGAAGGATTGTACAGCGGCAGCACATTGTATTTGTTTCCGCCGGCAAACATCAGCAGATGGATAAAGACGATCGTCGGCAGCAGGAGGATCAGCACGATCTCCAGGATGCGCCCCAGGTTGGTCAGCCCCCGGGATGTGGCGTACAAACTGGTCGCGACGAGCACGAACATCGTGACCTTGAGCGGCGTCTTGTAGAGAAAGTCGGCCTTGATGATTTCCGCCGCGCCGCGGGCGATGAAAGCGAAGATGCCCAAAAAGTATACGGCGTACATCACAGCGAACACCACGCTCAAAGGCTTGCCCACCAGCCGCTCGCTGTACTCAAAGAGCGTCATGCCGGGGAACTTGCGGTTGAGCGTGGCCAGAAGGGCCGTAGGGATCATAAAAAACGCCGTGGACAGCAACAGCGTGAACCACGCCCCGGTGCCGGCGTTGATGGCCATGGTGCGCGGCAGCGAAATCACCGTGAGCCCCACCAGGGAAAGACCGATGAAGGCGAATATTTGCCGGTTGGAAACGGTTTGGTTCAAATCAAACTCCCAAAAGCGTTTACGACTATCTTTTCCCCACAGCTCCGGCTTATCCCGACGATATCAGATGTTTTTCGACAAAATCGGCGGGTATATAGAATTGGAATGAATACAAAACGCAAGGAAACGGGAGGCGAAAGCTCATGGAGTGGTCGGAGAATCTGTCCGTAGGCGTGGAAGAAATCGACGAACAGCACAAGGAGTTGGTCCACCGGGTCAACGAGTTTTACATGGCCATCAAGCAGAACAAGAGCAAGGACGAGGCGCTGCGTATTCTCAAGTACCTGTCCAGCTACGTCGTCGTACACTTCACCGATGAGGAGCGCCTGCAGGTCAAATACAATTACCCCGGCTATCTGGAGCATAAGAAGATCCACACCGACTTCATCAAGACCGTCAAGGAGCTGACTGCCTCGGTGGAGCAGGACGGCGTCAACTCCATGACGTTTATGTCCATCGGGGCTACGCTTTCGAACTGGCTGATCACCCACATCAGCCAGCAGGACAAGAAGATCGGGGCGTATCTGGACAGCATACTGTAGGGCGCGCATGCCCGTCGAGACAGCATGGTCCACGGCTGATCCCGTCTCATCCATAGCGCTGCTGATTGGAGATGCTCGGAGCACGGCATCTCCGTTTTCTTTTTAAACTCCTCTCCCTTTCCCTTATGCTTTTATTTGACATAAGCACTATGCCAACAAGCACTAAACGTAATGAAATAAGCGGATTTCGTAATTTCGATAAAATTTGACATTGTATTACGTTGATTTAAGCATAAGAACAAGTATAATTATAGCATTGCTTTGTTCATGCTCGGGGGCAATCAATGGGTGATCTATTAAGGGATTCTGGCATTGAACAACTTGGGAGAATCCCGTGGGGAACGCACATCAGCCAGCTTTACTCATCCAAAGATGATTTCCATTTACCGGCCTCCTTTATAAAAGCCGGGCTGGAGAATAACGAATTATGCGTATGGATCTATGCACAGAATACGAGCGGCAGTGAGATTGCCTCTTTGATAGAATTACAGGCCGGCGACATCGGCGGCTATGTCCAACGCGGCCAGTTGGTCCTGATGCCGTATACCGACTGGTATTGCAACGACGATGTCAGTTTCAATGATGTACGGGTGTGCGGACAATGGGTCGGCCTGGTAAAGAAGGCGCTGGACAGCGGTTATGACGGACTAAGGGCTGTGGCGGACACACACTGGCTGGAGCAGTGCTACCACAGGGACTTCTCGAGTTATGAAAACAACGTGAACGCGCTGATTTCGGAACTACCCTTTCTGGTTATCTGCCAATATGATACGGAAAAAATCAATAATGCCGAATTTGCCGACATCATCACAAACCACAGCTACAACATCATCAAAGTGGATACCGAGCACCGAGTCATCAAAAACACGGAATTGCTGGTCAAAAGCTCTCAATTGGAGGCAAGCCGGGAGTACTACAAATGCTTGCTGGATGCGCTGCCGGAGGCCGTGTTGATACACGACAGCAGCCGAATTCTGTATTGCAACAAAGCCGCGGCGGGTATTGTCGGCTTGGGCAGCCCCCTCGAACTCATGAGCACGCCGTTTCAAAACCTGATTACCCATGAGGCTCAGGAAAGCTTCCAGCTGCAGATGGAACGGCAGCTTGCGGGCGAACCGCAGCCGTATCGGCTGCAGAGCCTGCTGGTAGACCGAAATGGGGAAATCAAGGACATCGAAATGACGACCATTTCTTATTCGTTCCAGGGGTTCCCGGCGTTGCTTTCCATCGTGAGGGATGTATCCTACCGCGAAAAAATCTCGGAGCTGGAAAACAGCCTCCGTGTTGTTTTCGAGACCGACAGAATGAAGGCAGATTATTTCTCCAACATCTCCCATGAACTGAGGACGCCGATCAGCATCATACTGACCGCACTGCAGATGCTGCAAATGCAATATGGCCAAACGATGCAGGACCCAAGGCTGAAATATCACAACATCATTCAGCAAAACTGCTTCCGCCTGCTCAAGCTGATCAACAACATCATAGACAGCAACAAAATCGACGCGGACTTGTTTGCGATCCGCATGGTCAATTGCAACATCGTCAACATCGCCGAGAGCATTACGGCGTCGATCATGGACTACGCGCAAAAGAAGGGCCTCAGCCTGAGCTTTGAAAGCAATGTACAGGAAAAGACCATCGCCTGCGATCCCAACGCGATAGAACGGATCTTGATGAACCTGATCTCCAACGCCCTGAAATTCACACCCGCCGGCGGCCATGTGAAAGTGGGGCTGACCGATCAGACGGACCGCGTGGTGATTTCCGTGGCCGATGATGGAGTCGGCATTCCGCTGGAAAAGCAGCAAGTGATATTTGACCGGTTCCGTCAGGCGGGCCAGCTCCACGCAAGGGAAAACGAGGGCAGCGGCATCGGCTTGTCTCTGGTCAAATCTCTGGTGGAGAAGCACAACGGCACGGTCAGCGTGGCCAGCGAAGTTGGGCGCGGCAGCGTTTTCACCGTAGAATTGCCTTGTGTTCTGCTGCCTGAGTCTACGACATCCAAAGGCAATGTTGTGGAACTGAACCGGGACAGCGCCGCCGAACGGATACATATCGAGTTCTCCGATATTTATTCCATATCTGTACGTTGAGAAATAAGAACCGGGCGGCACGCCGCCCGGTTCTCTTCTGGAACGAAAATCTAAAGTTACGGCAGGTCAATTTCATCTATCCGGTAATTCACCTGTATGCCAGAGACGCCCGCTAGCTCATAGTCCGGATCATATGTAATATCAGATATCACCAGATTGTCCTGATCGTCTATCCCATATGTTACCCTCAATATGCCATCCGCAAGTAAATGAATGGAGGCAGGCCCTGCGCCGTCCTTAATGTACCCCTTGATAAAGCCGACATCCATCTTCTCATATACCTGCCGATAATAAGTCGTGATGGGATCGATCTTTTCCACCGCTGTAATCGAATCGCCCGTTAGCAAGCTCCTGTACGCATCATGGGTCAACACATCTTTAACCAACAATGGGTAACCGGCGGGCGTCATATACTTGTTGTCCTTACGGAAAATCAGATAAAGTCTTGCTCCTGAATCTGTGCCATAAACAAAATATACCGTGCCGTCGTCCCTTTCCCGTATGGCGTCGTTGGGGAAAACCGTTAGAATTCTGGGAGTCAGGTCAAATCGCACGTTCACCTTGTCCAGGTAGTTTGCATCCCAACCCAGCAGGAAGCAGTCATCGTTGTCGTATAGGAGCTCGCTCTCGCGGAAGACCGGCGGGTTCAGGGGCTGTGTATCCTCGTTCTTTGCCTTGTGCTCCTCTATATAGTCGAAATAGTCGTCCATCGGCTCGTATGTGCCGGCTCCCTTGCCCGACTCCGGTTGGTTTTTGGGCGCACTGCCAGGCGCATGGGCCACGCCAATACCGCCCAGGACCAGCAATGCAATGCCAAGCACGAGGATTGCCATGCGCTTCACGACCGCACCTCCTTGCCAAAGTAGGAAGACCTTCCGAAAAACGCCAATGCCATAAAAGGATATTACCATCATTTCGAGCTATCAACAATACGCGCCGCGCGAAGAACATGGCGGACTTCTTTCGATTGACAGCCTTATACCATGTGTATATGATTGCCATGGATTACGCCGCGAAGGGGGATTTTCACCCATGCATACGCTACATCTGATCGGCAACGCCCACCTGGACCCGGTGTGGCTGTGGCGCTGGCAGGAGGGCTGCGCCGAGATCAAGGCGACCTTCCGCTCGGCGCTGGACCGCATGGAGGAATTCCCGGAATTCACCTTCACGTGCGCCGGCGCCAGCTACTACCAGTGGGTGGAGGAGAACGAGCCGGAAATGTTCCGGGAGATTCAGGCGCGGGTGGCCCAAGGCCGCTGGAAACTGGCCGGCGGCTGGTGGCTGCAGCCCGACTGCAACCTGCCCGGCGGCGAAGCCTTCGCCCGGCACGCGCTGTACGCCCAGCGCTATTTCTTTGAGAAGTTCGGCCGCATCGCCCGCAGCGGCTACAACGTGGATTCCTTTGGCCACAACGCCATGCTGCCGCAGTTGCTGCGCTTGAGCGGCATGGAGAACTACGTGATGATGCGCCCGGATGAGCGGGAGAAGCATCTGCCCTCCACGGCCTTCTGGTGGCAGGGGCCCGACGGCAGCCGGGTGCTGACCTATCGCATCCCCACGGCTTACAACCTGAACCCGGAACAAGACCTGCCCGGCAAGGCGCAGGCTGTGGCGGCCATCGCCGCGGAGCAGGGCCAGCCGCAGATGCTCTTCTACGGCGTGGGCAACCACGGCGGCGGGCCGACCATCGTGCAGCTGCGCGACGCCGAGGCGCTGCGGGCTGTGCACGGCCCCGATGCCCTGCCCTTCTGCGGCCCCGACGAGTTCTTTGCCGAGATGCGCGCCGGCGGATATGAGCTGCCCGTGGTGGCCGACGACCTGCAGCACCACGCCAGCGGCTGCTACAGCGCCGTGAGCGAGGTGAAGGCCCTGAATCGCCGCGCCGAGGCGCGCCTTGTGGCCGCCGAGAGCCTGATGACGCTGGCCCACCACACGGTAGGGCTGCCCTACAAAGCCGATGACCTACGCCGGGCGTGGCACGCCGTGCTGTTCCACCAGTTCCACGACATTCTGGGCGGCTGCTCCATACAGCCGGCCTATGACGACGCCCGGGAGGCCTACGGCCTGGCCCTGCGGCTGGGAGCCGAAAGCTTAAACGCCGCGGCGCAGCGCATCTCCTGGCACATCGACACCGCCTGCGGCGCGCAGTTCCCTACGTCCAAGGACGTAGATTGGCAAGTCTGGGAGATGGCCCAGGGCGGCGCGCCGGTCGTCGTGTTCAACCCGCTGGGCTTCCCGGTGGACACGGCCGTGCAGCTGAGCCGCCAGGTGCGCCGCGTGGAAGATGCCCACGGCAACCCGCTGCCCACCCAGAGCGTGCGCGCCGCCCGCACCAATGGGCAGGACCACTGGGACACACTGTTCCACGCGACGATACCGGCGCTGGGCTATCGGGTGTTCCGGGCCTTTTTGCACAAGGAAGACGACGCGGCAGCGCCGGCAGGTTCGCTGGAGTGTGGCAACACCTGGCTGCAGAACGACTGGCTGCGGCTGGAGGTGCAGGGCGATGGCATCCGCTTGATCGACCGTCGGCGAAGCACCGACGTGCTTCGCGGCCCCGGCGCTGTGGGCGTGCTCATAGACGATGAGGCCAGCGACACCTGGGCCCACAGCGTGTTCTCCTTTCGCAAAGAGGCCGGGCGCTTCGGCAACGTGCGAGTTGCACTGCTGGAGAGCGGGCCTTTGCGGGCCACGCTGCGGCTGACCACAACCTTCGGAGCATCCACGCTGCGCCAGGATTTCACGCTGTGGCGGCACAAGCCCGGCGTGGACGTGGGCGTGTGGCTGAACTTCCAGGAGCACCACCGCATGCTCAAGCTGAGCTTCCCGCTGGATGCCGACGGCTGTGCCTGCGAATACGAGATCCCCTACGGCGTGCTGCGCCGGGCCAACGACGGCCGGGAATACCCAGGCCAGAGCTGGGTGGCCATCCATGGCGGGAGCGCCGAAGGCCAAAGGGGTCTTGCCATCGCAAACACCGCCAAATACAGCTATGACGCGCTGGACAACGACCTGCGCGTGACCATCGCCCGCAGCGCGCTGTTTGCCGATCATTACGGCCAGCGCGACGGCCTGGGCGATTTTATGGACCAGGGCATACAGACCTTCCGCTACAGCCTGCTGGCCTTCCGCGGGGAAGCGGACCGCCCGGCGCTGGCGCGGCTGGCCATGGAACTGAACCAGGAGCCCGTGGTCGTGCCGGAGACCTTCCACCGCGGCAGCCTGCCCCAGGAGGGGGGCTTTTTGCGGGTGGACGCGGCCAACGTGCTGCCCTGCGCGCTGAAGGGGGCCGAGGACGGCGACGGCGTTGTGCTGCGCTGCCGGGAGACCGCCGGGCAAGCGGCCACTGCGACCATAGAGCTGCCCTTCGCCGGCGCCCGCTGGCAGGCCAGCTTCGGGCCCTATGAGATCAAGACCTTCCGTGTGCGCGACGGCGGCGCGGTGGAAGAGACCAATCTGCTGGAAGGGGACTTGCCATGAGCGCGGTGCAACTGATCGGCGTGGACATCGGCGGCACCAAGTGCGCGGCGCTGCTGGGCAGTTGGCACCCGGAAAGCGAGCACATGACGCCGGGGCGACGCATCTCCTTCGCTACCGAGAGTGCCCGGGGCCCGCAGTATGCCATTGGCCGCATCGTGGAGAGCATAGAGGAGCTGCTGCGCGAAGCGCCCGATGCGCCCAAGGCCATCGGCATCAGCTGCGGCGGCCCGCTGGACAGTGCGAGGGGCCTGGTGCTCTCGCCGCCCAACCTGCCCGGCTGGGACGAACTGCCCATCGCCGCGCAGCTTTCCGAGCGCTTCGGCCTGCCGGCGCGGCTGCAGAACGACGCCAACGCCTGCGCGCTGGCCGAGCACCGTTTCGGCGCCGGGCGCGGCGCGCGGCACATGATCTTTTTGACCTTTGGCACCGGCATGGGCGCCGGGCTGATCCTCAACAACGCGCTGTACGAGGGCGCCTGCGGCATGGCCGGGGAGATCGGCCACCTGCGGCTGGCGCCCATGGGGCCGGTGGGCTTTGGCAAGGCCGGCTCCTTCGAGGGCTTCTGCAGCGGCGGCGGCATCGCGCAGCTGGCACGGCTGCGGGCGCTGGAGCGCCTGCAGGTGGGCGCGCCCGTGGGCTTCTGCCCGACCATGGCCGATTTGGACGGCTTGAGCGCCCGCGCCGTGGCCCTGGCTGCCGACGCCGGCGACCCGCTGGCGCTGGCCGTCTATGAGGAGTGTGGCCGCTGGCTGGGCCAGGGCTTAAGCCTGCTCATGGACGCCTTCAACCCCGAGCGCATCGTCATCGGCAGCATCTTCGCCCGGGCCGGGCACCTGCTATGGCCCGAGGCTGCGAGGGTCATAGAGGCCGAGGCCATCCCCTTGAACCGCGCCGCCTGCCAAATCGTGCCGGCGGCGCTGGGCGAGCAGATCGGGGATTACGCGGCGCTGGCGATTGCAGCGGATGCGGTGAGGTAGAAGATGGGATGCGGCCTGTAGGCCGCATGGCACCCTCTCCCCAGACCCCCAGGTCGCATGGGCGAGCAGCACCTGGAAGGCGCGGCCAGCCTCTCCCCTCAACGGGACGAGGAGAATAATGATCAGATTGCCGCATCGTTCCAATGCGGCAAAGCGGCAAGGGCAAGCCCTTGCCCTACACAGATGGCGATCGCAGCGTCAGGATGGACCCATGACGTCAGCTATATAACACATAAAGATGGGTCCGAAGGTTTCCAAAGGGCGATCGGAAAGCCCTTTGGTCGCGCCTCAGAGGCGCGAAATCCTTTCTAACCGGGGAGTAACCAAATAACCAACCATGCCCAACACCACCATCCGCCGACAAACCCTAAAGCTGCTCCAGAAGCTTCTCACGACCGCCCGCAAGGACCTGTTCCTGACCATCGCGCTGCTGGCCGCGGGGGTCACTTCCCTCTTCGGCCTTCCCAGGGCGGAGTATATCGACTTCAAGGTCATCCTGTGCCTGTTCGAGTTGATGGTCATCGTGAAGGCCTTTGAGGAATACGCGCTGCTGCAGGCCATCGCCGTGGGCATCCTGCGCCGGTGCGGCAACGAGCGGCTGCTGACGCAGGCGCTGTGCCTGATCACCTTTGTGTTCGCGATGTTCGTGACCAACGACGTGGCGCTGTTGACGATGATCCCGATTATGATCGTCATCAGCCGCAAGAGCAGCTATGACATGACGCTGCCGGCGGTGTTCGTGACCGTGGCGGCCAACCTTGGCAGCAGCCTTACACCCATCGGCAACCCGCAAAACCTGTTCCTCTATTCCCACTACGGCATGACATTGGGCAGCTTTTTGGGGCAAGCGCTGCCGCTGGGCGGGGCGGGGCTGGCGCTCGTGCTGGCCATGGGCTTTTTCGTGCGCCCCAAGCAGATTCACGTTGTCGTCGTGGAAGGGAGCATGCGCCGCGGCTGGCGTCTGCCGGCCTTTGGCGCGCTGGGCGCGTCGGCGGTGCTGTCGGTCGTGGGCGCGCTGCCGTGGCTGCCCACCTTCTTCGTGGTGGCGGCGGCCACGGCGGTCATGAACCCCCGCATCCTGCTGCGGGCGGATTACAAGCTGCTGCTGACCTTTGTGTGCATCTTCATCGCCATCGGCAACGTGACCCACTGGCCGGCGCTCAAAGGCTGGCTGGCCGCCCTGACCGGCACGCCCGCCGCCACCTATGGAACCGCGCTGCTCACCAGCCAGCTCATCAGCAATGTGCCCGCGACGATCCTGCTGGCGCCCTTTGCCAGCAGCAGCCTGGCGCTGTTCCACGGCGTGAACATCGGCGGCCTGGGCACCCCCATCGCCTCGCTGGCCAGCGTGATCACCTATCGCCTGTTCGCCAGCGAATACCCGGACAAAAGGCGGGCGTTCCTGGGCGCATTCAGTCTGTACAATTTTGGCTGCCTGCTGCTGTTGGGGGTCGTGTTCTTCGTGATTCTGGCGGCGTGAGGGCCCGGCCTGCCTATGCCTGGCCCTTCCCTTTGCTGTGCACTCTGTGCAGGAATTCCCGCTGCAGCGCCGGGGCGGTCTGATCGTCCTTGATGACGCGCAGCGCCCGGGCAGTGGCGCGCACCATGAGGTCCAGCGCGTGTTCGCCCTTCTCCTGTGTGGCCGCCCAGGGCTGGCCCACGACGTTCTGCGGGAAGTCGGCATACCACCAGTGGGCGTTGTGGATGCCCTGGGGGCGCAGGTGGCCGAAGCGGCCCAGTGGTTCTGCGGTCTGCTCGCCCGCCAAATCCAGGCGCACAAGGCCCGGTCGGCAGGCCATGTACAGGCTGGTTTCCGCTTCGCAGGCGTGGCCCAGGGGCTGGGTCTGCCAAATGGCGTCCATCTCCCGCTGCTCCTCGGGCGTCATGGCCGCGCCGGCAAACATCGTGTAGAGCACATAATCCCTGGGCTGGTCCAGCTGGCTCATGGCGAAGTAATCCAGAAAGGCGTTGTTGCCGCCGTGGCCGTTGAGGATCACGATCTTCTCAAACCCGTTGGCGGCGATGCCGTCCAACACCTTTGAGAGCACCTCCACCGCCAGCGCCTGGGGCAGGTTCACCGTGCCGGTGAAGCACGCGGCCTCGTGCACCTGGCCCAGGAAATAGCCGGGGAACACGACGCAGGGCTCCAACTCCGCTGCGCGCTGCGCCACGGTTTCCGCCACGACCAAGTCGCACCCGAAGGGGATGTGCTCGCCGTGGCGCTCCAGAGAGCCCATGGGCACCACGCACAGGCGCTGCTCTCGGGCCAGCTTCTCAAATTCCGAGGGAACCAGATCCACCCATTTCATCGCACTTTCTCCTTTGCCGGAAGTACCTTCATTGTAGCACGATCGCGCCCAGCCGGCACACCGGCATTCGACCGCTATTGTGATTGACATTTGCATATTTATGATACAAAATAAAAGCAGCAAATTTGGGAGGATATGGATATGAAAAAGCGCTGGACCGTGTTCGTGACGGCATTGCTGTGCATCACCCTGCTGCTGGCCGGCTGCCAGGCCGCCGCCCCCCAGGCCCCGGCGGCCAGCGCAGCGCCGGCGGCCACCATGGCCGCGGTCGCGCCTGATTCCGACCTCGCGGCCGAGCCGCCGGTCACCGAGGAGGGCAAGTCCGGGCAGGACGGCTCCGAGATGCCCATATTGGACCCAGGCAACGCGGCTCAGAGCGGCAAGAAGATCATCTACACGGTGCAGATGGGGCTGGAGGCCCCCGACGCCGCCCGCGCCATCGACGACATCACCTCCCGCGCCATCGCCTTGGGCGGCTATGTGAGCCAATCCAGCTTCTCAAGCTTCGGCGATGGCCTGCAGAACGGCTTTATCACCGTGCGCATACCTCCGGAGAAGTTGAGAGAATTTACCGAGCAGCTGCGCGCGGGTTACAAGGCGCTGAAGTCGGATATGGCGTCCCAGGATGTGACCGATCAATATGTGGACGTGCAGGCCCGGCTGAGCAACGCCCAGGCCCAGGAGACCCAGCTGCTGGCCGTGATGAAGCAGGCGGTGAAGGTGGACGACATCCTCAAGGTGCGCAAGGAACTCAACGGCGTGCAGCAGGAGATCGAGCAGCTCAAGGGCCAGCTGCGCCTGATGGACAACCAGGTGGGCTATTCCACAGTGACGATCAGCGTACAGGAGCCCCCCAAGGCGCCGGTGGTGCAGCAGGATGAAGGCGTCGTGCGCTTCCTCGGGCTGGAATACACGTGGGGCAGCATCCGCAAGGGCTTTTCCAACGGGCTCAACTTCACGCTCAACGCCATCTCGTGGGTGTTCATCGTGGTCAGCAACATGCTCATGCCTCTGCTGGCCGTGGCGATCCTCGTGTTCATCATCATCCTGATCGTGCGGCTGGCGGGCCGGGCAAAGAAGAAGGGCTGATACCTTTGATATCCATCAATGAGGAGGAATACCATGGCCGTCGGCACATCGCAACCCGCTGAATTCAATTATATAGCGCTGCTCATGCAACTTCTCCCCATTCTCCTGCTCTTCGTAGGGGTAGGGAGAATCGTTATCTGCGGGTTCATCGCCAACCATCTGGCCAAGACCCGCCGCATCAACCGCACGTGCGCCGTGTTCGCCGGCATCTTCGGCGGCATCACCGCGCTGCTGCTGATCGGCATGCTGGAGCGCACCGGCACAGGCATCGGCCAGCCACCCGCGCGGGCAGAGGCATTGTCCCAAAACCATGGTCAGCAGCAATAAATCAACTATTTTTGATCAAAAGATCATGTTGAATCTATATGGTGGAATGGTATAATGTTCTTATCCATATTAATTGGGAGGTATCATCATGGCTCAGCCCAATCCTCAGCCCGCAGTCAAAAGCGACAATACCATTTGGATTTATCTCTCGTACATCCTCGGCTTTGTTCTCGGGTTAATCGGTCTGGCCGTCGTGAAGGATGACGCCAAGGTGCGGTTCCACTGCGCGCAGGCGGTGGTCCTCAGCGGTGCATTCTGGATCGTCAATCTCATTGGGTGGATCCTCTCCGCGATCCTTGCGATCACGATCATCCTTCCGATCATCATCGGGATTGTGCAATTCCTGATCGGCGCCGCTTACTGCGTCTACACGATCCTCATCATCATCAAGGTGGCCCAGGGCAACGATTTCCGCGTGCCGTACGCCGGCGATTTTGCTGAGAAGAACGTGGTGAACCTTTTCAAATAAATATCCGGAAATGACGACGATGCAACGCTCCTGCGCCGCAGCGCCGGGGCGTTGTCTTTTTTCCGTCCGTTGCGCCCGGCTGCGGGCATTGCGCCTTGATCCGGGCATACTATGGGGTAAGGAGGCTGTATGAGAAACCGCTCGACCGCCGTCATCCTCAATGACGACACCTTGTTCCACTCCATGCGCTTCGGCGTGATCCCCTTTCGCGAGGTCTTCGCGCGCATCCTGGACTTCCTGCGCGAGGAGCCCAACGAGAGCTATTGCATTTCCGTGGGCAGCGATTCCCAGAGCAACAACGAGGACGCCGCTCTGGTTTCCTGCGTGCTGGTGCACCGCCGGGGCAAGGGGGCCATCGGTTTTTTCACCCGCTGCTATTTACGCCGGCCGCTCAAGAACCTGCGGGAGAAGCTATCCATGGAGACCTTAAGCTCGCTGCAGCTGGCCTACCTCTTCGACGAGCACAGGCTGGACGCCATCTACGGCACGCTGGGCGGCCACGGCGACATCGATCTGGAGTTTCACATAGACGCCGGCGAGAAAGGGCCCACAAAGGCCTATCTGGCCGAGCTTGTGGGCATGGCCAAGGGCCTGGCCTTCATCCCCCGGGTAAAGCCCGAGAGCGTGTGCGCCAGCAGCTATGCCGACAGGCATACGAAGGTGCTCTAGCGAAATATATTCAGGCCATGGGGAGCAGACACTGCAAGGAGGTTTTGCACGATGAAGCCCACCAACAGGGAATCCGAACCGATGGAAGACGAAAAGCTGCAGATCGTTCAGAAGTTCTACATGGGAAGCGCCGCCACCTCGCCCCATGCCATATTGCCCAGCATCAACAGCGAGGCCTTTATGTTCCTCAAAAGCATCTTCCGCAGGAAGCGGCCGAAAGGGCGAAAGGCGGATTAACGGGTTGCGCCGGTGATGAGGCAAAGAGTCGCGCACTCTTTGCCTTTTGTTTTATATCATAGGCCGGAGGAACAATAGAGTGTGCCAGAAGACATTTGACAAAAGCTTGACATCTATGCCATGTCCCTTTTTATATGTCCATGCTAAGATATATAAGAACAACCTTACTTCAGCGAGGAACCCATGACGACGATCCTGATCGTAGACGATGAAAAGGCCATATCCAATTTGATCCGGCTGCATCTGGAGGCGGCGGGTTACCGCGCGCTGGAAGCGCCCACCCCCTCGGCAGCCCTGGCGATCATGCAGGCCACGACCATCGACTTGATCCTGCTGGACATCATGCTGCCGGAAATGAGCGGCTTTGAGCTGATGCAAAAGCTGCGCACAGAGGAGGTGCCGGTCATCTTCCTCACGGCGGTTGCCGACACCGCCGATAAGATACGCGGGCTGAGGCTGGGCGCCGACGATTATATCACCAAGCCCTTCGACGACCTGGAGCTCCTGGCCCGCGTGGAGGCAGTGCTGCGCAGATACGGCAAGCGGGAGGATGTGCTGCACTTTGAGGATGTGACCATCGACCCGGTCCGGCACGTCGTGGAGCACAGGGGCTGCGCCGTGGAGATGAGCGCCAAGGAGTACGACCTGCTGACGCTGCTGGTGCGCCATCCGGGCCGCGTGCTCACGCGGGAGCAAATCCTGTCGCAGGTATGGGAATATGAGTACTACGGCGGCTCCCGCACCGTGGACACCCACATACAGAAGCTACGCCAGAAGCTGGATTGGCACGACAAGATCGTCACAGTATACAAAGTCGGCTACCGGCTGGAGCATTGACATGAAGATATGGCAGAAGATCATGGCCTCGGGGCTGGTCGTGTTCGCCGTGCTCTATAACGTGGGCGGGACCATTCAGGTCATCAACAACCACAGGCTGAACCTGCAGCGGGAGATCGAAAGCTCCCTGCGGGAATATGACCTGATCGCGCTGGCCGTGCAGTCGGACCTGAGCACGGTGGCGGTCCGGCTGGGCAACCGGGATTACATGACACAGGACATCATCGCCCAGACCATTGCCAACACGATGAGCTACTACCGGTCAGCCAATACCCATGGGCTGATCGAGACCCGGCAAGCCGTCGTCTACAGCGACCAACCGCCCGAGGAAGGGCTGGCTGCTCTCCGGGCCGCCGGCGACGATCCTCAGCAGAGCCACTACGCCATATTCGGCGCCGACGGTTCGGAGCAGTTGGCGCTCATGAAGTGGTTCCGCTTTCAGGACACGGATTACCGCTTTATGCTGACCCGCGACATCAGCCCCGTCTATCGCCTGAGAGCCATGCTGACCCGGCTGTTTCTGGTGTTGGGGCTGCTGATGACCGTGTTGGCCGGGGTCTCGCTGTATTTTGTGTCCAGGCTGATCACCCGGTCCCTGCGCACCCTTTCCCACAGCGCGCAGCGCATCGCCGAGGGCGACTATCACAGCAGGGCGGAGCTGTCCTCCAAGGATGAAACCGGCGCTCTGGCGCACAACTTCAACTGCATGGCAGACGCAGTGGAAAACAGGATCAGCGAGCTCAACGAGCGCAACGCCCGCCAGCAGCGGTTCATACAAAGCTTCACCCACGAGGTCAAAACGCCGCTTACGTCCATCATCGGCTACGCCAACGCGCTCAGAACAGGCGCCGGCGGCGCTGAGGCCCGGGAGCAGGCCGTGGAGTACATCTACACCGAAGGCCTGCGCCTGAACAGGCTCTCCAAGAAGATGGTGGATCTCGTGCTGCTGGACCAGGCAGACTTGAAGCTTCGGCCCTTTGCCGCCCAGGACATTTTGGAGGCTGTTCGCCTGGCGGTGCAGCCGCGGCTGGAACAGGCGAATCTCACGTTGGCTGTAACGCCGGCGGATGTCTCCTTCGTCTGCGATATGGATTTGATGATCGTGCTGATCACAAATTTGCTGGACAACGCCATACTGGCGTCACGGCCCGGCGGCAGCATAGAGCTTTCCGCGTCGCGGGAGGGCGACCAGGCGGTCCTCACCGTGGCCGACCACGGCGTGGGTATGGAGCAGGAAGAGCTCCAGCGGATCACCGAGCCATTCTACCGGGTGGACAAATCCCGCTCCCGAGAGGCGGGCGGCATGGGGTTGGGCCTGTCCATCTGCAAGGTCATCGCCCAGGTGCATGGGGCCGACCTGCGCTTTGCCAGCGAGAAGGGCATGGGTACCACCGTCAGCATCCGCTTTGCGGCGCATGCCGCAGCCGCCGACGATTTGACAACTCCATGACATCCGGGTGAAACTTTCATGAAATCCGGCTGCTATTCTTGATGCAGGGCCCAAGATCAAGAAAGCGAGGTTCTACAGATGGGAATCAAGGATAAACTCAGGACCATTGCCAAGCAGACGCTTTTGGTCATCATGGTTGCGCTGGTGCTTGGCGGAAGCTTCACGCTGGCGCATACGGCGCTGGCATTCTCAAAGAACAACGAAAAGAACAAACCGATGGAACTCGGTGCGGCTGCCACAGAGCAGCCGGCAAACAAAAACAACGCGGACCCGGCAGAGACGCAGAAGCCCGCGGATGCGCCCGCCGCCACTGCCACAGCCGGCAAGGGGCTGACGCCCAAGACAATCCCCTCGGGGATCATAACGGCGGACCAGGCCATCGCCCTGGCCAAAAAGGGATTTCAGGATTATTACGGCCTGGACGCGCAGGACTGCGTGGTCATCGACACCTTCAGCAGCGACCTGGCCACGGTGTACGGCAGCGGCGAGCTTTATGAGCCCCTGCTTCTGAGCAAGGCCTTCGCAGGCAAAAAGATGCTGCTGGTGCTGCTGCACACCGAAGAATCGGATTACGGCGAGCCGGCGCAGCCCGGCAGCATTCCGGTGTGGTCCTTCCAGCTGATCGGCGACGGCGCCGATGACGGCGACATTGTGGCGGGGCTGTCACTCAAGGCCGAAACCGGCGAGGTGATCTCCGGCGGGCTGGTCAAAGACATGCCGCAGAGCGGGACATACTCCGAGGACACCCTGAAGCAGATGGCCGCGGCGGCCCGCAAGTTCGTGGAAGACAAGGGGATTCTGGGCCAGGCTGCCATCGCCAAGGTGGAAAATGTGAAGAACGGCCCCGAGGTTTCCGTGACGCTCAGCGACGGCAGGGTCATCGTTGTGACGGTGGACAAAAACCTGCAGATCGTCAACTTCTATGTGAAGGGCGTGTGGGATGACCGGGACGTGGAGTGCTAAACGCACTTTCGCCGACGACGCGGTTGCGTCGTCGGCGATTTAGACGACTGGATACAGCGCTTATCAGTCTCCCGGCGATAACCGTCGCCGGGAGGCCTTTTTCTCGCGGCGTGAACGCAAACCTGCCAACATCGCCATAGCGCGCGCCTTTTCCTTTACACAGGCTTAACCTTTCCGGTATACTGGTCGTGACAAATCGGTGTGCGGGCAGCAAAAGCGGCGAATCGGCGCGAAGAAGCGCATCGATGAGCCGTTCTTTTTTGCCTGTTATTGGGCAGTGTAACCTTTGAATTCCATCGTTCGTTATACAACAGTTGAAATACATAAGAACAAGAATACCGAGGCATATGCGCAGCCGCCTGGGCGGGGCACGGCCGCCGCGAAAATGTTATAAAGCTATTATGAGCCGGATATCCGGAAGTTAAGGCCGAGAGATCGCCCGGCGACATGTGCGGCGGGCGATCATGGCAGCCAGAACAAGCTGCCAAATCCTGGGCGACGCAACTGCGTCGCCCAGGAAAAGCGAGGAGGGGATGCCGGGGATGTGGAGCAAGCTATCAGGCAAAATACGCGAATCGGCGCAGTCCGTATTGCCTGTGAGCGCCATCGTGTTGCTGCTGCACCTGACGCTGGCGCCGCTGCCGCTGGGCACGCTGGCGTTGTTTTTGGCCGGCACGGCTCTGCTCATCGTGGGCATGAGCATCTTCACGCTGGGCGCGGACCTGGCCATGATGCCCATGGGCGAGGCCATCGGCTTTGAGCTGACCAAATCGCGCAAGCTTTGGCTGATCATCCTGAGCGGCTTTATATTGGGCGTCGTGGTGACCATCGCCGAGCCGGACCTGCAGGTGCTCACCAAGCAGGTGCCCGCCGTGCCGGACATGGTGCTGGTGGCGGCGGTGGCCATCGGCGTGGGCGCCTTTTTCGTGCTGGCGCTGCTGCGCGTCCTGTTCCACTTTTCCATCTCCGTGTTGTTCATCACGGGCTATGCGCTGGTTTTCGCCGCGGCGGCGCTGTTCGCGCCGGACTTTTTGGCTGTGGCCTTCGATTCCGGCGGCGTTACGACCGGGCCCATCACGGTGCCCTTCATTCTGGCGCTGGGCGCGGGCATTTCCACCGTGCGCGGCGGCGCCAGCGCCGAGGAGGACAGCTTCGGCATCTGCGCGCTGTGCTCCATCGGCCCCATCCTGGCGGTGCTGATCATGGGCATGTCCTACAGCGCCACGGGTTCGGGCTATGCCTTTGCGACCGCGGGCACCGTGGGCAGCCTGGGTGAGCTCATCCTGGTGTTCGCCCGGGGCTTCGGGCAGTTCTTTGTCGAGGTGCTCACGGTGCTGCTGCCCATCATCGTGATCTTCGGCCTGTTCCAGGTCGTGCGGCTGAAGCTAAGCCGCACGGCGCTCATCCGCATCGGCATCGGCATCGGCTACACGCTGGTGGGCCTGGCGGTCTTTTTGACCGGCGTCAACATCGGCTTCATGCCCGCCGGGCAGAAGCTGGGCTCCACGCTGGCGGCGCTGCCCTACAACTGGGTGCTGCTGCCTTTGAGCGCTGTGCTGGGCTTCTCGGTCGTCTACGCCGAGCCGGCGGTGCACCTGCTGACCCATCAGATCGAGGAAATCACTTCCGGCGCCATCTCCCGGCGCATGATGATGCTGGGCCTGGCCGCAGGGGTCAGCCTGGCGCTGGTGCTCTCGGTGCTGCGGGTGCTGTTGGGCATCAACATCTGGCTGATGCTGGCCCCAGGGTACATCCTGGCGCTGGCGCTCACGCTGTTTTCGCCAAAGCTCTTCACTTCCATCGCCTTCGATGCCGGCGGTGTGGCCAGCGGCACGATGACCGCAGCCTTTCTGCTGCCCTTTGCCGTGGGCATCTGCAAGGCCGTGGGCGGCAACATCATGACCGATGCCTTTGGCGTCATTGCGATGGTGGCCATGATGCCATTGATTACCTTGCAGATTCTGGGTATTATGTATGGCATAAAATCCCGTCGCAGTTCTGCCCTGGACGTAACGCCTCAAGAGTTCGAGGAAGAGGACGACAGCCCGGAGGACTTGCCCGTACAACCGCTGCCCGTGGAGGAGCCCCCGGAGCTGCCCGAGGAACTGCCGCAGGAGCCGCAAGCCGTCCCGCTCGAAGAACCACAGGAGCAGCCTTTGGATGAGCCCGAGACGGTAGAGCCCACTCCGGCGCAGCCGGCTCTTCCGCTGCCCGGCGACGACGCCGGGCGAAAGGAAACGACATGACGCACGGACATACCGGGGACCCTCTCGTCTTGACCATCGTGGCGGTCAAGCGGGGCAAGGCTGACCGCGTGACCGAATGGTTTGCCCGCAGCGGCGTCACCTTCAACCTGGTGGCGCTGGGCCGCGGCACCGCCAAGGGCAAGGCGCTGGCCTATCTGGGCCTGGACGAATCCGCCAAGGATTTCATCTTCAGCACCATGCCGCTGAGCCTGTCCAAGGAGCTGCTGCTCATGGTCGGCCGGCAGCTTTACCCTGGCCCGCTGGATAAGGGCATCGCTTTTTCCATTCCTTTGAGCGCCATCGTGACCGAAAGGGCCGAGCGCTGCCTGCGCGGATCGCTGCACGAGCAAGGAGGAGCCTCCATGGAACAGGATTTCCACCACGACCTGATCATCGCCGTGACCAATCTGGGCTATGTGGACGACGTCATGGACGCCGCCCGGGCCGTGGGCGTGCCCGGCGGCACGGTGCTGCACGCCCGGCGCGTGGGCACCAAGCAGGCGGAGAAGTTCTTCGGCGTGCCCATCCACCCGGAGAAGGAGATGCTTTTCATACTGGTCAAGCGCGAGGACCGCGCCCGCATCATGGACGCCATCTCCGAAAAAAACGGCCTGCACACCGACGCCAAGACCATCGTGTTCTCGCTGCCGGTGAACAATGTGGCGGGGCTACCTTCTGTTGAGTAATACATAGGTGTTACCGCGTACCTCAGGTAATTAGCCTATCATACCTTTATACTGTTTGGGAGCCGAAGGTTTCCAAAGGGCGACCGGAGACCTTTGGTCGCTAGCAGGCTTTGCGGGATCGCGGCTTTGCCGCGAAAAGAGCAAAGCCGGTCGCCACTACAGGTGGCGAGCTTCGCCGCAAAGCGGCGATAGATGTACCGCAGACATTGCAGGAGGTACAATGCTACCCATCGAAACGCCCCGTCTGATTTTACGAGAGTTCACCGCCACAGACCTGCCCGCTGTGACCTCCTATTACTGCGATCCCGAGGTCACCGCCCACATGGTGTGGGGCCCCGTGAACACCCCGGAGGACGCCGCCAACTATCTGAACTGGGCCATGGCCAGCCAGGGCCAGCAGCCCCGCCACACCTGGGAAATGGCCGTGACGCTGCGCACCACCGGCGAGGTCATCGGTTCCGTGGAGCTGGAGATCTCCAACACCGCCCACCGGGAGGGCGAAATCGGCTATCTGCTGGCCCGCGCCCACTGGGGCAGGGGCTACGCCACCGAGGCTGCCCGCGCCATGATAACCTTTGGGTTTGGCCAACTGGGGCTGCACCGCATATGGGCCACGTGCTCGCCGGCCAACCTGGGCAGCGCCCACGTGCTGCAGAAGTGCGGCATGGCCCGCGAAGGCCATCTGCGCGCCCACCGGCTGCTCAAGGATGGCACCTGGCGGGACAGCTTCCTTTACGCGGTGCTGGAGAATGAATATGAACCGGAATGAGCCGGCGTTCAGCGGCGGGCTGGACCTTTCGCAGCGGTATTGGCGCGACTGCGTGGCGCCGGCCATGGCGCTGCACTTCCCCGGCCTGGCCTATGACGCCGCACTCATCGGCGACGGCTCCGAAGTGCTGGGATATGACACCGCCCTATCCGCCGACCACAGCTGGGGGCCCCGGCTGTTCCTGTTTCTCCGGCAGGAGGACATGGGCCTGGCCGAAGCGGTCCGCGACCGCATGGCCCGGGAACTCCCGGCGGAATATGCCGGCCTGCCCACGGATTTCCACTGCGCGCCCTTTGAAGCCGTCGGTATTCCGGTGCACCCGCGGGGTGTCGCGGTGACTTCGGTGCGCCTCTTCTGCCGGCGCATGCTGGGCGCCGACCCACTGGCGGAGCTTCACAACCGAGACTGGCTCACGATGCCGGAACACCGCCTGCTGGGCGTCACCGCCGGCAGGGTGTTCCAATACGCGACGGGGGAGCTGGCGGCAGCCCGGCAGACGCTGCGGCAATATCCCAAAGACGTCTGGCTGTACCTGATGGCCGCGCGTTGGGCACGCATCGGCGAGGAGCGCGCCTTCCTGGGCCGGTGCGGCGATGTGGGGGACGATCTGGGTTCCCGCGTCGTGGCGGCGAGGCTGGCCAAGGAGGTCATGGGCCTGTGCTTCTTGATGGAGCGCGCCTATGCCCCCTACGCCAAGTGGTTCGGCACGGCCTTTGCGCGCCTGGCCTGCGCGCCGGCGGTGCAGCCGGCGCTGCAGGAGGCTCTGAGCGCGGCCCACTGGCGGCAGCGCGAGGCCGCGATAAACGCGGCCTATGAGGCTGTGGCGCGGCTGCACAACAGCCTGGGCGTCACAGAGCCGCTGGAAGATGTCATCGGCCGATACTACACCCGGCCTTATCGGGTCGTGGATTCTGACCGTTTCTGTGACGCGCTGTTGGGGGCCATACAGGACCCTTGGCTAAAGGGCCTTCGGTATCCGCTGGGTTCGGTCAACCAGTTTTTGGACCAGACGAACCTGCTGTGCGACCCGCAGATGTGTGTTAAGGCTGCAGCATTATTTCTTGAATAGGAGGACAACATGAACCAAGCTCTATTGATCATCGACATCCAGAACGACTACTTCCCCGGCGGCAAGTATGAGCTCTTCCAAAGCGAGCGAGCGGCGCAGCAGGCGCGGTTGGCGCTGGAGCATTTCCGCGCCCGCGGTCTGCCTGTGTTCCATGTGCAGCACCTGAGCCTGGCTCCGGGCGCCACGTTCTTTGTGCCGGGAACCGACGGCGCAGGCATCCACGGGAGCGTGGCCCCGCTGGCCGGAGAAACGGTCATCGTCAAACACGCGCCCAACGCCTTCTTTGAGACGGGGCTACACCAGATGCTTAAGGAGCGGGGTATCGACCGCCTGGTCGTGTGCGGCATGATGAGCCACATGTGCGTGGACACCACCGTGCGCGCCGCCAGGGACCATGGCCTGAGCGTGACGCTGCTGTGGGACGCCTGCGCGACCAGGGATCTGGAATGGCAGGGTCAGGTGATCCCGGCGCAGACGGTGCACGGCGCGTATATGGCGGCGCTGGATGGGCGGTTTGCAAAGGTGGTTTCGGTCGAAGAGTATAAACGGGAGAACTAACGGATTGTTTTCGCCAAACGAACGCCGACGAATCCATTGGGAGATTCTTCGGGTGCTACGCACCCTCTGAATGACAGAACCGGGTGTCACAAAACACTCAGTTCTGTCATTCCGAACGTAGCGAGGAATCCCCCGAGATAACGCCGTTATTCAAAGGGATTCTTCGGGCGTTGCACGCCCTCTGAATGAGAACCGGGTGTCGCGAGAATCTCCTTGCTTCTCAGTAGACGTTCCA
The DNA here is from genome assembly GCA_023410875.1 of Bacillota bacterium. Taxonomy (GTDB): domain Bacteria; phylum Bacillota; class Clostridia; order Christensenellales; family UMGS416; genus JAEYRA01. Next base: position 23,512 of record JAEYPH010000031.1, on the reverse strand, counting down.
TTGCAGCAGCTGCTCAAGCTATTTATTCTGCAAATACTCCTCCAGGCACACCCCCATCTGTACAATCTCCTTTGCGGCGTTCTTGCCCACATAGCGGTAGTGCCAAGGCTCATACTGTATTCCGGTAATCTCTACCTTGTCCTTGGGATAGCGCAGGATGAAGCCGTATTCCGCGGCGTGGGCCATGAGCCACTGGCATTCCGGCGTGTTCTCATAGTCCGCCTTGAGCTCCTGATAATCCACGGCGACGATGTCGGCGGCCAGGCCCAGGTTGTGCTCGCTGGCGCCGGGCAGGGCCACCTTGGTCTTGGCCACGGCCATGGCCTGCACCTCGTCGTGCCCTGCGTCGCGCTCCACACCCACCTGCTCGTCATAGAGCTGCTGCTGGCGCGTGACCGAGCGGTAGCCCGAGCACACCAGCGGCTGCAGCCCCTGTCTTCGGGCGTCGGCCAGCATGCGCCGCAGCTCGCCTGCGGCCCGCCGGTCGAAGCGTTGCAGGTTCTCGATCTCCTCCACATCCACGGCGAAACCCTTGGGCAGCGGGTGGGCCTCGTTGACCAGCGTCAGCGGCCAATCGGCCAGCACGGTGATCTGCTCTGCAGAGCCGCTGCCCAGCGGCGCTCCCAGCAGCCGGGCGCCGGCCGGCAGGTTCGGCCCCGCCAGATAGCACACGCCAGCCACCAGTGCTGTGCCCAGCACACCCAGAGCCAGCATCAGGCGCCCCCGGCGGCGCAGGCGGTAGTAACGGGCGTGCGATCTCCCTCTGGCCATAAGCTTCTCCTCCTCGCCGCGATGCGGCCATCCTCTGCAATGCTACTTTGAAGATTTTTCCGAAATGCAACGAAATTGTAAGAGATATGTAAGAACCGTAAAAGAAATCGGTCTTTGACGTTCATTCGCCGCGTCTGGTAAATCCGGACGCTCCATAGTATCATGTTGCCATAGAACATCAGCAGAGCACCTTTTGATATCGAGGTTTCCAATATGAGCTACGCCGACATTCTGTTCAAGCAGAATTGCACCGACATCCTGCAAAACGGCTACCGCGACGACGAGCTGCCCGTGCGCGCTCGGTGGGAGGACGGCACGCCCGCCCACGCCGTCAAGCGCTTCGGCATCGTCAACCGCTATGATCTGAGCCGCGAGTTCCCGGCGCTGACGCTGCGCAAGACCAACCTGCGGGCAGCCATCGACGAGATGCTGTGGATCTGGCAGCGCAAGTCCAGCAACACCCATGACCTCAACAGCCGCATCTGGGACCCGTGGGCCGACGAGAACGGCTCCATCGGCAAGGCGTATGGCTATCAGCTGGGCGTAAAGCACCAGTACCCCGAGGGCGAGTTTGACCAGGTGGACCGCATGCTCTACGACCTCAAGCACAACCCCCAGAGCCGGCGCATCCTCTCCAACCTGTATGTGCACCAGGACCTGCACGAGATGCGCCTGTACCCGTGCGCCTACAGCCTGACGCTGAATGTGTCCGGCGGCACGCTGAACGCGCTGCTGAACCAGCGCTCCCAGGACATGCTGGTGGCCAACAACTGGAACGTGTGCCAATACGCGGTGCTGGTGCACATGTTCGCCCGGGCCAGCGGCCTGCGAGTGGGCGAGCTTGTGCACGTCATCGCCGACGCCCACATCTACGACCGCCACATCCCGCTGGTAGAGAAGCTGCTGGCGCTGGAAGCTTTCGACGCGCCTGCGCTGGACATCGACCCGGACATTGCGGATTTCTACGCCTTCCGGGTGGAGAGCTTCCGTTTTTCCAACTATCGCTACGCCTCCAGCAAGCTCAACCCTCCGCTGGCAGTTTAGAGGAGGGCGCGTCATGGATATGATCGCTTCGGTTGACCGCAATTGGGGCATCGGCCGCGGCGGCGCTCTGCTGGCGCGGGTGCCCGAGGACATGCGGCATTTCCGCCGCACAACCCAGGGCGGCGTTGTGATTCTGGGCCACAGCACGCTGCGCACATTCCCCGGCGGCCGGCCGCTCAAGGACCGTACCAACATCATACTATCCCGCGACCCGGCGCTTGAGATCGAGGACGCGATGGTGTGCCACAGCATGGAGGATGCCCTGGCGGCCGCACGGCAGCAGGAGGCCGCCGGGCGGCGCGTGTACATCATCGGCGGGGCCAGCGTCTATGCGCAGCTGGCGCCCTTCTGCGCCGGGGCCATCCTGACCGAGTGGGATGCGGCCTTCCCCGCCGACGCCTTCTTCCCGGACCTCAATGCTCTGGGGTGGCGCCGCGCTCAGGTGCTGGGCCGGGGCGGCCATGAGGGATTGGATTTCACCTTTGTGCGGTATGAGAATCCAAGGCCGGTGCGCTAGGGGCCGTGGAGCCCTCTCCCCAAACCCCTCTCCCCTCACGGGGCGAGGGGAATATAGATAGAATTGCTGCACGTTCCAGTGCAGCAAGGAGCGGCAGGGCAGCCGTATGCAATACGGCCCTACGGACGTGCCAGCGGAACCAAGAAGCAGCTAGTCAACCCCCCCCTTTCCTTGCATCTATAGATGGGGTCCGAAGGTTTCCAAAGGGCGATCGGAAAGCCCTTTGGCCTTGGCGCAGGATGCGCCGCAGCCCAGTGTCGCCTTGTGCGGCAGGGCCGCACTCGCCGACCGGATGTCGGCGAGGTATTACCCCAGGCTTGCGACAGCGTCGGCTCTGCCGATGCGACAGAAAGCCGTAGGCTGTGCGAAGCACAGCGGGGCGATGCGTAGGGTCGCGCCTACAAAGGCGCGAAATCCTATACTCCTACTTCCCCAAACAAAACCTCGAAAAAATCAAATCTATGACATCCTCATCAGCTGTGCGCCCGGTGATCTGCCCCAGCGCGTGCCAGCCGGCGCGGATGTCCACGGCGGCGGTGTCCGGCGGGAAGCCCATCCGCAGCGCGGCGATGGCATCCTGCAGCGCCGTGAGCGCCTGGCGGGCGCTGTGGATGTGGCGCTGGTTGCTGAGCACCGCGCTCTCGGCGGCAGTTTGATCCGCGCCGCACAGGCGCAGGATGGCAGCCTCCAGCGCGGCAATGCCCTGGCCGGTGCGGGCGGACACCGCCACGGCGTCGGCACAACTTAGCTGGGATTGCCCCTGCTCCAACGGCAGCACGGAAGGCAGGTCGGCCTTGTTCCACACGAGAATGGCCGGCGCTTCGCCCAGGGCAGCGCGGATGTCTCGATCCTCCCCGGTGACACCGGCGCTGCCATCCACGACCAGCAGGCACAGCGCGGCGCTGGCCATGGCCGCCCTGGCCCGCTCCACGCCCAGGCGCTCCACCTCGTCGCGGGCGGCGCGGATGCCGGCGGTGTCCACAAAGGTCACAGCCAAGCCGCCGATGCTGGCCGAAGCGTCCAGCGTGTCGCGGGTGGTGCCGGGCTGGGCGGTCACGATGGCGCGCTCCGCGCCCAGCAGCGCGTTGAGCAGCGAGGATTTGCCGGCGTTGGGCCGGCCCACAATGGCACACCGCACGCCCTCGCGCAGCGTCTGCCCGGCGTGGGCGGTGGCCAGCAGCTCCTCGAGGCTGCCCGCGATGCCCTCCAGCTTGCGCAAGGCCGCTGTGGCGGTGGGTACTTCCAGGTCCTCCTCGGGGTAATCCACGGTGACCTCGATCTCGGCCAGCAGCGCCAGCAGCTCATCCTGCAGCGCCGTGACCCGGCGGCCCAGGCGGCCCTCCAGTTGGTGCAGCGCCAGCCGCCGCGCGCCTTCGGCCTGGGCTCCTATCACATCCATGACCGCCTCGGCCTGGGAGAGGTCCAGCCGGCCGTTCAAAAATGCCCGCTTGGTGAATTCCCCTGGCTGTGCCGGTACAGCCCCGGCGGCAAACAGCGCCTCCAGCACCGCCCGTACCGGCTGCGCGCCGCCGTGGCAGTGCACCTCGGCGCAATCCTCGCCGGTGTAGCTGTGGGGCGCGGGGAAATACACGGCCAGGCCATGGTCGGCCACGCAGTCGCCGTTTTTCACCGTGCCGTAATACAGATGTCTGGGCGCAAACTCCTGGCGGGAGAAGCAGCTCCGCAGCACGGGCAGCGCCTGGGGGCCGCTTATACGCACCACAGCCACGCCGGCGGCGCCGGGAGCGGAGGCCAAGGATGCGATTGTGGTTTCTTCGTAAAGCAAGGGAGTCATCCTTTGCTGGTTTTTCGTTAGTATAGCACATTCTCCATGTCCATAACGCTGTACAGGGAGAAAGGATTTCGCGCCTGCAGGCGCGACCTGCGCACCACCTCGCCGGCATCCGGCCGGCTGAAGCGGCGAAGCCGCTTCAGGTGGTGCTGGGCTACGGCGCATCCTGCGCCAAGGCCAAAGGTCTCCGATCGCCCTTTGGAAACCTTCGGCACCATTATATTATTGTCGCGGCAAGCAAAGCTGCAAAAAAGCCTATGCAAAGAGCTGGCCGCATTTTGTGGTATACTATAAAACACTGCCAAACCGGCGGATACCCCCTCAGGAGCACCGATGAAACAACTGGACCTGGGCCATACAACATTATCCCTGCCCGCCTTTTTCCCCGACGGCACGAGGGGCTTTTTGCGTTGCGCCTCGGCGCAGGACGCCAAGAGCGTCGGCGTGCAGGGGCTGGTCATGAATACATACCATTTGCTGGCCTCGCCGGGGCCTTCTCTGGTGAAGGCCGCCGGCGGGCTGCACCGCTTTTCCGGCTGGGACGGGCCGATCCTGACCGACAGCGGCGGCTTCCAGGCCCTGTCGCTGATCACCAAGGACCCTTCCAAGGGCCGCATCGACCGCCACGGCATCACGTTTCAGGATGAGAAGCGGGGCAAGAAAATACTGCTGACGCCGGAAAAATGCATCGCCGCCCAGCTGGACATGGGCAGCGACATCGTCATGTGCCTGGATTGCTGCACCGACCCGGCGGCGCCGGAGAAGGATCAGCGCGAGGCCGTGGAGCTGACCATCCGCTGGGCCCAGGCCTGCCGAGCCGAGTTCGACCGGCGAACCAAGGGCAGAGAGCGCAAGCCGCTGCTGCTGGGCATCGTGCAGGGCGGGCTGGACCGCGCTTTGCGGGCCGAGTGCGCCGATGGGCTGCGCCCGCTGGGTTTCGCCGGCTATGGCTTTGGCGGCTGGCCGCTGGACCGCGAGGGCAACCTGCTCTATGACCTGCTGGAGGACACCGCCGCGATCATGGGCGAAGGCGTGCTGCGCTACGCCATGGGCCTGGGCCGGCCCGAGGAGATCGTGCGGCTGCACCGCGCCGGGTATGATCTTTTTGACTGCGTGATCCCCACGCGGGAGGCCCGCCACGCCAAGCTCTACGTGTTCAACGGCAAGCCTCTTTCGCAGCCCGGCTTCTATGACCCGCTGTACATCAACAAGGAGGCCTACGCCCGGGACTTCCGCCCCATGGACGAGCACTGCCGCTGCGAGGCGTGCCAACACCACAGCCGGGCGTTCCTGCACCACCTCTTCGCCCAGGGGGATCCGCTGGGTCTGCGGCTGGCCACCGGGCACAACCTGGCCTTTTACGCGCGGCTGATGGAGCGCCTGGCCGATGAACGCTGAGGCATTGGCAGCACGGCTGCGCCAGAGCAAGGCCGGGCGGCAGGTGAGCCCCGACGTGGTGGCCGAGGCCGCGGCCTGGGCGCTGGCGCGCTACCGCCCCAAGGACGCCGAGAAGGCCGCCAAAACCCGCCTGCACCAGCTGTACGGCAGCTATGTGGAGGATGGGGAGCTGGCGCGAGCCGCCGCCATCGTGGCAGATCTGGAGCGCGGTGAGCTCTCCCCCGTCGACGCCGCAGCGGCCATGCTGCCGCTGCACAGCTCCACCCGGGAGCGCCTGGAAAACCTCGCCGAATGCTATGACGCCATCTGGGCGGCCTGCGGCGCGCCGCAGCGCGTGGCCGACATCGCCTGCGGGTTCAACCCCTTGAGCTTTTGCGCGCTGGGCCGCACGGATTTTGAACTTGTGGGCATGGACGCCGGGCAGGACATCGCGGCGCTCTTGAACCGCTTCTTTGCCGCGGCCCAGGTGCCGCGCTTTTGCGCCCAGGCCGGCGACGCGCTGGCCCGCCCGCCCCAGGGGCGCTTTGACGTGGCGCTGATCATGAAATTCCTGCCGCTGTGTGAGCGCATAGCCCGCGGTGGCGCCCGCCGCCTGCTGGACGCCATCGACGCCCGGCACATCGTCGTGAGCTTCCCGACCCGCACGCTGGGCGGGCGCAACGTGGGCATGGAAGAAAACTATGCCCAGTGGTTTCAGACTTTGGGCTATCCGGGCAAGCTTATCCACAGCTTCGCGCTATCCAACGAGCTGTTCTTGATCGTGGAGGGGCGCTCATAAGCGCCCCAGCGTCGCCTTCGGCGCTGTTGCGCCTTGGCGATTCAGACGACTTGTACTCGTTGCTGGTTTATCGCCCGACGATAACCGTCGTCGGGCGATATCTTTACTTATAAACTCATATGGTTTTTTAAAGAGACGATTTCGCCTGTGGGCGGGTCTTTTAACGACGTTTCCCTTTCTTTACGTTTCCTCCTGCCGAGTGAATCGTCAGTCGGTATCGACTTTTGCCTTCCTCTCTGGGCTTGTCAGGTTATACCGTCGGGGTGCCGCAGTCCGCGCAGAATTTCCCCGACACCATTTTGCGGCACTTGGGGCAGAAGTTTTCCCCGCCGGCCGGCGCAGCGGCCGTGTCTCTCATAGGTTTGCCGCACTGGGGGCAGAACTTCATCTCCGTGGCGCTGGCGAAGGTACAGGCGGAGCACGCATACCGGGCGGCAGCCGCTTGGGCAGGCTGCGCTGCGGCGCCGCCCATGGCGCCGGACATCTGCTGCGCCAGCTGCGCGCCCATGGCCACCTGTGCGCCCATGGCGGCAATGCCGCCGCCGCCGGGGGCATCAAAGCTATCGGCCAGATTGATCGCGGCATACTTGGACACGTTGTTCACGAAGGACTGTCCGGCGACCTTTTCCGCCATCTGCTGCACTTCCGGCGGGTAGTTGATGCTAAGGATGTTCACATCGGCGACGCCCAGGCCAAAGGCTTGCAGCTCTTGATCCAGCTCGGACAATATTTTTTTACCCAATTTGCGGCTGTTCTGCTGCAGCGCCACCAGCGCATTTACGCCGATGCTCTGCTGGCCATCCAGGATCGCCTCGGCCACCACAGGATTCAGTTCGCCCATGACCCGTTCGGAAATGTCCGCCAGGGAATAACTGTCCTTGACTCCGGCCACCTTTTCGATGAACTTCTGATAATCCCGGAATTCCACGATCAGATTGCCGTTGCAACCCACGGGGATGCCGGAGGGAACTTCCGGCGTGGGTATCATGATGCGCTGGCGGGTGCCCCAGGGCATCAGCAGTTCTTTGCTGTTGACGAAGTAGACCTCCGCCCGCATGCCCGTGTCCCCGCGCAGGGAAAAAACGCCCTTTAACGTGGACAGGAAGGGCACGATCTGCGAGGCGATGTCATAACTGCCCGCCTGCTCGAACACGCCCTCCACGACGCCGTTGGCGTAGAAGATCGCCTTTTGCCCGGCGCGGATGATCAGCTTTGCGCCCTTCTTGATCTCGGTGGCCGGCCACTTGAAAAAGAGCACGTCCTGGCGAAACTCTTCCCATTCAATGGTGTCTTTCCCTTGTCCAAACCATGCCATATTGGTTTCCTCCGCTCATTCAAATTGCTATAAATAGATGAACAACAAAACCACCACCGCCAGCACCCCGAGCACGGCGGCGATGATCTTGGGCGCACTGTAGGGCCGCTTGCCGTCCACCTTGCCCGTTTCACCGTTGACAAAATATTGGAAAGTCTTCCCCTTGTAACCAAATGTAGAAGCCCATATCGGCAACAGCAGGTGCTTGTAGGTGACGCTGGAATACCTGGGCTGCAACGAATTGACATCCGCACGGTCGAACCGCCGCAGGATGTCCTGCTCGGCCAACTCCCGCAGCTTCTGCTCCATCATCTGCTTTGCCGTCTCAAACCCTTTATCCGCCTTGATCTGATAGAGCTCCGCGGAAAAGCCGGACAGATAAGTAGGGGCGTAGGGCTTTGTATTCTCTACGGTGTGAAAAGGCAATATGCCCTGCAGTTGTTTTGTCCGGTCCGTCGCGCACACCAGCACGTCATCAAAGGTCGTGTCCACAACGCCGGAAACATGGAACCAGTCGGTTACGATGCGGGTCTTGCCCTCTTTGTCCTTTTCGGTGCGGTTTTTGCCGCCTCGGCCATGATAAGCCGCAACGGCCGCCGCATCATAGGTCCAAAAGGGCAGGTACATGCCCAGCAACTCCCCTTCGCCGAACCTCTTTTTGAAATCGTTGGGCGCGAACCAGCGGGACTTGACCCATTTGCGGAACTTCTGCCTGGCCTCTTCCTTGTCGACCTTGAAGGGGATGATGCCGTCAGGCGGTATGCCCGCGGCCTGCTTGACCGTGGCCACCTGGGAGGAAGCACACATGGGGCAAGTGGCGGCCACCTGGAACTCTTCGAAGGCGATCTCGCAGCCGCAGTTCTGGCAGTGTGTCACCGCGCGGCCCTGGAAGGCCACCGACTGAGACTCCCGCTGAACATATTGGCTGAAGTCATACTCTTTGACCGTATCGGTCAGCGTTTCCACCTCGTACTGCGTTTGACAGGAGGAACAGCGGAACTGCTCGCTGCCGATATCGTACTTGATGACGCCACCGCAGTTCTCGCACAGGAAATTTTGCGCAGTCACAGCAGCCTCGCCCTGGGCGCTTTGTCTTTCCGCCTGAATCGCCATATTTGCCCTCCCGCCATACGGTAAGAAATCGCAATTCTCCCTTTTTATGATAGTACTACAGGTATCCGCCAAATTCTACCCCTATATAGCGCGGTATCCAACCATATGCATTCAGCCGTCGCGGCAATTGCCCTTGCATTCTTGGGCAAAAAGGTGTTTCATGTTCTTATCCTTATACATCCTTCATCGAGGTGACCCATGACCCAATACCGCGTGTTCCGCTTCCGGTGGGCGATCCTTCTGGCGCTGGTGCCGGCCATCCTTTCCAGCGAAGTGTGCTGGCTGACCTTCGCGCCGGTCTCGTCGGCCGCCATGGCCTTCTACGGTGTGAGCTCCCTGTCCGTGGACCTGTTCTCGGTGAGCTACATGCTCATGTACATCCTGCTGACCTTTCCGGCCTCGTGGGTCATCGACCGATGGGGGTGGCGCGCGTCGGTCATGATCGGCGGCGGCATCACGGCTGTGTTCGCGCTGACCCGCTGGGCCTTCGCCGGCAACTACGCGCTGGTGCTGCTGAGCCAATTTCTGCTGGCGGCGGGCCAGCCCTTTCTGGTCAACGTGTCCACCAAGGTGCCGGCCAACTGGTTCGCCCCCAGGGAGCGCTCCACCGCCGCGGGCATCCTGATGATGGCGCAATACCTGGGCTTCATACTGCCGATGATCGCCTCGCCGATCCTCGTGGAATCCATGGGCATGGCCGGCATGCTGGGCGTCTATGGCGGGCTGTGCGTGGTTTCCGCCGTGGCGGCGCTGGCTGTGGGCCGCGAACGCCCGCCGGTGCCCCCGGGCCCGCCGGCCCCCGCCGAGCCCATGAACGCCCGGCAAATGCTGGGCCTTATGCGCAGCGGGCCTTTCCTGCGGGTGCTGGCCATCGGCTTTGTGAGCATGGGCATCTTCAACACGCTGATGACGGTGCTGGAAAAGCTGCTGGCCCCCCAGGGCTTCTCCGCCGTGGACGCCGGCCTGGTCGGCGCGGTGTTCGTGGTCTCCGGCATCATCGGGGCAGTGGTCGTGCCCATGGTCAGCGACCGTATGGGCCGGCGGGCGCCGCTGATGATGCTGGGCGTGGGGGCCATCGCGCCGCTGACGCTGGGCCTGGGCCTGCTGCACGGCATGGCCGCCGTGGTGCCCTGCGCGGCGGTGTTGGGCTTTTTGGTCATGGGCCTGGCTCCGGTGCTGTTCCAGCATGGAGCGGAGGTGGCCTACCCGGTGCCCGAAGGCGCCAGCTTCGCGCTGATCATGCTGGCTGGGCAGGTCTCCGGCGCGGCCTTCGTGTGGGGCTTCAACCTGTTGATGGGCACGGGCACCTCCACGACCGCGGGGCTTACGTTCCTGGTGCTGCTGGCCGCGGCGCAGCTGCCTGCGGTGTTCACGATGAAGGAGAGCGGGTACATCGCCCCGGCGGCCAAGGAGGAGCAAGCCAAGCAGTGAGCGGCTGTGCACGGCATGCATCGCCCCGCCTCCTGCGGTTGAGGGATATCCGTTTCATACCTGTTCTATTCACCACCCTTTTCCGGATATGCATGGAAAGGGGCAGCCGCCCGACGGAAAGGGGATCGCCTTGGCATATGTATGGGATCAGCTGGAGCTCCTGCTCAGGATACTCGTGGCGGGCATGTGCGGCTGCCTGATCGGCTATGAGCGCAAGAACCGCCTCAAGGAAGCCGGCATGCGCACCCACATGATCGTCGCCCTGGGCTCAGCGCTCATCATGGTCGTATCCAAATACGGCTTTGCCGATGTGCCGGGTGCACCGGGAGACCCCGCCCGCATCGCCGCGCAGATCGTCAGCGGCATCGGCTTTCTGGGCGCTGGGATGATCTTCGTGCGCAGGCAGGCCATCAGCGGCCTTACGACGGCGGCGGGCGTGTGGGCCACCGCCGGCATCGGCATGGCCATCGGCGCCAGGCTTTATGTGATCGGCATTGCCACCACGGCCATCGTGCTGCTGGCCCAGATCCTGCTGCGCAGAGAATACAAATGGTTCCATCTGCCGGTGGCGGAGCAGATCAGCCTCGTGTTCACCGAGAGCAGCGACGCCATCTCCTATATCCAGGAGCGGTTCGCCGCAAACCATATCGAGATCCTCAACCTGAAGGCCGAACGGACGGAAGAAGGCCTGCTGGAGGTAGACCTCCACGTAAAGCTGCCGCGGGACTACAACATATCCAGGCTCATGAACCTCTTCAAGGACAATCCCCATGTGAAATCGGTGGAATTCTAGACCTTATATGACAGCACATTTTGCGCCATCCCGTATGGGTATTCGGGGGGTGGCGTTTTTCATGGCACGGGTTTTCGGCTATAATAGGAAGAGCGCCTCCTTCCTTTTAATCTCTGTTTCATGTAGAGAATGTAAGATAGAACATCCGATCACGCGTTCCCGCCGCGACCCAAGTATTTGTGAAGCGGCGCGGATGCCCAGAAAGGAGAGCTGACCTTGCGCACCGTCCGTTTGCTGCTAATCCTGCTGTTCGTAGCCGCGCTGTGCGCGGCAGGGGTTTATCTGAAGGCCGTGCTGCTGGATAACACGACCGCCGCCGGCACGGCGGGCGCCGCCCAAGTACGCCTGAACGAGGTCATGACATCCAACAACGGCGCGGTGCTGGACGAAAACGGCAACGATTCCGATTGGATCGAGCTGTACAATGAATCCGACGGGGACGTGGACATCTCCGGCTATGGCCTTTCGGACAGCCAGGCCACGATGGTCGAGTGGGCGTTCCCCGCGGGCACGAGCATACCGGCCAAGGGGTATCTGGTCGTGTTCTGCTCCGGGGATGCCGACGGCGGGCCGCTGCACGTACCCTTCAAGCTCTCCGCCAACGAGGACCTGATCCTGACCGGCAGCGGCGGCAAGCTCATCGAGAGCCTGGCGCTTGTGGCCGTGGCCCCCGGCGCAACCATGGCCCGGGATGAGCAGACCGGCACTTGGGGGGAGAACGCCGCACCCACGCCGGGCTACCCCAACACCGAGGCCGGAGCGGCGGCATACCGGGAGAGCCTGCGGCAGAGCATCGCGGACAACGGCGTGCGCATCGGCGAATACATGGTCAGCAACGCGACCACGCTGCCCGGAGGCAACAACGAATACCCGGACTGGGTGGAGCTTTATAACACGAGCAACGCCGATGCGGACCTGAGCGGCTGCGGTCTGTCCGACGACCTGAACCGGCCCAGGAAGTGGACCTTCCCCGAGGGCACGGTGATCCCCGCCCATGGAGCGCTGCTCATCCACTGTTCCGGCCAAGCCGGGCTGGTCGGCGGCCAGCTGCACGCGCCCTTCGCACTGAATTCCTACGCCGGGGACATCGCGCTGGCGGACCGAAGGGGCAACGTGCTGGACAGCGTATCCTACACCGAGCAGCAGACCGACGTCAGCATGGCCCGCGTGCCCGACGGCATAGGCGAATGGCGCTCCACCGTGCAGCCCACGCCGGGGTACCCCAACAACGAGGAGGGGCTGGCCGCCTTCCGCAGCGCCAACGCGCTGCCCAAGGGCGCCGTGCGCCTCTCGGAGGTCATGGCCAACAATGCTGGCTCCTACGAGGTCGAGCAAACCACGCCGGACTGGATTGAGCTCTATAACTCCTCCGACCAGCCGGTGAACCTTTCCGGCTACGGGCTTTCCGACAACCCCAAGAACCCGGCCATGTGGCAATTCCCCGATGTGACGATAGCGGCTGGGGGGTACCTCCTCGTGCTGGCAACCGGCAACGACGTGCGGGAGGGGGACCGGCTGGAAACCAACTTCGGCATATCCGCCGCGGGAGACGTCGTGCTGCTCTTCTCGCCGCAGGGCGAGCTACTGGACAAGCTGCAGATGGCCCAGGCCGGGCCGGACGTAAGCTATGGCCGCACCCAGGACGAACTGCTCTATTATGCCGCCCCCACGCCGGGCGCCGCCAACGGCCAGGGTTCGCCGGGCGTCACCGCGATGCCAGCATTCTCCACGCTGCCCGGCGTGTATGATAGCGCCGTCACGCTGGAGCTCTTTGCCCAGCCCGGCGAGACCATCTACTACACCAGCGACAGCACCACGCCCACCGAGGGCTCCACCCGCTATGACGGGCCCATCACGATCGACCGCAACACGGTCGTCCGCGCCGTGGCCATGCGCGACGGGTACCTGACCGGCGGCGTCTCTACCGGCACCTTCCTGTTCAAGGCCGACGACGTGGACCACCAACTGCCCATCGTGACGCTGGTGACCGACCCCAAGAACCTGTGGGACGACAAGACCGGCATATACGCCTATGGCGAAAACTACGACCCGGACCTGCCGCTGGGAGATGCGCTGCTGAGCGCCAATTATTACAAAGGCCGCAGCATCGAGGGCGAGGAGGCGCAGACCGCCTGGGAGCGCCCGGCCAGCTTCGCGGTGTTCGCCGACGGCAGCAACCGGCAGGCGTTCTCGCAGGACGTGTCCATCCGCATCGCCGGCGGCTATGGCCGCAGCCGCGCGCAGAAGGGGTTCAACATCATCGCCCGCTCGCAGCACGGCAGCAATTCCATGGATTACGCCTTCTTCGCCAACCGGCCGTACACGGCCTACAAATCCGTTGCGCTGCGGGCTGGCGCTCAGGACCAAAACCGCAGCAAGATCCGCGACGAGCTTTCCATGGCGCTGCTGGAGGGTTCCGACGTCAACTTTATCTATCAGGCCTACAAGCCCTATGTGCTGTACCTCAACGGCGAATATTGGGGCGTGTATTTCCTCAAGGAGAAGCGCAGCCGCTTCTTCGTGGCCCAGCACGAGAACACCGGCGATGCCGACAACATGGACCTGCTCAAGGCCAGCTCCCGGGTGTCCCACGGCAGCAACGAGGAGTGGCTGGATCTGATGAAGTATGTGAGCAGCCATGATCTATCCAAGAGCGAAAACTACCGCTATGTGACCGAACGGGTGGACGTGGACAGCTTTATGGACTACATGATCTGCGAGCTGTATGTCGGCAATTCCGATTATGCCAACATCCAATACTACAAGCTGCCCGGCGGCAAATGGAAATGGATCTATTTCGATTTCTGCTGGGGATGGAACAACACTGACCACAAGACCCTCACGCTGCGCCGGGGCGACAAGCCCGCGGGCTCCACGCTGTTCAACGCCCTGCTCAAAAACCCACAGTGGAGGGACGCCTTCTGCCGCCGCTTCGCGCAGCTTATGAAGACCGTGTACGCGCCGCAGCGGGTGGACGGGTTCATCAATGAGCTCTATGCCGCCGTGGAACCCGAGATCCGCCGGGAACGGGAGAAGTTCAACGGCGACACCTTCATGGGGGTCAAGCAGCTGGCCGAGGCGCTGGGCAGCTACGACAGCTTCCAGCGCAACATCGAATCCATACGGAAGTTCGCCCAGGAGCGCCCCGCCGTGATCCGGGCGCAGCTCAAAAGCGAGCTCGGCTTGTCCGAAGCGTACATGCGGGAGCTGTTCGGGGAGTGAGGGGCAGCGGAACCCCCACCGGCCTGCGGCCGTGGCAGGCTTTTGGCCTGACGGAGGGTTCTCCAAGGTCCGGAGCCGGAACGAACCCCCACCGGCCCGTGGCCGGAGCCCCCTTGTTAAGGGGGCTAAGGGTGCAGATTGGTCGAAATCCTCTTACCTCCCTTAACAAGGGAGGTGGCAGGCCGCAGCCTGACGGAGGGTTCCGTTCGCGATGGAGCCAACCAAGCTCTTCCCGGAGGTCATGCATGCGCATTCTGGTGGTCGAAGACCAACCCGATCTCAACGATGTCATCACGAAGAAGCTGACGTCGGAGCACTACACCGTGGACAGCTGCGCCGACGGCGGCGACGCGCTGCACTTCATCGGCGGCGCGGAGTACGACGCTATTCTGCTGGATGTGATGCTGCCGGGCAGGAGCGGCCTGGAGGTGCTGCGCACGCTGCGCGGCCGCGGCGACAGAACCCCGGTGCTGCTGCTGACCGCCCGCGACGGCATAGAGGACCGGGTGACCGGCCTGGACACCGGCGCCGACGATTACCTCGTGAAGCCCTTCGCCTTCGACGAGCTGCTGGCGCGCATCCGCGCCCTGCTGCGCCGCTCGGCGGACAGCGCCACCAATGTCTTCACCGTGGCGGACCTGGCGGTGAATTGCGACACCCGGGAGGTTACGCGGGCAGGCGTCGCGATCCCGCTGTCCAGCAAGGAATTTGCGATCCTGGAGTATTTGGTGCGCAACAGGGGCATCGTGCTGACCAGGGACAGAATCTCGCAGCACATCTGGAATTACGACTATGAGGGCGGCTCCAACGTGATCGACGTTTATATCCGATACCTGCGCAGGAAGATCGACGACGGCTCCCCGCAAAAGCTGATTCACACGGTGCGAGGCGCAGGCTATGTGCTCAGGGAGGAGCCATGAAGGGGCTTTCCATACAGGCAAGGGTCACGCTGTGGTACACGGCGCTGATGGCCGCGCTGGTGGCGCTGACGCTGGCGGCGCTCTTCTCCATCGGCCAGGGCGTGGCCCAGGCTTCGGCGCGCACCGCCCTGATGCAGGCGGTGCAGCAAAGCTTTGACGAGATCGAGTACGACAGCGGCCAGCTGGACATCGATGACGATCTGGATTTCTTCAGCCATGGCATCTACCTTTCGGTGTATGACAAGGAGCAGAAGCTGATCTACGGACGCGTGCCCAAGGAGATGGCCAGCCCCCCGGCCCTGGCAGCCGGCGCGGTGCGCACGGCCAGCGCCGGCAGCTCCCGGTGGTATGTGTATGACAGCCGCACCGCCGTCAAAAAATACGGCGACATTTGGGTGCGGGGCGTCACGGCGCTGTCGGATTCCGAGAACGCCATGCACACGCTGCTGACCGTGGCGGCCTACGCGCTGCCCCTGGTGCTGCTGGTGGCCGCGCTGGGCGGCTATCTGATCGCCCGGCAGGCCTTTGCGCCGGTGCGGCGCATCCGCGAGGCGGCGGAGCGCATCGGGGAGGGTCGCGACCTTTCCCAGCGCATCCACATCGGCCCCGGCAGCGACGAAATTCACACGCTGGCCAACACGTTCAACGACATGTTCGCCCGGCTGCAGCGCTCCTTCGAAAACGAGAAGCAGTTCACCTCCGACGCCTCCCACGAGCTGCGCACGCCGGTGGCGGTCATCGTGGCCCAGGGCGAATACGCGCTGGAAGAGGCCAGGACGCCGGAAGAGGCCAGAAGTGCGCTGTCGGTGATACTGGCGCAGGCGCGCACGATGTCCGCGCTGATCTCCCAGCTGCTGACACTGTCCCGGGCGGACAAGGGCAGCGAGAAGCTGACGTTGGAGCGCCTGAACCTAAGCGAGCTGGCCGAGATCGTCGCCGAGGAACAGCGCGAGGCGGCGCGGGCAAAGGGCATCGAGATTCACACCGGCATCGCCCCCGGCCTGTATGTGCGGGCCGACGAAACGATGATGATGCGCATGCTGATGAATCTCACGGCCAACGCCATCACCTATGGCAAGCCCGGCGGCCACATTGCAATCGAGCTGGCCCAAAGCGGCGGGCGGATCGTGGGCAGCGTGGCCGACGACGGCATCGGAATCGCGCCGGACCACCTGCCGCGCATTTGGGAGCGCTTCTACCAGGCGGACCCAGCCAGGGCCGCCGGCCGGGAGGGCGGCGTGGGCCTGGGCCTCTCCATGGTCAAGTGGATTGTGGAAGCCCACGGCGGCAGAATCACCGCCAGCAGCACGCCCGGCGAAGGCAGCACGTTTACCTTCGAATTGCCTTTGGCAGATTGACACGTTTTCACCGCCGCCAATCTTCATTTGGTCGCACGCGTTTTCGGCGCGTCTGCTCTTTCATGTTGCTTTAATGTGTATCAACGATCATGGGTGCATAAACCACGCAACCCGAGGTGTGCGCTGTGAAAGCCGTACGATGCATCCTTATGATCCTATTGACGCTGCTCTTGGCCGTTGGCTGCGGGGCTGCGCCCGTCCCCGGCCTGCCGACCGCCGCCAACACGCCCGAAAGCGAGCTGCGCGTATTGTTCCTCAACATGGGCCGGGCGGACGCCACGCTGGTGCTGGCCGCCGGCAAGGCCTGGCTGATCGACACCGGTGAAAAATCCTCCGCACCGCAGCTGCTGCGCGGGCTGCACGTGTACGGCGTGGAGGCGCTGGACGGCGTATTCCTGACCCACACCCACGGCGACCACACCGGCGGCATGGAGACGCTGGCACAGAACTTCCCTATTGGCACGCTGTACTCCGCCGAAATATCCGAGAATAAGAAAGACGGCGGCAACAAAATCGACGAGCTAGCCCAGGAGTTCTCGTTAAACCACAGGAAGCTGCGCGCCGGCGACGGCATGGACATCGCCCCCGGCGTCCGCTTCGAGGTGCTGGGCCCGCTGGTGTATAACGACCAGGACGACAACGACAATTCCCTGGTGCTGCGGCTCCGCATGAACGGCCGAACGCTGCTGTTCACCGGAGACATGCAGTTTGCCGAGGAGGCCACGCTGCTGCAGGCGGGAGCGGACCTGAAGGCCGACATCCTCAAGGTGGCCAACCACGGCAACCCCGACGCCACGTCCGACGCCTTCGCCGCCGCGGTGTCGCCGCGATATGCCGTGATCCCCACCGACACTTCGGCGGATGAGGATTCCGCGAACGCCAGGGTCCAGGCCGCGCTGGGCGGCGCGACCGTACTGATCACGCAGGATTACGCCTGCGGCGCGCTGCTCACCGTGCGGGCCGACGGCGCCATCGCCGTCGCCAACCCGGAAGTACCGCACACCGGCGCCCGCATGACGATCACCAAAATCGATAAGGACGCTCAGACTGTCACAATCCACAACAACGGGAAGGGCATGGACATCTCCGGTTTCTTCCTGCTGTCACAGAAGGGCTCCGAGGTGTTCGTTTTCCCCAAGGGCGCCTATCTGGGCACCGGGCAGATCGTGACAATATCCGGCGCAGGGGGCGGCGGCGATTACGAGTGGGCCGGCGACTCCAAGGTGTGGAACACCAAGAAGGAAGACGTTGGTGTTCTGTACGATCGATATGGAAACGAGCTGGCGAGGTAGATTTCGCGCCTGATGGCGCGACCTACGCACCACCTCGCCCGCATCGTGCGGGCTGGCGCGACGAGTCGCGCCTAGTGGTGCTGGGCTCAGCGCTTCCTGCACCAAGGCCAAAGGTCTCCGGTCGCCCTTTGGAAACCTTCGGCTCAATATTTGTGTGGTTATGCTCGTAACGCGACTTCTCTGGAAGAGAGGACATAGGGGATACCCCCCGACGCCGACGCGGATTTACTCCGCGTCGGCAAACGCACAGCCAGAAAGGAGCCTGCAAAAAAGACCCGCCCGCAGTCGATCCATCGTCTCCAAAGCAACCAGAATGGGCCGAACAGATAAGCGAAGCCCTGCCGACGGATATCGGCAGGGCGAGATCTAGCGCAAATGCAAGCCGTCCAAATCGCCGACGATGCAACAGCATCGGCGGCGAAAGCGAAGCGAAACGTGTTTTATGGCTTGGCGTACACCATGGCGGAATACCCGCCGTACACCCTGACGCCGCTGACCAGACGGTACGCCCGCACCTTGTAGTAATAGGTCTTGCCGGTGGTGCGCTTGGTATCGGTGAAGGTGGCCGAGGCGGCGTCAGCCACTTTGGCATAGGTCCCGGCTGCCCATACCGAGCGGTACACCTCGTAGCCGCTGGCGCCGACCACCGCGCCCCAGGTTAGCTTGATGCTCGTGGCGGAGGCGCGGACGGCTTTCACGCCCGCGGGCGTGGCCGGCACTGCCTTCACCGACACAACGGCCGAATAGCCGCCGTAGGTCGTCACGCTGCCCGCTATGCACTTGGCGCGCACTTTGTAGGAATAGGTTTTGCCGGTGATCACGCCGGCGCCGGTGTAGCTCGTGCCGGTCACCGTCGTGAGCACCCTGTATTGCTTTGTTGCGGGGTCATAGCGGGAGATCTCATAGCCCTTGGCCCCGGACACGGCGGCCCAGGTCAGGCGGATGCTGTTGTAGCCCACCGACACCGCCTTGACCACCGGCGTGCCGATCTTTGCAAACTCAGCCTTCAAGATGCGGGCCTTGGTCACGGTGAAGCTGTAGCTGGCACTAGTGGATACGGCGGCCGTGCCCTCCAGCCAGCGCACGAAGCGATAGCCGGCCTTGGGCGTGGCTTTGGCCGTGACCTGCGTGCCGTAGGCAAAGCTGCCGCCGCCGGAAACCGTGCCCCAGGCGGTGTTGTTGGCCGTGGAGGTGATCGTGTATTTGTTGGCAGTCCACTTGGCGTACAGCGTGCGGTTGGCCGCCAGGGAGACCGTGGACGATGCGATAATTTTCGTCCCCGTGCCGCCTGTGCCGGTGTACCAGCCGCCGAAGCTGTGCCCCGTCTTCGCGGGCGTGGGCAGCGTGCCGTAGGTTGCGCCGAAGGTCACGGTCTTGGTTGCCGGGCTGACCGTGCCGCCCTGGGCGTTGAAGGTCACCGTGTAAGTGTTGGCCGTCCACCTGGCGTATAGCGTCTGGTTGGCCGTTATGGTGACCGCGGACGACGAGAAGACCTTCGTTCCTGTGCCGCCTGTGCCGGTGTACCAGCCGCCAAAGGTGTGCCCTGTCTTCACGGGCGTGGGCAGCGTACCGTAGGTTGCGCCGAAGGTCACGGTCTTGGTTGCCGGGTTGACAGTGCCGCCCTGGGCGTTGAAGATCACCGTGTAAGTGTTGGCCGTCCAGTTGGCCGTATACGTGCGGTCTCCGGTGGAGCCGGTGGGTATCACCACGTTGGTGGATGTTCCCACGATGCCTGTGCCGGACCAGCCGGCGAAGGTATAACCGGCTCTGGTCGGGTTGTTCAGCGTGATGGGCGCGCTTTCCACGTTATAGACTGCTGGGTTGGGGTTGACCGGGTTAAGCGCACCGTGGGCCAGGTCATAGGTGATGCCGTAGTCTATGGGCGCCCATTTGGCGTACACGGTGGTGGCCGCCTGGACCAGCGTGTCCGCTGTAAACTCCGTGCCCGTGCCGCCGGCGCCGGTGAACCAGTTGCCGAAGGTATACCCGGCCTTGGCGGGAGTGCTGGGCCAGCTGCCGGCGCCCACGGCCATGCCCGCTGGTACCGTTATGGTGGCAAAGGCCGTGCCGTCGCTGTTGAACGTCACGTTGAAGGAGGTCTTGACCCATACAGTGCCTGCGCCATTGCCGTAAGTGACGTAACCGGGCTTTGTCGTCGCGGCTTCCCATTGTCCGCTCTCCCTGGGCGACGAAGCCAGTAGGATGTACGTATGCCCAACAAGGGTTCCGTCGATGGTGACCGTGCCGCCATCGGCCGACACGCCTACGCTGCCGCTGCCGTCGGCGCTAACGCTGCCGCCCACAGTGACCGTGCCACCGGACGCGGCATACGCGCCAGCGCTTTCAACGCCTGTCACCGTAACATCGCCAATGACATCAATCGTGCCACCAGCCGTGGCATAGGCACCCCGGACGAGGTCGCCCTGCGCCGCGGCGCTGGAGACCTGCGCGCTGCTGCCAACCCCCGCGGCATACACGCCGAAGCCGTGGCTGGCGGTGGTTTTTGCGTTCAACTGCCCCTGGCCGTCCAGGGTTACAATGCCGCCGTTTTGCACCGTCAGCGCGTGGCCGGAGGAAACATCGATGTTGAGCGTATGCCCGTTCAGGTCGAAGGCAATTTCCTTGCCATCCACGACGATGGAGGACGAGTGGTCAATGTCCTCCAGCAGCCGGATGGTCTGCCCGTCTGCGACCTGTGCCAGCGCGTCGCCCAGCGCCACATACTCCGTCGCGCCGATCTGGCACACCTTGATCTTCACGCGGGCCTTGGCGGAGGAGACGAATCGCGAATAGACCAGGTAGCCGGCATCGTCTCCGGCGCCGGCCACGCCTTCTCCCTTTGCCAGGTACACGTCCTCCACGCCGATGTATCGGTCCGCGCCTGCCCTGATCGTCCCGTCCACCGTAACGGTGGCGTCGCCTAGGAGGAGCAGCCCCGTGCCGTCATCGGGCATAGAGACATTGCCGGCGACCTGGATTGCGCTGCGATAGCTGTACACGCCAACGCCCCCCACGCCATTGGCACAAATGCTGCCGCCCACCGTTACATTACCGTCATTATTCGCCTTTATGACGTCGCCGTTGTTCCCGTGCCGCACAACGCTGGCGGACACCGTGACCATGGTGCCCGTACCATTGGTATACACGCCAATGCATCCATCGCCGGTCACGGAAACGCCGCCGCCCACCGAAACCGTGCTGCCGTCAAAGGCTGACACACCTATACAGGCAGGGCCAGTCACCGCAATGTCGCCGGTGACATCGATCGCCCCACCCTCCGTGGCAACCGCGCCCACAGCGCCGGCGTTCGGACCCGTGGCGGTGGTCACGGTGGCATTGGTGACCTGAGCGCTGCTGCCGCTGCCCGTGGCATACACGGCGAAGCCGTACTCTGCCGTGTTTCTAACGTTCAGTTCCCCCTGGCCGGCCAGCGCCACAACGCCGCCGCCCTGCACCGTCAGCGCATTGCCGGAGGAAACCTCGATGTTGAGCGTATGGCCGTTCAGATCGAAGGTGATCGCCTTGCCAGCCACGACAACAGGAGAAGAATGGTCGATGTCTCTGAGCAGCCGGATGGTCTGCCCATCCGCGACCTGAGCCAGCGCGGCGTCCAGCGTGATATATTCCGTCGCGCCGATCCCGCATACCCTGATCTTCACGCGCACCTTGGCGTCGGAAACGTTGCGCGTATAGACCCGGTAGCCGGCGTCGGCACCGGCTCCGTCCGCGCCGTCCGCCTTCGTCAGGATTTCAAGATCCATGATGATATACCGGTCCGCGCTTGCCGAGATCGATCCTTCCACGGTAATGGAAGCGTCTTCGTTGCAGATCACACCCGTGGCGGCTTCATTGGCAGGCACGGAAATGCTGCCGCCCACCGTGACTGTGCCGCCAATGGCATAAACGCCGGTGTTGCTGCCGCTGCCAGCAGTGGTGACGTCGCCGGCGACTTGTATCGTGCAGCCTGGGCTGGAAGCATAAACACCGCCGGTCGCTTCGCCCGCCACGGAGACACTGCCGCCCACCGAGACGGTGCTGCCATTCGCAGCCAGCGCGCCCCAGCCGCTTTGGGTTGCCACCGTGATATCGCCGGCAACATCGATCACACTGCCTCCCGTGGCATATGCACCCCAGACGGTGCCGCCTTGCGCCTCAGCATTGGTGACTTGAGCGCTGCTGCCGCTGCCCGTGGCATACACGCCATAACCGAAGTCGGTGGTGGCCTTCACGTTCAGTTCCCCCTGGCCGGCCAGCGCCACAACGCCGCCGCCCTGCACCGTCAGCGCATCGCCGGAGGAAACATCGATGTTGAGCGTATGGCCGTTCAGGTCGAAGGTGATCGCCTTGCCATCCACGACGACAGGTGAGGTGTGGTTGATATCTCTGAGCAGCCGGATGGTCTGCCCGTTGGAGACATGAGCCAGCGCGGTGTCCAGTGTGGAATATTCCGTCGCGCCGATCTCGCATACCTTGATCTTCACGCGCACCTTGGCGTTGGAGACGTTCCGCGTGTAGACCAGGTAGCCGGCATCGTCGCCGGCGCCTTCCGCGCCGTCCTCCTTTGCCATGGAACCGGCATCCACGCTGATGTACCGATCCGCGCTTGCCGAAATCGACCCCTCCACCGTAACGACAGCGTTTTTGTTGCAATGCACTCCCGTGTCGGTCCCGCTGACGGGTACCGAAATGCCTCCGCCCACAGTGACCGTGCCGAAATCGGCATATACGCCGTTGCTGTAGCTGCCAGTAACAGCGACGTCTCCGGCAATCTGTACCGCGCTGCCCAGACCATTGCAGTAAACGCCGACACACGATGTGCCCGCTGCCGAGACGCTGCCGCCCACCGTGACCGCGCTGCCGCCCTGCTCTGCTATCACACCATAGCCGTCCTGGCTGGTCACCGTGACATTGCCGGCAACACCGACCACGCCACCCAGACGGGCATAGACAGCTGTTGCGTTGGCAGCGCCCTGTGCCGCCACGTTGGTGACCTGGGCGCTGCTGCCGCTGCCCGTAGCGACCACTCCGCAGCTATTGCTGGCGGTGGCATTTACATTCATTTCCCCCTGGCCAGCCAGTGTCACAACACCGCCGTTATTCACGGTCAACGCATCGCCGGAGGAAACGTCGATGTCGAGCGTATGCCCGTTCAGGTCGAAGGTGATACTCTTTGCGTTTATTACGATGCTGGCGCCATAAGAAAAACTCGCCATCAGACGGATGGTGTCCCCGCTTTGCGCCGACGTCAGCGCCGTGGCGAGATCATCTGCGCTGTAAACATCCCACGCTGTAGGCGCTGCCAGCGCCTTCGCCGGCGAAAACGCGACCGCCAGAAGCATGACCAGCGCCACCGCCAGGATTCCTTTGCCCAATCTCTGCATGTGCCACCCTCCCGATGTATTTGCATGGACAAGACGCCGCTGTCCGCGGGCAGGAAATACCACAATATACTGTTTTTAATAATATACCACTTCGTACCGGGGTTTCACGGCAAGAAATGTAAAAAGATGACATAAATTTCTTTTTAGCTCTTTTACCCGTGCGGTCAATCATCACCAACCCCGACGCCGACGCCGATTCACTCGGCGGAGGCAAACGCACTACAAGAAAGAAGCCCACACAAGAACACGCCCGCAGGCGATCTATCGTTTCCAAAAAACCAGCATGGGACGAACAGACAAGGAAAGCCCCGGCGACCGTTATCGTCGGGGCGAAAGTTGACCTGAATGCACGCCGTTTGAATCGCGGCCCCTGCAACAGCATCGTCC
>JAEYPH010000103.1 GCA_023410875.1 Bacillota bacterium | reverse complement strand
AATCATGAGCGCATTCAGCTTAAAACAAAACTGACGCCGCTCGAAAAACGGCGCCAGTCTGCGTAATTCCTCGTATTCCTACGGCAGGGCTTTTTCTTCGTGTCTACTGAACGGGGGTCAGTCCAGCCGGGTAGGGGTTTTTCTTTAGGTTCGACTCGACACAGTCTTTAACTTTACATTAGAATGGAATGGTTTTCCATATTACGCATAACTATGCAACTTCTATACAACTCCTATACAAAATGATTCATTTCTTACGGTATGATATATTACGAATGCCGAGTTGCTTTCATTGGGGGTTCTTCCCATCGCGCCAAGGGCCCTTTGGTGATGAAACAGATTCCATGGGGGTTGCAAATGAGCAGGCCAATTACCAAGGATCATTCTCGTGGCCGGGCAGCACGAGATATATCGAAAACACCTTCTGCAAACAAATATCGGTTCAATTGGCGTAAGCTCGCCCGCACAATGGTCGTCACGTTTTTTATCATGGGTGTCGCCGGCGCCATTCTTCTTTATGATTCGGATCATTCCAGCGCCCTTCCATTATACGCCGGTCATTCCGGCGCCTCGGCAATACAGGTCGTGAGCAAACAGGAGGCGCAGAGGGAAGACAATTTACGCAAGACTGCAACGGTCAGGAAGGATTCTGGAATCAGCGGCAAGGTCGTCGTGATAGACGCCGGTCACGGCGGCTTTGATTGTGGGGCAATCGGCGCCAGCGGTTCCCACGAGGACGATCTGAATTTGGCTGTAGCCCAATGCTTGCAGAATGAGCTTGTTCAGGGTGGCGCTCAGGTCATACTGACGCGGAAAGATGAAAATGCTACAGCTCCAACAAAGGATGAAGATATGGAGAAACGGCGGCAAGTCATTGTCGGCAGCCACTCCGACATTGTTGTTAGCATTC
Source organism: Bacillota bacterium (assembly GCA_023410875.1). Lineage (GTDB taxonomy): Bacteria > Bacillota > Clostridia > Christensenellales > UMGS416 > JAEYRA01. The sequence continues at coordinate 120,239 of JAEYPH010000103.1, read as the reverse complement.
ATATGAATACCTACGAGGATCCCGATATTGCCGGCCACATCGTTTACTATATGCAGAATTCACTGCAAGGGGAAGCGCTTGCGCAGGCCATTGGCAACCGTATGGATCGGAGTCTGGACAACAAAAGAAAAAACAGTGTTCAGCCCAATGACTACTTTATACTGAAGAGCGGTGCGCAACCCTGTGTGCTCATAGAATGCGGATTTATATCCAACCCGGAGGAAGAGGCGAACCTTCAAGATCCGGATTACCAGAAGCGTTTGGGCAAAGCCATTTTTGATGGAATCGTGGCGTATTTCGAGAGTGACGTGTGATCCATGCCCGCATTGCCGGCAGTGACATTGGAGAAGCAGTGGGATGCGAGGGGGTAAATGCAGATGCAAACGACGGTGCTGGGCAGAACTGGGCTGCGCGTGACGGTGGCCGGGCTGGGTTGCGGCGGGTTTTCCCGCATCGGTGTGGGAAAGTACGGCGCCGAGCACGCGGCGGGTATCGTGCGCGCTGCCTTTGACGCTGGCGTAACCTTTTTTGATACGGCTACGGTCTACGGCACGGAAAGCGCCGTTGGCCAAGGGCTTCAGGGTATCCCGCGGGATTCCTATGTGCTCTCCACGAAATTCCCCTACAGCATGCCGGGTGGGCTCCAGGGCGCCCAGGCGCTGTCGCGGACGCTGGACGAAAGCCTGCGCGCGCTCAAGACCGACCATATCGATGTCTACCATATTCATGGCGTCGCGGCGGAGGATTATCCGTGGGTGCGCGATGCGCTGCTGCCGGAGATGCTCCGCGCCAGGGAGCAGGGGAAGATCCGCTTTGTCGGCATAACCGAGCGGTTCGCCGTGGACACAAGCCACGAGATGCTGAAACTCGCTTTGCCGGAGAATCACTTCGGCGTGGTCATGACCGGCTATAATCTGCTCAACCCCTCGGCGGCCCAAAGCGTTCTGCCGCTGGCGATGAGGAACGATGTTGGGTTGCTGTGCATGTTCGCCGTTCGCTCGGCGCTTTCCAACCCGGCGCAGCTCAGAATCGATCTGGAGCGCATTCTCGCCCGTGGGCAGGGCGGGGAGGGCCTGAGCGGCGACGGCCACGCGCTGGATTTCCTGCTAGGCCCGGGCGTCGCGGGGAGCATCATGGAGGCGGCGTACCGCTTCTGCCGCCACACGCCCGGCATCACCGTGACGTTGACCGGCACAGCGGAGCGGGCGCATCTGCTGGACAACCTGCGCTCCATCCAAGGGCCGCCGCTGCCCAGGGGCGCGCTGGACAGGCTGGCGGCGCTCTTCGGCAGCGTGGACTGCGTGAGCGGGCAATAGACTAAAGCGGCAGCTTCTTATTGGTTACGCTTGGCGTACTGTTTTGGGGAAACGCCCACGATCTTCTTGAAGGTCGTGATGAAGTGGCTGTCGTTCTGAAAGCCCGTAAGCTCGGCCACGCTGGTCACCGCTTCCCCTTTGTGCAGCAGTTCGCTGGCCCGGATGATTCGGCGATAAATCATATACTCGTTGATCGTGAACCCGGTGGCGCTCTTGAAGACTTTGCACAGGTGATATTTGTTGATATAAAATTCCTTGGCCAGTGTGTCCAATCGAATTTTCTCATCCAGATGGTCGTTGATGTAGTTGATGACGGGCTTGATCTTTAAATATTCCGCGTCCGAGTGCATGGCGGGGCTGCCGTCGGCGCTGCGATACAGGCGGTTCACGAATATCAGGATCTCCGCCAGGCACAGCTTTTGATACACATCCTCACCGTAACCGGCGTGGTCCCGGTGAGCTTTTGTCTTTTCAAACAGCAGCAAATAGGCCTTGGCTTCTTCCTCGGATAGATGGAGCTTATGGCTGAAGCTGGGCTCCCGGTCTAAAAAGCACTTGAGCAGGTCGGTGTTGTCGGTGGAATACCCATGGATGTATTTCCGGCTGAAGGTGAGGATATACCGCTCATACCGGACGCCCTGGGGCACATCGATCCGATGCAGGTCCAGGTGGTTGAACACGAACAGGTCGTTCTGTTCCACGGGATATACCCGGTTGTTCACGAAGTATTTCAACCCGCCGGTCTTGGCAAAATAGATTTCCAACACATCGTGAAAATGCAAAGAGTCCATGACATAGGAATCGTCCACGCTATGAGACAAGGATAAATCGGTATCCAATACGGGCTGGAGCCCGGTCTGCATTTTCATTGCAAATACCGCCCTTTGCTTCCTGTTTTCATTCTAGCGCGCAAACCCAAGATAAGCAAACTTTTAGTCTAAATATTAAAATATTTTATAAATAGTTCAAGTATACTGGGGGGCAGAAGGATCGGGAGGTGAAGGAAGATAAAGATTTCATTTATGAGCTTTTCCTGCCCGGAGCTGAGCTTGCGGGAAACGGTGGCTGTGGCAAAGCGTTATGGGTATGCGGGCGTCGAGCCGCGCATCGGCTCCGGCCATAAGCATGGCATTGAGATCGCATCCCCGGCCGCACAGTTGAAGGAAGCGGCCTCGGCAGCGCAGGACAGCGGCATCGCCATCTGCTGCATCGCGACCTCCTGCAGCTTTGCCAATCCTGAAACGCATGCAGAGAACGTGGAGCAGGCCCGGCGTGCCATCCATTTGGCTGCCCAAGTGGGCAGCCCCGCCCTGCGGGTGTTCGGCGGCATGATACCCGAGGGCGTGGAGCGCAGCCAAAGCGCCTCGTTGATCGTGGATGCCCTGGGCTGCTTGGCTCAGGAAGCGCAGGACGCCGGGGTGACGCTGTGTATGGAGACCCACGACGGATGGTGCGACCCCGAAGACATCGCCGGCATCATGCGGCAGGTGAACCATCCCGCCGTCGCCGCGAACTGGGACATCATGCATCCTGTGCTGACCGCGAACGTTTCCGTAGAGGATGCGTTTGAGACCCTGCGGCCCTACATCCGGCACGTCCACATCCACGACGGGCGCCGTGCCGACGGCAAGCTGGTCTTCCTGCCCATCGGGCAGGGGTCGATTGACCACAGAACCGCCGTTTCTGTGCTTAAAGGTACGGGCTATGACGGCTTCCTCAGCGGGGAGTGGATCGGCTGGGAACCCTGGGACGTGCACCTGCCCAGGGAGATCGCCGCGCTGCGCGGCCTGGAACAGCAATCGTAGGCTGGGGGTGTGCCGATGTACCGCATCAGTTGCTTTGCCGATGAGATTTCCCCGGACCTGGGCGAGCAGATCGCCTTCATGCAGGACAACGGAATCAAGTACGTCGAGTTTCGCAGCGTTTGGGACAAAAACGTCGCCGATCTGACCGACGGTGAGATTGAAACCGTAAAGGCGCAGTTCTCTGCTGTCGGTATTGCCGTGTCCTCGGTCGGTTCCCCCATCGGCAAAATCGACATCGGGGACGATTTCCAAAGTCACTTCCAGAAATTCCGGCGCGTGGTGCAAATCGCCGGCGCGCTGCACGCCCCGTACATACGGATTTTCTCGTTCTTTATGAAAAAGGAAGACTATGATATCCGCGAGCAAACTGTCGTGGACAGGCTACGGACCATGCTGGAAGTCGCGCGGGAACACGATGTCTGCCTTTTGCACGAGAACGAGGCGCACATTTTCGGCGAGTCTTCTCTCAACTGCAAGAAGCTCTTGGAGGCCTTGAACAGCGGGCGCTTCCGGGCGGTTCTGGACCCATCCAACTTCGTCGCCGCCGGGGAGGACCCGCTGTCAAGCTTCGGAAATGTCAAGGAATACGTCGAGTACGTGCATGTGAAGGATTCCCGCCGGGAGACCGGTGAGATCGTCGTGGCCGGGCGCGGAGACGGCCGCATCCGGGAGCTGCTGCACGCGCTTCGGGGCAGGGAAGGCATGTTCCTGTCGCTGGAGCCGCATCTTTGCGCGGCGGGGCCGTTCCGCGGGTTCACCGGCCCGGCGCTGTTCCGGCAGGACCTGGAGGCCTTAAGAGCCATTCTGAAGGAGTTGGAGATATGCTATGAGTGAGAAGATCAAGACCGCGATCCTCGGATACGGTCGCAGCGGCAGCACGCTGCACGCCGATCCCATCGCCAATCTGCCGGATTTTGACCTGACCGCCGTATGCGACATCGACGCCGCGGCGCGCCAGAAGGCCTTTGACCGCCATGGGTGCAGGGTGTATGAGGATTATCATGAAATGCTGGCCCAGGAGGATTTGGACCTGGTCGTGGTCGTGACCCGCAGCGACCAGCACAACGAGATGTCCTGCGATTGCCTGAGGGTCGGCAAAAACGTGCTGGTCACCAAGCCGTGGGCAGCCAACAGCACCCAGGCGGAAAACATGATCGCCACGGCCAAGGCCACCGGCAAGATGCTGCTGCCCTGGCTGCCGGCCCGATGGGGCTGCGACTTGACCCGGCTCAAGGAACTGATCGCCGCCGGAACCATCGGGAAGGTGTTCCAGATCCGCAGGGCCGAATACACCTTCGGCTGCCGGAACGACTGGCAGACCCAAAGGAAGTACGCCGGCGGATACCTGCTGAACTGGGGCCCCCACCTGGTGGACCAGCCCATGCAGCTGGCCGGCGCGCCGGTCAAGTCGGTTTACGCCCAGATGCGCCAGATCATCAACCCTGGAGACGTGGAGGACGTCTTCTTTGCGGTGATGAAGACCATGGACGACGTGATCATCGTGACCGAATTCAACATCGCGTCGGACAAGCTGCCCAACTGGGTCGTGCAGGGCGACCGCGGTACCATCTATGTCCGGGGAAATCACATTGAGATACACAGGATGTCCTTTCCCGAGCCCGATGCCGGCGGCTACAGGAGCCGGGTGGAGAAAGAGGTTATCGAGGAAACCATCAGCGGCGACTGCTTCGGGGACAACCACGAGGTGTACGCGCACATTGCCCGGGCCGTGCGGGGTGAGGAGCCCTACCGGGTGCCGCTGGAGAGCACCGCCAGCCTCACCCGCGTGATGGACGCCATCCGGGAGTCCAGTGAGACCGGCATGACGGTTACCCCTTAAGAATGGATACAGGCGAAAAGAGCAGGAGACCGACCGCCGATTGATTCGGCGGGAGGAAACACAGCGCCAGTAAAATGCCGTTTAAAATCCCACCCGCAAGCGAAACCGTATCTTGTAAACATAGTATGAGCTCAAAAAGATAAGAGATCGCTTGGCGACATGCGCGGCAAGCGATCTCGAACACTTATGACAAGCCATCTAAATCGACGATGATGTCACAACATCATCGTCGAAAATGATTCCCGGGCCAAATTCGGCCAGCGAGACCATCACATAGGGATTCACGCAGACGTCCCCATGGTCGTAGGCAAACTGCCACAGGCGCTTGGCCAGCTCCCGTTTGGTCTCCCGGTACCGGCTGTCGCCGGAAAGATTGACCATTTCGTCGGGGTCCACGCTCAGGTGGTACAGCTCGTCGTAGTCGAACCCGTTGTAGACGTACTTCCACTCCCGCGTCATCACCGAGCGCTGTATGCCGTAGAGCTCGTTGCCGTTGCTCTGAGTGTACATTGCGTCCCGGGGGAAATCATCCTGTACACCGGCCAGCAGCTTCCTGAGGCTGGCGCCGCTGAACGGCCGGCTGGCCGCGATGCCGGCCATGTCCAGCACCGTAGGGGCCAAGTCGGCCAGCGTCACGAAGTCCTCGATCAGCCGTCCGCCCGCGTCCCCGGTCGTCAAGCCCGGCCAGCGGATCATCAAGGGTATATGATAAGCGCTGCGGAAGCACGGCAGCCCCTTGGCGAAAAGGCCGTGTTCCCCGGCGTAATCGCCGTGGTCGGAAAGGCACAGTATGATCGCGTCGTCGTACAGGCCATTGGCCCTCAGCGCGTCGGCTAGCCTGCCGAAAAGAGCGTCCTCGTAGCTGCAGAACGCCAGGTAGTGGCGTATGGCATCCTTGGTTTCTTGCGGCGTCAGTTGTCCGAACTTCTCTCTGGTCCGCCGGTACAGGTTGGGCTTGTCCAGCATGGTGTCGTAATAGCTGGCAGGCAGCTCAATCGCGTCGGGGTCATACAAGTCCAGGAATCGCTTGGGCACGCAATAGGGGTCGTGGGGGCCCAGCACGCCGCAATACAGCACCCAGGGCTTTGTTTCAGCCGCCAGCGCGTGCACCTGCTCCACCGCCCGGTCCACGGTCTCATCGTCACGGAAGGGGTGCTCCGTCTCCCCGTAAAGCCGGAAAGGAGGATACCCCTCCCGCAAGATTTCCCCCGGCTGCCGCCCAGGATAGGAGGCGGCTTCGTCCGAATGGCATTCCGTATACCGCTTCCATTCTTTGGGGTCCGGTCGGGCGCGGCCGCTCGTCAGGCCGGTATACTTCTCGTTGCCATAAATGTTCTCCCAGCCGAAATCTTCCGGCCCCTGCTCGGCGCTTACATGCCATTTGCCGCAGTGAAGCAGCCGGTATCCGGCCTCCTTCAAGTCCTGGCTCCACAGGCGCACATCGCCGGTGAGCCCTGCGGACAGCGTGTTGCCGACGTTGACGTTGTTCCACACGCCATGCTCGCTGGGGTACAGGCCGCTGTGGAAGGTGGCCCGCGATGGGCAGCAGTGGGGCGAAGGGCAATAGGCGTTCACAAAGCTTTTGGATTCCCGGAAGAGCCGGTCGAAGTTCGGCGTGATGCACCGGTCAAAGGGCGGCATCATGTCCCATCTCTGGTGATCCGTCATGAAGATGACAATGTTTTTATGCTCCATCGTCTGCATATACGGCCTCCTGGTCTGGCAAGTCAGGACAAAGCAGCGTTTCCGCTGTATACTACTACAGAATACAGCATACAACGCAAAGAGCAAGCTTGAGGTGAAGGCTGATGAACTTTATCCTGATCAACCCGGACGAGATGAGGCACGACACGGCGGGCTGCTATGGCAACGGCGCCGCCATAACGCCCCACATCGACCAACTGGCAAAGGACGGAACGCTCTTTGAGAATTGCTTCGTGCAGCACCCCGTGTGCACGCCGTCGCGGGCCAGCTTTCTGACCGGGTTGTATCCGCACAACCGGGGCCACCGTACGCTGTGGAACCCTCTGGGCGCCGAGGACCCGAACTTGTTCTCCTACCTGAAGGAAAACGGATACGACGTGCACATATGGGGTAAGAACGACGCCTTGGACCCCCAGGCACTGGAGAAATCCGCCACGACGGTGAACTACCGATGCAGCAGTGAAAACGCCGGCAACGGCAGCGCCAGCCGCTATCCCTATGGAACGCCGGGCTATTACAGCTTCCTGTATGAGAACCGGTATCAGAGCTATACGCAGCACCCGGACTATCGGTATGTGAAGGGCGCCATCGATTTTCTGGACGCCAAGCCCCAAACACCCTTTTGCCTCTTCCTGCCCATCGGCCTGCCCCATTGCCCCTATTGGGTCACGAAGGATTTCGCCGATCGCATTGATGTGGAAAAGTGCCCGCAGCTCAAGCCCTATATCCAGCACGGCAAGCCGGATTTCTATCGGCTGATCCGCGAATACCGGGAGCTGGACAAGCTGGATCCCGAGGTTTTCCGGGAGATCATGCGGGTCTATCTGGCGATGGCCAGCATGGCGGACCAAATGACCGGCGACTTGCTGGACGCCGTGAGCCGCAATGGGCTGGATGACGACACATGCATCCTGTTCTTCTCCGATCACGGGGATTGGGCCGGTGACAATGGTCTCGTGGAAAAGTGGCCCAGCGGCCTGGACGACTGCCTGACCCACGTGCCCCTGATCATCCGGGCGCCGGGCTATGGGAAGGGGCAGAGGATGCAGGCACCGGTGGAGCTGTTCGATGTGTTTGCGACGGTTCTGGATCTGGCGGGCATCCAGCCCGGGCACACCCACTTTGCCCGCAGCCTAACGCCGCAGCTGCTGGGGCAGGAGGGCGATTTTGGCCGGACCGTGTTTGCCGAAGGCGGATATGACCCCCATGAGCCCCACTGCTTTGAGGGCACGCGGCTGTCCGGCGACATTCCCGAGGACCCCAGGGGCATCTATTACCCCAAGGGGCGGATGCAGCAGGAAGCGCCCGCCAGCGTGTGCCGCGCCGTCATGGCCAGAACACTGACCCACAAGCTGGTCATCCGCTCCGATGGCCACAGCGAGCTATACGACCTGGTGAAGGACCCGGACGAGCTTTGCAATGTCTACGGCGACCCGGAGTACGCGCAGGTCAGGAACGAACTGGAAAGCCGGCTGCTGCGCTGGTATCTGAAGACTTCGGACACCGTACCCCAGCGGCGTAAGGACAGAGGGTTTGACCGGGACGTGACTGAGCGGCTGAACGCCGCCTATGAGCACCGGCAGCCGGTTTAAGTGGCCGTCTGGCGTGCGTGTCATACCCTTGATGTTCGCTGCGTCGCAGGCAGGATCTGCGGCCTTGGTTCGCCGGCCTGCAGCATCCGGGAGATCAGGAGTTTCGCCAGTTCCCCGCGCACCTGCGCATACCGGTCGTCCAGCACCAGATTGTTCTTTTCGTGGGGGTCTGCTTCCAGATCATAGAGGAAGTCTTCTTCGTACTGGTCGCTGTAGGAATCCTTCCAGCCGTCCTTGCGGTAGTCCCGCACGGAATATTTCCACTTGCGCGTGCGCACAGCCCTGCCGACCTGGGATTCGCTGATCTGCATGAAGACGTTCTCCTGCCAATCGGTGCGGCTCCCGTCGGCCAGCGGCTGCAGCGCCCGGCCCTGCATGTGCTCCGGCTGCTGTATGCCAGCGCAGCCCAGCAGCGTGGGCGGCAGGTCCATCAGCGACACCAGTTCGTCGATCCTGCGCCCGCCGCGGAAGCCCGGCCCGCAGGCCACCAGCGGTATGTGTATGCAGCCGTCGTGGCACGCCCGCTTGTATTCGCGGTTTCTGGTTTTGAAGTGCGTGCCGTGGTCGCTGGTGTAGAAGATCACTGTGTTGTCGGCCTGGCCGGTTTGCGAGAGCTTGGCACGGATGCGCCCCAGGTTCTCATCCAGACTGTGGCAGCAGCCCAGATAGTCGGGGTAATTTTCCCGCCAGTCACCCTCGGTTCCCTGCAGATCGCCTGGTGTTTCAAAACCGGCGAATCGCTCGCGGCTGCCCAGCGGCCCCTCGTAGCGGTTGCGGTCGTTCTGGTGGTGGGGCTCGATGTGGGACAAGAAGAGGAAGAACGGGCGGTCCCGGTCGGCCCGGTCCAGGAAGTCCAGCGCGAAATCGGTGATGCGGTCGGCCCGATACCCTTGGAATTCCACCTTGTTCATGTCTGCATCGTATACATAACCGTCGTAACCGTGGGATGTGAATTCCAGCACGTCGGCCGCCATCCAGTAATCCCGGTACCCGCCCCGGCGCTCCGGCGGCACCGGCAGCGTGTGGTAATCGGCGGCCTGGCGCTGCCGGGCGTCGACGCCCGGGTGCATGTGCTTCGGGTCGTCGGTGGAGGCCAGGTGCCATTTGCCCACATAGGCGGTCTGGTAGCTCGCGTCGTGGAAATGGTCGGCCAGCGTTTTGTCCACGGCGGGCAGCGCGATGCCGTTGCGGTAGCAGCCGTTCTGGGTCGCGAAAAGGCCGGTTTGCAGGCATGCCCGTGCCGGGCCGCACACCGGCTGCATCGTGAAGGCGTTTTCAAAGAGCACACCCTCGGCGGCCATGCGGTCCAGATTGGGCGTGACCGGCAGCTTCTGCCCGTAGCAGCCCGCCGTGTCCCAACGCTGCTGGTCTGAGAAAAAGAAGATGACGTTCGGTTTCTGATTCGCGTTCATTTTTTGCGCACCGCCTCCTTGATTTGCAAGCCGGTCGCGTAGTCCAGCTGGCACGGCTCGTACTCTGGGTTTTCCCGCTGCCGCGTCATGCCGGTATAATCCCATGTGGCCGGTCGCGCGTCCTGCCGCCATGGCCTGCGCTCCCAGTAGTAGCCGCGGAAAGGGTCGCGGGTGTCGTTCATCCATTGCAGCAGCCGGTCGTGCAGCCAGTCTCTGTCCTTGGCACAGGCGGGGTCGTCGATGCGGTTGTGCATTTCCTGAGGGTCGTCCTGCAGATCATAAAGCTCGTCGGTCGTCAGCAGATTGACGACCAGCTTGAAGCGGCCGTCGCACACCGCCCGGATCGGCTGAAAGCCGCCGAACCCATCGTGGTCGATCTCATAACGGCCGAACTCCATAAAAGCCGCCCGCGGCTGCTCCGACTGCGGGTCGCGCAGCAGGTCCAGAAAGCTGTTGCCCTCCAGCAGCCGGGGCTGCTGCAGACCGGCGGCCTCCAGAATCGTCGGAACGATGTCGATGTGGGACACGACCCGGCTGCACACGGCGCCCTGGGGGGCCACGCCGGGGTAGCGCACGAGGAACGGTACTCCGGTGATCTCCTCGTACATCGCCGCGCCCTTGCCATTGATGCTGTGGGAATGGAGCATGTCGCCGTGGTCGGCGGTGTAGATGACCAGGCAATCCGGCGCGCATGCATCCACCGCGCTCAGCACGCGGCCGATTTCGTAATCCACATAGGAGTTGCAGCCGAAGAAATAGGGGCTGCTGATCTTTAGTTGGTCCTTATCCTCCCGCGTGGCGTCTCCCGCCCAGGCCTTGTGGTGGTCCGGCTTGTCCTGCAGTCGGTCCCACACGTTGGGGCTTTTGGGGAATTCATAGTCGTTATACATCGAGGGATAGGGCTCCGGGCACACGAAGGGATGGTGCGGCTCGTCGTAGGACAGCACCAGCAGGAAGTCTTCTCCGGCGCTGTTTTGCAGGAAATCGATGGCCCGGTCGGAGCATTGGCGGGCGTAGGGGAAGGCCTCGCCGATGCTGCGCTGCCCCATGATGTCCGGGCTGCGGGAGGCCAGGCGGTCCTCTTCGCTCATCCCTTCCAGATAGTTGCGCATGTCGAACCAGTATTTCTCGTCCCAGCCGTCGGGGCACCGGCCCAGGCCGAAGTAATCGCCGCCGTCCAGATGCCATTTGCCGATGTAGGCGGTGTGGAAATGCTGGTCCCGCAGGCGCTGGCCGATGGTCTTCACGTTGTCGCCCAGCGGCATGCTGTTGCCCCAGGAGCCGTTGGAGTGGGGAAAAAGCCCCGTAAAAATCGCCGACCGGGCCGGCCCGCACACCGGCTGGCATGTGTAGGCCTTGCCGAAGCGGATGCCCTGCGCGGCCAGCCGGTCCAAGTTCGGGGTCTTCAAAACCGGGTTTCCGTAACACCCCAGCATGTCCCGGCGCTGGGTGTCGGTCATGATCAGCACATACTGCCTGTTCTTCGCCATGGACGTCTCCTTCCGTGTCGTTGCTCAGCGGCAGTTAATCGGCTTTGCCAGGCCCAGCCGTTCGTACTGCTCCGCCGGCGCGTCGCTCTGCTGCATCAGGCGGGCCATGAGCCCTATCATGCGGGCCTCGATCTCCCGGTCTTCCATGGGGCTCAATTGTCCGGGGTCTTTCTCCAGATCGAAAAGCAGGTTGCCAAACTGGATCTGCCCGTTGCCGCCCCGGGAGGGGATCTTCATGACCGGGCAGCCCTTGGTGAAGGGGAACGGGCCGGACAGCTCGATGTTTTGCAGTTCCTCCACCGAGAACATTTCGCGCATGTGGGTCGGCATCAGCGTGTATTCATACAGCGGCGCGTTGTCCGGGGACTGCGGGCCGCGCATGTACACATAGCGGCCGTCGGTGCAGTTCACATGCCCGCCGTGGCAGCCGAACAGGATGCCGTCGTGCACCGGCGCATCGCAAGCGACGGTGCCCCCTAGCGGTTTGCCCTGCATGTCTGGGGGTACAGGGACGCTGAAGAAATCCAGTATCGTCGGTGCCAGGTCGATGGTCTGCACCAAAGCGCTGCGGCGCTCCCCCTGGCAGCCCGAGCGAGGGTCCCAGATGAACAGCGGCGTATGGGCGATCTCCTGATAGTAGGGCACGTTGCCCTTGGCCCACCAGTCGTGCTCGCCCAGCAGGAAGCCGTGGTCGGTGTTCACGATCAGCATCGTGTCCTTCCACATCTCGTGCTCGTCCATAAAGTCCAGCACCTTGCCCAGGTAACGGTCGCACATGCTGACAAGAGCCGCGTTCTCATAGCGCATGTGCTGGACATGGGGCCGCTCCTCGTCGCTTACCATGCGGTAATCCGGCCAATCGAACAGCGGTCCGTCGTGGTCATGGGGATACAGGTCCTTGTACGGTTGGTGGGTGAAATAGGGTTCGTGGGGATCGAAGGTCTCCAGCTGCATAAACCAGTTGTCCTGGGCGTGGTTCTTGTGCAGGAATTCCAGGCCTAGCCCGAAGGTGACCGCCTGTGGGTGCAGCTCTTCGCGGTCCATGTATTTGCGGTTGATGACGTCCTGCCGCCAGCACCGCCCCAGGTGCTCGGGGATGTCGGGCTCCTGCACTTCCCCTTTCCAGCAGTCGCCCTCCTGGCCGCGAACGCTCTCCCATGTGCGGTAGCGGTGGTGATAGGTGCCGCCGCCGTCCTCCCAGTAATGATAATGGTCGGTGACCAGGTGGGTGTAGATGCCGCTGCGGCCCAAGATTTCGGGCATCGAATCGTCAAAGGGTTCCAGCGGGCCCCAGCTTCGGTGCAGGAAGTTGTAGCGGCCGGTGTGCAGCTCCCGGCGCGCCGGCATGCAGGGCAGGCTGCCCACATAGCTGTTGTCGAAGGTGACGGTACGCTGTGCCAGCCGCTGGAAGTTGGGCGCCTTGACCCAATCGCAGCCGTAGGGCGGCAGCATGTGCCGGTTCAGGGAATCGAACATGACCATAATCGCTTTCAATATGACTTGCCCTCCTGTCTCTATCCTTAGCCGCCGCGGGCCATCCGCGCCACGCGGACCAACCGCTCGTAGGCATGGTCGAAGAAGCCGCGGTACGCGCTGCAAAAGGCGTTCAGCGCCAGCCCTTGGCCGGGCAGTCCATCCCTCTCCCGGCGGCAGCCGCCGCGGCACAATGCAAACCAGCGGCATTGCTGGCATTCGGGGGCTGTCCCGGCGGAAAGTCGGATGAAATCCTGCGCCCTGTCGCTGTGCAGCATGCCGGCGATGTCGTCGCTTTCGATGTTGCCCAGCCGCCAGTGGTCCAGCATGTAGAAGTCGCAGGGGTACATGCTGCCGTCGGCTTCCAGCACGCAGTTGCACGAGCAAACGCCCTTCATGTTGCAGGCCTCCGGGGGCTGGCCCAGCAGCATCTGTATCAGGTTGTCGAAATAGCGGATGCTGATGTAGCGGCCCTGCACGACATCGTCATACCACAGGTCAAAAAGCTGCTTTAAGAATCGCTCCAGCTCATCGGGCCCCAGCGAATGGGGGCGCCCGCCCGGCTGCTCTCCCAGCGGGTCCAGGCACGGGATGAACTGCAGATAGCGGAAGCCGCTCTTTTTGAAAAAGTCATAGATGCGCCGAACATAGCGGGCGGTGTTGGGTGTCACGACCGTCAGGATGTTGTATTCCACCTGGAAGCGGTCAAACAGCCTCGCCGTTTTCATAACCCGGTTGAAGGTGCCGTTGCCCTTGGCGTCCATGCGGTGCAGGTTGTGGCTGGCACTGTCCCCATCCAGGGAGAGGCCCACGAGAAAGCGGTTGTCGTGGAAGAACCGCGCCCAGTCCTCATCCAGCAACGTGCCGTTGGTCTGTATGGAGTTGCTGATCTTCACGTTCTTGACGTTGTACATGCGCTGGAATTCCATGAGCTTTTCAAAGAAGGGTAGGCCGGCCAGCGTCGGCTCTCCCCCCTGAAAGGCGAAGCCGCAGGCGCCGTCGGCGTAGGCCAGCCCCTTGCGTACGATGGTCTCCAGCGTGTGCTCCCGCATGATGCCGTAGTTCGCGACGCTCCTCTGCTCCGCCTCAGAGAAATAGAAGCAGTATTTGCACCGCATGTTGCATCCGCTGGACGCGGGCTTGATCAGGAAAAGCGCCGGAGGCATGGGTGGTTGGTTCCTTTCGGTGTTTCTTGCATTGCAGCAATGGCCGCGGGCCGCAAAGCCGTCACGTTGGGCGGTATTTTGCCCGCAGCGCCTGCGCTCCTTCGCCGCGGCCGGTGCTCTCCAGGCGCTGCAGATACCCTTCCAGGTTGGCCATCGGCGCGTGGAAGGGCCCGCCTTCCCGCACCACGGTCCACATCGGGTCCACGGCGCTGTCGCTGCGGAGCATGGCGTCCTCCTGCCAATCCAGCAGGATGCGCGCCCCTTGGGCGCAGACCTGCGGATGTTGCGCCGATACGTCATTCTGTTCGTAGGGGTCGCCGGACAGGTCAAAGAGCATTTCCCGGGGGAAGAGATGGAAACCGTCGTGCACGGTGCGCATATACAGCCACTGCCCGAAGCGGGCGGACCGCTGGCACACATGGGCCATCTGCGATAGAACCAGGGAATCCCTGCTGCAGGGCTGGCCGGTCAATATGCTTTGGGCAAAGCTGACGCCGTCCCACTTGGAATACTTCGGAACATCCAGCAAGTCCGCCATGGTCGGGCACAGGTCCAGGTTGTAGTGCAGGGCGCTGTCTACACCGGCGGGGCCGCCGGGCCAGCGGATGATCAGCGGAATATGGCACGTGGCGGCGTCGGCGGTGGCGTGCTCGGCGTAGATGCCCAGCTCGCCGAAGTTCTCTCCGTGATCGGATGTCAGGATAACGGCCACTTCATCGAATATGCCCTTGGCCCGGAGCGCGTCAAAGACCTGGCCGACCAGGCTGTCAGCATACCGTATGCCGCAGTCGTAGCCGTCGATGACCCTGCGCAGGCCGTCCATGTCCTGCGCTCTGCCCGGCTGCCGGGGGAAGCTCGGGCTTTCCCGGTCGTCATACATGCTCAGTTCGTTGATGCTGTGGGGCCCCACCGTCTTTAAGTGCCTTTGCAGCACCTCCTGGGTATACCAGCAGGGCAACGGGTCGTTTTCAAAGGGGTTGCCGAAGTTCGCGGGCGCGCGGTAGGGGGTATGAGGGTCCCACAGGTGCAGGTGCAGAAACCAATCGTCCCGCAGGGCGTTGCGTTCCACCCAGTCCAGCGCCACCGGGAGCACTTCCTCCCCGGATTCCATGCCGCCTTTGCCCACGTTGTGGGTTTCATGGAACCCGGCGTTGAACCACCAGGACGAGTGCCTTTCCGCAAAGGTGCTGATGGAGGCCGTGTACATGCCGGCCTTGCGGAAAATCTGGTGAAAGCAGTTGCTGTCGATCTCGTCGGTAAAGCCGCGGCCCTGGCCGCTCAGCCGCCGGTCAGCCGCTGTGCCGCCGTGGCCCACGGCTCCGTTGTGTATGCCGAACATGCCGGAAATCAGCGCTGCCCGCGAGGGAAGGCAAGGTGCGTCGGAGCAGTAACACTGGTCAAAGCGCATGCCCTGCCGGGCGATGCCATCCAGCGCCGGCGTCGTGTCGCGGTGGTAGCCATAGCAGCCCATATGGTCCGGACGAAGGGTATCGATGTCTATGAACAGGATTTTCACGGGCAGACCTCCTGTTGGTTCTCTTTGCTTTGGTATCATTCGCTGCCGCCGGGCGAAGCTCCTTCTGCATCCACCGTTTCCCGGCATATACTGATGAACTCCTTCGCCGGATTGGGAAGCAGCTTGTTTTTATGATGGTTCTTAGTGCCTCTCTTTGCGAAAAAGATGAAAGGGATCATTGCCAAGGATTTGCCGGAGTCCATTCGGTTTATTTATTATACCCATTAGGGCAAGCATTGGCCATGAAGATGATGTGGAACTTTCTTGGAGCTTCCAGCCCGCAATGATTAGCTACGAATAGAACGCGATAGTGAGCCAGGCAAATCAAACGGCATTACCGTGAGGAGCTTTGATATCAAATCTTGCGGTCTATAAGGAAGATTAGCAGGCTATTTTGGGCGAATGCTGGCGCCGCCCTTTAAGCGGCACCAGCATTTATAGGTGAACTAAACAAACGATTGGATGGATGACCTGTTTTTACGTCCTTTGCCTGCTACAAGTTGGGCAAAAAGTTCGGCTGTGCTGAGCGAAGGGCGTTGGGCTAATAAATACTTTGTGACAATTAGGGCATGTATATATATTAACTCCTTCGGATATTTTGTCCACACAATCATGCAAATATAACGGGGGAATATTGTAACTATACTGGAAATAGGAAAAGGATGTTTGCCTATGCGCAGCATTAAGCTGGTCAGGATGGTTTGCTACCCAGCAAATCCTTTGAGTGAACTCAGGATAAGCAATACTAATAGCAGGCAGTATATCTGAATCTCCTGCTACGATAACAAAAAAATCATTCGGTTTTGTAATAGCATATTTGACCAATAAAGCGACAACTGTCGTATCTACTTGTTTTTCTTGATATTTTTTATCTGCTAACTTTTGAATCATCCAGTCTTTCAAGGTTACTCGGATAATTCCTTGAGGATCAAAACCTGCAGTATTTGCTCTATTTGCGTAGTCTTCGCGCATACGGACGTTACGTGTAGTTTTATCCAGTTGGTCTTGCGTTATTGTCCTTGTATTTACTGTCCTGCCAATCCATGTATTCATATTAGCGGGTATATCAAATATTGATGTAATAAAATAGCAATCTCCAATTTCAGTGCAGTCAGGCTGAGTAGATGCGATATGTCTATAAATCACATCCTTCAATTTTGAAAAGTCTAGCTTAAACTGATTAGGTACACAAAATCTTTCGGCAAGTATTCCATTTGGTGCACAGACTTTTATAAGCCAGCTACCGTCAATGAAAACATGAAGCTTTCCCATTGTCTATTCCTCCAAACGATATTGTTAATTTATTCTATTCATCAGACATATATTGACAAGGCTTGATAATGCATATTAAAAGATAATAGCGTTTTATGCACCGGAATGCTGCCTCCACCGAGTGATCCATCATAACGTGTAATTTGAATAGTTGTTCATCACCATCAGGTAATGCAAAAAGACCCGATAAGCACTGGAGTTTAGTTGCTAAACTCTGTCTATTACTAAATTATCCCGGAAACACTACACTCGGAGGTGTTTCCAAAATGATAGCGCGCAAATCGGTCATAACCTTCGGCATGGTCGCCATCCCCATCGCCATGTACACGGCCACCCAGGACAACGACATCCATTTCAACCAGCTGCACAAGGAAGACAACAGCCGCATCCGCTACAAGAAGACCTGCGCCCACTGCGGCAAGGAGATCACGACCGGGGACATCGTAAAGGGCTTCGAGTATGATGACGACAAGTACGTTGTCGTGACCGACGAGGAGATCGAGAAGATCAAGACCGAGAAGGAGAAGTCCATACAGATTCTGCACTTCGCGCAGCTGAATCAGATTTCCCCGGTGTACTACGAAAAGACCTATCAGGCTGTGCCGGAGGCCGGGGGAGAGAAGGCCTTTGAGCTGCTGCGCGCAGCGCTGATGGCCGAGCAGAAGATCGCCATCGGCAAGGCCGTCATGGGCACCAAGGACACGCTGATGGCCATCATCCCCCGGGAGGATGGCATCCTGATCTCCACGATGTTCTACGCCGACGACATCCGGGAGCAGCAAAAGCAGGTTGCCAGGCCCGATGTCTCCGAGCAGGAGCTGAGCATGGCCAAGGTGCTCATCAATTCCATGGACACGCCCTTTGATCCCTCGAAGTATCAGGACGAGTACCAGACGAAGCTGCGCGCGCTCATCGAGACCAAGATCGCAGGCCGCGAGGTCGTCGCCGCCGAGGCCGAGGGTGCGGGCAAGGTCATCGACCTCATGGAGGCTCTCAAGGCCAGCATCGAGAAGGCCAGAAAGCCGGCGTGATCCATGACCGGGAAGCTGAGCGAGTACAACCGAAAGAGAGACTTCGAACGGACCCTGGAACCGCGGGGCGAGGCGCAGGCCGCCCGGGAGGGCCTGCGGTTTGTCGTGCAGCACCATATGGCCCGAAACGATCACTACGATTTCCGCCTGGAATGGGACGGCGCGCTGCTGAGTTGGGCCGTGCCCAAGGGCCCTTCCTATGACACCCACGACAAGCGCCTGGCCGTGCAGGTGGAGGAACATCCGCTGGAATACCGGAACTTCGAGGGGACCATCCCCCAGGGGGAGTATGGCGGCGGCGCCGTGATGCTCTGGGACGAAGGCTACTGGGAGCCCCTGGGGGATGTGGACGCCGGCCTGGGGCAGGGCTCGCTGAAGTTCACCCTCAAGGGTAGGCGGCTCAAGGGGAAGTGGGCTCTGGTGCGGCTGAAAGCCAAGGCCGGCGAGACCAAGGCGCTGCCCCGGCTTGCGGCAGCGTCGGCGCAGCCGATGCGAGAGCAAGACGATAGCGGCGGAACGGCGCGAAGGGACAACTGGCTGCTACTCAAGGAGAAGGATGCCTTTGCCCAAGCCGGCGCCAGCATTTCCGAATTTTCAACCAGCATCCGCACCGGGCGTACGATGGAAGAAATTGAAGCAGGGAAAGACGAAACCATCACGAAGAATCCCTTCACCACGGCCGGCGTTCAGCTGGCCAAACTGGTCAAAGCGGCGCCCGAGAGTGAGGAATGGCTGTTCGAAATGAAATATGACGGCTACAGAATCCTCGCTTATTTGGAAGGCAACTGCGTCCGGCTGATCACCAGGAACGGCCATGATTATACCAGCCGGTTCCAGGATGCCGCACCCTCTCTCTTGGATTTTGCCGCCGGAAGGGCGATGGTGCTGGATGGCGAGATGGCGGTCACCGACGCGGCGGGCAGGACGGACTTCCAAGCGTTGCAGAATTATGTGAAGCGCCCCCAGGCCCAGAACCTGACCTATATCGTCTTCGACCTGCTGGCGCTGGACGGCGTAGACCTGCGGGGGCATCCGCTGATCGAACGAAAAGAAACGCTGGAATCTCTGATGAAGGGAGCCCCGAGGAACCTCCACTACAGCCAGCATGTCCGGGGGAACGGGAAAGAAAGCTTCGCCGCGGCCTGTGATCTGGGCATGGAAGGCATCGTCGGCAAGCGGGTGGATTCCGTCTACAGCGGAACCAGAAACGGCGACTGGATCAAGCTCAAGTGCGACAAACGGCAGGAATTCGTGATCGGCGGGTACACGCTGACCGACAAAAAAACCAGCGGAGTCAGTTCGCTGCTGCTGGGTATCTATGAAGCAGAGGAGTTTGTCTATGCCGGGCGCGCCGGCACCGGCCTGAGCGTTGCCGAAATGACGGAGCTTGAGCAAAGGTTTGAAGGCATCCACAGGGAGGAGCCGCCTTTCCGGGTCGCGCCAAAGCCCCGATCCAATGAAAGGATCACGTGGCTGGAACCCAGGCTGGTCGCGGAAATCAAGTTCGCCGAGTGGACCCAGGAGGGCCTGCTGCGGCAGGCCAGCTTCAAAGGCCTGCGCACCGATAAAGCGCCGGGGGACATCCGGAGGGAAAAGCCGGAGGACCAAACGCCACCGCCAACATCCGATGTAGAGGGGGAGAGGCCCATGGACGCGAACGCCAACGGCGTCACCATCGAAGGTATCCGCATCACCAACCCGGACAAGGTGATCTTCGACGACCCGAAAACCACCAAGGCCGATGTGATCCGCTATTACGCGCAGGTGGCCCCCCGCATGCTACCCTATGTGAGCCGCAGGGTCTTGAGCATCGTGCGCTGCCCCAAGGGCATCGCCCAGACGTGCTTCTACAAGAAGCACCCCGGCCCGGACAGCAAGGGCGTCGTCACGATTCCCATCTCCACCGGCAGCGGGGAAGCCGAGGATTACTTCTACATCGAGAACGCCGCGGGGCTTGTCTCCGAAGCGCAGATGGGCACGCTGGAATTCCACACCTGGGGCAGCCGCGTGGACGATCTGGAGCGCCCGGACATCATGGTGTTCGATCTGGACCCCGACGAGGGTATGGACCTGGCCACGGTGCGCCAGGGCGTGCGGGACATGCAGGCCATACTGGCGGAGCTTTCGCTGCGCTCCTATCTGAAGACCAGCGGCGGCAAAGGATACCATGTGGTCGTGCCGTTGCAGCCCGCCGTTTCATGGGATGCGTTTCATGATTTCGCCCGGCGCGTGGCTGAAGTCATGGAGGCCAAGTGGCCGGACCGCTACACCAGCAACGTCCGCAAGGCCAGGCGTGTGGGCAAAATCTTCATCGATTGGATACGCAACGGCCGGGGCGCCACCAGCATCGCGCCCTATTCCATCCGGGCGCGTAAGGGAGCCGGGGTATCCATGCCCATCTCGTGGGAGGAGCTGGACACGGTGGCCCCCGACGGCGTTCATATGGCCGAGGCGCTCACGCGGACCGCCGGCGACGACCCGTGGAAGGATTTCTTCGAGAACCATCAACTGCTCAGGTGAGGGTCTGGCTGCCCGACTCATACCACCGGAGCACCCGCATGGCCCGCAGCGTGTTCCATCGGCTGGCCGCGCCCACCTGCGTTTCCATATCAAACCTCAGCAGGTCGTCCTTGTAGGGCTTCACCAAGGGCCAGCGGCCGTTCTGGTGGCGGCGCAACCGCACAAAGCCGATGGCCTCCTCCATGCGCGCCTCGGGCCTTCGCCCGGCCGCCCGCAGATATTCCAGACCCCGCAGCGCGTCGTAGTGCCACGACGGCGGGAAGTGGAACCGCGTCCACGCCTTGTCTATGATCTCGCCGGTGGAAAGCCGGTACAACAGCCTGCGCTCCAGCAGATATTCCTCTCCCCTTTGGCGGGCGGATTGGGTGTCGGTGCTGCCGCCGAAGGCTTTTTCGTATCGCAGCAGGCCTTCCAGCACGGCGATGGTCGTGTGGAAGGAGGAACGCGTGCTGGGCGGCGCGTCGCAGTTCCAGCCGCCGTCGGCCAGCTGTTCTCCCAGCAGCCGCTGCAGCACCTGCTCACAGCGTATGCCGAAGTAGGAGCCCGTGGCCAGCACCTTGGCGTTCATGCAGGGCTCCACCTCCCCGTCGAAGAACAGCCTTTGCCCGTGGTATTCCCATCTTAGCGTGGACACCCGCTCCAGCATCGTCTGCACCAGCGGGTCCATGGGGTCCACACCCAAGTCCATCAGCAGCACCACGCAATGGATGGTCCGCAGCAAGGACAGATCGTCGCCCTGCCAATCGCCCCGTTCGGTTTGTTGAGACAGCAGCTGGGCGCCCCACCCAGTGCGGGCCACCCGCGCCTGTTCCGCCTGCACGGCTGCGGGTTCGGCATCCAGCAAATCCCGCAGAACCTGCCAGCGAATGGCCGGGTCGGCGTCCAGCAGCCATGCGGTCGTGGATTGATAGGACATGGTTCTCCCTCCGTGCGGTTGGCATGCCTGCCGGCATTGCGGCGTTTTGTCCGGCGGGCTACGATCACTTTACCGCAGCCCGCGGTGATTCCGCAAGGGGTATTCAGGTCATCAAAGCCGTTTCGGCCGATGGTCTGGCCTCAACCAACCGGTTACCCCTGTTGCCGGTCCGGTCATTGGATGTTCAGCCTTTTGCATTCTATAATACGGGTACCGGCCGGAAACATCGAATAGAGGAAGAGCGGTATGAACATGGAACTTGGCAGGAAGATCAAGGCCCTGCGCACGCAGCAGGGTATGACACAGGAGCAGCTGGCGGAGGCGCTGGGCGTTTCGCCGCAGGCGGTGTCCAAATGGGAGAACGACGTAACCGCGCCGGACATCGCCATGCTCCCGGCGATCTCCGTAACCTTCGGCGTGACCATCGACGACCTGTTTTCGCTGAGCGATGAGGAGAACCTGCGGCGCATCGACAACATGCTGTGCAATGTGCGCGACCTTTCTGAGAGCGCCTTCACATCCACCGAGACGCTGCTGCAGGGCATCGCCGCCCGCAAGCCCGGCTGTGCCGACGCCTGGCTGCGCCTGGCGGAGCTGTACGAGCACCGCATCAAGACGTTTACGCGCCTGGCTGTGGATTACGCCAAGCAGGGCATCCGCATACAGCCGGAAAAGAAGTGCGGCCACAGCGTGCTGACCAATCTGCTGCACGGCTACGGCGGAGACTGGACGTGCAACCACACGCTGGAGATGGTGCGCTATTATCGCGGGCTCATGAAGCGGGTGCCGGAGTATCGGGAGGGCTGGCGGTGGCTGCTGGATCAACTGATCGGCAACGGCCTGCTGGAGGAAGCACGCGCGATCATCGAAACCACGGAGACCGTCCGCGACTACGAGCTGGCCAAGGTGTGGCTGGGGGATATCGCCTATGCCCGGGGCGACGGCCAGGAAGCCCTGCGCCTGTGGCAGGAGGCCATCGACGACGCGCCGGACGCCTGGCGGCCCTACGCGCACCGGGCGGACCGCATGGTCGCCATGGGCCGGTATGACGACGCCATCCGGGACTACACGGCGTGGCTGGAGAAGCAGCGACCGATTCCCTTCAACGACCCCTACATCTGCATGGCGCTGCTGTATGAGGAGCTGGGCGACCTCCCCAAGGCCATCCACATGCGCGAAGAGCATCTGCGTGCCGTTGGGGAGCTGGGTTTTGAAAAAGGGGAGGCCATCGACGGGATACAGCGGGAGATCGAGCGGCTGAAAGCTTTAAATTGAGGAAGGCCATAGAACCTGAACCCCGCGGTTCGGGTTCTTTTGTTGATAGGATGTGTTGCGGAGCCTTCGCCCATGCTATAATCGATATGTACCAACTCCTTCCATTCCAATTCCGATTGCAAGGATGGCCGCTATGAAAGCAAACGTCCGCAACCGCCTTTTCTTTGGCCTGGGCACCGTGGGCCGCGATATGTACTACACGATGATCAGCATGTTCCTGATGGTCTACCTGACCGAAGTGCTGAATCTCTCCAACGAGCTTTTGGCCTGGACTGGCGGCATCCTGACGGTCATGCGCGTTTTCGACGCGCTTAACGACCCCATCATGGGTGTGCTCGTGGACAACACGAACTCCCGCTGGGGCAAGTACAAGCCCCACATCCTGTGGGGTGGTCTGGCCGGCGCGGTTTTTATGGTGCTGCTGTTCACCGACCTGGGGTTGTCCCCGGTGGCCTATGTGGTCACCTTCGGTCTGTTCTATCTGGCTTGGGACATCACCTATGGCCTCAACGACATCGCCTACTGGTCCATGCTGCCGGCGCTGAGCCTGGGGCAGAAGGAGCGCGAGAAGATCGGCTCGGTGGCCAAGATCTGCGCCAACGTGGGCATGTTCACCGTGGTCGTGGCCATCATACCGGTTACCAACCTGCTGGGCCAGGCTCTGGGCGGCGACCCCAAGGCCGGAGATTGGCTAAACTACCTGCAGCCCGCGTGGAATATCCTTGCGGTGGTTATAGCCGTGCTGATGCTGGGTTTTTTGCTCTTTACGCTGTTTGGCGCTAGAGAGATGCGCAGCCAGTTCAAGCAGGAGGACAGCACATCGCTCAAGGACATGGCCCGCGCCATCTTCCAGAACGACCAACTGCTGTTCACGACGATCTCCATGGCGCTGTTTATGATTGGTTATGTCACGACGACCAGCTTCGGCGTGTACTATTTCAAATATGCCTACGGCGACGAGGGCATGTACTCGGTGTTCGCGGCGGTGTTGGGCGTGTCGCAGCTCAGCGCGCTGGCGGTGTTCCCGCTGTTCAGCAAGCGCTTTACCAGGAAGCAGCTGTATTTCGGGGCCACGGTGCTGGTGCTGGCCGGGTATGCGCTGTTCTTCTTCTCGCCGATGGATATGGCGTTCATCGGGGTTTCCGGCGTGCTGCTGTTCGTGGGCGAGGCGTTCATACAGCTGCTGATGCTGATGTTCCTGGCCGACACGATTGAATACGGCCAGTGGAAGTCCGGCAAGCGCAACCAGAGTGTCACGTTTTCTCTGCAGCCGCTGATCAACAAAATCGGCGGGGCGATCTCCACGGGCATCGTCACAGCCACGCTGATCGTTTCCGGCATCAACGACGCCAGGACCGCCGACGACGTGACGCCCGAGGGTTTGATGATCCTCAAGGTGTCGATGTTCGCGCTGCCCCTCGTGTGCATCGTGGCCGGCTACATCGTGTACCGCTGCAAGTATAAGATCGACAAGGCGTTCTATGACCGGATGCTCGCGGACCTGACGGCGCGGGGGGATATCCAGGCGTAACCGGAGTAACAAAGCATCTGTTTTCAGCTCGGGCAAACCGGCTCTGATGGGCAGGCGTTGCGTGAGTGATATTGTCACATAGAAAAGCTGTTTGCTTTTGGTATACTCGCAAACATATTGTTTTGCGGGAGGGCATTCATGAAAAAGAGCCTGACTCAGTTCATCCATCATTGGTCCTGGATGATACTGGTCATCTTTTTATTGGTAGGACTCGTTTATCCGATCGTTGGAATCCTCGCCACCCTATGTATGGTAGCCCCGGTGGTCGTTGGCTTTTTCAAAGGGCGGTATTGGTGCGGAAACTTCTGCCCGAGAGGAAGCCTGAACGACCGGCTGCTGTCCAAAGTGAGCAGGAAGAAACCCCTTCCCGGCTTCATGCGAACAGATGCGTTCAAGGTTGCGTTTCTGATCCTGATTATGACTGGATTCGTCCTTCAAATCACATGGGCATGGGGGGATATTCGGGCAGTGGGCGCCGTCTTTGTACGTATGATCCTGATCACGACGGCAGTGGATGTGATCTTTGGCGGCTACTATCAGCACAGGGCCTGGTGTACCATCTGTCCGATGGGGTATATGGCGTGTTGCGCGGCACAGGTTGCCCATGTGAAAAAACCAAACGGTCATATTGTCGTAACGAGCGCCTGCGTCGGTTGCAAGCTGTGCTCCAAGGCGTGTCCCGTCGGGATTCAAATCCACGAATCTCAAAAGGAAGGCGCTGTCAAACACGCGGATTGCTTGAAGTGTCAAAAATGCGTAAAAGAAGTGCCCAAGAAATGCCCTTGTTGCCTGAAAAGAGATGGACTCGCCGATGAGTCCATCTCTTATACGGTGATGTTGGAAAGGCCAGTCCGACGTTCAACGGCCGATGCAGCCCATCCCGTTGCCTGCACCATTGCCCATGCCGCGGCCCAATCCGTTGCCCCGGCCCGCGCCCATACCACAGCCCGAGCCGCGGCCTTCGCCTGTGCCGTTGCCTGTGCAAGCGTCCACGCGGGCCTTCATCGATTGATAGAGCTCGTCGGCCTTGGCCTGTGTCAGCCTGCCGTCCTTCACCGCTTGGTTCAACTGCAGCTTGTATTGGGCCAGCCGCTCGTCCTGAAATTGGTCCAGCTTGCCTGCCGCGGCAGCCTGCGCGCCATAGGTTGCGCCTTCCTGCCGGGCATCCGCCACCTGTTCCACCGTCTTGCCGGTGATTGCCGCGAGGATTTCCGCCGGCGTTTTCCAACTGTCGGCTGCCAAAGCCACCGTGGCCGATCCGATCAGCACCACCGCCGCTATCACGGCGGCTACGATTGTCTTCTTCATGTCTTTTCCGTCCTTTCTTGCTTGAGCGCGCTCTTTGTGATTCCATCTTAGCTTCCGGATGTGTTCAAATTGTGAGAGAATATCAAACCTTTGTGAGAAAAGCCTGTGGAAACGAAAAAGAATGTTACAATTGCATTGGGGTGAGAAGATGACGAAAATCCTGTTGGTTGACGACGATGCCCACATCCGGGCGATCATACGCGAATACGCCCAAGCCGAGGACTGGAGCTTTGCCGAGGCCGGCAACGGCGACGAAGCGCTCAAGCTCATGGAAAGCGAAGCGTTCGCTCTCCTCGTGCTGGATGTGATGATGCCGGTGAAGGACGGATGGGCAACCCTGAAGCAGCTCAGGAAAAGCAGCCAGATCCCCGTGATCATGCTGACAGCCCGTAGTGAGGAATATGATCGTCTGTTGGGGTTTGAGATGGGGGTGGACGATTATGTCGCCAAGCCCTTCAGCCCCCGGGAGTTGGTCGCTCGCATAAAGGCGCTCTTGAAACGCGTTGCCGCCACAGCCCCCGTGGCCCAGCGGTTTGTGTTCGGCGGGCTTGTCGTGGATCTGGACGCCCACAAGGTGCTTGTCGACGGCGAGACGGTTATGCTCACGCCCAAGGAATACGACCTTCTGGCATTCTTCGCAACCCGGCCGGACAAGGCATTCACCAGGGACCAGCTGCTGAACCATGTGTGGGGATATGACTATTTCGGCGATGGCCGTACGGTTGACACCCATGTGCGTTCCTTAAGGGACAAGCTTGGAGCCTATCGCGGTGCAATCACGACTGTCTGGGGCACGGGATACCGTTTCGAGCCGGGAGGCGCCAAATGAGACGCATGCGCACAAAGCTGTTCCTGGGGTTCCTGTGTATGGCGGGGGTAACCATCGCTGTGCTCTGGCTCATCCAAGCGGGGATCATGAAGGACAATTACCTTAAGGATCGAGTGGCCGCTGTGGACGAAGCCATTCTGGCTGCGTCCGCACAGGCCAACATCGATGATACCGCATTGGAAGAGAGGCTGAACGTCCGTTTGCTGCGGCTGGATGAAGGGGATGCGGTCCGATATATCTCACCAGGAATGCCGATGAAGGGCATGGTGCTGCGGCTTTGCCAGAGCGGGGATGCGATGCGGCCCAACGGTGAGCCGCAGCTGCTGGACAACAGGATGGCCGGTGGCGTGCAGTACGCGCTGCTGGGGCGGCCGCTGCCCGGCGGCGGCGCCCTCTATGCGGTGTTCTCGCTGTCCGATGTGCAGGAGGCATCCCGCATCCTGCTGCGCCAGCTTTGGATCGTCACTGCGGTCTTGCTGGCGGCTTCCCTGTTGCTGGCGCTGATGTTGTCCAGAGTGTTTACCCGGCCTTTGCGCCAGATCACCGGTGCTGCCCGGGCACTGGCAGCCGGCCGCCTGGGGACCAACGTGGAAGTGCGCTCCCGTGATGAGATCGGGCAGCTGGCCCTGGCCTTGAACGAGCTTTCTGCCCAATTGAAGAAGACCGAGGCGTTGCGCCGGGAGTTGATCGCCAACGTATCGCACGAGCTGCGCTCACCGCTGGCGGTGATTCAGGGGTATGCGGAGACGGTACGAGATGTGACCTGGCCTCAGCCGGAAAAGCGGCAGGAGCAGCTTTCCATTGTAGCCGGTGAGGCAGCCAGGTTGAGCCGCATCGTAGAGGATATCCTCGATTACTCAAGGCTGCAGGCTGGTGTCGATTCCTTCTCGCCGGAGGACTTGGATTTGCGCCCCATGCTGGAGCAGATGGCTCGCAAGATGGAGATCCAGGCGGCGGAGAGGAGCTTGTCAATTCGGGTGGACTGCCCGGATCGCCGCGTCTGTTTTGACAGCGGGAAATTTGCGCGCGTGATGGACAACCTGCTGAGCAATGCCATCAATCATGGAACCTCCGGCTCGGAAATCGTAATTTCCACTGCGGAGCAGGGGGACTCCGTGCGCATCGCCGTTACCAACTTTGGGGATACCATCGAGCCGGAAGAGCTCCCGCATATTTGGGATCGTTTTTACCGGGCACAGAGGGTCAGCCAGGGCAGACGGCTGGGCACGGGGCTGGGCCTTGCCATCGTCAAGAGCATCCTGGAGCAGCATGGCAGCGCCTATGGCGTGGTGAGCCGTGAAGGCAGAACCACGTTCTGGTTTGATGCGCCGATCACAGGCGGTAGTGATATCCCACCGAATGCGCATTAGGTTGGGTTTGCGGAGCAAACGGCTAACCCGCATAGAACAACGAAGCGCCCATCGGCTATCCGATGGGCGCTTCGAGCTCGCTTGTGCGGTTCCTTCGCGTTATCCCTTCAAAGAGCCAAGCATTACGCCTTTGGTGAAGTGCTTTTGCAGGAAGGGGTACACCAGCAGGATGGGCACCGTGCCCACGATGATCGTCGTGTAGCGTATGCTGCCCATGATGGGCGCTTTGTCGCCGGACATGTCCAGCGTCATGATGTCCGTGGAGTCAGCCAGCAGAATCTCGCGCATGATCAGCTGCAGCGGGAACATCTTGCGGTCGTTCAGATAAATCATGGCGGGGAACCATGAATTCCAATGGGCGACGCCATACTGCAGCACAATCACCGCGATCGTCGCCTTGCTCAGCGGCAGTATGATGCGCCATAGGATCGTAAAATCGTTGGCGCCATCCAGGTGAGCCGATTCCTCCAGGGAATCGGGGATGTTTTCCATGGCGGTGCGCAGGATGATCATGCTGTAAGTCGAGACCAGGCCGGGCAGCCACAGCGCCCAGTATGTGTTGCCCAGATGCAAAAACTGATTCACGAGGAGGAAGGACGGAATCAAGCCGCCGCTGATGTACATCGTGACGATGATCATCAGGATGATCGGGCGCTTGAACATCAGGTTCTTGCGCGAAAGCCCGTAGGCGGCCAGGCATGTGGCGGCCAGGTTGAAGCCCACGCCCGCAACCACGATGATGAGCGTGTTCAGGTAACCGCGCAAAATCATCGGGTATCGCAGCACGAACTTGTAGCTCTCCAGCGAAAAGCCCTGGGGTGCAAGCAGAAGCCCCTCATGCTGCATCAGCGAAAGAGGTTGGGACAGAGACGAGGCAAGCACGTAGTAGAACGGATAAAACGTAGCGATGGAAAGAAAAATGAGAAACGCGTAGTTGGCTACGTCGAAGGCCTTTGAACCGATGGATGTCTTAATCTTCATTCTCTTTCCCCCCTACCACAGGCTCTCTTTGGTCATCGTTCGGCTTAGCCAGTTGGCTGATACCACAAGGATCAGATTGATGACCGAGCTGAAAAGGCCGACGGCCGAGGAGAACGAATAGTTCATCTCTACAATGCCTCGCCTGTATACATAGGACGAGATAACGTCCGAGGTTTCGTATATCGAGGGGTTGTACAAAAGGATGATTTTTTCGTATCCAAGGGCTGTCATTGCGCCGATGCGCAGAATCAGCAGGATGATGATGGTCGGCATGATGCTGGGCAGCGATATGTGCCACACGCGGTGGAAGCGGTTGCCGCCGTCGATGCAAACAGCGTCGTTCAGTGCCGGGTCCACCGCCGAGAGCGCCGCCAGGTAGATGATGGTCCCCCAGCCGACCTCCTGCCAAATGCCGGACAGCACATAGATTGGTTGGAACAGCGGTTTCGAGGACAGCAGGTTGGCCCCGACATAGCCGGCGTTGAAGAAGCCGATAATGTCGTTGATCAATCCTTCGCGCCCGGTGAAATCCTTGATCATGCCGCAGATCACGACCAGGGAGATAAAGTGCGGCAGATAGGTGACGGTCTGCACCGTGCGGCGGAATACGGTGTGGCGCACTTCGTCCAGCAATATGGCCAAAATTATCGGGATCGGGAAGCCGATAACCAGGCCCATGACGTTGATGGACAGCGTGTTGAAGAACGTCCGCTCGAAATACGGTCCGGTAAGAAAGTCTATAAAATGCTTGAAGCCCACCCAGGGGCTGCGCAGAATACCCAGACCGGGCGAAAACTGCTTGAAGGCGATCATAACGCCGGCCAGCGGCCCGTAATGGAAGAGCAAGTAGTATAGTACGATTGGCAGCAGCATGATGTAAACATATCTGTTTTTCACCAAATCGGCTACGGCGCGCTGCGCAAACGTTTTTCTGCTGGGCTTTCTGGTGGTAGTTGTTACAATCATCCCCTGCCCCGTCCTCCTTTAAATGAGTGGACCGAAGGCGGGAAGCTTCCCGCCTTCGGTCATTGGTTTGGTTCTTATCTCTTGAGCATGCGCTCGTATCCGGCCTGGCGGATGGCCAGCAGATCTTCGGCGCCCATCTTCTTCATCTCCGCCACGAAGTCCTCCCAATCCGTCATCGGCTTGTCGCCGGTGATGAACTGAACGAGCATCTCGTCGCGATAGGTGATCATGGCCGCCTGCTTGTCGGCAATGATGGCAGCTTCTTCGATCGTCGCGTTGACGTAGTTCATATTGGCAGAGAAGTCGGAAGAATTCATCCACATGGCGATGGCCTTCTTCTGGTCGTCGAACTGCATGAACTGCGTCATGTAGCGAGCGTCCTGCACGAAGGGGCCGCCGCCGTGGGAGCGCACCCACGGGCCAAGAGCGTCGGACATCGAGTAGTCGGGGTTCTTGGTGATGATCTCGGGCTTCCACAGCGGATACTTGTCGCCCAGCGCCACTACGTCGATGGGGGCTTCGATGGTCTTGGCATCCACGTAATCAAAGCTCTGGCCTTCGATGCCGAAGTTGAACAGCAGGTGGCCTTCCTCGCCATAGCCGTAGTCCAGCACCTTCATGCAGGCGTCCAGCTCTTTGGTCTTGGCGTTGATCCAGTAGCCCTGGCCGGCCATGTTCGGGTCCTGGTTGCCAAAGCGCGACTTGGTACCGTCCACTGTGGGATAGGGCAGGCCTTCCAGCAGGAATTCCGGGCGCTCCTTCTTGATGGAGCCGTAGTAGAAGCCGATGCCGCCGCCGACAGCCATCAGTGTGAGGGCGGATTTGTCGGTCGTGATCTTGGATTGGAAGTCCTTGGTCTCAATGCCGACGACGACGTCGGGATCCATCAGGCCTTCCTTGTACCACTTGTTCATTTCGGCGATGAAGTCCTTAAAACCGGGCTCCAGCGGGCCGTAGCCGATCTTGCCGTCGGTCTTGATGTAGTATTCCCAGCCCACGCCCCAGGCGCCCGGCAGCACGTTGAAGGAGCCGAAGTTGCCCAGATTCTGGATCAGAATCGGGTATTCACAGACGCCCTTGGACTTGATTTCCTTGGCGGCCGTATACCAATCGCCGATGGACTTGGGCGCGGCGACGCCAGCCTTGGCCAGCAGGTCGGTACGAGCGGCAGCGCCATACCAGGTGCGCAGGAAGTCGTGGCCGCGGAAGAACGGGAAGCTCCAGATCATGCCGGCGTCGTTATAGGCGCCCTTGGCCCAATCGGGATGCTGAGCCATTACCTTGCTCAGGTTCGGCGCCTTTTCCGCGATCAGGGGAGTCAAATCCATCACGACGCCGTCCTGGACCGCCTTTTCCGGGCCGCCGGGGTAGGCAGTCGCCAGGCCGTACTCGATGATATCCGTCAGGGATCCGCTGGAGATCATGACGTTGAACTTCTCCAATGCCTGGCCCGTCGGGGGATGCTGGAATTCGATTTCCACATTCAGACGCTTCTGAAGCTCTTTGTAAAGAACGGAGTCGTCCAGGGAGGCGAGAAGAGTGGTCTGCTTGCCGACCCACAGCTCTTCCCAATAGGTGATCACCGGCGTTTTCTCAGGTGCAGCCGTAGCGGGCTCGGCCACGGTTGCCGTGGGGGCGACCGAAGCCTCACCGGCGGCGGACGTGGGGGCCTGAGAGGGCGTAGTAGTTCCGGCACAACCGGCCAGCAGCCCGAGCATAAGCACGACAGCTAATGAAAGTGCGATAAGCCGAACGGAGCTTGGCGATTGTGAGGACTGGTCAGAATGACTAAAGCGGTGCCTCATAGTGTGCCTCCTTTTTTCTTTTTGCCGAATGGTACTAATATTATGTCGTTTTGTTTGGTCAAAGTCAATAAATTCATATGAAGATATACCAGAATACATATTATGGCGTGTAATTTATCTATTTTTTTCAACGATTTATATTGTGAACACCTATTTATATGATCTATCAAGGAAATGATTCATTGAAGCGGAGGCGCTGATTGTCAAACACAGGCAAAATAAACGCATTAGCAAACAAAACCAGTATCTTTATAAAATATGCAAGCAAAAAGGCAAAATCTGTATATTCGCATCTCTGGAATTTAGCCATGGGAAGGAGAACCGTACGATTCGACGCTCCCGGTGTCCTGGTCTTTCACAAGACAAACCTGCGCACGCTTTGTATAATGGAACCTGTACCATGCGAACAGCTCTGGATACCATGGAAATGAGGTGCCTCAATGTCGGATATCGGCATGAAACAAATGCTTCGCGAAGAGTATGGAATAGGGGCGCTGTCCTTGCGGCAGGTGCCGTCGGGTTGGTCCGCGTCCGCTTGGATGGTTCAGGCCGACAGCGGGGACTATTTTCTCAAGGTTTATGACAAACACAAGCCCTCCACAAAGGGCTGGGTCGCGCGCATCGACAGCTATATGCCGGTGGTCCTGTGGCTGCATGCCAACACGGGGCTGAGGGGCAGCATGAGCGCGCCGTTGCTCACAAAGGGCGGCTGCTATAAATGGGAAGATGAGGCCTATCTCTATATGGTGTTTCCCTTTATCCATGGGCAAACCATCGGCGGCGGCAGGCTGACGTCGGAGCAGGCGCGGAGCATTGCCAGGATTGCCGCCGAGCTGCACAGCCATGGCGCCGCGACACCGGTTCCCACCGACGGCCTGCTGGAAACCTACGACATTTCCTTTTGTGACACCTTGAACCAATGGATGCAGAACCTGCAAGGCCCCGACCGGTGGGTAGAGGCGCTAACGCCCCATAAGGATGCGACAGCACGAGCAACCGCCGCCCTTCAAAAGGCCGCTGCCGGGCTGCGCCGATCGCAGCCGCCGCTTGTCCTGTGCCACACGGACATCCACGGCTGGAACCTGATGCAAGCCGACAGACTGATGCTGATCGACTGGGAGGGCCTGAGGCTCGCGCCGGTGGAGGCCGACCTCTTCTCCTTCACCGAGACGTTCTTCTTCGATTATGCGTGGGAGGAGTTTCTGTCGGTTTACCGCTCTGTCCACAGGGGTTTTGAGATCAACACCGACGCCATGCGCTTCTACAGGCTGCGCCGCCGGCTGGAGGATGTCCACGCCTTTTCCGAAAGCATACTGCTGGACGACCTCACGTCGCAGGACATGGAACGCTCGCTGTATTATCTAAATAGGGAGTGCGCTCTGCTGCACGGGATGCTCTAGGGAAACGTTGAATAAATGGGGTCAGGGGACAAGGATACCGCGGCTCTGGAATGCGGGCGGCCTATGCGATAGGATGGATGAGCTCTGCGGACACAATCCGTTTGATGGAGGGAAGATGTGAAGATCGCCTGTAACTGGTCGGAATCCTTGAGAGCTCTCCTTGCGGGCGGGCAGGTCCAGGTGGATTATATCAAGATGGGCGTGTACGGAGATTTTGATCGGCAGTTCCAATCGGCGCGCGCACTTAAGCCCATCCTGCTGCATGGCCTGGGCTGCTTCGACCATTCTGGCATGAGGGACATCGGCATCGTGGATTTTGGGCGGGCCAACAGCCTGCTGGCCCAATGCGGCTCCCCGCATTACGGGCTGCACTTGGCCATCCAGAACGCGTACATGGACGCTCCCATGAGGGATGACGAGATCCATGCCCTGATGTCCCGGCAGATACAGATCTTCAAAAAGAACCTCCGCGTGCCGCTGTTGCTGGAGAACACGCCGGATTCCCCGCAGGACAGAACGGTGTTCGACCACCGCCCCTATGCCGAGGCGGAAAAGATCAGCCGATTGCTGCGGGAAAACGATGTGGGCCTGTTGCTGGACCTGACCCACGCCAAGATCACGGCGCTGTACCGGGAGTGGGACATCTATGAGTTCCTGAGAGAGCTGCCGTTGGACCGGATCAGGGAAATTCATGTGAACGGTTCCGGTTATGACGACCAGGGCTTCCCGGCGGACACCCATCAGGCCATGGACACGGCGGATTTTGACCTGCTGGAGTGGGTGCTGGGCCTTGCGCGGCCCGATGTCGTGACCTTGGAGTATAACGGCGTGAAAGGTGAGAGCGCAGAGATGGTCAGCGACAATCTGCGCCGTCAGCTGGCGGATTTGCGCCGCATCTGCCGGGCCGGGGTGCAACCGTGACCGGACAAGACCGCTGGGGGATGATGTGAGATGGGTATTGCGATATTTCTTGTGTCCGCAGCCATGGAAACCGGGCTTGCGCTACACAGCGTGGCGACAAAATCCGATCAGAGAAAAGCCAGGGGCCTGCTGAGAATAGCTGCCCTGGCTGTCTTCGCGCTGCTGACCGCTTTGCAGGTGCTACAGTGGAGCTTCCGCTACTACGCACTGGCAACTGTACTGCTCTTGCTGGCCGCAACCGCGACGGTTGGCTGGTTGGGCAGGGCGAAGAAAGAGCGCCCATACAGGGCGAGGCGTGTCATCTGGAAAGCTGTGGCCGTGACCGCGCTGCTCTTCGCGGCGTCCCTGCCTGCCATCGTGTTCCCGCAGCACCAGCCCTTGGCGGTGACGGGCGAATACCGGGTGGCCACCGCCGCCTATACGTATATAGACAAAGGCTGCGGAGACCCCTATGCCGATACCGGCGAGAGCAGAAAATTGAACGTGGCGTTTTGGTATCCCGAGGATGCGGCGGAACCGGGAGCCAGCCCGCTGGTCGTGTTCTCCCACGGCAGCATGGGTATCAAGACCAGCAATGAATCGCTGTTCCGGGAGCTTGCCTCCCACGGATATGTCGTGTGCTCCATCGACCATACGCATCACAGCCTGTTCACCGTGGATGGGGATGGCCGCACAACGTGGATCGATATGGGCTACATGGGCGACTTGAGGGCAGAGGACGCGAAAACCGACCGGCAGAAAAGTTATGCGTTTTACCGCCAGTGGATGGAGATACGGACCGCGGACATCGATTTTGTCATCGAGCATATCCTGGCCCAGGCGGGCAAGGCCGATGCCGGGCCCGCGTACAGGCTGGTGGACCGCTGCAATGTTGCGGTAATGGGGCATTCTTTGGGCGGTTCGGCGGCGCTGGGCATCGGGCGGAGCCGCAGCGATATCAGCGCGGTGATCGCGCTGGAGGCGCCCTTTCTGTGCGACGTCCAGGGCGTGGAGGGCGGCGAGTTTGTCTGGAACAGCCAGCCCTATCCGGTGCCGGTGCT
The DNA here is from genome assembly GCA_023410875.1 of Bacillota bacterium. GTDB lineage: Bacteria > Bacillota > Clostridia > Christensenellales > UMGS416 > JAEYRA01. The sequence goes on along the minus strand of JAEYPH010000103.1, from coordinate 85,760 downwards.
CAACATCTATTCCGACAGCGCGTGGAGCCATCTGGGCCAATGGCCGCAGTACGCCGTAAACCACGCGCTGCTCACCGGCGCCGGTGACACTGTGCACAATGTGCACATCACGGGCATTGGGCATCTGGCGTTGACAGACCTTTCCCGCACCAGCCCGCTGATCACCCGCACGCTGGACGGAAGGCAATCCACCAAGAGCCCGGAGCAAGCGCTGGGAATCCTCAACAGGGTGTGCCTGGCCTTCTTCGACTGCTACCTTAAGGGTGGCAACGCGTTTGTTCCCGGCAAGAGTTACTAGACCACGAGGATTTTCAGTAGGCCGGCACATCCTGCGGACCGGCCCATTGTTTTGTGCTATAGTAAGTGGTGAAAAATTCCATGTTGCCCTTTGTCCCCGGCACGCGCGAAACAGAAAGGATGAAGACCATGAACGAAACCCTGCGCACGATCGCCCAGCGCTACTCCTGCCGCGCCTATGAGGGGCGTTTGCCCGAGCGGGAAAAGCTGGAGGCCATCGCCCTGGCCGCCGTGCAATCTCCCAGCGGCATGAATCGCCAGCCCTGGCAAGTCGTCGTGATCACCAACAAGGCGCTCATAGAGGAGATGGATGCCGAGGGCATGCGCATCCTGTCCGAGAATCCGGACAAGTCCGCCTATAACCGGTTCATGAGCCGCGGCGGAACGCTGTACTACAACGCACCGTGCATGTTCCTGATCCTCAAGCAGCCCGGCACGGAGATGGACACCGGCATTGTCAGCGAGAACATCGCGCTGGCCGCCGCGTCCCTGGGCCTGGGCAGTGTGATCTGCGGCATGGCAGCCATCCCCTTTGCCGGGCCCAAGGGCAGCTCCTTCCAGCAGCGGGTTGGCTTCCCCGAGGGGTGGGAATTCGGCGTCGCCGTGCTGGCGGGCTACGCCAAAGGGCCGGGTGCGCCCCACCAACCGGACTTGTCCAAGATTCGCTTTGTGGAGTGAGTTTCGGGGCACGCCGGTGAAGTTCTTCGGGAATCCATTGAAATACAAGCGAGCACGCCAAACCGCGTGCTCGCTTTCATCGCCCTGCAACTTGAGGATTGGTAATGTGTAGACGCGGGCTACTGGGAGCCGACGCCGGTCACGATGCCGATGTTCTTAGGCCCTTTAAAATCGAAGGTCGTGATCTCATAGGCGATGCGCTGTTGGGCCAGCCAGGCGCTAATGGATTCGATCATCGCGTGGGTGCCCAGCTTCATGGTGGTGTCCCAGAAGTTGCAGCACGGCACAACGATGACCGGCTTGTATCTCGCGCTCTCCACGACCGGGCGGGTCGCCTCGTCGGGGTGCAGACCCACGATCAAGTCATAGTACTGCGCCATATCGGCGCGGTATTCGCATTCCCGGTTGGCGACCCCTTTCAAGGCAAAGCCCCTGGGGTCTATGACCTCGGCGTGATAGTTGTATTTCTTGTTGAGGATGCGGGACAGCAGCCCCTGCCCGCCGGCCACGTCGGCGATGTAATGGATCGAGGAGCCGAAGCGGTCGTAGATGTAAGCCGCCATCGTCTCGAAGCGGCCTTCGTCCCCGTGGCATCGCACCTGCTGCCTGCTCATAGCTCCATCTCCCATGTCTTTGAGAAGCGGTTAACGGATCGAACCCGGTCGATGATAACATCTTCATCCTATGCAAACCAATTGGCAAAATCAAGTGTTTAGTTGGTGGACTCTGTATGTCATAAAGCCGCGGTTTCGGCCGGCTGTGGGAGGGGAGTTACCATTTCCGGCGAACACTGGTATAATTGTAAAAATGAAATGCACCTATACACCTCAACATCCGGATATGCGCGCCAGCGGCGCGGGAAGGGTATCACATGGGCAATCGCCAGGATTTGATCGACGCGCTGAACCACAGGCAGCCCCGCCGGGTCCCCGTGGATTTCGGGGGAACCGCCGTGACGGGCATCCACGTGCTGTGCATGGAAGGCCTGCGTCGGCATTACGGCTTGCAGCCTGGGCCTGTGAAGGTCGTGGAACCCTACCAGATGCTGGGGCTCATGGAGCAGGACTTGATGGACGCCATGGGCGTGACCGTGGCCGGCGTGATGCCTTCGGGCAATCTGTTCGGCTTTGGCAACCTGCCGCCTTACAAGCCCTGGCGCACGCCCTGGGGGCAGGATGTGCTGGTACCCGATGCTTTCCGCACGGTGCGCGACGCCGGCGGCGACGAGTTGATCTTCCCCTGCGGCGACCCCTCAGCGCCGCCCAGCGGCCGCATGCCGGTGGGCGGGTATTTCTTCGATTCCATCCCCCGGCAGCAGCCCCTAGAGGAAGAGAGCCTGGACTACCGCGATAACCTGGAGGAGTTCGGCCCCGTGGCCGACGCGGACTTGGCGCACTTGGCGCGCGAGGCGGACCGCCTGCGCGGCCTGGACGTAGGCGCCATCGGCGGCCTGCCGGGCACGGCCCTGGGCGACATCGCCTGGGTGCCCGGCCCCAATCTGAAGCGCCCCCGCGGCATCCGCGATGTGGCCGAATGGTATGTATCCACGGTGGCGCGGCCGGATTATGTGCACAGCATCTTCGAGGCGCAAACCGAGATTGCTTTGAAAAACCTGCCCAAGGTGTTTGAGGCGCTGGGGGACAGCGTGCAGGCCGTGTTCGTGTGCGGCACGGATTTCGGCACCCAGACCAGCCAGTTCTGCTCGCCCAGGACCTTCGACAGCCTGTACGCGCCCTACTACCGGCGCATCAACGGCTGGATCCACGCCAACACGCCGTGGAAGACCTTCAAGCATTCCTGCGGCGCCATCGTTCCGCTGCTTTCGCACATCATTGACTCCGGGTTCGACATCGTGAACCCCGTGCAGTGCTCCGCCGCAGGCATGGAGCCGGAGTTCTTGAAGCGGGAGTTCGGCTCACGGCTGGTGTTCTGGGGCGGCGGCGTGGATACGCAGCGCACGCTGCCCTTCGGCACGCCGGAGCAGGTGCGCGCCGAGGCGCTGCGCCGTTGCGAGGTCTTTGGCCGCGACGGCGGCTTCGTGTTCAACGCGATACACAATGTGCAGGCCAACACGCCGGTTGCAAACGTCGTGGCGATGGTGGATGCGGTCAAAGAATTCAATGGCCAATAAGGCTGTGGGTTCACTACAATTCGGAAAGAGAGAAGCATGGTGGAGATAACCGAGATCATTACCTCCCTATCTCCGGAAGATCGGGCCACGGTGACCAGCCTGCACGATACGGCGCTGGCCCTGGGCTATGCGGCGAAGATAGCCGCGATGGGCAAGAAGGGCGACGACTGGAAGTGCGAGTATGTCGCCGCAAAGCCCAAGCGTACGCTGTACATTCTGCGCGTGACCGGATCGCGGTTTTCCGTGCGCGCCAAGCTGTTTCACATCGCGCAATACGCCGATGTGCTGGAGGGCTGCACGGAGCACTGCAAGGCATCGCTGCTGGCTGCGTCCAAGGATTGCGGCAGCCACGGCGGCGGCTGCGCCGGGCCGGTTACTTTCGTGATTTCCGGCACAGCCTATTCCAAGTGCAGGCATTATATTCTCTTTGAGGACATCGCGCCGCAGGATGTGGAAGGCATCCGGCGGCTGCTGCAAAAGGAAGCGGAATATTCCACAGATCAATAGAAGGAGTGTGTTCCCATGGTTGGAGTAGAGATCGATCTGGTTGTTACCGACAGTCTGAAGGCGTTGGAGTTTTATGAGAAGATTTTTGAGATTGAGCGCGTGGAGGTTACGGACTTCCCCAAGGGCCAGAATGAGGTTGTCTTCACGCTGTACGGTGTGCGGTTCCACATGCTGGATGAGAACCCGGAGTTCCAGCTGAAAGCGCCCTCTGCGGGAGACCCCAAGCCCATCTGGTTCAACATACTGGTGCCCGACATCAAGGCAACCTTTGCCAAAGCCATGGAGGCGGGCTGCACGACGGTGCAGCCACTCACCGAGATGCCGGACTACGGCGTGTCCAACGCCATCTTCAGCGATGCCTTCGGCCATCTGTGGATGCTGCACCAGATCCACAAAGTCGTGAGCTTTGAGGAGCGCGTGAAGCTCTTTGAGCAGAACCAGGATAGCTGATGATGGGCAGCCGCCCGGCTAACCTGACGGATCAATGTTTTGAGAGGAGCATGGCTATGGGAATCATCGGAGGGGCGGACGGCCCCACGTCGATTTATGTGAGTTCCTCAATCGACCTCTTTGTGACTGCGGCCATCCTTGGGCTGTGTGCGGCGGCGGTTGTGCTGCTCATTGTGGCGCTCCGAAGGCGCAGAAGGCAGAAAGCAAAGGAATAAGCCGTTACCAATGGGCCGAGTCCGCGAGGAACTTCGGCCCTTTTTCTGTTTGCCCGACACGGGGTAAATCCACCGCTTGACAAATCAAAGGCCTCGCCATATCATAGAATTGAACAATGTTCAATTATCAGGAGCGCCGATGAAATCGGACAGGACCAAGGAGAACATCATACAACAGACCATCGCGCTGATTCGGGAGAGCAACGGAGCCGTGGAGGACATCACGATCCGTGTGATCGCCCAGCGGGCCGGCGTGGGCGTGGGCCTGGTCAACCACTATTTTCAGTCCAAGGACCATCTGATCGAGGTTTGCGTGCAGACCATCATCGGCGGGGTCATCCGTGCCTTCCGGCCGGAGCTGCCCAGCGAAGGCCCCTTGGAGGTCACCAAGGCCGTGGCCAAGCAGGTCATGGATTTCCTGATGGATAACCAGGAAGTTTCCCGGGTGTCCATCCTTGGGGACATGAAGCAGCCGGCCGCCGGCGACAACACGATGAAAACCGTGGCCGGCTTCGCCGCTCGGCTGTCCGGCGGGCAGCTGTCGCAGGAGCACCGGCTGCACGCATTCATGATCACATCGGTGCTGCAGTGCGCCTTCCTGCGCAAGGAGACGCTCAAGGATCTGGGCGTGGATTTTTTTGACAAGCAACAGCGGGACAGCTTTATCGACGATTTGGTGGAAAGGCTCGGTTGACCATGCGGTATCTGATTCTGAACGGCAGCCCTCATAAAGGCAACACATGGAAGCTCGTGGAGCTGGCCCGTGAGAACATCCGCCGGGAGGACCCCCAGGCAACATTCGAGGAGATTCATCTGGCGCAGGAGAACCTGCCCTTTTGCCTGGGGTGCAGCGTGTGCTTCCGCCTGGGGCAGCACAAGTGCCCCCACGGCGGCACCGTCGGCAGGATCATGGAGGCGATCGACCGGGCCGACGGCGTCATCGTTGCGTCCTCCACCTACAACCGGCGGGAGACTGCGCTGCTCAAGAACCTGTTTGACCACCTGAGCTTCCTGCTGCACCGCCCGCGCTTCTTCCATGGCAAGGCGCTGGTGCTCACGACCACCGGCGGTGTGGGCGCTGCGCAGGCCGCCAAGAGCATCTCGTCCTTCCTGCTGGGCATCGGCTTCAACCGCTGCTACCGCTTCAGCGCCTCGGCCTACAGTTGGAACGATTACCATGTCAGCAACAAGACGGCGGCCAAGCTTGTCAAAGTGTGCACGCAATTCCATAAGGATGTTTCTTCCAGGCGGCTACACAGCCCCTCCAGCCTGGTGCTGATCCCCTACAATCTGTTCCGGGGCATGTCGCTGGCCTATGGGCCGGGCTCGGAATACGAGACCGAGGACGGCGTCCATTGGACGGCGCCGGAGCGCCACCGGGGCGTGTATGACCGGCGTGTGCCGGTACCCTTCTACAAGCGGCCCTTCGGCCAGCTCTTCTATGCGCTGGGAAAGGTCGCCGGGGGCAAGGTCATGGTCACCTACAAGAAGTAGGGACTGTGAAAACTTCCGAATGTATCCGCAAAACAGGAGGATAGCGGATAGTTTATCGGGTTATAACCGCAAAACTATTTTAAAGACGGCTATTTCGTGGTACACTAACCGCGGAAGGGCGTGACGCAAATGATTCCCAGACCAATGTATATTGAAAAAATCATGGCGTATGCAGATGCGCCTTTCGTAAAAATCCTTTCCGGCGTGCGGCGCTGCGGCAAGTCCACCATCATGAGAATGGTCATGGAAGAGCTGAAAAAACGCGGTGTTCCGGATGAAAGAATCTTGCACTACAATTTTGATTCCTTGCAGTATGAGGAGATCAAAACCGCAAGGCGTTTGTACGATGAAATAAAAGGGCGTCTTGCGGTGACCGATAAGACATACTTGTTTCTAGATGAAATACAGGAAGTGAAGTCCTGGGAGAAAGCCATCAATTCCTTTATGACGGATTTTAATGTGGACATCTATGTGACCGGCTCCAATTCCCGCATGATGTCCTCTGAAATATCCACCTATCTGACCGGCAGATACATTTCATTCCGCATATTCCCGCTGTCGTTTGCGGAATATCTGAACTTTCGCAAGGAGTATGGCGAGCCGGTACACGACCGGCACAGCGAACTTGCGCGGTATCTTCGCCTGGGCGGCTTTCCTGCCATTCATTTGCAGGAATACACACCGGATGAGGCCTATCCCATTATAAAGGATATCTATAACTCCACGATCTTCACGGACATTGTAAGGCGCAACCAAATCCGCAAAGTGGACCAACTGGAGCGCATCGTTAAATTCGCCTTTGACAATGTTGGCCGGACGTTCTCCGCCTCTTCCATTTCCAAATACCTGAAAAGCGAGAATCGTTCCATCGACAACGAAACAGTGTATGATTACCTTGGAAAACTGGAAAGCGCTTTTATCCTTCACCGGTGCCCCAGGTATGACATTCAGGGCAAAGAGCTCTTGAAAACCCAGGAGAAATTCTATCTGAGCGACCCTGCATTCCGGCATAGCGTTCTGGGCTATACGCCGGACAGCGTGGCGGCCATGCTGGAGAACCTTGTATATCTGGAGCTTCTGCGGCGAGGCTATGAGGTTTGTGTCGGCAAAATCGGGAATGCGGAGATCGATTTTGTCGCAATCCGTCAGGAGAACAGGCTCTACATTCAAGTCGCCCAGCAGATCGACCGGGAAGAAACAGAGCAGCGGGAGTATGGCAGGCTGCTCGGTATCGCCGACAATTATCCCAAATACGTCCTGCGTACCGATGTGTTTGCGGGCGGAAATGTTCAAGGCATCAAGTCCATGCACATAGCGGATTTTCTGTTAAGCTCAGAGTATTAGCGCGAGGTTCTTGCAAGCGACTCCCTGTATTGCGTCGGCGTCACGTAGGCATATCGCTTGAACACCGTGGCGAAATACTGGCTGGAGGAGAACTGCAACCGGTATGCCACGTCGGTCACAGTCAGCTCCGGCTGGGCCAGCAGCCCCTTGGCCCGCTCCACCTTGCGCCGCAGCACATATTCCCTGGGCGGTATGCCGGCCTGCCGGCGGAAGCTGGCCTTGAAGCGCGGCAGCGACAGGCCTGCAAGCTTTGCCAGCTCCTCTAGGGAGATGTCCTCCTCGATGCGATCCTCGATGTAACCCAGCACCGGCTGCATGGAGGCAGGCTTGTCCGTGCCGTGCCTGCGTTCGCTTTCGATGGCGCCCAGCAGGAAAGCGGACAGCAGGTTGCGCAGCGCCGTGGCCGCGAAGGGCGGCTGGGCCAGCGCGCAGGCCAGCATGCCGTCCAGCAGCCGCCGGGCGTCGTGCCGGGCTCGGAACACCCGGCGCTGCATGGCGGCCAGCGCGGCTGCCAAAGCTGGTCCCTCGCCGCCCCAGCCCAGATATCCCTCACATAGTGCCGCCACGTCCAAGATCATATAATAGAACAGCGACTTCTCCTCCGGCCGGGCCGAGGAGTCGTGGGGCTCGCCGGTACGGGTGAAGAACAGCTCACCGCTTTCCACGGTGTGCTCCTCGCCGGCCACGCGGTAATACTGGCGGCCCTTGGCCACATACACGAACTCCATACCGTCGTGCACATGCCGGTTCAGGGGCATGTGCGCCCGGGAATAGTTGACCCTGGCCACATGCAGGGGCACGCCCAGCGCCGTGTCGCGGAAATCCACGACGACACGTTCTGTGGAGCGAGCCAGCGGGTTCTCGTTGTTTACGCGTTTCATGTATGATATTGTATCACGCTATGCCATCGAAAGAAATCATACAGCATGCGGATATACTGATGGTATCACTTGCGCGAGGTGCCATCCATGAACAGCTACGAGGTCGTCAAAAGCGCCATTGAATTCACGACGCCGGACCGTCTGCCCTGCGAGTTCCCCAGCATGGGCATCTGCGACACCCGCTGGGTGAGCTGGAACCAGATCGGCACCGGCGACAAGAGCCAGCGGGAGACGCTGGACGAATGGGGCTGCTTATGGGCCCGCACCGAGCAGAGCAACATGGGCCAGGTCAAGGGCCACCCGCTGCTGGATTGGTCGGCTCTGGACCATTTCCGCTGGCCGGACCCGGACAATCCCTCGTTTTACGAGGGCATGGAGGGCCGCTTCGCCGCCACCGAGGGCAAGTACATCCTGACCGGTATCTTCATGCTGCTCTTCGAGCGCCTGCACAGCCTACGGGGCTTCGAGAACACGCTGGCCGATCTGTATCTGGAGACCGAGCGCGTGGAGATGCTGGCCGACCGCGTCGTGGAATATGACATCGCGATCATCCGCAACATCTCCTCCCGGTTTCCCGGGCAGATCCATGGCCTGAGCTTCACCGACGACTGGGGCACCGAGAAGGCCACCATCGTGAGCCCGACCAAGTGGGATGAGTTCTTCAAGCCCCGCTACAAGCGCATCTTCGACGCGATCAAGGCCGCCGGATGGCATGTGTGGATGCATTCCTGCGGCAAGGTCAACGGCATCATGGAAGGCTTGATCGAAGTGGGTGTGGATGTGCTCAATCTGCAGCAGCCCCGCGCGCTGGGCATTGAGGAGATCGGGCGGCAGTTCGCCGGTCGGGTGTGCTTTTCCACGACCTGCGACATCCAGCACACGCTGCCCTTCAAGGGCGAGCAGGACATCATCGACGAAGCGCGGCTGCTCATGGAGTGCTGGGGCACCGAGCGGGGTGGTTTCATTCTGTCGGAATATGGCGATGGCCGTGCCATCGGCGTGCCCGACGAGAAGAAGAAGATCATGCTGGACGCGTTTTTGAAATATGATCGCTGGAAGAAGGCGTGATATGGGGTTGCCGCGCTAAACGCATAAAGTGCATACTTCATACAAAGGGAAGAGGTTTCGCGCCATCGGGCGCGACCAAAGGGCTTTCCGATCGCCCTTTGGAAACCTTCGGTCCCCATTAATTGAATGATTATGAAAGTATGCGGCTAACACGACAGCCCCTGTTTATTTCTCCATCATAATCTTCAAAATCTCCGCATCCGTAGCCCGCATGCCCTCGCGGCCCAGGCGGCACGCGGCGGCGATGGTGCTCTCCACGGTCTCCTTCACGATGCCGGAATCCACCTCGAAGGACAGGTTTCGCATGGCCAGCAGATGGGCCAGCATGGCCGCCTCCACGCAGGAAGCGATCTTGGCCGCGCAGGAGGCCTTGGCGCCGTCGCACACGATGCCGGACACGTTGGCCAGTGTGTTGGTGATGGTTCGGTCGATTTGCTCCAGCGTGCCGCCTTCCAGGAAGGTGATGCCCGCGCCGGCCCCGCAAGCGGCGCACACCGCCCCGCAATAGGCGGACAGCCTGCCCAGGCCAGTCTTCTCGTGTATCGTGATCAGGTTGGACAGCAGCAACGCGCGGTACAGCGCCTCCGCGCGTAAGCCCTTCTCCCGCGCGTAGACGATGACTGGCAGCGAAGCCGTGATGCCCTGATTTCCGCTGCCGGAATTGGTGATGACCGGCAGCACACAGCCGCTCATGCGGGCGTCGGAGCCGGCGGCGGCATAAGCGCGGGCTTTGGCGAACACGTTGCCGGGGTAACTCTCCAGCAGCAGCCGGCCCACGTTCACGCCATAGGCGCCGCTCAAGCCCTCATCGGCGATGGCCAGGTTGCACTCGATCTGGCGGTCCAGCAGATCCCTCATGTCGTCGATGCGCGCGGCATGGGCGAAATCATAGATGCCCTGCACGGTCAGGAAGCTGCGGTCGCTGAGTGCCGCGTTGAAGTTGGCGCTGTCGAAGATCTTCTCGTACAATACGGTCCCGTTCTTCACTATGCGGGAGATGTTCGTGTGGCTGTGGATGATCTCCACATGCACGTCGTCCTCCCCGGCGCGCATGCCTGCGACGATGTGCAGGCTGGCGTCGGATTCCATCCACTCCACGCGGCACAGTCCGCTGCCGGCCAGACGGGCTATGGTCCCGATGTCCTCGACGGTCACGTCCGAGAGCACCTGCATGCCCTTGGCGGCGTTGCCTGCCACGGCCCCGGCGATGGCGCTGACCTCAATCCCTTTCAAGTTTCCGGTGTTGGGCACGATCACGGACTTGGCGTTCTTGATGATGTTGCCGCTGCATTTCACAAGCATTTCTTCGGGGAAGCGCCCCAGCACCTCACGGGCCTTGGCCGCGGCGTAGGCGATGGCGATGGGCTCGGTGCACCCCTGGGCGGGCACCAGTTCTTCCTTTAATACTTCTATATAACGCTGATAACAGGCGATCTCGGGCATGGCCGTCCTCCGGGGAGATGAATGGCGCTATTATAACATAAATCGACATGTGTCGATGAGAGCAATATCCAATTACTCGATGGTGCGCAATGCTCTCTCAAGAGAGTCATAGAGAAAGGCTGCGCGGCGATTTTGTCGCCACGCAGCCTCTGGATATGAATGGCGCATACTTACGGCTTCGCGGAAACGACCGCGCGGTACCCTCCGTACACCTTCTTACCAGCCACCAACCGGTAGGCCCGCACCTTGTAATAGTACGTTTCCCCGTGGTCAGCCCAGTGCCGGTGTAGGCCGCTGCGGTTACCTCCGTCAGCTTTGTATAGGTTCCGCTGGCGGACGCCGCACGGGACACCTCGTACTTCATCACGCCGGCCACAACGTACCAGGTCAGCCTGATGCTGGTAGCCGATACACGAGCCGCCTTCAGGCCTGTGGCTGCGGACAGCATGGGCTTGGCCGACACCACCGCCGAGTATGAGCCGTATACCCTGACGCCATTCACCTTGCGATATGCTCTGATCTTGTAGTAATAGGTCGTGCCGGTTGCGAGGCCAGTACTCGTGCTGCTGGTGCCGATCACCGTGGCCGCCAATTTATAGCCGGAGGCCGCCACCGTGCTGCGCCACACCTCATAGCCGCCCGCGCACCCGGCAGCGCTCCAGGACACCCTGACGCTGTTGTAGGACACCGCCGTGGCCTTGGGCATTATTATAGTTTCTTTGAAGACAGAATCCCCAATAGTCATCGAGAAGGTACTATGCTGTCCATTTTATGTGATGTGGCCTTGAAGTGGGCGCGTGAAAAGCCTCTAAAGGAGATTTTAGCTGGTTCGTATTATGATGAACCTATGAATATAGATAACACATAGCTCTGCTGCAGAATACGGTTTCGTATGAATTGCCCGTTTTGCTACGGCCAATTTATGATATACAAAACGAGGACTCAACGTTTTTGACATGCTTGGAAGCAGGTGGGTATACACCAATAACGAGGAAACTTATTGAGATTGGAGCTCCGATGTGCAAATTGCCCCTTTTCTATAAAAGGATTACCGCAAGATAGACCATTCTTATCTGCGTACTGGCCGTTCTTTCGACATACTGAACCTTGACTCCTTCTATTTGGAAGGATGGCACGTAGTAGGGCACGCGGCCGTTCCGCCGCGTGCCAGCCGTCATGCATTCATCTTACTCGCAGCAAATCAGCGCCTTCATATACCCCTTGGGTTTGTTCTCCAAATCCCTGTTCGCCTGGTCAAACCCATCCATCCCATAGATGTGGTTGGACACGCCCTTGTAGTTCCACTTGCCGCTGGACAGCAGGTCCAGCGCGTTGCGGCAGCACTCCACCTGGAACAGCATGCGGCGCTCGTGGGTGTTGATGACGGTGATGGCCTTCCACCCCCACAGGCGGAAGTCCACGGTGCGGTCGCCGCCCTGGTGCCAGCCGCCCACACCCAACGTGCCGTGGATGCCTGTCATGTCGCCGGCCAGGCGCAGCGCGCTCTGGGTGCCGGCGAATTCGCTGACCACGCCCACGCCCCGCTGAAACATCGTGCCGTCCCATTCGGTCACGATGTATTTGACGGGCACGGTATCCGGCGTATAGACCTCGTCGGCGCCGAAGCGCACGGCGTTGTCGCGGGCCTCGGCGCGGGGATCCACGGCGATGATGCGGCCGGCGCCCTGCAGGCGCAGCAGGCTTAGGATACCGGTGCCCATGTAGCCGGTGCCCACCACGGCCACGGTGTCGCCGGCCTTCTCGGTGCGCAGCTTGCTGGCGACGCTCAGCAGGCAAGACAGCGGCTCGGCCACGGCGTCCTCGTCGCTCAGGTTTTCGGGGACGTGCACCAGATGCTCGGTGCGGAACAGGCAATACTGCGCCATGGACGGCGTGAAGGCCAGACCGGTTACGCGGTCTCCCACGGCGAAGCCGGTGACGCCTTCGCCCAGCGCCGCCACGGTGCCCAGCGGTTCATGGCCCATGCGCTCGCCGCCGCGGGCTTCGTCCCAGGGGTGCCATTCGGACATGCACACGCCGCAATACTTGACTTTGACCAGCACTTCCCCCACGCCGGGGGTCAGATCTGGCACATCGATCACGGCGCTTTTGCGGGATGCTTTCATCACCAATGCCTTCATTTTCTCACCGCTCCTTTTTATTGCTTCTTCTTTATTGCCCGCAGGCGGCGCGGAACCGCTCCACGCCCTGCGCGATACCCAATAATGGATCAAAAACCGAGGAACTGCCCACGACAAACACGTCCGCCCCGGTGGCGCGCATCAGCGGCGCGTTGGCGAAGCTGCAGTTGCCGTCCACCTCCAGCAGTATGCGCTCATATCCGCGATCGTCCAGTAGCGCGCGCATGCGGCGCAGCTTGTCGATGCCACCGCTTACGAGCTTCTGCCCGGCATAACCGGGGTTCACAGTCATCACGAGCACCATGTCCAGCTCGTCCAGCACCTCGCCCACGGCCTCCACCGGTGTGGCCGGGTTGATAGCCAGCGCCGCCCGGCCGCCGCGCTCGCGGATCATGGCCAGCGCCCGGTGCGCGTGGGGCGTGCTCTCCAGGTGAATGCTGACGAGGTCGCCGGCCTGAATGTCCAGCATCGGAATCACGCGCTCGGGCTGCTCGACCATCAGGTGGATGTCGAAGGGCAGCGAGGAACCCCGCCGCACCGCCCGCACGAAGTCCGGCGGCAGCATCAGGTTGGGCACAAAGTGCCCGTCCATTACGTCGAAGTGCAGCAGCTCCACGGGGGCCGTCGCCAGCGCGTCCAGGTCCCGCTGCAGGTGCAGTAGGTCCGCGCACATCAGCGAGGCCGAGAGCATCGGTTTGTGCATTGTCTACCTCTCCTTCATGTATTCAGCAACGCCGCGCCGACCATGGGCGCGTCCTCGCCCAAATGAGCCGGAGCGATCAGCAGGCCCTCCGCCACGCTCAGCGCGTAGGCGTGGGTGCGGATGTAATCGGTCAGCGGCTGCACGTAGAGCTCCCGCTGGGCGCACATGCCGCCGCTGAAGATCAGCGCGTCCGGTGAGAGCACGTTGATCACGGCGCTCAGAGCCGCGCCCAGCTTGGCCACGGCGTCGGTCAGGATGCCTCGGGCCACGGTGTTGCCGGCCGTCGCGGCGGCGAACACCGCCTCGCTGGTGGCTGGCCCCTTCCACTGCGGGTGCTCTGCGGCGGTCTGAGCGATGCCTCTGCCGGCGCTGTAGGCCTCCACACAGCCCAGCCGCCCGCAGCCGCAGGCACGCCCGTCGGCCACAGCCGGTATGTGGCCGACCTCACCGGCGCCACCCAGCGCACCGTGGTAGATCTGCCCGCCCAGCACGATGCCCGTGCCGATGCCGGTGCCTAGCGTCACGCACAGCACCGCCGAGCGGCCCCGGGCTGCGCCCAGGCGCTGTTCGGCCAGCGCCGCGGCCCTGGCGTCCTGCACCAGCGCCGCGGGGATGCCGTTGCAGCCCGTAAAAAGCTCGGCGCAAGGTTCCTCCATCCAACCCAGGTTGGGGGCCATGCGCACGGAGCGGCCATCGGCGCTCACGGTGCCGGGCACGCCGATGCCGCAAAAGCCCACGCGCTCCATAGGTACACCCATTTCAGCGCACAGCTCGCGCAGCTCATCGGCCACGTCTTCCATCACGGCGGCGCAGCCGGCCTCCCGGCGTACCGCCACCCGGCGCTTGCCCAGCAAGCGGTCTCCTTCCATCAGGCCGACGCTGGCCTTGGTGCCGCCGATGTCGATGCCGGCCCGCAGTTTGCTCACCGCTCGTCCTCCAGCGCGGCGATCATATCCACGCGGGTCTGGTGGCGGCCGCCCTCAAAGGCGGCGTCCAAAAAGTGGTCTAGTATCATGCACGCCAGAGCCGGCCCTACCACGCGGGAGCCCATGGCCAGCATGTTGGCGTCGTTGTGCATGCGGGCCATGGCCGCACTGTAGGGCTCCGAGCATACCACTGCGCGGATGCCCCGCACCTTGTTGGCGGCGATGGAGATGCCCACGCCGGTGCCGCACAGCAGCACCCCTAGGTCACATCGGCCCCCGGCCACGGCCTTGGCTGCAAGCTTTGCGTACTGCGGATAATCCACACGTTCGCGGCCTTGGCAGCCGAAGTCCACAACCTCGCAGCCCCGCTGGGCCAGCCGATCCAGCACCGCGGCCTTCAGTTCATAGCCCACATGGTCACATCCCAGGGCGATCTTCACTGTGCACACCTCTTGTAACGTTATTGGAACGTTACAAATATAGAAGATGTGCAATGGGTTGTCAAGGGGCTGCTGCGAATCAGCGTGGTGTTGCGGTTGTTTTGCGAATGATGAGCTCAGGCATTAACCGGATGTTGACCGGCTCCATGTTGCCATCGGCCCCGCGTTCGTAGAGGTGCTGCACGCAGAAACGCGCCATCTCGGCGATGGGCTGGCGGGCGGTCGTCAGGCCGATGTCCTCGTTAAATTCCTCGTCGGCGTCGTCAAAGCCGGTCACGGACACATCCTCGGGCACGCGGATGTCCCGCTCGGCCAGCAGCTTGAGCGCCCCCCAGGCCATGCGGTCGTTGCCGGCGGCGATGGCGCCGGGCAGCGGGGCCCCGCTGTCCAGATAGTCCCTCAACACCTGATAACCGCCGTGCTTGGAGTAGTCGCCATAGAGCACCGCGGGCTGCGGCAAGCCGGCCTGGGCGGCTTTCTCCTGCCAGGCGGACAGGCGGCGGTCCCGGGCTCCTTCCTGCGGGCCTTCCAGGCCCGAGAGAAACAGCATGTCCCGATGGCCCAAGCCATGGAGATGGTCGAAGAGCATGCCCATGCCGGCGCGGTCGTCGGCGGCGATGCAGCTGCCCTGGCCGCGGTTGTTGGCGCGGTCGAAGAAGATGAAGGGTGTGCGTCGGGCGCTGAGCATCTCGGCCAGGTCCGCGGCGTCCTCGGCGTACAGCAGTATGATGCCGTCCACCCTTGCGTTGGCCAGATAGCGGCGCATGCTTGCGGGGGAAAGGTCGCTGCCCAGGCACAGCGACAGCCACCCGGCGCTTTCGCTGAGCGTGCGGCTGAACTCCTGCAAGCATTTGACCATGAACGGCTGCGCGAAGATCTCCGACTTCTGGGGCACGATGAGGCCGATGTTGTGGGTTACGCCGGTCACCAATCCGCGAGCGTTGGCGTCGGGCACATAGTTATGGGACCGGGCGATCTCCAGTATGCGCTTGTGGCTGTCCAGCGTGGGTTTGCCGCTCTTGTTGAGCACATAGCTGACCATGCTCACGCTGACGCCGGCCTCTTTCGCGATATCTTTCAATGTAATTTTCATGGCGTTTCCTTTGTGAAAAGGTTGGAATCATGATGACACAACCGGGCCAAAATTACAACGTATGGAAACAATATGTGAACACAGCTTCCATGTGTTGACAAGAATGCGCACACAGGATATAAAAAAGAGACACGGGTTGCGCGCCGCGGCGGGCGGCCCATCGGAAAGGGCTTTGTGATGGGATTTTTGGAGCTTTTCCTGCTGGCTTTGGGCCTGTCCATGGACGCCTTCGCTGTGGCGCTGTGCAAGGGCCTGTGCATGAAGCGGGTCAACTGGAAGCACGCCGCCATCATCGCGGCGTTTTTCGGCGGTTTTCAGGCAGGCATGCCGCTGGCGGGCTGGTTCCTGGGCAGGCAGTTCGCCCAGTACATCGAAAGCTTCGACCATTGGATCGCTTTCGTGCTGCTGGTCGTCATTGGCGGCAAGATGCTGCTGGAGGCCATCAAGGAGAAGGAGGAGGAAGCCGCCTGCGTGGTGTGTGATGCGCCGCTCAATTACAAGGAGCTGCTGCTGATGGCCGTAGCCACCAGCATCGACGCGTTGGCCGTCGGCGTCTCTTTGGCCTTCCTCAGCGTGCAGATTGCGCCGTCGGTGACGTTCATCGGCATCACGACCTTCGTGCTGAGCTTCGTGGGCGTGGCCATCGGCAACCGCTTTGGCCTCAAACACCGCTACAAGGCGCAGCTGGCCGGCGGCATCGTACTCATCCTGATCGCCATTAAGATTTTGGCAGATCATCTGGGTTGGATGGATGCCCTAAAGGGCATGCTGGGTTGAATCCAAGTATACAAAGAAGGACAATGGTGGTTCTATGAAAGCGTTTCAAAGATGGATGATGGGCCGCTATGGATATGATCAGCTCAGCGCTGCGCTGCTGATAGGAGCGCTGGTGCTGCTGGCCGTGGCGCAACTGTTCAATGTGCCCATTGTCGGGCTGGTCGCTCTGCTGCCCATGGTCTGGTGCATGTTCCGCGTGTTCTCGCGCAACGCGCCGGCCCGCCGGGCGGAAAACGCCAAGTTCCTGCGGTTCACGGCGCCGGTTACGGCCTGGGGCCGCCAGGTGCGGGTGCGCTGGCAGCACCGCAAAACCCATATCTATTTCCACTGCCCCAAGTGCCGCCAGAGCCTGCGGGTGCCCCGGGGCAAGGGTAAGCTGATGGTCACATGCTCCAAATGCGGACATAAGTTCTCCAAGAAGTCTTGATTGGGAGGAAGGGATTTCGCGCCGTCGGGCGCGACCAAAGGGCTTTCCGATCGCCCTTTGGAAACCTTCGGCTCAAAAAAATATACTGAGACCATAACTGGGGACCGCCTGCCGACTGTGGTATGACCCCCATTTCATGGATGTTTGCCCGGATACCGTTCGACGCGCCGGGTTGCAGTCCTTCCGATATGGCCAGACAGGAATACCAACGTGGCTGTGGAATCCCTTTTTATCTGATTGGTAAGATCGTGAAAATGTTTCATGAACATGACATGCGCTAGTCATGCTTGCTATGATAAAGTTGACATAAGGAGTGCCCGGTGCGCAGCCGGGCTTGGCAAAGGAGCACAGAATGGGGGAATTGAGCAAGCTGCCCAACATAGGGCCCAAGATCGAGGAACAGCTCATTGCGGTGGGCATAGAGACGCTGGAACAGCTGCGAGCAGTGGGCAGCCGCGAGGCCTGGCTGCGTATACAAGCCATAGACCCCTCGGCATGCCTGATGCGCCTGCGGGCGCTGGAGGCGGCCATACAGGGGCGTCAACGACCGATTGCTAAGCGATGAGGACAAGGCGGGGCTAAAGGCGTTTTACAGCAGCCACAAGTAGGCGCGGGCCCCGGCTGCCGCCGGGGCCCGCGTTTGCTCTCGATTATCCGGCCTTGCGGCACAGCACGCCGATGGCCATGGATTGCTCCCGCCACGGCTGGCCCATGAGGTCCGACCACACGGCCCGTACCTCGAAGCCGTTCTCCCGCAGCTCATCTTCGATGGTCTGCGGCGAGTAGTAGGTCTGCCAAACGCGATAGACGGTCATCTGGTCGTCCAGCACCCCGTGGACGTCGCACACGGCGGGAATCTCCGGGTAGAAATGGGCCGTGTGCAGCGCCACATAGGGATGGGGCCGCCAGAACCCCTGGTCCGCAGATTCCCATGTGGGCATGGCTTCCCCCTGCCGGCGGGCGAATTGTGCCAGGCTGGACACGTCCAGCGCAAAATGGCCGTCGGGCCGCAGCGCCGCGTGGGCGTTGCGCAACAGGGCCCGCCGCTGCTCGGGTGATAATACGCCATAGTCCTCATAAATCAGCAGCGCCGCGTCGAACTGCTCCCGGCCAAAGGGCTGCAAATAGCTGGCTTGATGGAAGACGGCATTGAACCCCGCGCACAGTTCCCTGGCGTGGCGCAGGGAGTTCTGCGACCAATCGATGCCGGTGAGCGCCAGGCCCTGCCCGGCCAGTTCCCGGCAATAGAGCCCCGGCCCGCAGCCCAGGTCCACCACGGTGTCCCCGGCCTTCAGGCCCATGGCCCGCGGCAGATGGTCGCAGATAGCCCGGATGGTCTGCGGCCTGTAGCTGGCGGCGTCGGTGTCCGGCGACAGGTGTGCGGCCAGCATTCCCTGGGCAATGTATTCGTCGGTCCACAGCTGCGCGCCGGCCTCGTAGGGTTGCGGGCGAGACAGTTCGTCAATCCAGGTCTGTATAGGAAGCATCTTTCCTTCTCCTTTCTTACTCGCGGCAGCAAACGAAAAGAGGGATCCGTCCTGCGGTATCCCTCTTCCAACAAAAAAGGGGATACCGGCTGCAAGAAGAACACGCGGGCACAGCAAAACAAGCGTCCGAAGCTTCACCTGTTTTGTTGTTCGCGTCTTCCTGCTTTTCCAGAAGGCCCATCGCTGTGCCTTCCGGACGGTATCCCTCCCATATGCGGTTCGTTTGCTGCCGAGAATATCATATGGGATTGCGCGCATGGCGTCAAGACGGGGGTACGATAAACGATAAACTATTGTGTTTGAGGTTATGTCTATCTTATAATGAAACTATCATTTTGCTAAAGCCACCTGTTTCCAGTTCCCCAGGAGATGCCCTAATATATATGGAGCGGAGCGGATACCATGATTGGAATGCTCAAGAAGCTGTCGGCTGTACTCGTTGCCACTGTTCTGCTGTTTTCTCTGATTCCCCTGAACGCCCTGGCCGCGCAATCGGGCAGCTATACCTATGAGGTCAGCAACGGCAAAGCGACGATCACGGGATACACCGGCAGCGGCGGCGCGGTCACGATACCATCGAAACTGGGAGGATATCCGGTAACGGCTATAGGGGAGCATGCGTTTGATAGTAGCCCCCTGATGAGTGTCGTGATACCCTCAAGCGTTACGACCATTGCGCGGGGGGCTTTCAGCAACTGTTTCTACCTGAGCAGCGTCACGATATCCTCCGGCGTTACCAGTATCGGGGCCAGTGCTTTTGAACTATGCAACAGCCTGACCAGCATCACAATCCCCGCCAGCGTTACCAGCATCGGGGAGTATGCGTTTCGATATTGTTATGGGCTTACAGCATTTCAGGTAAACGCGTCCAACACAAAATACGCGAGCCAGGATGGGGTTCTGTTCAACAAAGTAAAATCATTGCTGATTCAATACCCCAGCGACAATGCCAGAACATCCTACGCGATCCCCGGTTCCGTAACCAGCATTGGGAAGATGGCGTTTGACTGTTCCATAAATCTGAGAAGCATCACGATCCCCTCCCGCGTTGCAACCATAGGAGATGAGGCGTTTGGCGGTTGTATGGACTTAAAGAGCATCACGATCCCCGCCAGTGTCACCAGCATTGGGGCAAGGGTGTTTGATCTTTGTGAAGCGCTGTCGGCCATTCAAGTCCACACGTCCAATGCGAAATACGCGAGCCAGGATGGGGTTCTGTTTGACAAGGCAAAGACCAAGTTGATTCAGTACCCCGTCGGGAACACCAGAACGGCGTACACGATCCCAAGCTCCGTGACCGTCATTGAGGCCTCGGCATTTGCCAACAGCCGCAATCTGACCAGCATCACGATCCCCGCCAAGGTTGCGACGATTAGGGATTTTGCCTTTGGATCCTGTGACAGGCTTGCGGCCTTCCAGGTAAGCGCGTCCAGTGCGAAATTTTCCAGCCAGGATGGGGTCTTGTTCAACAAGGCCAAGACGAAGCTGTTACAATACCCCATCGGCAACGCCAGAACATCCTATACGATCCCCGGTTCCGTAACCGGCATCGGAGTCCGGGCATTCGCAGAATCCGTAAACCTGAAAAGCGTGAAGTTTCCGGGCGGCGTAACCACCATCGGGAAGGAAGCCTTTGCCGGCTGCACAGGCCTTACGGGCGTTGCGCTCCCCAGCGGGCTGACCGCCATAGAGGATGGGGCGTTTGCCAGCTGCACGGGCTTGAGCAGCCTCACGATCCCCGCTAAGGTCACCCGCATAGGCAATTTCGCCTTTTTTGCCTGCGGCGGCCTGACCAACCTCACGATCTCTGCCAGTGTTGCTTCCATTGGGGATTGGGCGTTTTTGATATCCGAGAAACTGGAAAAGGCGTATTTCCTGGGCAATGCACCCGCCATGGGCCAGATGGTGTTTGAAGGATGCAAATCCAACTTTACCGTGTACTACCTGAAGGGTAAGACCGGCTTCACCAATCCCTGGAAAGGCTATCGCACGGTGGCCGTCAGTGCTCCGGCTGTGCCCGCATCGGTCAAGTCTGCTTCCGCCGGCTACAACAGCATCAAAACGACCTGGGCCGCGGTTTCCGGCGCCAGCGGATATGAGATTTACCGTGCGACGTCCAGCTCCGGCACCTATAGCAAAGTCGCTGCCACCACCGGCAGCTCCACGGTGGCCTATATCAACACCGGCCTAACCACCGGCAAGATCTATTATTATAAGGTGAGAGCCTACCGGCTGATGGGCAGCGCCAAGGTGTATAGCGGCTACTCGGCAGTTGTATCGGCCAGACCGGTACCCATGGCCCCAACCGGCATAAAGGCGGCCCGGGCATTGGCCACCAGCGTCAAGGTGAGCTGGAACACGGTGGCAGGCGCCACTGGGTACGAAGTGTATCGAGCCACGGCCAGCGGCGGCACGTACTCGCTGGTCAAGACCACTGCCTGGCTCAATTGGACCAACACCGGGCTAACCACCGGAAGGACATACTATTACAAGGTGCGGGCCTACCGGACGGTGAACGGCTCCAAAGTGTACGGATGGTACAGCGCGGTGGTTTCCGCGAAGCCGTGAGATCGCAGCACACTTTCCTCTATATACGATAACAGAGCCGGCTGCGCGCGCAGCCGGCTCTGTTGCATCCGTAGGATGCCTTATTCGGGTCTCAAATGCCACGCCTGCGTTGAATAATCCCCGAAGTTCCCCGGCAGCGGCAGGCCATAGCCCATGAGCTGCGCGCCGGTGTAACGCTGGTCGCCGTCGGTGTACACAGCCTGTGGGTTTAGGCCGGTCAGGCGCAGGCGGTCCACCGGCGCGTTGGGCATGGCTCGGGTGCAGAAGTGGAACACCAGCGCCTCGGCAGCGTCGGGGGATACGACCATCCACGCGCCGCCGTCGCCTTCAAAGGGGTCGCGCAGGCGGTGCAGGCGGCCGGTGCGCAGCAGCGCCTCCCAGCCATGGTAGCGGCGTACCTGGTCGCGCACCTGTTCGCATTCGTCGGCGCTCAGGCGCTCCAGGTCCAGCTCATAGCCGAAGGCGCCGGTCATGGCCACCAGGCCTCGCATGTCGAAGGGCGCGGAACGGCCGGTCTGGTGGTTGGGCGTCACAGATACGTGGGCGCTCATGGCGCTCAAGGGGTAGGCCAGCGACGTGCCGTATTGTATGCGGATGCGCTCCACGGCGTCGGTGTCGTCGCTGGTCCAGATCTGCGGCGTGTAATAGAGCATGCCGGCGTCGAAGCGCCCGCCGCCGCCGGAACAGCCTTCGAACAGGATGTGGGGGAACCGGCTGGTCAGCACGTCCAGCACCCGATAGGTGCCCAGCATAAAGCGGTGATACACCTCGCCCTGGCCCTGGGGGCCCAGGGGCTCGGAATATACCTCGGTCAGGTTGCGGTTGAAATCCCACTTGACATAATCGATGGGCGCGCTGTGCAGGATGGCGCTGAAGGTCTGGATCAGATGGTCGCACACGTCCTCGCGGCTCATGTCCAGCACCAGCTGATGGCGGGCGGTCGTGCGTCGCCGGCCGGGGATGTGCAGGCACCAGTCGGGGTGGGCGCGGTACAGGTCGCTGTCCGGGGAGATCATCTCCGGCTCAAACCAGATGCCAAAGCCCACGCCCTGCTCCTTAACCCGGCGCACCAGCTGCGCCAGGCCGCCGGGCAGCTTTTCGCGGTTCTCAAACCAGTCGCCCAGGGAGCTGCGGTCGTCGTTGCGCCGGCCAAACCAGCCGTCGTCCATCACCAGCATCCCAATGCCCAGGCTGGCCGCCTTGGCCGCCAGGGCCGTAAGCTTGGCCTCGTCGAAATCGAAATAAGTGGCCTCCCAATTGTTGATAAGAACGGGGCGGGGTTTGTGGGTCCAAGAGCTTCGGCTCAGGCGGTCGCGGATGAGCCGGTGGAAGCCATCGGACATGGCACCCAGGCCCTGGCCGGAATACACGAGCATCACCTCGGGGGCCTGGAAGCTCTCGCCGGGGCCCAGCCGCCACGCGAACTGATGGTCCGAAATGCCCAGCATGGCCCGGGTGGAAGCGTATTGGTCGTGCTCGATGACGCCGGACCAATTGCCGCTGTACACCAGGGAGAAGCCCCAGGCCTCGCCGTGCTCCTCGCCGGCGCCGGGGCTCACCAGCGCAAAGAAGGGGTTCAAGGCATGGGAGGAAACGCCCCGGCGGCTTTCCAGCAGTTTGATGCCGTGGGTAACCGGCGCGCGCTCGATGTGGCGCTCCCGCGCCCATGCGCCGTGCAGGTGGATTTCTTCGAAGGCTCCGCAGTCCCAGTCCACGGCGGCAGACAGGCAGCGCAGCACCGTCACCGGCTCTTGGGAGCGGTTGCGTATGCGTACACTGCGCACGATGCCCTCGTAATCCTCGAACACCGTATAGCTTAGGACGACCTCAATATTCTTGACAGAATCGGCCAGCGTGATCTCCAGCGTCTGGGCATCCTGCTCTGCGCGGCAGTGGGTGTGCGGCAGGCCTGCGAGCGCCGGCTTGCCCTGCAGCAGCCGGTGGCCCTCATAGGTCAGCTCCGTGGCCTCGCTGCCGTCGGCGTGGCGCAGGCGCAACGCGGCCATGCGCATGTCGCCGCAACCGTCGGCCGGATATTCAAAGGGCGCAGCGTCGGCGCTGAAGGGCGGGTCCCCTGGCGTGGTGGCGGAGAAGGACGCCCGGCCCCGGTGCTGCAGCATGTAGCCATGGTCTCCCGGGCCCAGCGGCGCGCCCCAGTAGAGATGGAACAGATATCCGTCGCGCACCTGCAGCACATAGCTGGCGCGGCGGCTGTCCAGCTGAAAGATACCGGTGGAAGGGGTATAAAAGATGGACATGGAGCGGCTCCTGCGGATTCCTCGCGGGTATGTGGCGGGTTAAAACGGGCCCGCCTGAAGATCATTGTATCACATACGCGTTGCAAAGGTTTAAAATTCCACCGGCTGGAAGCTGTGGATAATTGTGAATAATTTATCAATTTTTGGGATTATTCCAATAATAAGGAGTGCAATTGTCGCCATTGCGCGAAGCCCGAAACATTGAAAAGAGCGGCGTTTTATGCTAGTATCAATCGTTAGAAAATCTACATACCGGACGTATGTCATGGGGGATTAAAACCTCCATATGGGCTTCTGCCAGCCGGCTGACCCCAAGATGTGGCCAGCCGCAACGGCGCTCACGACGGCGACGGAAATGTTGGATGGATTGTTGTTATAATCCCGGAAATGCGGGAGAGTATGGATTGGTGTTTCATTGGAAAGGAGAGGGCACATGGCCAAGAAGGTAGTGATCGTAGGTGCCGGCTATGCGGGCATCGCCGCGGCGCTCCACCTGAACCGCAAGGGTAAGAGGGATGGCGTCGAGGTGACGATCATCGATAGGAACCCCTATCACACGCTGCTGACCGAGCTGCACGAGGTAGCGGGCAACCGCCAGGATGAGGACTCCGTGCGCATTCCGCTCAAGGAGATCTTCCGCGACACCCGCGTGAACATCGTCACCGACAACATCAACAAGTTTGATTTTGACGCCAAGGTGTTCACCGGCGACCGGGGCAGCTATACATATGATTACGCGATCCTGGCGCTGGGCAGCTCGCCGGCGTTCTACGGCATTCCCGGCATGAAGGAGAATGCCTTCACGCTGTGGAGCTTCGACGACGCCGTGAAGATTCGCGAGCACATCAAGGATTGCTTCGCCCGCGCCGGCAAGACCCAGGACCCTGCCGAGCGCAAGCGGCTGCTGACCTTCGCCGTGGGCGGCGCGGGCTTCACCGGCGTAGAGATGATCGGCGAGCTGGCCCATTGGGTCAAGCCTTTGTGCCGCGCCCATGGCATCGACCGCAAGGAAGTGCGCCTGGTGCTGCTGGACATGCTCAAGCGCGTGCTGCCCAACCTGGACGAGGTCAACAGCGCCAAGTCCCACCGCTACATGGAAAAGAAGCTGGGCATCGAGATTCTGCTGGAAACCGCCATCACCGAGATGAAGACCGACCGCGCCGTGATCAAGCGGGGCGATGTGATCACCGAGCTGCCCACCGCCACGATGATCTGGTGCGCCGGCGTGGCCGCCAGCGAATCGCTGCGCGAAGCCGCCCTGGAAACCGTCGGGGGGGCCAAGCGCGTGCAGGTGGATGACTTCTGCTTCGTGGGCCGCGATGACGTGTACGCCGTGGGCGACAGCGGCGGCCGGTGCGGCGAGAACCGCCGCCCTTATGCCGCCATGGTGGAAAACGCGCTGCAGACCGCCGAAGGCGCCGCCGCCAACATCCTGCGCCACATCCGCGGGCAGAAGCCCGAGAAGGTCACCGTGAAGTTCCACGGCACCATGGTGTGCATCGGCAACTACTTCGCCGTCAGCGAGATCATGGGCAAGCGCCTGCCCTCGTGGCTGTCCATGGTCATGAAGTTCCTGGTCAACGTGCACTATCTGTTTGAAATCATGGGCTTCCGGGGCCCGGCTCGCTATCTGAAGGATGAGCTCGTGCACCGCAGGCAGGACATGACGCTGGTGGAGCAGCACTACACCCGCAAGATGCAGGCCTGGTGGACAGTGCCTCTGCGCATGTTCCTGGGCGGCTATTGGCTCTATGAAGGCATCCAGAAGATCACCGAAGGATGGCTGGGTTCGCCCCGGCTGGCTGAGTTCATGGGCATGGCCCGCGGCTATGAGCTGACCGATGTGGCCACCTCCGCCACCGCCGGCGGCACTGCTCTGCGTATGGATACGCTGGTGGATGTCAACCTCAAGGTTGTGCAGTTCATTCTGGGCAAGGCCAGCACGCTGGTGGAGGGCAACGCGATCTCCGAAGCCATCTTCGGCAAGATCAACGTGCTGCACTTCGATTCCTTCAACTTTGTACCCTGGCTGATCCAGGGCTGGGCGCTGAGCAGCCACACATGGGAGATGCTCTTCCAGATCGTCATCACGCTGGCGGAAGTCGTCATTGGCCTGATGCTGCTGGGTGGGTTCTTCACCTTCGCGGCGGCCGCCGGCTCCGGCATTCTGCTGGCCATGTTCGTCACATCCACGGGCCTGTATCTGGATTCGTGGTGGATGGCCTTCGCCTCCATCGTCTGCTTGGGCGGCGCGGGCCGCGCTTTCGGCTTGGATTATTATGCGATTCCGTGGTTCACCAGAGCCTGGGAATACTACTGGAAGAATCGCCGTATCAAGGTGTTCTTCCCCCTCAAGCGCGGCAGGGAGTGGCCTGAACAGGATACGTGAGTATGGAGCATTCCCTCTACGCACAGCTGCCGCGGCTCCAGGCGGAGCTGCAAGCCCTTGAGGCGCTGCTGGCCAATGAGTTTGGCAACGGAAACGAGATACAGCGCTCCGCCGGTGCGCTGGTGCTGGGCGGCGGCAAACGCCTGCGCCCGGCCATGGCGCTCTCGGCGGCATTCTGCGGCAACTATGACCGGCACACGGCGCTCAACGCCGCCGCCGCCATGGAAGTGCTGCACGCCGCCACGCTGGCCCACGACGACGTGATAGACCACGCCGGCACCCGCCGCGGCGCGCCTACGCTGCACAGCCTGCACGGCAACCATGTGGCCATCTATGCCGGCGACTATCTGCTGGCCAAGGCCATGAAGCTGCTGAGCCGCAGCAACCTGCCCTCGGACCGGCTGGGCCGCGTAAGCTCCGCCATCGAGACGCTGTGCATGGGCGAGGTTGGTCAATATTTGGGCCGCGGCACGGTGCCCGGCCTGCGCGAATACTTAAAGCGCGTGATGAGCAAGACCGGTATCCTCTTCGCGGCGGCCTGTGCCGTGGGCGGCCAGTGCGCCGGCCTGCCCGAGCAGGATGTGCAGCGCCTGTGGCATGTGGGCATGCGCTTTGGCGCGGCCTTCCAGATCCGCGATGACCTGCTGGACATCGAGCATGACGGCGACACCGCGGGTAAGCCCACGGGCCATGACCTCATGGATGGTATAGTGACGCTGCCGGTGCTGCTGGCTGCCCAGGATGCCGCCTATCGGGCGCGGCTGGATGGTTTTCTTCAGGGCAGGCGCACGGTTCGCCTGGCGGCGGGGCTGCTGCGGGCCGCCCGCAAGGCCGGGGCCATGGGCCAGGCCGCCGACATGATGCGCGCCCAGTTGGACCGCGCTGCGCAGCAACTGGAAAAGCTGCCCCCAAGCGATGGGCGTAATATGCTATTGACCATCAACGATTTGCTCCGCGGGTAATGCGCTTGCGCATTACCGGTCGCTGTGAAGCAGCGAGCATCGCCCCTCCGCTGCGCTTAGCGCAGCTCTCGGCTTGCTCTCACATCGGCTTTTGCCGACATTGCCGCAAGCCGGGGGTGACACCGCGCTACGGCGATCAGATGTCGCGCAAAAGATTGAGTCCTTTTGACATGGGTGTAACGGGTCAAACCCGTCAGGATAGACCGTCACCAAGAAATTTTGGGAGGAAAAGACATGAAGAAGATCTCCGCCATCGCCCTCGTCGCCCTGTTCGTCCTCGGTTCTGTGTTCGCCTTCGCCGGCTGCAGCAGCACCGGCGGCGACCTCAAGCTCGGCTTCGCCAGCAAGACCACTGTGGCCAAGTCCGCGGATCTCGCCGAAAAAGACGGCGTTAAGTCCGGCAAGGTTCAGGCCGACACCGTGATGTGCTCCGTGACCGTGGACAAGGACGGCAAGGTCGTCAAGATCTACATCGACACCGTGCAGTCCAGCGTCGCCTTCGACGAGGCCGGCAAGCTGACCACCCCCAAGGACACCGTCTTCAAGACCAAGCGCGAGCTGGGCAATGAGTACGGCATGAAGAAGGCTTCCGGCATCGGCCGTGAGTGGTACGAGCAGCAGGACGCCATCCAGAAGTGGATGGTTGGCAAGACCGCTGAGCAGATCAAGAACATGAAGACCAAGACCACCGAAGATGGCGGCGTAATCTCCGCTGAGACCGACCTGACCTCCACCGCCACCATCAAGGTAACCGACTACATCGAAGTGGCCACTGCCGCCATCGCCAACGCCAATTAAGATGCCATGATGAGAAATCCCCTCTGTAAAACGGGGGGGATTTCTCTTTATAGAATTTCACCAACAGGTTAAGCTGTCATATTGCGTCCATGCGCTGCATCGTCGCCAGCGACAGCGGGAGGTATTCACGAGCAGGTTGCCCAGATTCATCGCGTTGCTCGTTGCGGCGCTGCTATGCGCGACGCTGGCCGGTTGTGGCTCCAACGCCTACATGAAGTACTCGGCCGAGTTCTTCAACACCTTCGATACGGTCATACAGGTCATGGGTTATACCAAAACCGAGAAGGAGTTTGACACCTGGGTGCAGCGCGCCCAGGATCGTTTCGTGGAACTCAACCGGTTGTATGACCAGTATAACGACTACGAAGGCGTGAACAACGTCAAGACCATCAACGACAACGCGGGCAAAGCCCCGGTGCGCGTGCACCCCGATCTGTTTGCGATGCTCAAGACCAGCCGCGACTGGTGCCAGAACTCTCCGGCTGGCATCAACATCGCCATGGGCTCGGTGCTTAAGATATGGCACGACTACCGCGATGCCGGGCTCAATGACCCCGCCAACGCCAAGCTGCCACCCATGGATGAGCTGCGCGCCGCCGCCGGACACACCGATTTGAACAAGCTGATACTGGACGAGGCCAACCAGACGGTGTATCTGGAGGACCCGGAAATGGCGCTGGACGTGGGCTCCGTGGCCAAGGGTTACGCCACCGAGATCGTGGCCCGGGAGCTGGAGGCCGCCGGATGGAACAGCTTCATCCTAAGCTCCGGCGGCAATGTGCGCACCGGCGGCTCGCCGCTGGACGGCAAGCGCAGCAAGTGGGGTGTGGGCATCACCGACCCCAACAAGCCCGAGGCCGGTACATCCGATGAGGTTACGCTGGACACGGTGTTCTGCACCAACCAGTCGGTGACCACCGCCGGCGACTATCAGCGCTTCTACATCGTGGACGGCAAAACATACAACCACATCATCGACCCGGAAACGCTGATGAGCGCCACGCGCTTTCGCGCGGTCAGCGTTGTGACGCCGGATTCGGGCTATGCGGATTTTCTGGACACGCTGCTGTTCATATTGCCCTATGACCAGGGCTTAGCATATGTGAAGTCGCTGGACGGTGTCCAGGCCATGTGGGTGTTCCCTGACGGCACGGTGAAGGTGACCGAGGGGCTTAAGCCGATGCTCAAAAAGATAGGCGGGGCAACCAACAAGTAAGCAAAGTATGTTTGAAACAAAGGGGCTCTCCGCGCCTGTGGAGAAGCCCCTTTTTGTATGCGGTCTTAAATGGGAGGCTCATTCCCCCTGGCCTTGCAGCACCCGCTGGAAGAACGCCCGGAAGCCCGCCGCCTCGGCGCTCTGGTTGGCCAGCCAGTCGAAGCCCTTCAGGTCATAGTAGTATTTGCCTGTCGTAAGCTCAATGGACAGCGCGTCCAGCGGGAAGCCCTCCACGCTGTCGCGGTGGGGCTCGGTGCACAGGCCGAAGAGCTCCGACCAGATGGAGTCGTCATAGGCCTCGTAGCGGCGGCCACGTTCATCGATCAGGCAAATGGCGTTTCGGTATCGGGCGATGGCCCTGCCGCCCAGCTCCCGCGCCAGCGCTCCGTAGTGGGCGAGCATCTGCCCGTCGTCCAGACGGCGGCCATCCACCGTGCGCACCTTTACCCCGGGCTGCCGCGCGTCCTCCAGCCCGTCAATGTATAGCCCTGAATCACAGGAGAATACGGCCAGCCCGCACATGGCGTGATAGGCCTCGGCCTTGATGCGGGCGTTTTCCAGCGGGTCATTTCCGGTCTCGTCAACATCGGGAAAGGATATCGTCAAGTCCCGCAGGCCTATGATGGTCACCGGCAGCCCTTGCAGCATATCGCGCATGCTTGTGAGCTTGGCCGGGTTGCCGGTGCCGTAGATAAAGGGATTCATGCCGTCCTGTTCAATCTCCATATTCGATCAGATTGCCCTCGGGGTCCGCGATGAAGAAATTGTGCTGCCCCCAGGGCTGGGTGGCCGGTTCGGTAACGGACTTCACACCCAGCGCCATCAGGCGGCGGTATTCGCTGTTCACCTCTTCGGCGCTATCGACCTTGATGGCGATCTCCATGGTCTGGTTGATGCCCCTGGGCGTGCTGTAGGCCTCGCCGATGTCCCTCACGAACTGTTAGCGATCGAACATGAAGAAGACTCCGTTGCTTGTCTGAAAGGATGCAAAGGGCCCTTCGCTGTAGTCGGTCTCAAACAACAGCACATCCCGGTAGAAAGCGACCATCTTCCCAACGTCTTCCACGAACAAGCCTACGCCGACATTTGGTTTCATAAAGGGTTTCCTTTCCCATGGGCCAGATGCTTTGGTGGATTGGCTATCCCAGCTTCGTAAACGCCGGCTCTTCCAGCAAGGGCTCCTTGTAGTGCCAGCCCTTGGCCGCGCCGGCGATGGCATTGTACCAATTTCCGGTGACCTCGTTGATGATGTGCAGCTTGCCGGCGTGCTCCTGCATCTCAAAGAGCAGAATGCGCTTGAGATGGTGGACGTTGGGGCAGTGCAGCGCCATCATCAGCTGCCCTTCAAAGGTAAGATACAGCATGGAATGCGCACCGTCCAGCGCGTAGAGCGGGTTGGGCTCCTGCACCCACGGACCCAGAATGTCGCCTGAGCGGCTGGTTGCATAGCCCGTGGCGTAGCCCGCGCCGGTGAAATTGGACCACAGCATGATCAGCGTGCCGTCGGCCATGCGGTGCAGGAAAGGCCCGTCGGTCACAAAGCCGTTGTGCCCTTCTTTGTTCGCCAGAGGCGCTCCCCAGGGCGCGTCGCTGGCGCGAAAGAGGATGACCGGGCCGCCCACAGCATGGCCCAGGTCGGTGCTTAAGGGCACTGCGGCGATCTGCCCGTCGTACACCTGCAGCCATTCGTGGCAGAACACCATCCACGGCTGGCCGTCGCGGTCCACATACAATGTGCCGTCCAGGCATTGCCATCCCTTGGGCGTCACCGGCTCGGCCTCTATGGGGCGGAAGGGCCCCAGGGGGCTGTCCGCCGCCAGCGCCTGGCAGTGCCGATAACTGCCCGGCGCGCGGAAGCTGGAGATCAAATAATACTTGCCCTGGTAGAGGTGACATTCGGGAGCCCAGTAATCCTGGTCGGCCCAGAAATCACCCTGCTCGAACACCAGCTGCGGCTCGCTCCAATGGATCAAGTCCGGGCTTTCCAGCGCGTAGAAGGCGCCTTTGTCCCGTTGCCAGGGGAAGCGGTCACGGTTGAAGCACCGGGCGTAGGTGTAGTAGCGCCGGCTGGCCAGGTCGGCCAGTATAAAGGGGTCGCTCTGGCGGATGTCGCGGATATGAAACGGATACTCCAAGGGAACCCCTCCTTTCGCTCACACGGCAGCCCAGCGATCGCCGACAGGGTCCGGGCAGCCCTTGGCGCGCAGCCGCGCCCGCACCGGCAGCAGGCAGCCGCACAGCGCGCAGGTGTCGCCGCCGCTCACGTATGGGCAGGCGTCGCAGCGGGTCAGGCGGCGGGCATATGTGTCGTCATCCACGCAGGCTTCGGGCGGCAGCGAAGCCACGTATTCGCGCACCAGCGCCCGCGCTTCCTCCACCAGTTCAGCCGTGTCGCAGATTCGGCAGTACTGCCTTTCGTGCGCCATCGTCATTTCAGGGTCAAAACCATAACGGACCGGGGCGGAAGCGTCACGGCGAAGCCTTCGGCGGTCAGCTTTGCGTCGGCGCACGGGGCCGGCGTCACAGCGTCAGGCGCTTCGAAGGTGTTGTGGGCATCCATGGCGGCGGCGGTCAGCACTCGGCCGGCGATCGCCGCATAGGGATGCGCCGACGAAAGCGCGCAGACCACCGGCTCGGCGTCGGTGGGGTCTAGGTTGCACAGGCTCACGTGCACTGCGCCTGCTTCGTCCACCGACGCGGACACATGCACCCGGGGCAAAGCGCCGCCGGCCCAGTTCATTTGTGCGGCGGAAAGCTCGAAGGGCAGCGCCCGCGCTCCCTGGTGGGGGCGGTACATCTCGAACACGTGGTAAGTGGGCGTGCACAGCATCTGCGCGCCTTCGGTCAGGATCACCGACTGCAGCACGTTGACCAACTGGGCGATGTTGGCCATGCGTACGCGCTGGCAGCGGTTGTGGAAGATGTTCAGCGTAACGCCGGCCACCAGCGCGTCGCGTATCGTGTTCTGCTGATAGAGGAAGCCCGGGTTGGTGCCCGGCTCCACATCGTACCACGCGCCCCATTCGTCCACGATCAGCGCCACGCGGCGCTGGGAGTCGTATCGGTCCATGATCTCGCTGTGGCGGTCGATCAGCTCCTGCATATAGAGCGCCCGGTCCATGGTGCTCAGCCATGCCCCCTGGTCAAAGCCGGTGGCCGGACCCTTGTGGTTCCAATCGGGGTTCGGCAGCGTGTAGTGGTGCAGGCTCAGGCCGTCCATATAGCGGCCGGCCTCGCGCATGAGCACCTCGGTCCAGCGGTAGTCGTCCACCGAGGGGCCGCAGGCGATGCGGAACAGGTGATGGCCGCCGAAGTCGCGCACATAGGTGTTGTAGCGGCGGAAAAGGTCCGCGTAGTATTCCGGGCGCATGTTGCCGCCGCAACCCCAGTTTTCATTGCCCACGCCGAAGTATTTTACGCGCCAGGGCTGCTCGCGGCCGTTGCGGCGGCGCAGGTCGCTCATCGGCGATTCGCCGTCGAAGGTCATATACTCGACCCACTCCTGCATTTCCTGCACGGTGCCGGAGCCCACGTTGCCGTTGATATAGGCCTCGCAGCCCAACTGGTCGCACAGGTCCAGGAATTCATGGGTACCGAAGTGGTTGTTCTCGGTTACGCCGCCCCAATGGGTGTTGACCATGCGCTTGCGGCCCTCCCGCGGGCCAATGCCGTCGCGCCAGTGGTATTCGTCGGCAAAGCAGCCGCCGGGCCAGCGCAGGGTGGGGATGCCCATGGCCCGCAGGGCCTGCACCACATCATTGCGGATGCCGCGGGTGTTGGGGATCGGTGAATCCTCGCCGACCCACAGGCCGCCGTAGATGCAGCGCCCCAGGTGCTCGGAAAAGTGGCCGTAAATGTCCTTGTGGATGACGTCGCCGGGTTGGTCGGCATGGATGGTAAGCTTCGCCACAGTAAACCCTCCTTATGCGTATGAGTGAAGACGGCTTTTGGATGCGCTCAGGAACGCCGCAGCACCAGCGTGGTAATGCTCAGGGGCGGGAAGGTGTACTCACCCGTGGCACCCTGGGCAACCAGCTCCAGCGAACGGGTCTCGGATGTTTCGTAGGCCTTGAAGGCCGTGAAGCCTCTGGCGGTGATATCGGTCATCACGGCATCCTGGCTGTCGTTCACGGCCACCAGCACGATGCTCTGGCCGTTGGTGCTCTTGTATGCCGAGGTCAGCAGGCTGCCGGGGGCGCCGGCAACCTCCACCCGCCGGTATCCCGGCCGTATGAAGCGGCTGTAATTGCCGAGCGCCCACATCCTCTTGGTTTCCAGAATGTCGCGGGTGTCCAGGTCCACATAAACCAGGCCGTCCTTGTAGTTGTAGTTGGACACGGCCAGCCACGCGATCCACGCCTGGCAGTCGGTGATGACCATATCCTCGTGCACCGTGCGGGCCAGCATGAGCGCCGGGCCCATGCCCTGCTCCACGCCGTATTCCATCTGGCACCACTCGGTCTGCCACAGCGGCAGTTTGACGCCGGAGGCTTTGAGCAGATTCAGCGTGTTCGCCTTGTCCGCGGCAGAGGAGTAATAGGAGTGCACGGCGTAGTGATCCATCAGCGGGCCCACGTCCTTGTCCTCGGCCAGGCGTTTGTACAGCTCCACCGTGTACCTTTTGTCCAGCCATGTGCTGGAATCGATCAGCGACGGCCGGATGCTTACGTTGCGGGCCTTGAGCTCGCGGGCCAGCGCCTGGGCCATGCTTACAACCTGGTCCGGCTCATAATGGCAGCCCTCCTGGCCGTTGCTCTCCTGCCACTTGCCCTGGGGCTCATTGAAGGGGCTGATGTACTTGACCGGTATGCCCTCGGACCGAAAGTGCTGCGCGATGTCCACGAGGTAGCGGGCAAAGTTGCTTTCCATGCTGGGTTTCAGGTTGGAACCGCCGCTGCTGCCGCCGGTGGTCCTGCCATTGGCGGTCATGCGGCCAGGCGGCGAGTTGGCGAAGAACATGACGTTGTCCACGCCGGCGGCCACAGCCTTTTTCAGCACGTTCACGGCATTGGCGTTCCGGGTCCAGTCGTATTTGCCGGGAGCGGATTCAAAGGTCTCGGCGTATCGCCAGGGGTCGGTGGCATTGTTCACCCCGCCGCCGCCCACCTCGTAGCGGTAGATGTTCAGGCCGATACCCTTCTGGCGGTCGAAGAGCAGGCCGATGATGCGATCTACCTTGTCGGCCTCCCAGCCGCCCACGTCCTTCGCCCACCAGGCGCCCGAAGCGCCAAAGCCTGCAATGGTCTGGTGGTAGGTGGTCGTGCGCACCGTCAGCGGGTATATTTTCTCGGTGATGGTCTCGTGAACGGCGGTGCCGCGCAAGGGCAGCGGGTACGCCGGCGTCTCTTCGGGTGTCGGGCTGGGAGCGTCGGGCGTGGCCGAGGGCGTGGCGGGAGGGATGGAAGTCGTGATGTCGGCGGAAGGCGTTGCGGTGGGTTCGGAAGTCACGGCTGAGGGCGCGGGCGGCACAGTGGCGGTGACCGGCGATGCGGAGCACGCGCCCAACAGCACGGATAGTATAACGATGAAAAAAGTCTTTTTGATCAAGGCGTCTCCTTATCTTTTGCGTTCCTTGCCATTATACCCCACGATGCCCGGCGGGTCCAGAAAACCGATACCGGTATAGACGGGCCGCGGTTGGTTTGGACAGGCAGCTTTGAACGCTGCCATGTCCAAGATCAGAATCGCGAAGTTAAATAAGTAGACGCTGTCGCAATTGAGTTGGTTCCGCCGCAGTTCTAAGTGGCTTGCAACTCCACCTCGGCGCTTCGCAGGGAACCGGCAGTGCGGCACGTGACACGAATGGGACCGGGCTGCTCTGTGGCGCGCACGAAGACCAGCAGGCGGCCGCAGTGGGCGCGCCGCTGCGGGGCGGAATACTCCGTGTTGTCCGCCTGGTCGCCATTCTCGATGCCCAGCAGCGTGCCGCTGCCCTCCACGCTCACGTGGATCATGTCCGAGGCGTGGGGCGTCCAATTGCCGTTTTCGTCTGTCACGGTCACTTCGATCTGCGCGATGTCCTCGCCGTCGGCGGTGAGCTCGGTGCGGTCGGCAGCGGCCATCAACGCGGTCGGCGCGCAGGCTGTCATGAGCTGGCTTACGACGAGGCTGCCGTCGTCGGCGGTGGCCACGGCCTGCAATGTGCCGGCTTCATAGGCCAGCGTGCAGGAAATGAAGCCATCCTGGGCGTAATCTGCCAGCCTATAGGTCCCCTGGGTCACGCCGTTCAAGCGGATCTCCACCGAGGGGCAATTGGTGAAGCAGCGCACGGTGACTTCCTCGCCGGGTACATAGTTCCAGCTCAGGGCGTCGCCCATGTGTCGCATCCACGGCTTGTCCTTATCCAGGGGCACGCGCGTGGTCACCAGCTGCGCCATGGGCTGCCCGGACCACAGGCTCTTGCGGAAATAAAAAGTGGGCTTTTCAAAACCTGCCAGCGTCAGCAGACCCGCCATGGAGCCGTGGATGGGCCAGCCATGGGCCTCACCCAGAAAGTCGATGCCCGTCCACAGGAATTGTCCGCTGATGTATTCGTGGTCCGTGACGGCCTTCCACGCCGCCAGGTGCTGCCCGTTCTCGCTGCCCAGGATGGGTTTGTCCGGGAAGCGCCGGTGGTCCTGCTCGTAAAATTGTTCCTTGTAATTGTAGCCCACGACGTCCAGCGCGTCCAAGAAGCCGATATGGGTGGAAAGCTCCGGGAAGGAGGCCGCAGCGGTGACCGGGCGGCTGTCGTCCTCTTCCTTCACGATGGCCGCCAGACGCCGGGCGATCACGCTGATGCGCTCCATGTTGGGCCGGGCGGAGTTGTAGAGGCGCTCCTGCTCGGGCTTGTTGCTGTCGTTGTTGCCGGTCATCGCGGTGAACATCGGGTGGGCATAGGGGTCGTTGGGATAGTCGATTTCGTTGCCAATGCTCCACAGGATCACGCTGGGGTGGTTGCGATCCCGGCGCACCATGGCGCGCAGGTCCGCGTCGTGCCACTGGGGGAAGTCTTCGGCGTAGCCCTGGTGCTTGGGCGGGTAGACGTTGTGGCCGCTGGACCATTTGTTCTTGGGCCCTTCCCATTCGTCGAAGGCCTCGTCCACGACCAGAAAACCCATCTCGTCGCACAGCTCGTAAAGCTCGGGCGCATGGGGGTTGTGGGCCATGCGGATGGCGTTGCAGCCCATGTCTTTGAGCTTCTCCATCCGGCGCCGCCAGGCGGCCTTGGGCACCGCCGCGCCCAGGCAGCCGCAGTCGTGGTGCACGCACACGCCCTGGATCTTCATGCCCTGGCCGTTGAGGAAAAAGCCCTTGTCCGGGCAGAAGCGCGCCTCGCGGATGCCCACGGGCGTCTCGCGGCGGTTGTACGGCTGGCCGTCCAGCAGAATTTCCGAGATCAGCGCATACAGGTTGGGCTCCTGGGGAGACCACAGAGCGGGGTTCTCCACGGCGCCGTCCAGCACAACCGTTTTGCTCTCACCCACCGCCAGGTCCAACGGAGCCTGCAGCATCGCGACCTCACGGCCCCGCGCGTCCAGCAGCGTGTGGCGCACGGCGGCCCTCGCCGGCGCGGGGGATGTGTTGACGATGACGGAGCCCACGCGGACGGCGGCGCTGTCCCGGCTCACGTCGGGCGTGGTCCAGTACACGCCGTATTCACCGAAGCACACCGCCTCCTGCACCTCCAGGCGCACGCTTCGCGTGATGCCGGAGCCGGTGAACCAGCGCGAGTCCGAGATATCCTCGTGGCATACCCGGACGCACAGCACGTTTGGCACGTCGCCGAAGGCGGCCAGACCGCTGATATCAAAGCGGAAGGGCGTGTAGCCGTAGGCGTGTTTCCCCAGGTTGTTGCCGTTAAGCCACACCTGGCAGTTCTTGTATACGCCTTCGAAGCAAATCCATAGCTTTTTGCCCAGATGGGCGTCCGGCAGGCGGAAGCGCAGGCGATACCAGCCGGTGCCGCCGGGCAGATAACCCGTGCCGCTGGAGTGCTCGCGGGAGAAGGGCAGCGTTACCGCCCAGTCGTGGGGCACGGTCACGCCGGTCCAGCTCCCGTCGTCAAAGTCCTTCTGCCAGGCTTCCGGTTCGTCGCCCAGGTGGAAGCGCCAGTTCTTGTTGAGTGTCGTCAGCATCGCGCTCTCTCCTTTTGGAAAGGCCCCGCACAGGCATGCGGGGCCTTTCGGTGGTGAAGCTTTCCTTTGATAGTATTACTTGCCGTTGGCGGTCTTCCAGGCGTCCACCTGCTTCTGGGCCTCGGCGATCACCTTGTCGATGCCGGCGGCCTTGAGCTGGTTGCGGAAATCGGCCACAGCGGCCTTGGGGTCTCCGGCCATGCCCAGGCCGATGGCGTTGCGCAGCGAGGACGCAACCTGGTTGATCGAGTCAACTTCTGTCTTTACAGGCGTCTGGTCAAACACGAAGTTGCCCCACAGGTAAGGCTTGGCGAAGCCGTCCAGATACTTGATGTAAGCATCCTTGCCCGGCCAGCGGCTGGCGTCCACGAGTTCGAACTTATCCACGCGGCCGCCCCAGAAGTTGGAGCTGAAGCCAAACTTGGTGGCATCGAAGTTTTCCGGCGTGTAGCGCTCGCCCTTCTCGTTGAGGAAGTAGTTGGTGTCCTTGATGCCGTAGTTGAGCAGCATGTAGAAGTCCTTGTCCTGGCGGATGAGCTCATAGAGCATCACGGAACGCTCGGGATTCTTGCTGCGGGCGCTCAGGCACGTGGCGCCGTGGGTGATGGGCATGTTCACAAGGTTCTTGGTGGGCTCAAAGAAGCCGAACATCTGCAGATCGCTACCGGGCTGGGCCTTGTCCATTTCGTTGGCCAGGCCGGTGTAGGTCTGCACGTGGTGCTGGTCGGCGCCGGTCTTGCCGTCCTTGAGGAACTGGCGGGTATCGTCCTTGTTGTTCAGAACGTCGGCCTTCCAGTAGCCGGCGTCGGCCCACTGCTTCATCATCACGGCGAAGTCTTCGTAGGTCTGCTCCAGGTAAGGGCTGTATACTGTGTAAGGAGCGCTGTCATAGTCCTTGAACCACAGCAGCTCGCCGGGGATGGCATCGATGTTGGCGGACTTGGTGTGGGAGATGAACCAGCCGGTGGTCACCTGCAGGTTGGCGCTGTTCCACGGGATCACGTCTGGCTTGTTGTCCTTGATGTACTGGAAGTACTTGCCCAGGTCTTCAAAGCTAGCCACCTTGGTAAGGCCGGCGGCCTTGGCCCAGTCGCCGCGGTAGAAGAAACCGTGGTTGACATACTGGGTGAAGCTGTTCTCCGGGAAGCAGATGATCTTGCCGTTGTACTTGCACTGGTCCCAATCGCTCTGGGGGATCTCTGCCAGCGTGGCGGGGGCATACTTGGGTAGCAGGTCGTCCAGCGGATACCAAGCGCCCTTCTGGGCGTTGGGCCATGTATCCAGCCAGTCGGAGCCGGAGGACACCAGGTCCAGGCCCTCGCCGGTGGCCACCAGCAGGTTGTATTGGGTCTGCCAGTCGGTCCAGCCGGTCCAGCGGAACTGCATGGCGGCGTTGATCTTGGGCTTGAGGTACTCGTTCATCTTGGCGAGAACCAGATCGATCTGGCCGTTGGTGGGGGCGTCGCCCATGACTTGAAAGTCGATGGTCACGAACTTGGAGGTGTCGGCGGCGGGAGCGGGAGCCGCGCCATTGGTGGCGGAGCCGGCGGGCGCCTTGCCGCCGTTGCAGCCAACCAGCGCCGTAGCGAGCATCAGCACGGCAAAGGCCAGGCCCAATGCACGCCGGAGAGTGGATGCCTTCATTGAGTGTTCCTCCTTTTTATGTGTCTTCCCGCTGTGCGGGAAATCGTTCGTTCTCAACCCTTCACGGCGCCCACGGTGATGCCGGAGATGAAGTAGCGCTGCACGAAGGGATACAAAAGGATGATGGGGCCGGTGCTGACCACGGCCACGCACATCTTCAGGCTTTCGCCGGGCATGTCCACGATGGGGATGTTGGCGGCCGCCGCAGAGCTGCGGATGAAGTCGGCCTTGTTGACCACGGTGTACAGGAAGTATTGCAGCGGCTGATACCTGAGCTGCGGGAGGAACATCATCGCGCCATACCACTCGTTCCAGTATCCCAGGGCCAGGAACAGGCCCACGGTGGCCAGCGCCGGCGTGGCCATGGGCTGTATGATGGACCACCAGATGCGCAGGTCGCTGGCGCCGTCTATCTTGGCCGATTCGGTGATCGCGTGGGGGATACCCTTGAGGAAGCTCTTCATGAGGATGATAAGCCAAGGGCTCATGAGGCTGGGGATCAGGATGGCCAGATAGTTGTTCTGCAGATGCAGATAGCGGGTTATCAGCAGATACCATGGGATCAGGCCGCCGGAAAACAGCGTGGTGAAGTAGATGTAGAAGGAAATGCCGTTGCGCAGCTGGAAGTCCGGGCGCTGCAGCGCGTAGCCGGTCATGGAGATGAGCAGCATGCCGATCAGCGTGCCCACGACGGTGATGGACACCGTTACAATGTAGGACCCCGCGATGAAGCTCGGGTTGTCAAAGAGCACAATCTTGTAGGCGAAGCTGGACCACGCGCTGGGCCACAGCGTATACCCGTGGGCGCGGATGGACGCGTCGGTCGCCAGAGAGTTGGTCACCATGATGACGAAGGGAAGCATGCAAATCAACGCGAAGACGGCGATGACGGCGTAGCTTACAACCTTGACGGTGACGGTGGCGCTGTCGCGGCGGATGGCGATGGGATGACTCTTGACGCTCATATTGCTCGCCTCCTCTAAAACAGCGCGTAGTCGGGCTCGATGCGCTGAACCACCCAGTTGGCCAGCATCACCAGCAGAAACCCGAACACCGACTGATACAGCCCCACGGCGCTGCCCGTAGTGAAGTTGAAATTGACCATCATGGCGCGGAAGACGAAAGTTTCGATGATGTCCGTGGCCTTGTACAGCGCCACGTTGTTGGCGCCGACGGTGTTGTAGAACAGGCCGAAGTTGCCCTTGAGGATGCCGCCGATGGCGAAAAGGGTCAGGATCACGATGGTCGGGCGCAGCCAAGGCAGCGTGATGTAACGGATGCGCTGGAAGGCGTTGGCGCCATCGATCTCAGCGGCTTCCACAACCCCGCTATCCATGCCCATGATAGCCGCCAGATAGACGACCGACCCATAGCCTGCGCCTTTCCACAGGTTGATAAAGGTCAAAATCCCCGGCCAGTAACCGGCCTCGGAGTAGAACTTGATCTTGGACATACCCAGAGACACCAGCAGGTTGTTGATCATGCCGGAGTCATAGCTTAAAAAGTTGTAGGTGAACAGGCCCACCAGCACGAAGGAGATGAAGTAGGGCAGGAACATCAGCGTCTGCGTGGTCTTCTTAAACCATTTGCTGCCCACCTCGTTGAGCATGATGGCCAGGGCGATCTGCACGAAGGTGCCGGTGACGATGAACGCGAGGTTGTAGAGCACCGTGTTCGTCGTAAGCGACCACAGCTGCCCGTTGCCCAGCAAAAATTCGAAGTTCTTAAAGCCGATGAAAGGGCTGCCAAAGATGCCCTGGGTATAATTGAAATTGACGAACGCGATGTAAGCGCCGGGCATAGGGATGTAGCTGAAGATCAGGAAGAAAAGGATGGCGGGCGTGCACATCAGCAGCAGCACGCGGTTGTTCCACATCTGGGACAGCCGCGTTTTCCAGGTGGGCTTGCGCAGGTGCAACAGTTGGGGGGGCCTGGCGGTCATGGGCAACCTCCTTGCAATCGATTACATTTGCGTACCAATAAAAGGCAACCACCTTATCGCGGTTTTTTTGCCATAAACCGCTGAGGTCCAGATTGCCAAGTGAGCCGATAGCGTATATAAATAGACTGATTTCAACAACAATGTAATCGATTGCAAATTATTTGCACAAAAAAGCAACCAGTCCAATGATTCACGGAAGCTTGGGGCTCCTTTGAGCAAAGGCAGCGTTGCCGATTACGTGCTCATTATAAATTTGGCATATGGATTTGTCAATATCGTATAAAAATTAATTTTGTTTTGTGCCTTTTGCCTACTCCTGAGCGGGAGCCTGGGCGGCTGTGCTGTCGCGGGCGATGAGATGCATGGGGAAAGTCGTAAGGCCGGGCGGTATGGAGCCCTCGACGGTTTGTTGCACAACTTCCAGAATACGGTCCACATAGCCCTTGAAATTCGTTGCAGCCGTCGTGATGGAGGGTGTGATGTTGTCCGTCAGGCTGATGCCGTCATAACCGGTCAGCGCCATGTCCCGCGGCACACTGAGCCCGTGGCGCAGCAGCGAACCCAGCGCGCCGATGGCAACGACATCGTTGAAGGCCATGATGGCCGTGGGCAGCGCGCCCCGGGCCAGCAGACTGTCCATGGTGTCGCGGCCGGAGGCCACGGAGAACCCTCCCTCTGCCAGCCAGCGCTTTTCCAGCCTCATGCCGTATTGCTCGGCGGCGTCCATGAGCACCTGGCGGCGCACGAACACCTGGCGCACATCCAGGCGCCCGCCGATCATGCCCACGGAGCGGTGGCCCTGGGCGGCCAGGTGCTGCACGAGGGTGCGGATGCCCTGCTCCTCGTCGTTGGCCAGCTGGATGCAGGGCACGCCTGGCATCTGCGAGCAGGTGATCAGCGGCACGGCCTTGCTCACGCGTTCCATCTCATGCACATAGCGCTTGGTCAGCAGCAGCGAGTCCACGCGCCCGCCGGCGAACACGATGACCTCGGCCTCCTTGGCCTGCAGCACATCCAGCAGCTGGCTCTCCCTGGCCAGATCGGAGTGGGAGTTACACAGGATGACGGTGTAACCGATTTCAGAGGCTCTTGTTTCCAAATCCAGATAGAGCTGGGAGAAGTAGGGGTTCGTGATGTCCGGCACGATGAAGCCGATGGTCTTGCTGCGGCGGTCCTTCAGGCTGCGGGCAACGGAGCTTGGCTTGAAATCGTACTTGTTCACGATGTCCATAACCAGCTGGCGCGTCTTTTCGCTGACAGGCACATTGCCGGTGAGCACCCGCGACACGGTGGCTGCGGACACGCCGGCCTCCCGGGCGATGTCGTATACGGTCAGCTTGTTACCTGCCATAAAGCCACCTCCTGATCCAGTTCCGTGCAATCGATATCATTTTAACCGAAAACGGGAT
The DNA here is from genome assembly GCA_023410875.1 of Bacillota bacterium. GTDB lineage: Bacteria > Bacillota > Clostridia > Christensenellales > UMGS416 > JAEYRA01. Next base: position 43,955 of record JAEYPH010000103.1, on the reverse strand, counting down.
TTGTGAAAAGTTTCTTCTTTTAAAATGTGAAAAACCGCGCGCCTCTGTAGGCGTGCGGAGACTGATTATGAGAAAAAGGGACTATTTATGTAAAAACCGAACGATTCCCGCGATGTCCGTGCCGTAGGCCGGCACAGGGCAGGGGATGGTGGAGCCGCAGCTGTGCAGCGTTTGCTCGCCGATCCATTCGCAGCGCGCCGGGTCATACCAGCGCAGGCGAAAGCGCCCGGCGGGCAGCGCCAGCGCCACGCGGGCCAGGCCGGCACCGTTTATGTAGAAGGCCCATTGGCTGTAGCCATCCCCCAGTGCCCAAGCGTCGCACGTGGCCGGCGGTGGGTCCAGCAGGCCGTCCACCGGAGTCAGCGCGGGCAGATCGAACTCCCGCAGGAAGGCCTGCAGGCCAGAAAGCCACCGGCGCAGCGTGGAGCCGTTGTAACGGTGGCCGCCGGGGAAGTCCACCGCACCCTTGCCCCGGGGGTCTCCGGTTGCAATGGTGAAGTCCAGATAGTCGTACACGGCGAAGCCGCGCAGCAGGAACTCCCAGGCCTCCTTGCGGCGGGCCTCAAAGTCCAGCTCCCGGTTCCAGGCCACGATGCCGGTCAGCGTCTCGTCAAAACCCAATGCTTTTGCGCTGCCGCCGAAGGCCCGCAAACCGTGTTCTGCCCAGGCGCGGTAGTGGAAGTTGAGCACCGAAAAGAGTGAAAGGTCGATGTTCTCATGAGGGTCGCCCACGGCGATCAAGTGGCGCTTGGAACCGGCCTCGGCTTCGCGCACCACAGCGGCCAGGCGGTTTTGCCACCGGGAGATGGCCGGCTCGCCCAGAGCGGCGGGGTGCTCCTCGGGCATGGGGTCGGGAGCGTCGGGTTCCGGGTAGGGCGGCTCGTTGCAGATCTCGTAATACACGTTGTCCAGGCCGTTAAGCTCCGCCACCACGCGGCGCACCAGTGCCTGCTGGCGGGCGAACAGCACCGGGTTCTCGTCGCCCGTGTAGCGGTTGAAGGCCGTGGCGCCCTCTCTTTGCACGTTGTTGACGGGGTTCAGCGGGCACAGGCTCCAGGGGCTGTCGGCCTTGCCGCTGTAAAGTTGAGAAAAGAACGTCACTTCCACAACAATGCCCAGTTCGCCCGCCCGCTCACAAAAGGCCCTGAGCCGTACGAAGAAGGCCTCATTCCAGCGGTCCAGGTCGAAGAGACACCCGCCGTCCGCCGCACCGGGCGCGTCGCTCCTGGCCCAGGGCGTGCAGGCGTGCTCGGCTGTGGGGCAGCACGTGTTCTGCCAACCCAGCGTGCCTTTGAACTCGCTGGCTTGTTCGCGCAGCGTCAGCACCAGCCGTGTCAGGTTGAAGCCGTGCTCCGCCAGCATGCCCAGATAGGCGGCATAGTCGAAGGCCGTGTTGGTGACCGCGCCGTAATGTTCGGTGGTCGTGATGAGGGCGGTGGCCTTGCCGCGGAACAGGAAATAGCGGGGGGGTTCCGGGTGCAGGCGAATGGAATCACAGTATTCCATCATCATTGCTCCTATCTATCGATCAGACTCGCAGGATATATATATCATTCATGATGACCGCCCCATGCTCCTGCTCGAAGCACTCGTCGACGGGGTAGAGGCCCAGAAAAAAGGGAAGGCCTGAATGCCACAGGCCTTCCCTTTCAGGGTGCTCTCACGGCGAAAGCTGTTTTGAAGCAAGGGCTATTTGATGGAGTTGTAGAAGACCTGCACCTTGTCGATGGCCGCCTTGTAGGTGTCCACATGCCACTGGTAGGCCCTCTCGGCGTCGCGGTTCTTGCAGTCGCCGATGATCTTGGCCTGGGCGGCGTCAAAGTCAGCGTCGGTCTTGGCGTTCACGATGTTGACCAGTTCCACCAGCAGGTAGTTCTGCAGGTTGTCGTCGATCTGTTTGATATCGGTGGGCGTCTGGTCCACCATCTGGGTGAAGGAGCCGTCGAAGATCTTGACCATGTCCGGCAGCGTCTGCTCGAACAGCTGGTCGGGGTAGGCCACCTTGTAGTGCTCGGTGTAGTCCTTCACCACGGCGGCGGCGCTGGCCATCTGGGCGTCGGGGCTCTCGTTGTACTTGAAGGAGGCCTGGCACTTGTAGGCGGCGTCCCAGGAGTCCTGAGAGTAACCATACAGGTGGGTGTAGGAGCCGAAGCCCGCGTACTTGGGATCCTCGGAGGCGGTGCCGTTGATGACGGCCAAGGTTTCCGGGGTCAGGTGGGGAATGCCGTCGGAGCCCACGTTCCAGTGCACGCCTTCCACGCCGTTGAGCAGCAGGCGCATGCCCTCGTCGGAGTTCAGGAAGTTGATGAGCGTCATGGCCTTGTCCGGCGTCTTGCATTTGCTGGTGATGCCCATGGACCAGCGGTCGGTGAAGGGCGTGCGGAACAGGTTGCTGATCATGGTCTTGGTGGAGGGCATCTTGATGTCCATGAAGCCATAGGACGGGTCGATTTTCTGCACGTCGCCAGAGGGGGCGCACCAGTTGCAGGGCTGCATCAGCACGCGGCCACTCTTGGCCTTGTCCATGGTCTGGTCGAACTTCTGCATCAGACTGTCGGGATCAAGGATGCCGGCCTGGTTGGCTTTGTTGAGGAACTTCGCACCTTTCCACAGCGTGCTGGTGGGGTCCAGGATCTGGCTCTTCATGGCGTAGTTGGTCACGTCGATGTCCACGAAGCCGCCGGCCTCGGCGAACATGCTGTCAAAGCCCTGATAGTAGATCGTGAAGTTCCACAGGCCCCAGTCGCCCAGCCAAGGGGAGAGGGCGTACACCTTCTTGCCGTCGGCGGTGGTGGGCTGGGCGCCCTGCATCTGTTTGAGGATCGGGATCAGGTCCAGCAGGTCGCCTTCCCAGGCGGGATAGCCAATCTTCTTGTAGAGGTCCCAGCGGATGTAAGCGCCGATGCCCGTGCCGTTGTTGAAGGACTTGGGTGGCTGCGCGTCCAGGCCGATGCCCCAGGTGGGCAGGAAGTACAGCTTGCTCTGGCCTTCGCTTAAAAAGCTCTTGCCGAACTGGATCTTGCCGGAGTCCAGCAGGATGTCCTTGCCGTACTGGGCCAGCAGCGGTTCCATGTCGATCACGTTGCCGCCGTCGATCAGGTTCTTAACATCCTTGTTCCACACGGTGAATGCGTCGGGCAGATCGCCGCTGGCCAACATCGCGTTGTAGTTCTCCTGCTTCATGTTGAACGTGAGGTCCAGCACGACGCCGGTCTTCTTGGTCAGCTCCTGCATGATCAGGTTATCCTGCAGGCCGCTGGTGCCGGTGCTGTCATAGGCGGTCCAGTATTTCAGCGTGATCGGCTCGCTGCTGGCGGTGGGAGCGGGCTGCGACGCTTGGGCCGTCGTGGGCTGCTCAACGGGTTCGGAGGCGGGAGCGGCCGACGGGGGCGCCGGCGTGGGCGAGGGTGTGGCGGTGCTCTGGCAGGCGGCCATAGACACCATCAGTAGCACGGTGGCCAGCAGCGCTGCGGCGCGGGTAAGGAACTTTGCCATTGGGACATCCTCCTTATGTTCTTTTATTCTACCAACCCTCTCACACAGCGCAAGAAGGATGGAAAAAAGTTCCGATCAGCCCTTAACGGCGCCCAGCATGATGCCCTTGACGAAATAGCGCTGCAGGAAGGGATAAACGAACAGGATGGGCAGCGTCACGATCATCGTGACCGTCATGCGGATCGTCGTGGGCGTAGGCGCCACGACGTTCATGTTGCGGGCCATGTCGCTGGTGCGCACGTTCTGGTAGGCCTCGGTCGTGTGGGCCAGCACGCGGTAGAGCACCATCTGCAACGTGTCGTATTTGCCGCCGGGGTTGAAGATCAGGTTGTCCGAGAAGGAGTTCCACTGGCCCACGGCGTTGAACACGACGACGGTCGCGATGATGGGCATGGACAGCGGCAGGATCAGCCGTACAAAGATGCGCATGTAGCCCGCTCCGTCCACCATGGCCGATTCTTCTATGGACGCCGGGAGCTGCTCGATGTAGGTCTTGATCAGGATCATGTTGTAAGCGCCCACCAGGCCGGGCACCACATACACCCAGAAGGTGTTGATCAACAGCAGGTTTTTAAGCAGGATGTAATAAGGGATCAGGCCGGCGTTCAGGTACATCGTCAGCACGATGAAGCGGTAGAAGAAGCGCCGCAGCGGCAGGTCCTGCTTGGTCACCAGATACCCCAGCAGCGCCGTGCACAGCACCGAAGACGCCGTGCCTGCGACGGTGCGCCCCACGGTGACCAGCGCCGCGCGGCTGATGCCGGGGTTGCGCAGCAGCGTGGCGTAGTTGTTCAGCGTGAAGCCCTTGGGCCACAGATACACGCCGATGGCCGCCTGATTGGGGTCGCTGAGCGAATAGATCAGGATGTAATAGAACGGATAGATGCACAGCAGGGCGAAGGCCCCGAAGAGCAGGTAGTTCAGACTGTGGAACAGCACATTGTGCCAGTTGGTATGGTTTCCGGCCCGTTTCACGAGTTGTGGTCCTTTCCGCGCGGCGCGCCGCGCCTGTATTGGCAACGTTTGCGCCTTAGATGATGGCGTTGCCGCGCACTTTTTTTGCGATGGCGTTCACGGTGAACAGCAGGCTCACGCTGACCAGCGTCTTGAAGATGCCCAGCGCCGTGCCCAGAGAGTATTCATTGAGGCCGATGCCCATGCGGTAGACGTAATAGTCGAACACCTGCAGCTTGGGCTGCACCATGGCGTTCATGAAGGCGTAATACTGGTCAAAACCGTTGGACAGTATGTTGCTGACGCTCAGCAGCAGCAGCACGATGTAGGTGGGAGCCAGGCCGGGCAGCGTCACGTGCACCATCTTCTGGAAGCGCCCGGCGCCGTCGATGTCCGCGGCGTCATAGAGCTCCTGATCGATGCCGCCGATGGCCGCCAGATAGATGATGGCCGAGAACCCCAGGCCCTTCCAAATGCCCAGCCCGGTCTGGAAGAACCACGCGATGTCGCCGCCGGCCAGCGGGTTGATGGGGTCCTGGATCAGCTTGGCGCTCATCAGCAAGTGGTTCACGAAGCCGTCGTTCACCGAGAACGTCGCGAAGGCAATGGCGTAGACCAATATCCAACTGATGAAGTTGGGCAGCGTCGTCACGGTCTGTATGAACTTCTTGAAAAAGCGGTTGTTCATCTCCGTCAGGCACATGGCATAGATGACCGGCAGAGGCGAGCAGGCCAGACCCAGGAAGCTCATGACGAAGGTGTTGCGCAACACCGGCAGAAGGTCGCTGCCGCCGCGGAAGTTGAAGGCCATCTGGAAGTATTTGAGCCCCGCGTAGGGCACCTTGAAGAGGCCTACGCCCGGGCGGAAGTCGAAGAATGCGTAGATCCACCCGAACAGCGGCACATAGCTGAAGAGGAACACGAACAGCACCAGCGGCAGGGCCATCGCCAGCAGCCTCCAGCGGCCGGGGGTCATCTTCCTGCGCTTGGCGCCGGGCACACAATGTGCCGGTTGAGGTTGCATCGTCATGAATTCATTCCTTATATGCGTATTTTTCGATGTGGTTGAAGTGTAGAACATCGGATGTTTGCCGGCAAGTTTCGGAAGTATAGATTGGCTTCACGAATTATAGTGACCTACAAATTCGCGTTGCGATCATTGCGCAAAATAGATAAAATGGGCCTATGATACGGAGCCTGTTTCAGAAATACTATCAACGCAGCTTTTTCAACAAGCTGCTTTTGGTGTTTTCGCTGATCACGATCGGTTCCATCTTCATCCTGACCGAGGTCATCCTCTACAGCTTCACCCAGACGCTGGAGAACCGGGAACTGGGCCTCAACAGCCAGATCATCCGGCGCACCAGCGCCTATATCGACCGCAAGCATCGCAGCGCCCTGACATTGTACCAGCGGTTGTACACGGCCAACGAGGCCGTTGGCCAGCGGCCGCTGGATTTTTTCAGCGCGGCCGGATCCCCCAGAAGCAAGGTCAACCTGTCCACGGCGCTCATTCAGGGTTTTCAGCTGGACAGCGACATCCACGATATCTTGTTCCAGCGCTACAGCGATGGCCAGTGGTACAGCACCGAAGCCGGGCAGCCGGTGCTGCGGGAGTTGCCGGGCAGCGTCGCTCTGACGCTGCCCCGGGGCCAAGCCAGCGGCTTTACGCTGCTGGGCGCCCACATGCCGCTGTATGGCAACAACCCCCAGGGGCAGTCGCGGCCCCGGGTATACACGATGGGGGCGACGGTCATGAACGCCGACCTTTCCCAGCGGGTCGGAGAGCTGTATATCGAGTTCCGTGCGGACCGGGTGCGCACCGATTTCCAAGAATACGTCGGAACCCTGAAGGGGTTCATCCTCGTGCTCACCGAATCGGGAGACGTGCTCTTCGATTCCTCGGATCGCTACTATGGGGAGAAATACCCCTGGTTTGACCGCCTGGAAGGCAGCAGCCATGACGTGATGCTGGATGTGGATTCGGTTGTTAACGTGGTCCGCAGCCAGTCCGGCGCAGTCGTGGCCGGCATCATCCCCCGGCGGGAAGTGTACACAGTCAGTGCGACGATCCGCCGCACCGTGTATCTGGTCTCGCTGGCGTGCCTGCTGGCGGCGCTGGGCTTAAGCTACTTGAGCACGTCGGTGACCTCGCGCCGGGTGCGCGCCGTCACCGAAGCCATGAAGCGCCTGCGGGGCGGCGATCTTGCCGCCCGCATCGACGTGGGGCCCCAGCCCGACGAATTGGGTCAGATCGCCGAAAGCTTCAACCGCATGGGCGCGGAGCTGCAAAGCTACATCAACAAGGTGTATCTGGCGGAGGTGCAGCAGAAGAGCGCCCAGATGAAGGCGCTGCAGTCGCAGATCAACCCGCACTTCCTGTACAACACGCTGGAGGCCATCCGCATGCGCGCGATCACCAGCGGCGACGAGGACGCCGGGGAAATGATCCGCCTGCTGGCGGCGCTGTTCCGCAGCTCCATCCGTGACGAGATGGTCATTGATGTGCGCGAGGAAACCCGCCTGTGCAACTTGTATCTGGAGTTGTTCCGGATCCGCTTTGGCGACCGGCTGAGCGCCCGGGTGCAGGTAAGCGACGAGGCCTTGGCCTGCGGCGTGCTCAAGCATCTGCTGCAGCCGGCCATCGAGAACTACGTTGTGCACGGCTTCCAAAGCGACCGCGACGATAACCGCATCGCTGTGACCGGCTGCGTGGAGGGTCAGGCGCTGGTGTTCGTCATAGAGGACAACGGCGTGGGCATAGAGCCCGAGCGCCTGAACGTGCTGCGCGAAAGCCTGCGCGGCGACGGCGCCGGCGAGAGCATCGGTCTGCCCAACGTCAACGAACGTATCCGCCTGGTATACGGCGAACCCTACGGCCTGCAGATCGACAGCCGGCAGGGGCAGGGGTCTACCGTGACGATACGGGTAAGGGCCCTGGACAGAGAGGAGCTCAAACGCTTTGTTCACAGTGCTGATCGCTGACGACGAGCCCCACATTCGCGAGGGGCTCACCCGGATCATCCGTTGGGAGGAGCACGGCCTGGAGTTGACGCAGACCGCCGAGAACGGCGGGCAGGCACTGGAGCGCGTGCTGCAGGGCGGCATCGACATCCTGCTCACCGACATCCGCATGCCCCGTATGGATGGTCTTGCGCTCATCGCCGAGTGCAAACGCCGTCGGCTGGACATGCGCTACATCATCCTGAGCGGGTATGACGACTTTGAGTACATCAAGGAAGCGGTGAAGCTGGGCATAGAGAACTACCTGCTCAAGCCTGTGGATCGCGAGGAGCTCTCCACGACGCTCATAAACACTGCGGATAAGCTGCAGCGGGAGCGCAGCAGCATGCTGGCTCAGCGCGAGGGCCTGAACATCTTCCGCGAGAACGTGCTTTACCGCTGGCTGGCCGGCGAAATGCCCATGGAGGAACTGCAGGACAAGGCCCGAGTGCTGGGCCTTGGGCTGGACGCCCGGCTTTACACCGTGGCGGCGCTGCGGCTGCTACGCCGGCAGGCCGGCGTGCCGCTGCCGGCGGCCGCCAACACCCAGGCCCGCGACATCTGTGCCTGGCTGTGCGCCGGTGCGGCGGTGTTCACCGGCCTCAACGGCGACGTGCTGGCGCTGTTCCCCCACGAAGGCGCGGATCAGCGCGCCGGCATCGCCGCCGCGTTGCAGCGTTGCGTGGCCGAGGTGGGCCGCGCGCTAACCTGCGACGCCTTCGCCGCCATAGGGCCCAGCGTGTCCGGCGCGGCCCAGGCCCACGAGAGCCACACCGCCGCCCAGCGCCTGTTGGGCTATTCGCTGATCCTGCCGGCCAACAGCATTGTGGACCATGAGACCGTGGAGCGCGAGGCCCGGGACCGGGCGCGCGCCGTGGTCGTGGACACCGCCGCGCTGGAGCGCCTATTGCACGCCAGGGACGAAGCCGGCTGCGCCGCGCTTATCGATGGCGCGTTCGAGGAGCTTACCCGCGCCGCCGTGACGCCCCAGCACGTGCGCAATACCGCTGTGGACATGCTCTACCACATGACCCACGCCGTGGAGGCGGCCTCTGGCGGCACGCCGCTGGAGGCGCTGGGGATCGACGTCTCCGAGGTGTATGTGCTGTATACCGCCCAGGCGCTGGCCGGCTGGCTCAAGACGGTGTGCCAGCGGGCGCTGGCGCTGCTGCGACGCAGCGAGGAAGCCGTTTCCCCCCACATGAAGATGATACTGGCCTACATCCACGATAACTACAACCGGGATCTGTCCATCAAGGCGCTGTCTACCCAGTTCAACATCAACAGTGCCTATCTGGGGCAGCTCTTCAAGAACACGACCGGGGAGATGTTCACGAACTATATCAACCGCCTGCGGGTGGAGCGCGCCAAGACGCTGCTGCGCACGACCGCCCTCAAGGCCGCCGAGATCTCCGAGATGGTGGGGTATTCCAACACCAATTATTTCTATCGTATCTTCAAAAAGCTAACCGGCGTGTCGCCTACAGAATTTCGCTGACATGGAAGGGGCTTCGCGCCCTTCGTTGCGCCTTGCGCAACTATCGGCTTGCTGTCATATCGGCTAAAGCCGACATTGTCGAAAGCCGGGGCATTGCCTGTGGACGCGACCAAAGGTCTCCGGTCGCCCTTTGGAAACCTTCGGCTGTTCTCTACTATAAAGCGCCCGGCGGAAAGCATTCGCCGGGCGCTGGGAACATCAGCTTTCTATTGGATCGATATGTTATCCTGCAGAATGGCCATCCACAGATCCCGCTCTTTGTGTGAGACCACCCGCACAACGAGGAAGGGGCAGGGTTGGGACTTGCCATCGATGGTTACCACGCCCTTTGGCAGGCGGTACAGCAGCAGGGAGGAGGTGGACTGGTATTTGTCCGTCGTCCGTCCGATGAGTTGAGTGACCTGGTTGCCGGCCGCATCCTCAGAGGTATCGCCGCAGGACCAAAGGGCATCCAGCTTTTGCACGGCTCCATCCATGCTCGCGGTACCGGGGTCATAGGCCAGCACCTGGATGACACCGTCCTCGCCATCAAAGAAAACAAGGGGAAAACTATTGTCATTCAGCAGGCTGGGTACGCTGGGCCAGCCGGTCACGCCGTCCGTTTCGTCGTTATATGAAAGCTTCAAAGATGCTAGATGTACGCGCTGTTCCGGTGTTGTGAGGTCATAGCGTTTCAGATTGCTGGGCGCGGCAATGGAAAGACTCTTGCTTCCCAGCTCGATATCATATTCGGTCCAGCCTTCGGCCTGCGCGTCAAACTTCGGTTGCGTTGCGCCGGCGCTGGCTGACGGCACCGGGGTGGGCTCGTCGGGCAGCACTCCGCCCTGCGATTCATCCGAGGGCATATCCGTGGCGTCTGGCGTAGGCTGGGGCGTTGCTGTGATCTCTGCCGATAGCGCATGTGACCTGGTCGTCAGCAGATACCCGTCAAACCCGTTTTTGGACAAAGCCTCTGTGATTTGATCCACATTGGTCAAATACACTAGAATGGTCCCGCTCTGTTCATACTCCCGCATGTTCCGATATTCGCTGTGCGTCACCTTCTGTTCACCGAAAGCGTCGCGGGTTGTGTCTATATTTACGGTGAACTTGCTGCCATCGAATTCGATGTCCGCGATGATGGCGTCCCCTTCGACGGTATAGTTTGTACAGCGTATCGCGGCGAGTCGCTTCGCGGATACGGCTTGCAGGAATGCCGTCATCCTGCCTGTGTTGCTGGTCTGCCCATGCACGTTAACGTAATCGCCGTTGGCCACAGCCTGCTCCGGCGGGTATGGCTTGGGGAGATCGGTCAGCGCTATGGCTTGAGTTGCTTCCGCCTCGGCAGTGGCCTGCGCTGCGCGTGCTGGAGAGCTCTCCGGAAGGGCCGAGGGCTGCAGCAAAGCGCCGCCGGCGGCGGGGTTCACTCGGTCACTCTGGGGAACGGCGCGGCCCAGAGCGTCCAATGCGATAGAGACGGCCCGGTGGCGCAGCGGCGGCACAGCCGCCAGCACGGCCACCAGCATGAGAGCCGCCGCGCCTGCCGCCGCCGTGGGTACCCAGCGAGTGCGGCGGGGGGCCGGTCGCGTATCCAGGTTGTCCAGCGCAGTCTGTATGGCCCGGTGGGCGTGGGCATCGGGCATCCGGCGAGCCCTCTGCATGGTTTGTTTATCGATGACCATGGGTCTGCCTCCTTTAGAGCATGGAGCGGCGCAGGATGTCCCTGCCCCGGGACAGGCGGGATTTCACCGTGCCGCGGGGCACGCCCAGCGCCCGGGCGATGTCCTCCACGGCGAAGTCCTCGTAGTAATAGAGCACGATGACCGGGCGCAGGCGCTCCGGCAGCGCGTCCACGGCGGCTCGCAGCGCCTGGGCCTGCTCGTCGGGGGCCGGGGCGCTCAAGGTTTCGCTCATGGCCTCGCTCATGGGTGCGACCTGCCGGCGGCGGCGCAGCGTGCGCTTGCACTGGTTGATCAGGATGCGCGTAAGCCAGGTCTTGAAATACTGTGGCTCCCGCAGGCGGTCGAGGCTTCGCCAGGCGGCCAGCACGGTGTCCTGCATGGCGTCCAGGCAGTCGGCGCGATTGCCCAGCATGGCCACGGCCACGTTGTACAGCGTGCCCTCGCATTCATCGATCAGCCCGCAGAAGTCCTCGCGGCTCATGGCCTGCGGCGGGGCCTTGGCATCGGCGCGGGCCAGCCTTTGTGTCTGTTCGGTCAAAGGCCTTGCCTCCTCGTGATTCGTATGCATACGCCCATTAGAGCGCGGCCCGCAGAAAACGGTTCATAAAGCCGCACAGGATTTTCGATAATCTCTGGGTGAGCAGCCCAACCGGGCCTTGAACTGCCGGTTGAAGGCCGACAGCGATTCATAGCCCACCGATAGCGCGATGTCCAGCACGGCGTCGGCGCTGGTGCGCAGCCTCAGCGCCGCCATCTGTATGCGCAGCGCGTGCACATAATCCCCCGGCGGGCGGCCCACCGCCCGCTGGAAGACCCGGCGGAAGGTGCTCGGGGCCATGCCGCAGACCGCCGCCAACTGGGCGTTGTCCACAGGATGTGCATAACCGGCCACGATGCGCTCCAGCGCCGCGGACACGGACTGGGCGTCGCGGCCCAGGCGCTGGGGGTTCATGCGAGAAAGCCGCGCCAGCAGGCATTGGGCCAGACCGCGCACCGCCTGGGCCGTGGCGGCGTCCCGATGGACCGATTCCTCTATGAGCTCGCGCACGATCCGCGGCAGGCCGGATGCGTCCTCGGCGCTCAAGATGCTGCGCTCGCCCAAGCCCAGCGGCGCGCCCAGCCATGGCGCGTCGGCCGTGCCCGCCAGCCGCGCCGGGTCCAGGTTCAGAAAGCGCCACTGGCTGGGAGCCGATGCGCTGCTGCGGGCGATGTGCAACGCCCGCGGCGCGATGATGCTGGCGCAGCCGCTCTCAAAGGGCAGCACATGGCCGTCCACCAGGAACACGCCGCTGCCCTCATAGCAGTAGCCGATCTCCAGGCTGTCGTGGTAGTGCAGCGGCGTGAGTTGCTGCGAAGGGGAGTGGGTGCCGCAGGCGGCGCGGCTGATGCCCAGGTCCAGGTCAATCTCCACGGCGTCGTGCTGCAGCACCAGTTCCTGTGAGCAAATCTGCATAGTTTCTGCTCCATTTGCGGAAGAACCGCTTATTCTCGTCCATTATACTTTCATTGCAATCCAATGAAAAGAAAGGATGGCGTCCCTGTATGAAGTATCCAATGACCTATCCAGCCTTCCCCGATCTGGCGGCAAAGCAGAACATGCTCAAGGAGTATGCCCGGCTGAAGTTCGAGTATGGCAGCGATGTGGCGGCCATCGAGGCTGTGCTGCAGAATGCCCGGGCCGCGCTGGACGCCGCCCAGGCGGCGCTGCTGGCGCTGCCCGAGGACGCGGCGCTGACCGCACGGGAGCCCGACGACCTGGCAGCCATCCAGGCGCTGCGCCCGCAGGCCTCTCGGCGGTTATGGCGGAGCTTTGACGAGACCCTGTACGCCGACCGGCTGGCCGGCGCCTTCCTGGGCCGCATGGCCGGGTGCACGCTGGGCGCGCCGGTGGAGTTCTGGAGCGTGCCGGCCATGGCCGATTGGGCATCCTACATCGGAGACGTTTTCCCGCCCACGGACTATTGGTCATCCATCAAAAACCCCAACGACAAGCGGTATGGCGTGAGCCCGTGCTACGACTACACGCGGCCGGGGCTCAAGGGCGTGCCCGTGGACGACGACATCACCTATACGATTCTGGGCCTGTTGATCGCCGAGGACTCGGGCCTCAACTTCTCGGTGGAGGACGCCGGGCGCGCGTGGGTCAAATATCTGCCCTACGCCTGCACCGCCGAGGAAGTGGCGCTGCGCAACCTGAACGCCGGCGTGACTGCGCTGCAGGCCGCGGAGATAGACAACCCCTATGTGCAGTGGATTGGCGCGGACATCCGCAGCGACCCCTGGGGTTATCTGGCCCCCGGCCTGCCGGAGAAGGCCGCCCAAATGGCGTGGACCGACGCGTGGCTCAGCCATCGCCGCAACGGCATCTATGGAGAGATGTACTTCTCCGCTGTGATCGCGGCGGCCTTTGCCTGCGGCGACGCCATCGAGGCGCTGCGCCTGGGGTTGAACGAGATCCCCGCCGACTGCCTGCTGGCCGCCGACGTGCGCTGGGCGCTGGACAAAGGGCCAAGCATCGCCGATTACAAGCAGGCCCGCGCCACCGTGGAGGCGCGCTTTGGCGACATGAGCGGCGTGCATACGAACCTGAACGCGTGTCTGACGATCTTCGGGCTGTTCATCGGTGGCGGTGACTTCACCCGCTGCATCGGCGAGACCGTGGCCATGGGCTATGACAACGACTGCACCGCCGCCACCGTGGGCAGCATCTTCGGCGCGGCCCACGGCATCGCCGCCATCCCCGAGCGCTGGCACAAGCCCTTCCACAACCGCGTGATGACGTATCTGAACGGCCATCCGGCACTGGCCATCGACGACGTGCTGCGCCGCTTCACGGCGTTGGCCGGGAAAAATTTCTAGTCAACCGTCCCAGCACAAAAGCCTGCCTTTCACGAGGCAGGTTTTTCCATTTACGTGACTTCGCGAAAGATTGTCTCGGGTACCCTCACACAGGCAATTGCATAAGTTGAAAATATCGTAGCGTGCCTATGGAAATTGCAGCTATGCAGTTGGAGTGATTTCATGCAGACATACGCCATACAGCAAAAGATGCTCACCAACAACCAGTGCTACAAACTGGCGCGCAGGTATCAGAATGGCCGTCCCACCGGCATCGTGATACACTCCAATGGGGTACAGGGCGTACCGGCCGCCGCCTGGCCAGACCGCTGGAACAATCCGAGCACGCTCAAGGCCGTGCACGCCCACATCGATGAGCGCGACATCGTGCAGGCATTGCCCTGGGACATCCAGGGTTGGCACGCCGGCGGCTCGGCCAACGGCACCCACCTGGGCGTGGAATTGAGCGAACCCATCGTGGACACCGCGGAGAACTTCGCCGCCACATGGGATCGGGCGGTTTTCCTGTGCGTGCTGTGGTGCCGGATGTACAAAATAAATGAGCACGGCATCATTGATCACAGCGAAGCCCACGCGCTGGGCCTGGCCAGCAACCATGGCGACGTAAGGACAGACCCCAACTACACGCGGGTGCCCGCCAAGCGCGGGCAGGGATACTTCACTCGCAATGGCCGCACCATGAACGCTTTCCGTGCCGCCGTGGCCGCCGCGCTGGCCGGGTCGCCGCCCGATCCCAACCCGCCGCCGCTGCCCCGGACCATACGCAACGGCGATCGCGGCGACGAGGTGACAAAGGCCCAGACCCGCCTGAACCAAAAAGGCGCGGCGCTGGCCGTGGACGGCGTCTTCGGCCCCAAGACCGAGGCGGCGGCCAGGGCCTTCCAGCGGGCCAACGGCCTGGTCGCCGACGGCATCATAGGCCCCAGGACGTGGGCGGTGCTGTTGGACGACGCATCCAAGCCCATACCGGGTAAGACCATTCCGCGCACGATCCGTCGCGGCGACACAGGCCCCGAGGTGCGCCAGGCGCAAACGCAACTCAACCGGCACGGCTCGGCCCTCACCGTGGACGGTATCTTCGGCCCCAAGACTGAGGAAGCCACCAGAGCCTTCCAGAAAAAGAATCAACTGGAAGTGGATGGGATCATCGGGCCCAAAACCTGGGCTGCCTTGTTATAAATCGGCAGGACCTTCTCCTCACGAGAGGCTGGCGACTATGATGTTCGGCAAGAACGCCTGCTGGCGCGCCAGCGGGCGTTCTTGCATTGTTATGCCAAGTGCCGGTTGATATAATTGCGAAAGGCGCATCCGCCGAGTTGGTTGTTCTGATGCGGTTCCGGTTGAGGGGGAGGGAAATATGAAGAACCTTATTTTCATCGAGGGAGTATCGGGCACAGGCAAATCGACGACAGCGGTCAAACTACATGAGGCTTTGAACCGGAATGGATATCAGGCAGGCTTTCATCTCGAAAGCGATTCGGACAACCCGATCGATTTATGCTGGTTCGCGTACCTGGCGAAATCGGAATTTCAAAGGCTCATCCAGGCATATCCTACGTTCGCCGATGATTTGGCCGCAAGGAGCATCACAGAAAACGATTATGTCCTCGTCCAATATCAGAATCAACAAACGAAGTTTTACTCCCCGGAGCTTTACGAATACCTGAAAAAACGCGAGGCTTGCTATAAGCCTGCTGCTCCCGTTCCAATCGATGCATTTACGGTGATTTTTCAAAACCGCTGGCGGCGTTTTGTGGACTGCGGCCATGCAGAGCGTGATTACGCTGTCTTTGACGGCGCCTTCTTGCACCATCCAATCAATGATCTGTTACGAAATTATGCTGCCTCCGACGAGCAACTGCTCAAGCACATGAAGACGATTCTGCAGATGATTACGCTCCTGAATCCGGTTGTTTACTATTTATCATCGGATAACGTGGAGGAGCGTTTGAAAAAAGCGCGCCAAAGCCGTGGACAAAATACCGCAACGACGGATCAGATCTATTTTTGGGAAAATAGAAAGCGCTGCGATCTTTTGATGCTGGAAAACCTGCCGATGGAATCGCATATCATCAACGTTACACAAGACAACTGGGACGACGTGGTCCAGAACATTTGGACGACGACCATTGCAACTGGATATTAGCGCCAGCTCGCCGGCGCACCCAGTCGTGCGCATGAGCTGCCTAACACGTTTGGCCTAAGAATTTCCCGGCAACGCTTTTCATGGACCTGCGCCCTTGCTTGCCTGCGGGCGGCGGCGGTGCTATGATGGCGCCAGACCCATGGGGGTGAGGATGTGGGTAATCTGAAACTGGACAACCTGAAGCTCGACGACCTGGTGGAGAACCTGTTCGAAAACGGCCTGCTGATCTCCATCGTTGCGGCGGCGGCCATCGTTGCATGCGCCGTGCTGCTGGGCAAGCTGCTCAGCGGCGCCCTGCGCCGCGTGGGTCAGAGCCAGCGCTTCAACCCGGTCACCATAACCTTCCTGCGCCGCAGCCTGCTGGCCGTGCTGGCGCTGCTGGCGGTCTACGGTGTTTTCATGCAGATCAAGCCGCTGCAAAGCCTGGCCCGGTCGCTGATCACCGGCTCCGGCTTGTTGGTCGTCGTGGTGGGCTTCGCCGCGCAGCAGGCCATAGCCAACATCGTGGGCGGCTTTTTCATCACGGTGTTCCGGCCCTTTTCCATCCATGACCGCATCCGATTGATCGACCAGAACATCGTGGGCTTCGTCGAGGACATCACGCTGCGCCACACGGTTGTCCGCACCTTTGAGAACAACCGCGTCATCGTACCCAACAGCATCATGAACGCCGCCATCGTGGAGAATTCCTACTATCAGGACGACAAGGTGTGCAACTTTCTGGAATTGGGCGTGTGCCAGCACAGCGATCTGGAGCGCGCCATGGCCATCATGTCCCAGGAGGTGCGCGCCCACAAGGATTTCTACGACAACCGCAATGACGAGCAGCGGGCCGGTGGCATCCCGGCGGTCATGGTGCGCCTGGTGGGCCTGGACCGCGGCGAGGCGCGGCTGCAGGCCACGGTGTGGGCGCGCAATGCCAGCGTGGGCTATGATATGACGTGCGAGCTGCGGCTGAGCATCAAAAAGAAGTTTGAGGCGGAGGGCATCGAGCTGATGCCTGCCGTGGTCTGGTCTGTTTCCCAATGAAACAGCCCCGTTCGCAGCCGACACTGTGGTGTCGTCTGCGATCCAGACAACTTGCATTATCCGGCAGATCGGCCCGGCGATAACCGTCGACGGGCCTGCACGTAGTTGATTCTCCCATTATGGTTTGTTGGGATACGATGGATCGCCTGTGGGCGGGTTCTTTACCATGCGCCTATCTGCGTTTCAGTTTCCTCCGCCGGATGAACCGGCGATCGGATTCATGCCGCAGAACTCATTATGGTGATAGGTGGTAGCGGATGCCCAGCGCCCGGTTCTGCGCCCGCACCTTTTCCGACAGTTCTTCCAGCGTTGCGGTGGATAGCTCGTATACCAGAAACTCCGGGTTGATCCGCTTTACGACCGAGGAGATGGCCGGATGCAAAAAGGGCGCGTGGCGGTCCAGCCGGCCCACATGGCCAAAGCACATCGTCAGGCGTTCCTCAAAGGTCGCGTCCGCCCCCCAGGGCGGCACGCCGCGGCTGCTCTTGGCATATGCGCCGGTCAGCGAGCAGTTCAGGTGCATGGCGCGGATAGCGCCGGCGCAGCTCAGGCGGTCCAGCGTTTCGTGCAAATAGTCCACGGCCTCCATCTCGCTGCTCAGACTGGTGTTGGTGTTCATCAGATGGCCCACATCCAGCACAAATCCTTTGTTGGCATAGCGCACGCCGCCCAGCAGCCGCAGGGCGGCGGCGTCGTCTCTCAGCGTCAACCCCGGATACCAGTGGTTCTCCATCAGCAGCGCCAGCGTCAGCGGCAGGCCGTCGGTAGCCTGGTTGAGCAGTTCCGCTGCCGCGTCGATGATCTCGCCGTCGGCGTAAGGGTAGCTCTGGGTGTAGCAGTGCTCCAGCACCACATGGCTCACGTGGAACACGGCGTAGCGCGCGCCCTGCTCCTGGGCGTGCATGAGCTCTGCACGCAGGTTGGCCACGTAGGCCTCCCGCGTGGCCGCGCCGTAATAGGCCTGCCATGCCTGCTCATTGCCGAACTGGCGCAGCAGCGCTTGGCGGTCGCCACGCCAGAAATCCAGCCATACCGGCCAGAAGGGTAGATGGCGGCCGATCAGCCGGTCCATGGGCAGCACATCCAGGCCGCCGTCGCCCCAGCGCATCCACTCAAAGCCATCCAGGCCGGTTTGGCGCAGAAAGTCCCCCATGACTGCGGCGCTGTGATCGTATTTGCCCAGCGTCCAGTCGTCGTTGCAGATGTTGGTCAGGCGCAGCATGGCGTGGCTCCTTGTGCTGTCATTGGCCTTGGGGCCGGTCGATACGGTAGAACATGTCCATGTGCCCATGGAACTCCTGCAGGCCCAGGCACGTCATGCCGATCTTCTCCAACGCCCGCATGGATGCGCGGTTCTCCGGGTTGGCCATGCCATAGACCGCCGTAATGCCGGTCGTGCGCCAAGCCTCGGCAATGGAGGCCCGGCCCACTTCGGTCGCGTACCCCTTGCCCCAATGGGGCACGCCCAGCTGCCATTCCAGCTCCGGCTGTCCGGGCAGATAGGGGTTCAGGCCCGTGAAGCCCACGAGCTCGCCGGTGCCCTTGAGCACACAAGCGCCGTGGTAAGTTTCCAGCGTGCGGAAGTCCTGCTCCCGCATGTAGCCCAGATAGCCCTGCACGCGCCCCATATCCCAGGGGTCGTCGCCGGTGTAGGTGTGCACGCGGGGGTCGCTCATGATGGCCAGCAGCGCGTCGGCATCGCCGGGCTCCCATTGGCGCACGATTATACGAGGGGTTTCATAATAGATAAAACTCAAATAAACCTCCATAGGAATGAACTCGCGACAGGCGTTCAGCGCCTGCCGCGCTGGACCGTCACCGCGCAGGCGCGTTGCCTGTGGTGTCTTTCAGCGTGATCTCGATGACGGTGTCGGTGCTGTCGGGCAGCGTGCAATCGTGACACAGGTGGTCGGTCTCGGCGAAGGCTTGGCCTTTATAGGCGTGCAGCATCCAAGCCGAGGAGATCTTGACCTCGCTGCCGTCGGCCAGCAACCGCATGGATTCGATCTGGCTGCCGTCCACATCGCTAAGGTGCAGCGCGCCGATGGGCGGCTCATAGACGTGGGCGTAGAGCTTGTTTCCGTTGCGGGTATAGCGGCCCCACTCAGGCTTGGGCAGGCCGGCGGCGCCGCAGCCGTAGATGCTCTGACCGTTGGCGTCCATCCAGCGGCCCACCGCCGCAAGGATGTCCAGCGACTCCTGAGGGATGCGGCCGCGTGCATCGGGGCCCACGTTCACCAGCAGGTTGCCGCCCTTGCTCACGCATTCCACGAGCTTGCGCACCAGCACCGGCGCAGGTTTGAAGAACTTGTCGCCGGAGTGATAACCCCAGTTCTTGTTCATCGTAATGCAGGCCTCCCACGGGATGGGCTCACCGGCCAGGTTCGTGAGCCCCTGGGCGGGGATGATCTGCTCGGGAGAGGCGAAGTCGCCGCTCCAGGGTTCGGGTTTCTCGGTCACGATGCTGCCGAAACCCTCGCCGCTGGCCTCCAGGCGGTTGTCGATGAGCACGTCGGGCTGATGCCGGCGGATCATCTCCACGAGCTCGCGGGCGCGCCACTTCTCGCCGGTCATGTCGTCATAGGAGAAATCGAACCACAGGATGTCCAGCTTGCCGTAGCCGGTCACGAGTTCCTTGACCTGGCCGTGCAGATAGTCCACATAGCGGGAGAAATCGCGCCCCTGGTCGCCATGGGCGGCGTTGCCGCGCATGGGGTGGATGCGGTCGCCCTCGTGGGGATAGTCCGGGTGGTGCCAGTCCAGCAGCGAGTAATACAGGCCGACTTTGATGCCCTCGGCGCGGAAGGCCTCCAGGTATTCGCGCACCAGGTCCCGGCCGGCGGCGGTGTTGGTGGCCTTATATCCGGTCAGTGCGCTGTCGAAAAGGCAAAAGCCGTCGTGGTGCTTGGCGGTCAGCACGGCATATTTCATGCCGGCTTCCCGGGCGGCCTTGGCCCAAACCTTGGGGTCGTAATCCGTGGGGTTGAAGGTATCGAAGAACTGCTGATAGTCCTCTGCGGAAATGCGCTCCACGCTGCGCACCCATTCGCCCCGGGCGGGTATCGCATACAGACCCCAGTGGATGAACATGCCGAACCGGGCCTCGCGGAACCATTGGCTGCGCGCAAATCTCTCATGCATGGTGTTGTTTCTCCTTCTTTGCCATCGGCGGATTTTCTATGCGTGAAACGTTTCGCTGTCCACAGAAAAAATCCTGCCTGAAGAGGCAGGATTGAATTATTTAGCGGGAAAAAGTTTCGTGCGCGCGGGACATATTCCCTGGGCTGTCCACCTCGAAGGGGCAGCGGGTGGCGCATTCGCCGCAGGCGGTGCAGTCGCCGCCGTTGGCGCTCAGGCGCTGGTATTCGGCGCGAGCGGCAGCGTCGCCCTCCTGGGCGCGGTGCAGCAGGCGTGTCACCGCGGCGATGTCGATGTGGCTGGGGCAGGGCAGGCAGTGGTTGCAGTACATGCACACGCCCCGGGCGTTCCATTGCCGGTCGGCGATCACGGCGGTGTAGTCGCGCTGCTCGTCGGTGGCATCGCTGTAGGCCGCGGCGGCGGCCACTTCCGCCACGCTGCGGCAGCCGGCGGCAAAGGTCACGACCCCTGGGCGCGTCAGCGCGTAGTGGATGCATCGCTCCGGCGTCATGCCCGGCTCCTTGAGCAGGAAGCCCGCGCCATAGCCCTTCATCACGACGATGCCAGTGCCCATGGCCTCGCACTGGCGGTACAGCGCCTGGCGCTCCGGCGTGATCGTGGCCGTGCCCTGCACCGTAGCGCCGAAGGTGCTGAACTGATCCTCCAGCGAAAGCTTGGTGTCCATACGGTCCATGCCCGGGTTCACGCTGAACATCATCGCGTCGAACAGGCCGGTGCCGATGAGCCGGGAGGCCACGCCGGGCACGTGGGAGGAGAAGCCCAGCATGCGCGCCTTGCCCTGCTGCAGATACCGTTGTGCCAATCCCAAAAATCCGCTCTCGTCCAGCGAGCGGTCGGCGTCGGCGTCGTCATCGATGTAGTGCAGCATCAGCACGTCGATGTAGTCGGTGTGCAGCCGCTCCAGCAGGTCGTCGAAGTACTGTTGGCTTAAGTCCAGGTCGCGGGTGCGGAAGTACTGGCCGTCCTTCTGGGTGCAGCCCAGGTGCCCGGCGATCATCATCTTGTCGCGGCGGCCCTTGAGCGCGTCGCCGATCCAGTCGCGCACGAAGGCCTCGGACATGAAAAGGTCCATGTAGTTCATGCCGTGGTCGATGGCGGCGGACACCACGTCCAGGCACGTGGCGTGATCCACCTGCAGCAGGTGTTCAGCGCCCAGCGATACTTCGCTTACGGGAGTTCCGGTCTTGGGGAATGCACGGTAGTTCATGGCGCACCTCCGACTCATGTAGGGATACATATGCCATTATAGGGCCGCTATGGGGGCCGCACAAGCGAACAGGAGATGAACTTTGGGATGATACGGGAAACGGCTGTCGCGTTAACCGCATAAAGTGCATACTTCATAAAGGGAAGAGATTTCGCGCCCTACGTTACGCTTTGCGCAACTACCTGCTTGCTCTCACATCGGCAAAGCCGACATTGCCGCAAGCCGGGGCAACGCCGGCGGGCGCGACCAAAGGTCTCTGGTCGCCCTTTGGAAACCTTCGGTACCAATTGCCAGTAAATTATGGCGAGATGTGACTAACGCGGCAGCCCCTCCACCTACCTCCCTTAACAAGGGAGGTGGCAGGCCATGGCCTGCCGGAGGGTTCTTTCTTAAAGAAGCCCCAATCCCTTGGTATATAGAGACCAAAAGTTAGGTTGTATTCAACAAAGGGTATGATATTCATAGGAGGTGTAAGCGATGAACGTGAACACAAACAATCTGGTCTCTATCACCGAGGCAAACCAGAACTTTTCCAAGGTAGCGCGCATGGTGGATGAAACCGGAGCGGCCGTGATTCTTAAGAACAATGTGCCCCGATATGTCCTTATTGAGTTCAGCCAGTTCCAAAAGGAAGAGTTGGCGGCGACGGACGATGTCCAAACCATTGCCCATAGGATCATTGCCAAGAACAGGAGCGCGTTTGAGGAACTTGCCAAATGAAGCGGCTGAGCGGCGAACATATCAAAGCGCTGCACAGCTTGTTGATTATGGAGACAGGAGGATTGGATGGCATACGGGATGAAGGCCTGTTTGAATCCGCCATACATTCTCCGTTTCAAACCTTTGACGGTGTCTACGTTTATGGATCGTTGGAAATGAAGGCGGCGCGCCTTGGGTTCTCGCTAATCAAAAATCACCCTTTTGTTGACGGTAATAAGCGCATTGGCGTGCTTGTCATGTTGGTGTTTTTAGAGATTAACGGCGTAGTCATCGACTGTTCCGATGAGGAACTTGTCCGAATCGGGCTGGTGTTGCGGATGGATCGATGGACGATAAGAAACTGCTGAAATGGATCATGGATGAGACAAAATAGAAAGAAAGCAAAAACGAAGCGGTCGGCTGGAGAGAATCCAACCGACCGCTTTTTATTTCTTAAATCTCGGGTATAACGACCTTGACTTCCTCTTTGGCTTCGCTGGAGCGGATGATGCCGTCGATGATGGCCTGGTTGTAGATGATCTCCTGCCACGGGATCGGCGAGGACGTACCACCCTGGGCTATTGCGTCCACAAAGGCCTGCACTTTCAATAGGAAGCGGTCTTTGGCCTCGGGCTTGCCGGGGATGGCCGTCTCGGTCAGCTGGCCGCACACGTCCTTATAGAGGAACACTGGGCCAATGCCGCCGTCCCACGCGCCGCCCCAGGCTTCGCCCAGACGGGGGGATTTTACCTTGAGGCCGGCGTCGGTGCCCAGGAACAAGGTGTCGCCCATGGTGTCCATGTGCATGGCCCAGCTCATGCGGAAGTCCAGCACCAGGCCGTCCTCAAAGCGGATGAAGGCCGACGTGAAGTCGTCCACGGTGAACTTGTCCGCTTCGGGGTGATACTTGGGATTGGTGCCAAAGTAATTGCTGGCATAGGCGCTCACGGTGACCGGCTTGCGGTAGCCGATGGTGTTGAGCGCCATGTCCAGCCCGTAGCAGCCGATGTCCGCCAGCGCGCCCACGCCGGCCAGGTCCTTACGGATGAAGGTGCCGCCGGGCATGCCGCGGCGGCGGCCACCGCCGGTCTGCACATAGTAGATGTGGCCCAGGATGCCGCTGGACACGATGTCCTTGATCATGACCATGTTGGGGTCGTAGCGGGGCTGGAAGCCGATGGTCAGTATCTTGCCGGTGCTCTTGGCGGCGCGGGCCATTTCCACGGCTTCACTCAAGTGCACGGACATGGGTTTTTCGCACAGCACGTGCAGCCCGGCGTTCAGCGCGTCCACGGCGCACTCGGCGTGGGTCGAGTTATAGGTGCAGATGCTGACACCGTCCAGGTCCATCTTGAGCAGGTCCTTATGGTTGTCGAAGCACTTGGCCTCCACGCCGAATTCGCGGAAGAAGGCCTCGGCCTTGCCGGGCACGATGTCCGCGCCGGCCACAACCTCCACCTCGGGGATCTGCAGGTAGGAGCGCATGTGGGCATGGGCGATGCCGCCGGTGCCGATGATGCCGATTCGAAGCTTTTTGGACATGGTCACTTCTCCTGTTTACATGTAAAGATTTTTCACAACAGACGATACCACAGGCCGGCGGGGGATGCAACAGGAGATTCACGGCGTCATCCGCCCTTTAATCAGTGCTCTCCCAGTTTTGCAGCTCGATGCAGTTGCCCTCGGTATCCCGGGCGTATACGACGGTCAGCAGGCCTGCCCCGGCGATTTCTGTACGCACGACCTCGCCCAGCGGCGAGCCGCCGTGCTCCACAAGCCTGCGCAGCGCTGCGGGCACATCGTCCACGCGGAACGCCAGATGCCCAAGGCCTGCACGGTCGATGCCCGGCAGCCCGCCCGGCGCGTTGGCCGGCGTATACTGGAAGATTTCCAGTGTGATGCCGCCGGCGCCGGGCATGCGCAGATGCACGCCGTCGGCGGCGGCGTCGCTCAGGCCGGTCAGCCGGTCCAGCCACGGGCCGCGCAGATGGCGCTCCGGCGGCGCCGGTTCGCAGCCCAGCGCCTCTACATAGAAGCGCGCCAGCGCCCGCCAATCGCGGGCGATCAGGTTGGTGTGCACATAGCGCACGCCCAAGGCTCCTTCCGATGCCATGCCGTGTTACCTCTTTCCCTTGTCGTAGATCTCGCCGGCGGCCCGGGGCGCGTTGGAGCGCCGGGAAAAGAAGATCAGCGCCAGCATCGTGAGCACATAGGGGAAGCTCTTGAGAAGGAACGGCGGGATGCTCTGGAAGGCCGGCGTGACCTGGGACACGTTGGCGATGGTGGCCGCCAGGCCGAAGAACAGCGTGGCGCCCAGGATGCCCATGGGCTTCCACTGGCCGAAGATCAGCGCCGCCAGCGCCAGGAAGCCCAGGCCACCCACGGTGCCGTTGAATTCGCCGGAATAGGTCACCAGGATGATGGCCCCACCCAAACCCGCGCAGGCGCCGGAAATGCCCACGGCGATGTAGCGCATGCGGGCCACGTTGACGCCGGCGGCGTCGGCGGCCTGGGGGTTCTCCCCGCAGGCGCGCAGCCGCAGGCCGAAGGGCGTTTTGTACAGCAGAAACCAGGACAGCAGCAGCAGCGCCAGCACCAGCCAGGTCGTGGCGTAGGTCTTGGTGAACAGCAGCGGCCCCAGCACCGGAATCTGCCCCAGCGACGGGATGTCCGTGCGGGTCATCGGGATGACGGAGATGTTGCCGGACCCGGTGATCTTGCGGGCCAGGAAGATCATCAGGGCTCCTGCGATCATGTTGATGGCCGTGCCGCTGATAACCTGGTTGGCGTTCAGGCTGACCGACGCGAAGGCGTGCAGCATGGCGATGAGCACGCCGGCGGCCACGGCGGCCACAAGGCCGGTGATCAGCACCAGCGCCTCGGCGGATGTGCTCAGGCCCAGCGCCGTGAAGAAAGATGTAAGACCCGGCGAATACAGCTTGATGACCACGGCGCACGTGAAGGAGCCCACGACCATGAGGCCCTCCAAGCCGATGTTGACAACGCCGCTGCGCTCGCTGTACAGCCCGCCCAGCGCCGCGATCAGCAGCGGAATCGTGAACGCCACGGCATAGGGGAAGATGGAACTAATGATCTCCCACATGGACCGTTTCACCTCCCTCTTTCTTTTGGCTGCGCTTGCGCTGAATGCGCTCCCAAACGCGGTCGATGAGCACGCTGGTGGCGGCGAAGTAGATGATGATCGCGATGATCGTGTCGGCGATCTCCGGCGGCACCTGGGTCATGGCGGACATGTATCCTTTTCCACTCTGCAGGATGCCCGAGAACAGTGCCGCCGCCGCCACGCCGGTGGGCGCGTTGGCGCCCAGCAGCGCCACGGCGATGCCGTCATAGCCCTGGCTGGGCAGTGTGCCGATCTGCATGTTGCTGGCGTAGCCGGTGTAGAAGGTGAGCCCCGCCAGCCCCGCCAGCGCGCCGGAGATCATCATGGACAGCGCCACGTTGCGGTTCACCGGCATGCCGGCGTATTCGGCGGCGTGGCGGTTGAAGCCCACGGCCTTTAGCTCATAGCCCAAAACCGTGCGGTTCAGTATGAACGCGATCAACAAGACCGCGCCGATGGCGAAGAAGATGCCAAGGCTCAAAAACGAACCGCCGGTCAAATCCGTGAGCCACTGCACCTTGAGCGAAGCGCTGACCGGTATCAGCCTCGACTCGGTCTTCAAGCTGCCCGCAAGATAGGCCGGTATGAAATAGTACACAGCCCAGTAGGCCACCCAGTTGGTCATGATCGTCGTGACGACCTCGTGCACGTTGAAGCGGGCCTTGAGCAGGCCGGGCACCGCCGCCCACAAAGCGCCGCCCAGGGCCGCGCCCACGGTCATGATGGGCAGCATGGCCCACTTGGGCAGCTGCAGCGTCAGCGCCAGCGTGGTGGCCGTGAGGCCCCCGATGAGCATCTGCCCGGCCCCGCCGATGTTGAATAGTCCCGTGCGAAAGGCGAAGGCCACCGCCAGGCCCGTGAACACCAGCGGCACCGCCGTGGCGATCGTGTTGCTGACGCGCTCCAGGCTCATCAGGCCGCCGCGGAACAGGTAGTAATAGCCGGTGAAGGGATTGCTGCCGATGGCGGCCATCAGCGCCGCGCCGGCAATGAGCCCCAGCACGATGGCGCCCAGCGCCACCACGATGGAGCGGTTGATCCGCAGCCTGCTCATGCGCTCTGCCCTCTCTTTGTGCCGGCCATCATCAGGCCGATTTCGTTTTCGTCGGTGTCGTCGGTGGCCACAACATCCACGAGCTCCCCGCGGCACACCACGGCCACGCGGTCGGCCACGCTCAGCACCTCGTCCAGCTCCAGCGAAACCAGCAGCACCGCGCGCCCGGCGTCCCGCTGCTCCACCAGGCGTCGGTGGATGTATTCAATTGCGCCTACGTCCAGCCCCCGGGTGGGCTGCACGGCGATCAGCAGGTCCGGGTTCAGTTCGATCTCGCGGCCAACGATGGCCTTTTGCTGATTGCCGCCGCTCATGGAACGGGCCAGCGTGTCCGGCCCGCGGCCGGCGCGCACGTCGAAATCCGCCATGACCCGCTGGGCGTGCTCGCGGATGCGCTCCCATTGCAGCAGGCCGCCCTGGGCATAGGGGGCCTGGTCATAGAGCTCCAGCATCATGTTTTCCTGCACCGTGTAGTCCAGCACCAGGCCGTGCTTGTGCCGGTCCTCGGGGATGTGGGCCATGCCGCTGCGGATGCGCTGGCGTACGGGAATCCGCGTGATATCCCGGCCCTTGAGCAGCACACGGCCGCTTTCGGCGCGGCGCAGCCCGGTGATGGCCTCCACGAGCTCGGTTTGGCCGTTGCCCTCCACGCCGGCCACAGCCACGATCTCGCCGGCGCGCACGCTCAGCGAGAAGTTCTGAAGGCCCGGCACCTTGCGGTTGCTCATGACCGTCAGGTCTTCCACCTGCAGCACCGTTTCGCCGGGCTGCCGGGGCTGCTTTTGCACGTTGAAGAGCACGTCGCGGCCCACCATCATGCGGGCCATCTCCTGTTCGGAGGTCGCCTCCACATCCACGGTGCCGATCAGGCGGCCCCGGCGCAGCACCGTGCAGCGGTCGGCCACCTCCTTGATCTCCTTGAGCTTGTGGGTGATCAGCAAAATCGACTTGCCCTCGGCCTTGAGGCCCCGCAGGATGTCCATAAAGCCGTGGATCTCCTGGGGCGTGAGCACGGCGGTGGGCTCGTCGAAAATGAGCACCTCGGCGTTGCGGTACAGCATCTTGAGGATCTCCACCCGTTGCTGCATGCCCACGGAGATGTCCTCTATGCGCTGGTCCGGGTCCACGCTCAGGCTGTATTGCCGGGAAATGTCCCGGATGCGCTGCGTGGCGGGCTTTAGGTTGAGCACGCCGCCGCGGGTGGGCTCCTGGCCCAGCACGATGTTCTCGGTCACGGTGAAGTTGTGCACGAGCTTGAAGTGCTGGTGAACCATGCCGATGCCCAAGGCCGTGGCCACGTTGGGGTCGGCGATGTTCACAACCTGGCCGCGCACGCGGATCTCCCCCCGGTCGGCCTGGTTCAGCCCGAACAGGATACCCATCAGCGTGGATTTGCCGGCGCCGTTCTCGCCCAGCAGCGCGTGGATTTCGCCGCGGCGCAGCTGCAACGTCACGTCGTCGCAGGCCACCACGCCGGGGAATTCCTTGCGGATGTGAAGCATTTCGATGATATGCTCCATAAGCGTCCTCCCGGTATCACACAATATATACAATTATACCATCCCTGCATAAAGATAGGAATTGCTCATTGGGGCAATCCGAATGAAGATAGGGCCTCTATTTGATGATTGTGTGGGGATGGTGATTGGTGTGGTTGACGCCACACCCCGTTATGTCATTCTGAGCGCAGCGAAGAATCTCCCTGACTATCGATCATGGAGGGTTATGATGTGGCCTGCAGGCCACACGGAGCGGTACTTTTGTCGGCGGCAAAAGTACCCAAAACCGCGGGGGAAGGCGCAGGCGAATTGCCAAGACCTGTGCACCCGGCACGGAGCAACAACCAGCGGCGGACAACTAGGCGGCCTGTACGAGGCCGCCGTCGAGCAGTCCGCCCGCTGCCGTCATGTAACGGCCGCCGAGCGCCAGGGGCAAATCGCAATGCGCCCGTTGCGGCCTCTGGGCCGCAAGAACGTTAGGAACAAAGGAGTAATAACCCAATCACATCCGGTATAGGGCAAGGGCTCTGCCTCGGTTGCATAGTCGAGCAGCACCCAAGTGGTGTGGCCAGCCCTTGCCGCCCCTTCATATTCTTGCTGCATTGGCATGATGGGCAATCCAAACTAAATTCCCCTCCCCCGGTTGACGGGGGAGGGGTCTGGGGAGAGGGCTCTACGCGGCCTGCAGGCCGCGTTCCGCAACCAGAGTGACACTCAGACAGTATAAAGGGAGATTCTTCGCTGTGCTCAGAATGAAAGTAAGGGCTGTAGCATCAGCTGTTGACGGCGGCCTTTTTTGCCGAAGCAAGAATACGCTCAATCGCCCATTTTCCTGACATCACAGCCCCGGGCAGCCCCCCCGGCGGCAGCACCCACTGTCCGGCCATCTGGAAGCGCTCCAGCCCCGGCAGCGAGCCCGGCACAAAGCGGATCTTCTGTCCGGGCGTGTTCATAAAACTCATCCACGCGCCCTTCCAGGCGTTGCAGTAGCGCTCATAGGTCGTGGGTGTCACGACATCAACGGTCTCAACCTTGCCCACGGTCTGTGGATAGCGCCGGTTGAGCACGGCGATGACTTCGTCGGCCACGCGTTGCTTCTCGGCGCGGTAGGCGGCGGTGTCGGCGCGGCAGGCTTTCCACCAGTCATAATCCGCACCGAGCAGCGATGTGATTACGGTCTTGCCCACGGGCACCATCGTCGGGTCAAAGCTGTAGTTCTTCAGGCTTACGAAGTCATGGCGGATGCCGCCGGCATCTACCGGCGTTTCGGCCTGCACGATCGCCATGCCTGGTTGGTCGGCGAGGTCGCAGGCCACGCCCAGCGACACTTGTACCGTGGAATACACGGGGTAGGTCTGGCCGTCACCATACAGCGTGCGGTTGGTTTCGTCCCAATGGCGGTCGCCCAACAGGTTGTGCAGCGTGTGGTAGCCGTCGGCGCAGGAGATCACCCAGTCGGCGCGGGCCTCGCTGCCATCCTCCAGGCGCACGCCCACGGCGCGGCCGTTCTCCTCCAGCACTTCCCGCACCGGCTTGCGCAGCAAGAGCTTGCCGCCCAGGTCCAGATAACGCTTCTCCATGCGTTGCACCAGCGGCAGCGAGCCTCCCTCGGGGAAGCCGGAATCGCCGTCATGCAGCGAGGCCAGCGTCATCAGCATGCCGGTCATGACATAGGGGGAGGGCATGAAGCTTTCCATCGCCGTGCGCAACGCCGGGTTGCGGAAGCGCTGGGCATATTCGCCCACGGTGACCTTGCCGCTGCGATTGAGTACCCCCATGTAAGGCAGCATTTTGGCGCCCATCTTCACGCCGTCCAGCGCGTTCATCTGCTCGAAGGGCTTGTCCGGCATGCCGAAGCCCTTGAGGGAGCGGGCGTCGCGGCACATCTGGTGGATGGCGTCGGCATCCTCGGGGGCCACCTCCAGCAGGTGGCGCTCTAGGCGGTCCAGGTCGCGGTAGATGCGCACGGTCGTGCCGCCGCGCTCCACCTGGTAGAACACCTCCGGCGTCAGGATGCGTACGCTGTCATCCAGCGCGCCCGTATCCCGCCAAATGCTGTTCAGCGGAACGCCGGGTTTGCTGCCCATGAGCCAGTGGATGCAGCCGTCGAAGGTGTAGCCGCCGCGCTGCCACGCGATGCACTCGCCGCCGGTCTGGGCGTTCTTCTCGTAGAGTTCGGTGTCGAAGCCGTTCAGCCGTCCGTAGATGCCGGCAGCCAGCCCTGCTATGCCACCGCCGATGATGACCAGTTTTTCCATGGGATGTTCCTCCTTGTATCTTATATTGAATGACTTTTTAATCAAAAATAGACTAGTACTCTATCTCCTGACAACCCAGAATGAGGAAAGAAGCTTGATACCGATCGCCGATTTATTCGGCGGAGGAAAACTGAAGTTAGATCAAGGCCGTTATAAACTCACCCGAGGACGTTTTTCGCCCCAAACTCAGTATGAGTTACCTTGCTGAGATATCGCCCGGCGACATGTGCGGCGGGCGATAGTGATAACGGTTACAAGTCGTCCGGATCGCCGAGACGCATCAGCGGCGAAGGTGAAACAAACAGACGCATCAGTATATCCACATCGGGGAGAGCCATCGTGTCCGGCTGCACCAGCCGGTAAGTAGCCAGCCCCTGTATCATCGCCCAGAAAACCTTGGCCAGTGCGCCGGCGTCGCCTGGGGCGATGGCGCCCTCGTCCTGCCCTTGAGCGATGATGCGCGTGAGCACTTTGTAAGGTGTGCCGAATTGGGCCAGGATCTCCTTGGCCTTGGGCGGCGTGTTGTCGCTCATCATGGCCTGGGCCATCAGATAAAACATGCAGGCCGATTCCGATGATTCCCATATGCTCTGCAGTACCAGTTGGGCGATGGCGCGCAGCTTCTCCATTGGCGGCAGCGGCATTTGCTCGGCCTGCAGCAAGGCCGAGGAGGAGGAACGGTCGGCGATGGAGATGAGCTCGGTGAAGATGTCCTCCTTGGACGGGAAGTAGTGATACACAAGACCGTGGCTCAACCCTGCCTGGGTGGCGATGTCACCGATCTTGGTGGCGGCCAGCCCCCGGCGGGCGAACACCACCAGCGCGGCGTCCAGTATCTGGGCGCGGCGGTCTTCCTTGATCTGTTCGTTCTGTTGTTTGCTGCGAGGGGACATGGCAGCCTCCAATTGTTGATTGACAAATCGGTCAATAATAAAATACGCAATGGGAGGCAGGATGTCAAGAGGTATTTTTGTTGGTTTCTAAATATAAAACCGAGATGCTGAACGAGGGAGGCTATACAAGTCTGTTATACATCATGACCGTATTTCGCCCATCGGCGATGGCTGCCCGAAGCGCCGTGTCGGCGCCCTCCAGCAGGCTGCGCAGCTGCCCTCCATTGCTGGGGAAGGCGCAGCAAACGCCCACGGTTATCGTGACGATGCCCAGCGGCGTGCCCATGTGTTCCAGCGTCAGGGCGTACACCTCGCGGCGCATGCGTTCGCCGACCACCGCCGCGCCCTCCACCGTGGCATCGGGCAGCACCGCCAAAAAGTGGTCACTCTCCCAGCGGCCCATCACATCCTCGGCGCGGCCCATGCTGGCTTGCAGCGCATGGCCAATGTCGGCCA
This sequence comes from Bacillota bacterium, assembly GCA_023410875.1. Taxonomy (GTDB): domain Bacteria; phylum Bacillota; class Clostridia; order Christensenellales; family UMGS416; genus JAEYRA01. The sequence goes on along the minus strand of JAEYPH010000103.1, from coordinate 12,961 downwards.
TGGCCTGCTCGGCGGTGGCCGTGCCATAGATGCCCTCATATTCCTCGAAGCCATCCACCTGAACCAGCACCGCGGACAGCAGGCGGCTCAGCCGCGTGCAGCTGCGCCATTGCAACCGCAGATATCCGTCGATGCCCGAGCGGTTCAGCTGGCCCGTGGCCTGGTCGATCACGTGGTTGCGCAACAGAGCGTCGCAGTTCTCCCGCAGCGCGAAGGTCTCGTTGCGGTAGTCGCTTAGCTGGCCCTCCAGCAGGCGCAGTTGGCGGTTGAGCCGGTGGATCTCCAGATAGGCGTTGGCGCGCAGCCGCAGCAGCGGCGGGTCATAGGGTATGGTTTCCACGCCGCCATAATCGCGGGTGCTGGCCCGGGGGTCGTCACCCAGCGCGATCAGAGGCACCTGGGCGCGGTCCAGCGCGCCGACGAGGGCCTGCACCGTGGCCTGGCGCTCCGGCTCCCAAGCCCAGTCCAGCACAGCCAGAGCGAAGGCGCCCAACGCCGGGGCTTCGGGCACGTCTTCCAGCGCCGCCGCCGTCAACACGTCGGCGTCGGTGTTCTTAAATACGGTGGCCAGCCTGGCCATGGCTGTCGGCTCACCCAGAAACAAGATTTTTGGTCGCCTGCTCTCCATGCTTCCCTCGATGCGCATCGATGGGCATAGTTTTGCACGGGCAACGACAGCCTATGTTTGTACAACCGTTTTTGGAAGATGATGGTTTATATAACTGAAATGACTATGGCAAAGAGGCGGGATTTCGCACCCTTCGTTGCGCCTTGCGCAACTATCGGCTTGCTATCATATCGGCTAAAGCCGACATTGTCGCAAGCCGGAGCAATGCCTGCGGGCGCGACCAAAGGGCTTTCCGGTCGCCCTTTGGAAACCTTCGGCCCCCATCCATTGATACTAGATCGGCTCCTGTTGCCTGGCCACTTGTTTCCGGTATTGCGAGGGCGACATGTTCTTGTAGCGGCGGAACATGCGGCTGAAATAGTTGAAGTCGTCAAAGCCGCATTGGGCGGCGGCTTCGCTTACGTTCACGGCGGCGGTGCTCAGCAGCTCCGCGGCGCGGTCGATGCGCTTGCCGTTGACGTACTGGCTCAGTGTTTTGCCGGTGAGCGCCTTGAACTGCCGGCAGAAATGGGGCGGGCTCACCGAGCTCATGCGGGCCAGCTGCTCCAGCGTGATGTCCTGCTGGAAGTTGTGGTCGATGAAATCCAACGCCTGCTGGTAGCGCCGGGCGGCCAGCACCCGGGCGTTGTATTCCGAGCTTCGCAGCACGCGCTTGACATGGCCGCGCAGCAGCAGCACAAACAGCCACAGGATGTGGGACTTCACGGCGATGGCGTAACCGTCGCGCTTGCGCTCATATTCGTCGATGATGCTGCGCACGCACGCGTACACGTCGCGGTCGCCGCTCAGGCGGTTTTCGAAGAGGATCAGGTTCTGGGAGATGGGCTGCACAAACAGCGTGTCGATGGGCCCGATGGAGCTGCCCTGCAGCAAGGACACGTCCATGATGAGCACATAATAGCTCGTGTTGGGCGCGGTGCTCTCGCCGCTGTGCATCTCGTTGCTGTTCACCAGAACCAGGTCGCCCCGGCGCGCCTCTATGGCCTCGCCGCCGCAGCGCACCACGGCGCTGCCGGATACAAAGCAATGCAGCTCCACCTGCTCGTGCCAATGGGGGCTGAAGATTTCCGAGGGCTTCCAGGCGTCCACGCGGAAGATGCGGATGGGCAGCTCCGCGTTGGAGAGCACCATGTGTTCATAAAACTTGTCCTTGAGCATCGGCGCACCCTCTGGCAAAAAAATGCTAGGATCGGTCAATGCCGCACGAGAAATCGGCAATGAACATCGTATATCATAGGGCTGCGGAACGGAAATGTAAACCCGCGCGGGCCATTTCCTCCGCAAAAAATATGCTAATCTGGAGGCTGCCATGCAAGCCCGAGACGCCGCGGCCCTGCTGCAGGGCCTGATCGACAAAGAAGTAAAGCTGCCCGGTCTGTCTGAACAGCAGGCTGGCGAAGTGAAGGCCATGGGCCGGGAGCGTCTGGAGCAGGGCATGGCCCGCTCGCTGCAAGTGCCGGTGGGCTATATCGACGAGTGGACCTTCCCGCTGCAGGAGGCTTATTATGTCGCCGCGTGGGTGGAGGCCTTCCGGGCCTTGGGCGGCGGCGCGCCGCTGCGGGTCATGGAGGTGGCCAGCGGCGACGTGGCGGTGGTGCCCTGGGCGCTGGAGCTGTATGACGGCGGCCGCAGCAGCTATGCCACGGCCAACCTGAACCGCAAGCTGACTGAGGGATTCCTCGGCAAGACGGGGAACCTGCGCACCCAGGTGCGCGTCATAGAAGACGACGGGGCCAACATGGCCAAGTACTACGGCCCCGGCTCCTTCGACGCCGTGGCATTCCAGCACGGCATCAACGACATCATACAGACGATCCTGTGCGAGCGCGAGGGGCTGGACACGATACACGCCGACTGGTGGGCGATTCTCCCCCAGATGACGCGCATCACCGATGAGTACCACCGTTCCGGCCGCCTGGAGGCCGCCGCTCGGCAGGGCTTTACAGCGTGCCTGGGCGCCTGCGCGGCGCTGCTGCGGCCCGGCGGCCGCCTGATCTTCAACAACATTGTCTATCAGTACGACCTGGACCTGGGGTATCCGAGAGACCTGTACGAATCCTTCGTTCCCTTGGCCCGCCGCTGGCTGCTGGAAGCAGGCATGGGCCTCACGGAAGTCACGCCCGAGGGCTGGGATCGCCAATGGTGGATGGTGCTGCAGACGCCCGCCAACTAGATCCATTACCATACGATACACATCTACCTCTCCATACATGCAAAGGCCCGCCGCTCCCCGGCGGGCCTTTTGCGCGCTGATTGCGCAAGGACACTGTAGCCGGTTCGACATCATTGTCGAATCGTGACGAATAATGTATTATTTTCGCAATTGACAAAATAATTCCTATAAATAATAATTGTTATATACTTTAACAAAATTTGGAGGCCATATGAAGCTCCGGTGTATGAGGACTACCCTACGCAAGGTTTTGACAATGGCGATGATCGTGATGTTCGTGCTCAGCACGGTGCCCCAAGCGGCATATGCGCAAAAAGCGGAGCGCGATATACCAAGCCAGCAAAACCTTCAAGTCCAGGCTGCGAATTCGGCACCGGTGGTGAATTATGTTGAGACCGGCGAGGTTCCGGTAAGTGTGCTGTCCGAACAGCCAACTGAACCTTCTATCTTGGCGGAAGATACCCGCAAACGCACAGAGTTCTCCAAAGAATTCATTCGTTCAGACTCTAGCCATCTGATGGTTTTGTATCCGGAAGCTGTGCATTATGAGAAGAACGGAAAATGGGAGGACGTGGATAATACCCTTGTCTCCAGAACAGACAAGGACGGCAACGAGATTTTGCAGAACACGGCCAGCAGTGTGGACATCAGGCTGCCGGTAGATTTCAAGCCTGGCGGCGCACCTGTTTCGATATCCAAAAACGGCTATACGCTGGGGTTCATACTGGAAGGAGCATATAATACCGTAAAAAGTGCTGTGAAAGCTGCCGACAAGTCGAGGTTCGCCTCGGTTTCCGATGATCATAAAAAAACAATCCCGACCAAGCTGGAATCGTCCGTGCAATACTCCGATGTCTTGCCCAATATTGATATCGAATATAGCGTGCAGCCGGAGCAGCTTAAGGAATCTGTGATTGTAAAATCGTTGCCCGTGAAGCCCTTGGTTTATACATATAAAGTGATCGCGGATCGGCTGACGCCTGTCCTGCAAAAGGATAAGTCCATCAACTTTTATCCCGAAGGAAAGACGGATGGCGACCCTGCCTTCATCATGCCGGCGCCGTATATGGTCGATGCGGATGGTGAGGTGAATTATGACGTTGCCGTAACGCTGGACACGGCGAATAACCAATGCAGAATTACTTATGCGCCTTCGATGGAGTGGATGGGGGCCACGGACCGCGCATGGCCGGTCATCATTGATCCCGTTGTTGTTGCAGATTTGAGCATAGATAACATCCGAGATAAACAGGTCGATTCAAATAAAGACGATGTTTCACATACGTCTGCATACATAGAAGCAGGATATCACTCCACATATGGCAAAGAACGCATTTATCTAATGTATGACAACCTGCCGGCTCTTTCCGCAGCTGATGTTGTAGTAGATTCGTATGTACAGATTTATCGCCCATATAACAGCACCGTTGTTTCTCAAATGGAAGTCCATAAAGTAAATGCTGCATGGGAGTCCGAAACGCTGCAGTGGAGCAATCAACCTTCATTTGACATAAGCATAGTTGACTATCAGTTGGTGCAAAATGCCAACTGGTATACTTGGCACATAACGGATATCGCCAGAGAATGGTATGCAGGCAGCAATACCGGCATGATGTTCAAGCTGCCTGATTCCGTGGAAAACGGCACTGTTGCAGAGAACAAGACCTTTTATTCATCCGACAATGGCTCAGGAGCACGGCCTGTTCTGTATATCGCCTTCCGAAACAACTGCGGCCTGGAAAATTACTGGAATTACCACACCCAGGATGTCGGGCGCGCGGGTACCGGTTATGTCAATGATTTCACCGGGAACCTGGTGTTCAAGCATCAGGATATTGGTTATGATGGGGAGTTGATGCCTGTAGCAATCGAGCACGTATACAATGCCAATGACAAGAGCAACAACTCCTTTGGGTGCGGCTACGGTTGGCGAACAAACTTCAACCAGAAGGTCTATCAGTGGTCGGTAGACTCCACCTATTATGTCTGGGAAGATGAGGACGGAACCAGGCACTATTTTAAATACGATTCAGCCAACACCTATAAGGATGAGGACGGCCTGTCCCTTACCCTTAAGAACAATGAAACCGGAAATTATAAGTATTCCATCACCGACTTGATGGGTAACAAGAGATACTTCGATACCTATGGCCGTTTAAGAAGACTCCAAAATAATCAAGCTACAGCCAGCTATATCGACATTACCTATACCACAACCAGCGGACTCTATATCAACACAATCACCGACGGTGCGGATAGGGTCTATCAGTTCGTGTATTCCGGCTCAAATCTGGCCCGTATCGATTACAAAGGAACCGGTAGCACCGCGTTGCAGGATGTTGCTTTTGCCTACAATGCAAATACAGAACTAACCACGATTACGCACAACGATTCCAAAACGACAAGCTATGCATACACATCCAATCATTTGCTCAATAAGGTTACGGATATTGACGGATATTATGTTAAGTACACTTACAATACAACTTCCACATCGCTCCCCAACAGGGTTGCGAAGCTGGAATATTTCGACAATGCGGTTGCAGGCAGCACATTGACTTTTGCTTATAGCCATAATCAGACCATATTTACGGATTATCGCGGGAGAAAAATAACCGAGCAGTTCAACGACATGGGCAACACCATCTGCGTGCAGGACGACCAGGGGAACGCGCAGTATGCGGGTTATGCCAAGGACACCGACAGCGATTCCGGCAAGGCGAACCAACTTACCACAAGCTCCAAACTGCAGAACACGGTTGTCAACTACCTGAAGAATAGCAATTGCGAGTATAGTGATGGATGGACCTTGTATAATGACAGCTCCGCCACGGGCTCATGGAGCTACTCAACCGCTGAAGAGTACATTGGCACAAAGTCATTGGCCATAACGAGAAGCAATGAAGTCGGCATATATCGTCTGCAGCAGTCCATTACGCTCACCAAGGGCAAAACCTATACACTCTCCGGCTGGATCAAAACCACGGGCATGAGCGGCACGGGCGCAGGAGCTCAGTTGGTCATTCAATGCCAAACAACGCAAGGAGCCTACCCCAAGGCATATTCCCCCGCGATCAACACCAACTCTGATTGGCAGAGGGTGGAGGCGACCTTCACGGTCCCGTCGGACTCCTATTCCGACGTTCTTACCTTTATGTGCTACCAGGGAAGCAACGGAACAGCGTATTTCGACTGCCTGCAGGTGGAAGAAGCGCCCACCGCCAGCCGGTACAACCTTGTGGAAAACGGGGACTTCCGCAATCAAGGCACCACATACAGCGACGCTCTGTATTGGACAGAGCTCCGGCTAACGTCTTCTGATATCCGCACACCTTCCGAATCTCCGGACTGCGTCAGGCTGGATACCAACAGCTTCAAGATCACCGGAGACGCCAGCACAAATAAAAACCTTTATCAGTCGATACAAATCCCCGGCGCTGCCGGCGATGTATTCACCTTAAGCGGCTGGGCAAAAGGCGACTCCGTGCCCTTGGACGTTGCCGAACGTCATTTCGAACTGAACTTAAAAATCCACTATACGGACGGAACGGACGCCTATTTCTCGTTTCCCTTTAATGCTTCTTCCACCGACTGGCAGTACGTGGCCGGCAGAGCCACGGCGGCCAAGGCCTATACCCATATCGTTGCGCACGTCCTTTATTTCGGTAATGCCAATACCGTGTACTTTGACGGCATCCAGGCATACCGGGAGGAGTTTGGTTCCAGCTTTGCCTACGATGCCAACGGCAACCCGACCAGCATCGGCAGCATCAACAACGACGGTACAAAGAACAACAGCAAAACGGATATCACGTATACCAACAACAACCCCACGTCCATCACCGATGCCGCGGGCAACAAGACAACCAACACCTTCGATGGATATCACAATATGCTCTCGTCCAAGACGCCGAACGAAAAGACGACGACAGCTTATGCGGGTAACGGAAACCCAACTTCTGTAAAGAAGGTGGATCCGGACGACAGCGCCGCGCCTACCATAGAATCCAACACGACTTATACGGCCAATGGCAATTACATCGATACGACGGTGGATGACGCAAGAAATACGACCACATACGGGTATGGCTCCCAGTATGGCACGCTGCTGTGGCTGCAGGCTCCGGAGGATACGCAGGCTACCAGGACCGTATACGACTATGATTCCATGAACCGCATGACCAGCGTGAGCAAGCCGGTGTCCGGCCTTTACAACGGCGTCGCGGAAATGCAGAGTTCCTATACCTATGAAGATGATAGCATCAAGACGATCAGCCACAACAACACGACCTCCGGAAATGACACGACGTATACCTTCAACTACGGGAATATGGGGACGCTGACCAACGTTCAGGTGGGGTCGGGTACGCCGCGAACACTGGTAACAAATACCTATGAAACGTCTAACCGCTCCTACAATCTCCTCAAGGCTACTTATGGGAACGGTGATTTTGTACAGTACGCCTATGATCTACTGGACCGCGTGACCGGCATCAAATATGAGGGGGATTCGGCAAACCGTTTCTCCATGATGTACAACAACGCCGGCGACATCGGCAGCCTGACGGACAACGCCAACAACCTGTTCACAAAATATAATTATGACATGGGAGACCGGCTGAAGAGCATCACGGAAACCGGCATCAATGGCAGAGACTATGACCATACGTACACTTGGAGCTTTGATCTGAACCGGAACGTTAGCAATGTTCGTGAAACGGTCAACAGCGGCGTATGGGGAACAACCTATTCCTACGACGGCGACAACAGGCTGACCGCCCTCAACTACAACTACGGCTCCAGGTCATCCAAGACGGCGTGGACATACGATCCCTACGGCAGGGTGTCCGCGCGCAATGTGTTCGACAACAACACGACGCAGATATTCGATACAACGTATACCTATTCCAATCCCAGCAGCACCCATACGAGCAGCCTGGTCAGGACGGTGCAGAACAAGCGGCACACGGCCGGGGGCTTCAATGAGACGCTGACCTACCAATACGATGCGGGCAAAATCATCAGCGTTGCGGACGGCAGCAAAACCACAAGCTACGACTACGACGGAGCCAACCAGCTGATCCGGGAAAACAACCAGGCTGCCGGCAAGACGTGGACATGGAGCTATGACGCTGGCGGCAACATCCGCCAGAAGAAGGAATACGCCTACACGACCGGTACATTGGGCACGGCGCTGTCTACAAAGACGTATTCCTACACCGACAGCAGGGGTTGGGGAGACCTTCTGACCTCGTACAATGGGGCAGCCATCACCTATGACGGTTTGGGTAACCCCTTAAGTGACGGCACGTGGACGTACACCTGGCAGGGCGGGCGCAACCTGGCCGGCATGAGCAAGACCGGCACGACGATCTCCTACAAATACAACAAGGACGGCATCCGCACCAGCAAGACGGTGAATGGCGTTACGACGACCTATACGCTGGTAGGCGACAAGGTCACCCATGAGACCAATGGGACCAACGGCGTATACTACCGCTATGACAGTGGCGACAAACTGAACTCCATGAGCCTGAATGGCACGGCGTATTACTACTTCCGCAACGCCCAGGGCGACATCATCGGCCTTTTTGACAATGCCGGAACGGTGGTTGTAGAATACACCTATGATGCTTGGGGCAATATTCTGAGCACCACGGGGTCCTTGGCAAGCACGGTGGGGGAGATAAATCCTTACCGGTATAGGGGATATCGGTTTGATGAGGAGACGGGGCTGTATTATCTGCAGAGCAGGTATTATAGTCCGGTGTGGGGAAGGTTTATAAGTGCGGATAGCCAGATTTCGGGGGGCGGCGACCTAACAGGACTTAACTTGTTTGCCTATTGCGGCAATAGCCCAGTAAATCGTTCTGATCCGAGCGGTCATGCATGGTGGCATTGGGCTATTGCGGCAGTGGTTGTAGCGGCGGTTGCCGTTGCAGTGGTTGCTACAGCGGGCGGCGCGCTTCCTGCTGTATTGGCTGTTGCCGCAGTGGCAAGTGGGGGAGCTGCCGCAACAACAGCTGCTACCGTAGCAGCGGGTGCGTTTATTGGAGCGTCAATGGCTTTGGGGGTTGCGGCGCTATCAGCTGCAGCAAGTTCAGGTTCACCTCAAGAATTTGCCGCTCAGGGTAATTGGGGTACAGTAGCAGCTACAGCGGGTGGTGCTTTATTAGGTGGGGCAAGCGGATATAGTCCCTCTAAGGGTTCAAGGACAACGACCGCTGGAACCACCCCTAAATCTGCTCCCGCTTCTGCTCCTAAGGCAGCTCCTCGTTTCAATGCTGATCAAAATGCACTCATAAAGTTGGCGAAAGAAAATCGAAAAGGAATCTCGATGAGCAATGCAAAGATACTAGAGGGATGGGGTAACGAATATGGTGTTCGCGCCGAAATTCATATGGGGCATCCCAATAGACCATCTATAGTCAGCCAAAATCCTCACTTTCACTTTGGTAACGGGTCTGACCATGTTCCAATATTCCCAGAATACTGAGGAGGAATTATGCAAAAATTATATAACAATGGTTATGTTGTTAAAGGACTATTCAAGAATGAATACACCTCATTCTTAGATAACTATCGGGGAATAGAAAGTTTTGTTTCTTGGCCCTTAGACGATAATGATGATGATTTGATTTCAAAGGAATTACAGGAAGAGGCTTGGAATAAGTGGTTTGCATATCAAGACATTTTGGAGGTAGTTCCCGAAAGGGACTATTTGTTCAGGTATATTAATCACTGCCATGAGCTTGGTATAGATACCATGATTTTACAGATCGAGACACCTAATAATAGCCAAATTGCTTTAGATAACCTGAAGGTTATAGAAGTGTTGGGATTTGATTGTATAGCAGGTGTGCGATTATCATACTTAAATTTAGAACCAAGATACTTTAAGGAACATTTTCTAGGGTTATATCAAAAACTCAATTCAAATAGATTATTTAATGCAATAGGCGAGACAAAAGATTTTATAGATGCTTACAAACGGCTATTAGATGAAGGCGAAAATCTTGAGTGTGTGGACAATCCGGTTCCTGCACGTCTAAGTGTCGTAGAATTATAGTCGAGTAATTTTCGGTCAGGCTCTTTTCGCGCTATTAGGCGCAGGGCGGGCGCAATCTGGCCGGCATGAGCAAGTCCGGCACAGCGATTTCCTACCAGTACAACAAGGCTGGCATCCGCACCGGCAAGACGGTGAACGGCGTCACGACGACCTATACGCTGGTTGGCGGCAACGTTACCCATGAGACCAACGGAACCAACGGCGTTTACTTGGGGAACCGCTGAACAAAGCATAGCATCTGTCTTGCTTGGTCTTTTTCCGCCCTGCTGCGTTGTCGTCAGTTGCTTATGCTCTGCTGCATAAGCGCCTTCCTCCGCCTTGCAGGACGAAAAAATCCACTGCACAATCCAGACGCTCCATTTATTCAGCGGTTCCCTAGCTACGACAGCAACGATAACCTGATCTCCATGAGCCTGAACGGCGTTGCGTATTACTACTTCCGCAATGCCCAGGGCGACATCGTTGGCCTTTTTGACAAAGACGGAACGGTGGTTGTAGAATACATCTATGACGCTTGGGGCAATATCCTGAGCACCACGGGAACCTTGAAAGACACGGTGGGGGAGATAAACCCCTATCGGTATAGGGGATATCGGTACGATGACGAGACGGGGCTGTATTATCTGCAGAGCAGGTATTATAGTCCGGTGTGGGGAAGGTTTATTAGTCCGGATAGTCAGATTGCGCCGAGTGACGATCTAACCGGTCGTAATCTGTTTGCTTATTGTGGCAATAGCCCAGTAAATCGTTCTGATCCGAGCGGTCATGAATGGTGGCATTGGGCTATAGCGGCAGTAGTAGTAGCAGCGGTTGCCGTTGCAGTGGTTGCTACAGCGGGCGGCGCGCTTCCTGCTGTATTGGCTGTTGCCGCAGTGGCAAGTGGGGGAGCTGCCGCAACAACAGCTGCCACCGTAGCAGCGGGTGCGTTTATTGGAGCGTCAATGGCTTTGGGGGTTGCGGCGCTGTCAGCAGCAGCAAGTTCAGGCTCGCCTCAAGAGTTTGCCGCTCAGGGTAATTGGGGTACAGTAGCAGCAACGATTGGGGGCGGTGTATTTGGTGGTTTGGCCAGCTATTCGAGTTCTGCGGGTTCAAAAACTACGACGGGGAAGGGGACTCAGAATCCTATAGTGAATGCTGCTGTCCAAAGAGGTAAAGCTATGCATAATCAAATGGACTACGGCCCGGGAACCGTCAAGGAGTTTCGTATTAATCCTAAATGCAGAGTAGACGGTATAGACATGACCAACCGTATTATTTATGAATTAAAGCCCAACAATCCACAAGCGATTGCGAGAGGATTGAGTCAGCTCGCTAGATATACAGCTGCTGCAAGTGAACGATTTGGTGGGGAATGGACTGGTGTACTAAAACTTTATTAGGGAGCAAACGAGATGAACGTATCACATGGCGAATATTTGAATTTTGAGATTCCACATAATTGGATAATTGAGGAAAATGATGACAACACATCAATCTATGATAATAATGGAGAAGGCGCAATTACCTTGTCATTTTATACGGCAATGGATATTCAACAACCTTTTGACGAGCATATTTCCGTCATGGCTAAAAAGTTTATTGATAATAATCAAATAAAGCTTCATCATTCATTTGTATTGGATACCACTAACAAAGACAAACTTGTGTTGTATGGTGCGGGCACAGCGTCTGACAATTGGTTTGTAAAACTTTGGATTGTTGCAAAGTATCCGAAAATTGTATTGGCGACATATCAAAGCGAGAAGAAGACTTCTGAGGTTAGAAAAGTCGATAAGATTCTTGATAGTTTTCAATTTGTTGTTTGAAACTAAGTTAGGCTTCAGCCGGTTTGCTCCCCTGGAGGGGGTCTGTAAATAGTTTTGTGTTTTGCCTTAGCGGAAAAGGTCATGACAGAGAAGATTTCACCTTGTTCGGGAAGAAAACAGAAAGCTGGAGAAGTATCTGCCCCCCCAGTTTTGAACCCTGCCGGTCCACCTGCGCAAAACATCCATAGTGGCTAAATAGAGCATCTTCTACAAGGAGAGGATGCTTTTTACTTTCTATTGTGACATCAACCAGCCAGATGCGTTTTCCTTCATTTTTACATTTTATTGACATCCCTTCGGTTGCAGGAGGAACCAAGGCATACTAAAATAGGTAAGATTGGTAAAACAAATGAGATGGAGACATCATGCCGCAGCACAACCCCACAACCGCCGGCCCGTTGCCCGCGCTGGTGCTGACCGACCGCTACCCCAGCCCCGAGCGGCTGTACGCCAACATGATCGTGCACCAGTGGGTGCTGGGCTATGTCGCGCGGGGGCAGGCGGTGCGGGTGTTCGTGTGCCGCGAGGGCCTGGCCGCCGGCGAATATCGCTGGGACACCATTAATTGCACTTGCAACACCCACATGGAAGGGCAGGCTGCTCGGTTATGTGGGAAAGGACTTGCTTATCAGTGATGTTTCTCATGTACGAGGGAAAAGCAAATGATTGACGGTGTTCATTTTCAAACCAAGCACCCGGTTCGTGTTCTTTTCAAAAAGTATAGGTGTAGTAAGTGCGGCGATATCATGAGCAGAAAGTGGATATCCAGCGTAATATCAACGGATTCTGAAGAGGGGAAAAAACTAGATACTTGGGCTGGTGATGTAGGTATCGCTGGTAGATATAGGGTTTATAAAGTCCTACTTGAATGTAGTAAGTGCGGATTAACATTAGATCCCGAAAGCTTTTAAGCTCAAGGACTGGGGTATGTAAATTAGGTACGCAATATAGTCCATAAGCATGAGGGTGACCATGTCCAGACACGCGCACAGACCTAAATGGTCATATGGTGATTATCTGGGCTTCTGTATTATCAGAAGTAAAACCCCAATGCCAATACATGTGAAATGCAGGAAATGCAAAAAGGAAATAGCGATTCATACCCATGCGATTTTTGTTTTTAAGATAATCACCTATCTGGTAGTAGGCGTGATTGTGATTGGCCCGGTATTTATAGATGACAAACTCATTGAAAGGATCACCATAATAACAAGCGCGGCTACTGTATACATTTTATGCCCGTTAGCACTTAAGTTTCTTTTACTAAGAGTTATCAATCGCAAGAA
>JAEYPH010000044.1 GCA_023410875.1 Bacillota bacterium | reverse complement strand
CCCCTTAAGGGGCTGCCAGAGAATGCTTGCGGTTGGCAGATTTTCAGAGCGCCTTTTAGGCGCAAGCCTGTATCATGCCCTTATAGGGCTGGTGCAAGCCACCGGCTAAGCCGGTGGTCATGACTTGGAAAAGATTAGATCACCGGATTCAACTCCAGCCATCGCTTGAGCGTTTCGATATCCGACCTTGTGCTGCGCAGAGCGGCGTTGTCCCCCCAGACATTGGCCATGGCAATGTACAAGGAACCGATGTTGAAGATCCGGCGAAACGGAATGAAGAGCGGGATGGATTTCAGGAACTCGTCCGACAGAGACATGTGCTTTTGATAGCCCTTAAAGAAAGCGTCCAGCCTGCGTTTGCGCATCTCTAATTTGCTTTGGTCCGCGCCGAGGCCAAAGCCATAAGCGTACAGAGAGACGTCATAGGCCCTCCAGCCCATGCCGGCAAAATCGAAGTCGAACAGCAGTGGCATGTCATTGCCATTGAAGCGGATGTTGTCCGCGTAGATGTCCCCATGGCAAAAGCCGTAGGCCGGCGAATCCTTGCTTAAGGATTGAATGGCTGAGGCAGTTCTTAGTGCGACGTCTTCCAGAAAGTCGATGTCAAATTCGTACAGCTCGCGGAAGGCCCGAATATGATCCATGGGCCTTTGAATGAAGGGCTCCACATCCAGCGGGGTGCGCACAGCCGGAGGGTTTTCGGCATCCCAGACTTGGTGGATGCGCGCGACGCTTTCGCCCAGACGCTCGTTGAGCTCCGGCGTTTCTTCGGCGTCACTGAAAAAGCGGGCGCCAACCGAGGTAAACAGCACGCCGTAGCGTTCCCCTTCGGCGGTAGGGAAGCAGGAGACATGCGCGCCGTGCTTGTCCTGGATGGGCAGAGCGGTTTCGATGCCGTGACGCCGCAGGCAATCGATCAGTTGCGTTTCCCCTTCGATCTCCTCTTTGGTTCTTAAGCCCTGGCGGTACACCTTGAGGTAGTACTCCGTGCCGTCGGCGACGACACGGTAGGTGTCGTGTATGCTCCTGTAGTGCAGCCGGCAGGCCACACTGGCGCTTGACGCAAAGTACATCTCCTTTATGTACTGCGACAACGCCATGGATGACAGCACGCTGATCTCGACCGGAAAGCGTTCCAACTGCATTATAGACCCCTTACAAGGAGTTTCGCGCCTGCAGGCGCGACCAAAGGGCTTTCCGGTCGCCCTTTGGAAACCTTCGGCCCCATCTTTTAAATGGTTGTTTTATAGTTTTATCCGATGGCGCGATCTATGGCAGCCAACTCCTCAGCCGTGAACTTGACATTGGCCAGCGCCGCCACGTTCTCGTCCAGCTGCTCTGCGCGGGATGCGCCGATGATGCAGGAATGCACGCGGCCATCGCGCAGCACCCACGAGAGCGCCATCTGCGAAAGGGTTTGGCCGCGGGCCGCGGCGATGTCGTTGAGCCGGTTGAGCATGGCGATCTTCTCCGCTGTGATCTGCTCGGGCTTGAGGAAGCGGCCGTCGCGCATGGCGCGGCTGTCCGTCGGCACGCCTTTTAGATATTTGCCGGTCAGCAGGCCCTGGGCCAGGGGGCTGAAGGCCACCACGCCGATGCCCAGTTCTCCGGTGGTCTGCAGCAGGCCGTCCTCCACCCAGCGGTTGAGCATGGAATAGCTGGGCTGGTGCAGCAGGCAGTGCACGCCCCGCTCATTGAGCAACTTTTCCGCCTGGGCGGTCTGCTCGGCCTTGTAGTTGCTGAGGCCCACGTAGAGGGCCTTGCCGCTGCGCACGATGTGCGCCAGCGCGTCCATGGTCTCCTCCATGGGCGTGTTGGGGTCCGGGCGGTGGTGGTAGAAGATGTCCACATAGTCCACGCCGATGCGCTTGAGGCTCTGGTCCAGGCTGGACACCAGGTATTTCTTGCTGCCCCAGTCGCCGTAGGGGCCCGGCCACATGTAGTAGCCCGCCTTGGTGCTGATGAGCAGCTCGTCGCGATGGCTGGTGAAGTCGGATTTCAGGATGCGCCCGAAGGTGCTCTCCGCCGAGCCGCCGGGGATGCCATAGTTGTTGGCGATGTCAAAATGGGTGATGCCCAGGTCGAAGGCGCGGCGCACCATGGCGCGGGCGGTGGCTTCGGGCGTTTCCTGGCCGAAGTTGTGCCACAGGCCCAGGCTCAGCGCGCTGACCAGGATTCCACTGCGGCCTAGCCGGGTATAGGTCATTTGCTTGTAGCGGTTTTCATCGGGAACGTAGGTCATTTTTGTTGCCTCCTTCGTTACCTTCGTGAGCAGCTAAACCATACCACATTCGTCGGAATTTAGCAATGCAGGGGCCTATGGTTGACAGCGCCTGCGGCTCAACGTATCATGGGGAAAACGTCGGCATGACAGCCCGACGGAGGACGCAAGGATTAAGTATGGCTCAAGAGATGATTGTCGTGGGCATGAGCGGCGGCGTGGATTCGGCGGTGGCGGCGCTGCTGCTGCGAGACCAGGGCCTGCAGGTGCTGGGCGTGTTCATGAAGAATTGGGAAGAGGAAGACGACGACGGCGTGTGCACGGCCACCGCCGACTATGAGGATGTGCGCCGGGTGTGCGATGCGCTGGGTGTGCCCTATTACACTGTGAACTTCGCCCGCCAATACTGGGACCGGGTGTTCGAGCACTTTCTGGCCGAATACCGCGCCGGGCGCACGCCCAACCCCGATGTGCTGTGCAACCGGGAGATCAAGTTCCGCGAGCTGTTGGAAACCGCCGCCAAGCTGGGCGACGGCCGCCTGGCCACCGGCCACTATGCCCGCGTGGAGCGTCGGGATGGCCGCCATGCGCTGCTCAAGGGCGTGGACGAAAACAAGGACCAAAGCTATTTCCTCTATATGCTCACGCAGCCGCAGCTCAGCCGCGTGGTGTTCCCGCTGGGAGCCCTGCGCAAGGCCCAGGTGCGCGACCTGGCCGCTCAGGCGAATCTCAACGTGGCCCAGAAGAAGGATTCCACAGGCATCTGTTTCATCGGCGAGCGGCGGTTCAAGGCGTTTTTGCAGCGCTATCTGCCGGCGCAGCCCGGCCCCATGCGCACGATGGATGGCCGCGAGGTGGGCCGGCACGACGGCCTGATGTATTATACGCCGGGGCAGCGTAAGGGCCTGGGCATCGGCGGCGGCGGCACCGGGGAGCCTTGGTTTGTCGTGGGCAAGGACCTGGAGCACAACACGCTGTATGTGAGCCAGGGGGAGCCGCCGGAGCTGTTCGCCGGCCACTGCCGCCTGGAGGAGATGACCTTTTGCGCCGGGCAGCCGCCGGCCCAATCCTTCGACTGCATGGCCAAGGTGCGCTACCGTCAGAGCGACCAGGCGGCGCGGGTAACGCTGACCGATGAAGGCGCCCTTGTGGAGTTCGCACAGCCCCAGCGGGCCATGGCTGCCGGGCAGAGCGTGGTGCTCTATGACGGCGAAGAATGTCTGGGTGGTGGCATTATACAGTAGGACCAAAGGAGGCACCCATGAAAACGTTGCATACGGAGCGGCTGATCCTGCGGCCATGGTCTCTGGACGATCTGGACGATTTCTACGCCTACGCCCGGAATCCCAACGTGGGCCCCGCCGCCGGCTGGGAGCCCCACGCCAACCGCGAGGTCAGCCTGCGCATCCTGCAGAACTTCGTCTCCGGTGAGGAGGTGTGGGCCATCGCCCTGCGGGACACCGACCAAGCCATCGGCTCCGTGGGCCTGCACGACGACCAGCGGCGCAGCCACGTGCCCGATGTGAAGATGCTGGGCTATGTGCTCTCCGAGGAGCATTGGGGCCATGGATACATGCCCGAAGCCGTGCACGCCGTGCTGCACTACGCCTTCGAGGAGATGAGCTTAAGCCTGATGTCGGTGTATCACTACCCGCACAACAGCAAGAGCCGGCGGGTCATAGAGAAATGCGGCTTCACCTATGAGGGCACGCTGCGCCAGGGCAGCAGGATTTATGACGGGACGGTTTATGACAGCGTGATGTATTCAATGACGAGGGATGAGTATTTGGCGTTGGGGAGGAAGTAAGGAATGGACTTCTTGTGGCAAGTACTCTTTTGACAAAAAAGTATTGTGTTACTATAATAAAAATGCCCCAGCGATTCCGTAGAGTTGATGTTGCCCTCGGTAATTGCGAATGCACTTCATCACGTGGGGCAATGTGCATTCACATTATCGGAGGTGATGTCCATGATGTCTAATTTTGCAACAACAGTTTCTTTTTTAGCATTGTGTGCTTGTCAGCTTCAGCTTTTGCCGGGCCAGCATCAACTATACGGAATCCTAATTTCTTACGACTATTGAGTAGATGCCGCTTTTTTACATCCTAGATGATGGGCTGCCTAATGTCGCAGGTTTCGTATTTTGCGGCCCAGAGGCCGCAACGGGCGCATTGCGAGTTCTCCCAGTCGACCGGCGGCAGTCGCCCGAGACCGGCAGCGGGCGGGCGTGGCCGACGGCGGCCTCGTACAGGCCGCCTAGTTGCCCGCCGCTGGTCGTTCCGAGCGCCGGGCGAACAGGTATGAAGAACTCGCCTGCGCCTCCCCAGCGGTTTTGGTCACTTTTGCCGCTGACAAAAGTGACGCTCCGTGCGGCCCACAGGCCGCAATCTCTCTCTCACTGCAAACCTTCTTACTCAGGGGATTCTTCGCTACGCTCAGAATGACAATCTGAAGGTGAACAGTTGGTCACTCAGTATCTCAGTGTCTCAAGCTGAGCGCTTACGGAACGTAGATTTGCAACGCCCCTGGCCAAACCTCAATTTCGCATCTCCCATAGCCTATGATGTCCCCATCCACCGACACCGGCTGCGCAGGCTCGGTCTCTATGACAACGTGCCGCGCCTGCTGGCGGGTGATGCGGGGGTCTTCGGGTTTGTCCAGGTAGACGCCGCCGGCTATATGGCGCAGCAGGTCGGGTTTGTTAAGGTCGGCGAACATCTGCACATCCAGCAGGCCGTCGCGCTGGCAGCCTGGGCAGGCCACCTGGAAGTGCAGCCCCGTGGCCGGCATATTGGTCACCACGGCCAGATGGGCGTTGTGGCTGGCAGGTTCGCCGCCGTCCAGCGACATCGTGAAGGCCGCCGGCGGAGTCAGCGCCAGCGTCCGCAGGAAAGCACCGATGCGCCGCGGGTTGCCATGGCGGATGTCATCACCGATGGCCGACAGCGTGGAAATCAGGCCCACCATGCACAGTTCCAGAAAGACCGCCTCGGCATCGGCGCATCGGGCGCGGCCCACATCCACGGCGGCCAACCGCCCGGTGCGCAGCAGCGCCGCGGCGCCTTCCATGTCCGCCGGCACGCCCATGCAGCGGGCCACGTTGTTGGCCGTGCCGCCGGGCAGTATGGCAAGCTCGGCCCCGGAGCCGGCCAGCACGCCGGCCACGGCGCTCATGGTTCCGTCGCCGCCCAGCACGGCAAACCGGCGCTGCCCTGCGGCCAGCGTTTCGCCCACCAGCTTTCGCACCGGGCAGTCGGGTTCCAAACGGAGCACCTGTGGCTCCAACTGCCAGGAGCGCAGCGCCTCCACGGCCTGCTCCAGCAGCGCAGGGTCCCGCCGGAGGGTGCCCGAACGGGGATTGGCCACCAGCATGACGCTTTGCGCCGTGCTGTCTTCGGGATGCGATGTGGGCATGTGGCGCTCTCCATTTTTTTATAGTTTGCGCTGCGGGAAGACCGCCATGCGATGCAGGAAGAGGTCGTGCCTCTTCCGGTTTCGCTTGCAAAAACTCCAGATGTAAGGGTGTCGCTCCGTCGCAGTGCAACCACGATGCCAAATTGTCTGAATCGCCGGCGACGCTACACAACCAGCGGCGAAGGTCTGCTCTACGGGCAGACGGCAGGCGTTTGCAGGTCACTCAACTCCATGTCCACCTTGCGGCGCAGTTCATAGCCTTCGATGTGCAGTGAAGTTTTCTTAACATCGGAAATCTCGGTGGGCAGCTCCACGGTGAAGGTGCTGCCGCAGCCGGGCTTGCTCTGCACCCAAATGCGGCCCCGGTGCAGCTCGGTCAGCGAGCGCACGAGGGCCAGGCCGATGCCGCACCCCTCGCCGGAGCCGCTGCGGGCGTTGCTGGCCTGGCTGAAGCGATTGAAGATGGTCTCCAACTGGTCTTCGGGGATGCCGTCGCCGGTGTCGGCCACGCGGATGCGCACGGCATCCCGCAGGCTCTGCAGACTCAGCGTGATGGCGCCGCCGTCGCCGGTGTGTTTGATGGCGTTGCTGAGCAGGTTGAGCACGATGCGGTCCAGCTTGTCTCGGTCCAGATCAATAAAGAGGCTGTTAATTTCGCTGACAAAGTGCAGCTTGATGCCCCGGACCGCAGCGTAATCCTGTACCGATTCGCAAATGGCCCGCAGTTCGTTCACGATGTCGCGGCTGCGCAGGTTCAACGTCATAAAGCCGCCTTCCATCTTCGTGACATCCAGCAGGTTGTTGACCAGACGGGTCAGGCGATAGGAGTTGACCGTAACCAAATCGATCGTGTGCAACAGGCGTTGGGGGTTGTCCACGTTGGCGCGCATCTGGTCCATCTGCAGCAGGATCAGCGACAGCGGCGTGCGCAGCTCATGGCTTACGTTGGTAAAAAAATCCACCAGCGACTTCATGCGTGTCTCGGGGTCGGCGCTGCAGGGCCCGGCGTGGGCGCTGCGCAGTACATCCTGAAGCACCTGGGGCAGCCTGGCCAGGTTGTCGATGTGCACGAAAGCTGCGGCGCCCCGCAGCACAAGGTCGGCGGCGGCCTCTTCGCCGATGTTGCTGCCCACGCATATAACCGCCCGAGAAGAGGCGCCCTGGCATGCGCGGCGGAGGTGGCGGTCCAGTACGTCCGCGCCCAGCGAGCAATCCAGCAGGTGAACGCTGGGCACTTGCGGGTCGTCCGGCGGCGCGGCGCCGTCTGGCGGCACGGTGTCAATGGCAACGGCCAAACCAGCCTCTTCTGCCAGCACGCGATGGATGCGGCTATGGAACAAGGCCGATGCAGTGTGTATGATCAGTTTGAGCTCTCGGGGCTGCGGGGCTTCTACAATCTCCATGGGTTTGCTTATGACCTCCTGCAGCGCGGCGCGCCGACAACCTTGTTGGCATGGGGCCAAACCTGTCAAATCAAGGAATCTTATGCTGCGGAGCGGCGAAACATGCGCATTTGCAGACGCATCCGAACGAAAAATCCATGCGGAACGCTTCGCCGGAAGTTTTTGAAATGATCTACTTAAGTATACAGAATGTGCAAAAGAAACACAATCAATAATCGTTTTGATTTGTGCCGAAGCTTGTCGAATTCATACAATGGCGTTAAGACAGTTTGCCAAAAATCATGCGGCCGGCAGAGGTCTGCAGAGAGCTGGTTACGATGATCTGCACCGCTTCGTCGATGTAGCGCGATCCGCCCTCCACAACGATCATCGTGCCGTCCTCCAGATAGGCCACGCCTTGCCCGGCTTCCTTGCCGGGCTTTACGACCTTTACGGTCATCTCCTCTCCGGGCAGCGCGATGGGCTTGACGGCGTTGGCCAGCTCATTGATGTTGAGCACCTTGATGTTCTGCACGCGGGCGACCTTGTTGAGGTTGTAATCATTGGTGATGACCTTGGCCCCCAGCTCCGTGGCCAGCTTGAGCAGCTTGGCATCCACGTCGGCCAGCTCGGGGAAGTCACGGTTGAGCACGGCCACCGGCCGGGAAAGCTCGTGTTGCAGGCGGGCCAGGATGTCCAGGCCACGGCGGCCGCGGCTGCGCTTGAGGTCGTCTTCGCTGTCGGATACGGCGCGCAGCTCGTCCAGCACAAAGCTGGGCACGATGAGCTTGCCTTCCAGAAAGCCGGCCTTGCAGATTTCAAAGATGCGCCCGTCGATGATGACCGATGTGTCCAGCAGCTTCTGCGAGAGCAGCTCCTCGCCCTCGGTGGCGGGTTTGCCATCGCGGCCAGCCATCTTGCGCATGAAGCCCATCATGTCATGGCGGCGGTTTACGGCGATGTTGACTCCGAAATAGCCCAGCACCAGATACAGGCAGATGGCGATCGTGATGGACAGCCACTGGAAGGGCAGCAGGCGCACCAACTGGCTGATCAGAAAGGCCAGCACCAGCCCCACCACCAGGCCCACGACGCCGGAGGCGATGTCGGCGGCAGGCGCCGCGCGCAGCGCCTGCTCGGCGCGGTCCAGCTGGCGCAGCAGGGCGGGCGTGTACACCATGGAAAGCACCACGCCTCCCGCGCAGAACACGATGTAGGCAATCAGTGTAGCCCAGAAGTTCAGCGGGCGGGAGATCAGGTTGAAATCGGTCAATATGCCTTGCAGCAGCACCACCACCGCCGCGCCGGCCGACGCGCCGATCAGCACGAAAATGACTCTGAGTATTTTTTTCATGATGCCTCCGATTCGGTATAAAGCTTTGTATGATTGCGCTTATGGATGACGCTGCCAGTATAGCATGTTCGGGTGGGGAAAGACCGGTCAACCGCCAAAGAGGGTTACTTGACGCAACGGCATACGAAAACGGCGGCCTTTTTGCCGCTGACCAGCACGTCCAGCCGGCGCTCCATGGCAAAGCCGGTGCGCAGCGCTCCCTCGGCTTCGCGCTTGAGGGCGCTTAGGATGACCAGACGGCCGTCGCGCTTGAGCACGCGGCGGGCCTCGGCGCAGAAGCGCCCGTAAAACTCCGTGGGGTTCTCCAGCGGCTCGTGGTCGCCCCAGGGCGGGTCGCACACGATGGCGTCCACCGAACCCGAGGGGATGGCCGTCATGTCCAACGCATCCATCGTCAGCGCCCGGGCGTGTTTGTGGGGGGCGCACACGGCGCCCAGTTCAGCGGCCAGCCGTCCATTGGCGTCGCCGGCGGTCACCGATGCGGCGGGGGAGGAGGCCAGCCTTGCTTTGACGATGCCGCCGTGGCCGGCGAAAGGGTCCAGGAACACGTCGTTGATCTTCGGGTTGCTCAGGCGCACCAGCAGGCTAGCGATGTCCGGGCGCAGCTCGCCGGCGGGCAGCTCCCGGGCGAAGTCGCGGTGGCGGGTCAGCCGCATCAGCAGGAAGCCCAGCCCCTCGCTGCGGTACAGGAACCAAAACTCCACGTCCGGCCGGGCGCGCTGTATGCTCAGACCGCTGTTCATGCTCAGGAAGTCCTCGGTCTTGGCCAGCGTCCGGTCTCCCACGTGGGCCAGCAGGCCCTCCACCATGAACATTGCGCGGCACGTGGCGGCCCCGTCGGGCAGATGCCGGGCGATGACATCGGAATCCACGCCGCGCTGCAGGGCCAGGCGCACCATGTCCTGTATCGGGTCCTTGCTCTTGGCGCTGCGCGGGAATGTGGTCAGGCACAAAAAACTGTTGTTAAACCAGCGGGGGGATTCGTTGAGCACGGCGTTGCGGCGGTATTCCACGGCGCCATCCAGCACCCGCAGAATCTGCGTGCCCGGCAGGTCGGTCCGTATGAACTCCTCGATGACCGGCTCGAAGCCGGAGGGGAAGGTGGAATAGTACTGAGGCATATAGGTTCTCCTTTATAAAACGGCCCATAAAAGCCTTCCCCTTGAGGGGAAGGTGGCGCGTAGCGCCGGATGAGGTGTCTACTCTAGTTTGAGTTAACACCTCATCAGTCGCCTTCGGCGACAGCTTCCCCTCCAGGGGAAGCCAAGGAAGGATACTTGCTCTAAATCAAGTCCAGTGCTTCCGAAACAGTCGTGACCCCAATGAGCTGCAACCCATCGGGCACCTTCAGCCCCCGGCGGTTGCGCTGGGGCAGCACCACGTGGGTGAAGCCGCTCTTGGCGCATTCGCTCAGGCGCACCTCGGGGCGGCTCACCGGGCGCACCTCGCCGGTCAAGCCGATCTCGCCGAACACGGCCATGCCCTCGGGCAGCGGGCGGCCCCGCGCGCCCGAGGCGATGGCCAGCGCCACGCCCAGGTCCACGGCGGGTTCTTCCAGCTTTAAGCCCCCGGCCACGTTCACGTAGGCGTCCTGGTCATAGAGCTTGAGGCCCGCGCGCTTCTCCAGCACGGCGATCAGCAGCGCCATTCGGTTGTAATCGATGCCGGTGGCCATGCGCCGCGGCGTGCCGAAAACCGTGGTGCACACCAGCGCTTGCAGCTCCACGAGCACCGGCCGCGTGCCCTCCACCGACACCGCCACCACCGAGCCCGCCGCGGCCACGCGGTCGCGCAGCAGCAGCTCCGAGGGGTTGAGCACCTCGCGCATGCCGGTCTCGCCCATCTCAAACAGGCCAATCTCGTTGGTGGAACCGAAGCGGTTTTTGACCGAGCGCAGCACACGGTAGCTGTGCATGCCGTCGCCTTCAAAGTACAGCACGGTGTCCACCATGTGCTCCAGCACCCTGGGCCCGGCCAGTGCGCCGGCCTTGGTCACGTGGCCCACAAGGAACACCGGGCAGCCGCTCTCTTTGGCCAGAGCCAGGAAGGCCGCCGCCGATTCGCGCACCTGGGTCACCGAACCCGCCGAGGACGTCATGCCCGAGCGGTACATTGTCTGGATGGAATCGATGACCACGGCGCCGGGGTGCAGCCGATCGGCCTGGTGCAGGATGCGCTCCACGTTGGTCTCGCTGAGCAGCTTCAGGTTGTGGGCCCGAGCGCCCAGGCGGGCGGCCCGCAGCGCGATCTGCCGCAGCGATTCCTCGCCGGACACATAGAGCACCGTATCATCCTGGGCCAGGTTTTCGGCGGCCTGCAGCAGCAGCGTGGATTTGCCGATGCCGGGGTCGCCGCCGATGAGCACCAGAGAGCCCGGCACTACGCCGCCGCCCAGCACGCGGTCCAGCTCGGCGATGCCGCTGGTGCGCCGGCCGAAATCGGCCATGGGCACATCGGGCAGCGCCATGGCTTCGGCGCCGCCGGCCACTTCGGGCTTGGCCTGGGAGGGGGCCTTTTCCTCGGCCTCCTCCATCATCGTGTTCCAACTGCCGCAGGAGGGGCAGCGGCCCACCCATTTGCGGCTCTCGGCGCCGCACTCGCTGCACAGGTATACGGTTTTTAAGCTGGGCATTATACTTCCTTTGAGAGAACTTTTATTCGTCCTCTTCGGCGCTGGCTGATGCGGAAGGGGTGGGCGAAGCGCTGGCGGTGGCAGAAGCAGAGGCGTCGGCCGATGCTGTTGTGGAAGCAGTGGGCTCTTCGCCCTCTCCTTCCCCTTCACCCTCGGTGGGCGGCGCAGTCGGCGTGGCCGTGGGTTCGGGCGTGGGAGTGGACGTTACGCCCACATCTTCGTCGGAGAGAATCTTATAGCGCAGCACATCGCTGCCGGTGCCCTCGGTGATGTCATACCACACGACGGTGCGGCCGAAGGCCTCGGGCAGCATGCCCAGGTCGCCCTGGCTGGTCAGGCGGCAGGTTTCCCCGGTGGCCAGCACATACACCCACACCTGGCGGGCGTGGCCGTATACCAGGATGTCACTGCCCAGGCTGTAGGTCGTGACGCCCTCGGCGATAACCTTGGGCGTCTGGCCGAACTCGCTCAGATAGAGCTTGGCGTTGGGAGATTTGTTGCCGTCGATCCATGCGTAATAGCGGCCGTTGTACACCGGCTCGTGCACATAGGTGCCCGGCGCGTATTTCTGTACGTTGAGCTGGCCGTTGGTATCCACGCTGTTCTCATCCAGCTTGAGCGTGCAGACCAGACTGGTGGCAGAGGATGCGGGGTCCGGGCTGGACCAGACGATGGTGTCGCCCTGGATGCACGGGGCGCTCACGCCGTAGGTTGCGATGTCGGTGAAGGAGTAGAGGCTGATGTTCTCCTGGGATTCCAGGTCGATCATCATGAGCTCGTCCTTGCCCTTGTCCACCTGTTCCATCCAGATCAGCGTGTTGCCGCTCAGGCG
Organism: Bacillota bacterium; assembly: GCA_023410875.1. Classification (GTDB taxonomy): domain Bacteria; phylum Bacillota; class Clostridia; order Christensenellales; family UMGS416; genus JAEYRA01. The sequence continues at coordinate 8,047 of JAEYPH010000044.1, read as the reverse complement.
CAGCTTGGGCTTGCCGTTCTTGCAGCTCTTCAGCAGCGTGATCTTGCCGTCGGCGCGCTTCATCGTGTAGATGTTGTTTTTGTCGTGGTGATCGGTCTCCAGCCACACGAGCCAATCCCTGTTGATCAGCGTCTCGTAGAACTCGCCGTAGGCGATCTTGGCATCGGCGATCTTCTTAAGCTCGTCGGTCCCCACGTTGTAGGTATACAGGCTTTTGAGCACGGCGCCGCTGTCCAGCTTGCCGTTGCCCGCGGAAAAGAACATTTCGCCGCCATAGAACGAAGGCTGGTTGATCTGGCGCACTTGCATGGTGATGTCCCGCGCCCCAAAACTCAGATCGCGGAAGCTGGCCGTGGGCGCGGTGACCGAAGGGGTCTCCAGCGCCGCGGCCCTGGGCGGCAGCGTGGCGGCAGGGTTCTGCGTGGCGTTGGTGTTGGCCGAGGGCGCCAGCGCCGTGATGGCGGGGCTTGCGGAAACCTGCGCATTGGCTGCGCGGTTGCGCCCGCCGGAGGCCAAAGCCACCACCAGCAGGACGAGCAGCGCCACCACCACGACGGCGCCGCCAATCAGCAGCACCATGGGGTTCGCCCGCAGCCGGCGGCGGGGCGCCAGCGTGCTGCTTAAAAGGCCGCTGCGGCGCACCGGCATGCGCATGGGCGCAAGGGAGCGCGGTTTGGCGCGATATCGAAAATCTCTGGGCATCCAATTCTCCTGTGGTATTCGGGTCTTCTGCGTATTTGCGCAGCGTCGTATTTATGTATTATACCATAGGGACGCCTTTTCATCATCCTTAACGACGGTAGTATGCCGTTCCATACGTATAAAATAACATACAATGCTGGAAAATAGCTGTAAACAAATTGCAAACACACTCTTTCGCCTGCGGCGCCTTGGCGATTTGGGCACCTTGACATTTGTACCGTTTTCGCCCGGAGAGAACCGTCTCCGGCCGATCATTTTTCTTTTGCGTCCCATGATCATTTTCATCCGCTCATAATTCTGACGCGCAGCGGCAACAATGAGAGAACCGATTATCACCGTTTCATCCGGAGGTTTTATGATGAGAGCCGTCCGTACGGACTTGGCGGCCGAAGCCAGAGAACTGGCGGGGAGCCACATTCCCGGCATTGAATCCACCGTCAGCAGTGAGGATGAAGACATCGTCGTGACGCGCATACGGGTGCTGGACGAGCAAGGCTCCCGCGCCATGGGCAAGCCGCCGGGTCTTTACATCAACATCGAGGCCGCCAACCTGAGAAACCGAGACCCTGAGCTGGCCGAGCGCGTGAGCCGGCGCATGGCCCGCGAGATGGAAGAGCTGCTGCCCGGCTTGGACAAGAAGGCCACGGTGCTGGTCGTGGGCCTGGGCAACTGGAACATCACGCCGGACGCGCTGGGGCCTCGGGTTGTGAGCCAAATGATGGTGACCCGCCACTTGATCGAGCTGATCCCCGATCAGGTGGACGAGCGGGTGCGCTCTGTGTGCGCCATGGCACCCGGCGTGCTGGGCATCACCGGCATAGAGACCGGCGAAATCATTTTGGGCGTCGTGGAAAAGATCAAGCCCGCCGCGATGATCGCCATAGACGCGCTGGCCAGCCGCAGCACCGGCCGCCTGGGCACCACGATACAGATCAGCGATACGGGCATCTGCCCGGGAAGCGGCGTGGGCAACAGCCGTATGGAGCTCAACTGCGCCACGCTGGGAGTTCCGGTCATCTCCATCGGCGTGCCGCTGGTCGTCTACGCGGGCACCATCGCCCGCGACGTCATAGAGCTCATGGACGGCCAGCTGGCAGGCGATAAGGCGGAAGAGATGATACAGAAGGTTGTAAGCGAACACCTGGGAGACCTGATTGTGACGCCCAAGGAGATCGACGCGCTGGTGGACGACGTGGCGAGGACGCTGAGCTTGGGGTTGAATTTGGTCATACACAAGGGCGTGACCATTGATGAAATAGACAGATTCATGGCGTGAACAGAAAGTGGATGCGGCCCTTCACACCGTTGTTGGCGCGAGGGGCCGCATCCTGTTTTTATCCATTCCCCCACATGGCGATGATCCATGGCCCATCGGCGGTCTCCTTAACCAGATAATACTCCATCTCATGCTCGCCATCGGTCATCCCGCTGACCACATCGTCGGGCTGTGCACACTGCACCCGGAAGCGCACATGGAAGACGGCGATATCTGCCGGGTTAACATACCAAGCGGAGCTGAACATCTGTCTGCGATCGGCAGTTTGATCCTCGCAGGACAGCAAGGTAATATCCTTGAGCTTGTCCAGTTCATGGTCAATATTTTTCATGTTATCAACAACGAAACCACGCATAAGTGTCGAGTCTTTGTTGTGCCAGGCTTGGAAGTAGGCTTCCACGGTCTGCTTGGCACTGAGCGCAGCGGTGACCGTCGTTGTGGGTTCAGCGCTGGGCTCGGGAGGCGGAGGTGTCGTTGGGTCGGTGCTCACCGGGTGGGTCTCGGCGGGCTTATCTCTGGGAATATATTGCAAGTCCACGGGGGATATGCGCAGCACCCAGAGGTAGTCGGGGTCCTTGACCAGTTGTATCGTCTTGGATCGGCCGCCCGCGGTGAAGGTGATCTGCGCTTGCGCGGGGATTTGGTCGGCGCTGTCGGCGGTGAAGGTCCACCGCACCATGCTCGTCCCACTGGCTCGGTCGCCGCTGAAGCTCCTGCCATCGACATGGAGCAGGCCAAAGGTCGCCGCCCAATCTCCGCTCACAGGAGCGCCGGAGGCGTCCACGGCCTCGACGGTGATGGGTGTGGATACCGCGCTGCGTGTGGGGTCGGCATTGTAGCTATCTCTGTTCACCCGCAGATTCAGCGCCTCCAGCGGCTGCACCACGCGCACAAAGCCCATGTGCTCCCGGTCGCGCTCCAGCGCCATCGTGGCTGTGCGCCCGCCATCGGCGGTGAATGTGATCTCGATGTTCATGGGGATGCCGTCCGGGTCCAGCGGGGAATCCATGGGAAAGGCCCACAGCGCCCGGTCGGCGCCCTGCAGCGTGGCGGCAGGTGGTGCGTCTGAGGGGATCAGGTTGCCCTGCCTGCTGACTGGCCCCAGAAACACGCCCCAGGAGGTGGCCCAGTCGCCTTCCACGGCGTTGCCTTGGCCGTCGCGGGCAGTCACCGTGATGCCCTGCACCGAGCTCATCGTCGGCGCGTAGAGCAGGACGTTGGCGCTTAAGGATATATCGGCCTGTGCGGCAACTGCCGCCGTGCCGGAGGCCATGGGCTGCACGATGTCTACCTGAGGCAGCCAGCCGGGCAGGCCGAAGAGCAGCACGGCGGCCACAGCCACGGCGGCCGCGGCCAGCGCCAGCGGGCCGGCCGGCGAGCGGTGGGGTTTGGCGCGCCCGGCGGCGATGCGGCTCCAGACGGCTTCCTGGCGGGCGGCGGCTTCGTCGGTGCCGGCCAGCATCGCATGCTCAAGTTCGGCGTGATCTTTCGTGCGCTGGGTGTCCATTGCTTCATTGTCCATGACGGTTTCCTCCGAATCCCTGGGCGGCCAGCGCCGCTCTTGCGCGGTGCAGGCGGCTCTTGACGGTGCCCAATGGCACCTGCAGCGCCTGAGCGCATTCCTGCACGCTGTAGCCGCTCATGTGGTGCAGTGCCACGACCTCCCGCAGCTTGCGCGGCAAATTCTCCACGGCCTCAAAGAGCGCCCTGCCGGCAGCGGCGGGCTGCTGCGGCGGCAGAGCTGCCCTGCGCCGGGCCTCCCTCGCCAGCGTCCGGCGGCACTCGCGCACGACGATGGTGGCCAGCCACGGTTCAAAGGGCCGCTGCGGGTCATAATGCCCGATGGCGCGCCACGCCCGCAGGAAGGCTTCCTGCACGGCGTCCTCCGCGGCGGCCTGGCTGCCAGCGACGGCCCGGGCCAGCCGCAGCATGCGCCCGCCGCACTGCTCCCACACCTCGCGGGCAGCGCTCTGATCTCCGTGCCGCCAGCGCAGCGCTGCGACGTCTGCGGCGCAGCGGGCGGCAGGGGCTCGCGCTTGTGTCAGGTCGGTCATGGCGACACTCCTTTTGCCTGATATACCCGTGCAAAGGGGTCAAAGGTTCCGTGTTCTTTGAATGATTTGCAGATAAATGAGGTAAACAGGCTGATGCATTGCTTTTGCTTAACTCTTCCCTAACATTATAACAGTTTTCGAAACGGCAATGCTTAACTTTACATTTGCATCCATAAAACATAATGAGTCTCAACTTGACATTTTAGGTACAAAATCTTACGCTATGAAAAACAATGCCGATATAATAAAGTATATGTTGTTGCGTGTCGATGATTGTCGGCTCAGTAATTTCGCAAAGCCCACCGCAACGATGCGGCGTTGTCAATAATTCGTACGCGACAGAGGGATTGCTCATGGAAGTATCAAACGAGAAGCCTAAGGAGAAACCCAAGCAAACCGGCTTTTCTCTGGACATCGGAACGGTCATTGGCCTTGTTTTGGGCATTGTATGCATCATCGTGTCCATTCTCTTGAGCGGCTCGCTGGGCGGGTTCCTGGATTATCCATCCATTTTCATCGTGTTCGGCGGCTCCCTTGCTTCGCTGCTCATCAGCTTCCGACTTCAGGAGATCTTTAAAATCCTGAAGGTCACACTGAAGGCTTTTTTTGGCAAGGAAGATCCCCCGGGCGAAGTGGCTAAAATGATTGTCAAGCTCGCGCACATAGCCAGGCGTGAGGGCCTGCTGGCGCTGGAAGCGGAAAAGGACAACATCCAGGACGCTTTTTTGCGGCAAGCTCTGGAGCTTGTCGTAGACAGCTTCGATCCTGAGATCGTCAGAGACACAGCCGAGATCGAGTTGGAGAGCCTGAAAAGCCGCCACGAAAGAGGGCAGAGCATGTTCAAGTTTTTGGGGTCGATCTTCCCGGCTTGGGGCATGATCGGAACGCTGATCGGCCTGGTGATCCTGCTTGGTAAGTTGGATGATCCCAGCAAGATAGGCCCTGCCATGGCTGTCGCGCTGATCACGACTTTCTATGGAAGCGTCATGGCCAACTTTGTCTTCATTCCGGTCGCCAACAAGCTGAGCCTGAAGAGCGAAGAGGAGATCAACAGAAAGCAAATGGTCCTTGAGGGGATTCTGTGCATACAGGCCGGCGAGAATCCCAGAGTCATCGAACACAAGCTCAAAGCGTTTCTCTCGCCGGAGCATAAGCGTGCTTATGAACAAGCGGAAGCGAAGGAGTTGGCCCAAAGAAACCAGGAAAACGGTTCGGTGATGAACTGATGCGAAACAAGAGGGGCGGGTCGAGCGGTAAAAAGGAAGAGGGGGGCCTTCCGGAATGGATGGCCACCTATGGAGACATGGTAACGCTGCTGCTTACTTTTTTCATCATGCTCTTCTCCATGGCAACCATCGACAAGCAGAAGTATGTCATCATTGCCAATGCGCTCAAAAGCCAGTTCATGGTGGATGTGGACAGCGGCTTGCCCGATGCTGGCATCGCGACGCCGGTGGGTCCGGATAACGACATATGGCTGCCGGACCGAACCCCGGTGGCAACGCCCAGCTCCACGAATATGGCGGTCTCCGCCTCGCCTTCGTCCTCGCCCAGCGCGACAGTCAGCCCGGACTTTAACGCCTTTGTGGATGAGATGGAACAGCTGATCCTCGATTACGATCTGGGAGAGTACGTTACGATCATCGACGAGGCTACCACGATCACGCTGCGCATCGAATCCATCGTGCTCTTTGATTCCGGCAGCGCCGATATCAAACAGGTTGGGCGGGATGTGCTCAAGCGGACCGGCGAAATGCTCAAGACGCTGAACAGGGATATCGAGGTGCAGGGGCACACGGACAGCGTACCCATCAAATCCGCGCTGTTCCCGACCAACTGGGAGCTATCCACCAAGCGGGCGACCAATGTGGTTCTATTCCTTGTGCAAAACAGCGGCATGGACCCCAAAAGGCTTACGGCCACCGGGAATGGCGAATATCGGCCCATCGTTCCCAACGACACCGATGCCCATCGCCAGAAGAACCGGCGCATCGACATCTTTATTGAGAAGTGAGGATTGCGGCGCCGGCGGCAGGCATATTGAAACCGGCATCGAAATACAGTATAATGGCTCGGAAAACTGCATCGGAGGGAACAGATCGTGAAGCATATACAGACCGTGGCCAAGGGCTGCCTGAAGGACACCGCCGGGCGCGGGTGCGGCCAGTGCCAGGCCAGCTGCCAGAGCGCCTGCAAAACCAGCTGCACCGTGGGCAACCAGACCTGCGAGAAAAAGTAATTCGCCTTCGGCGCTGTTGCGCCTTGGCGATCTGGACGACTTGACCAAAGCACTGTTTATCGCCCGACGATAACCGTCGCCGGGCGATATCTTTGCTTTTATGCCCATATGATGTTTTCGAGAAGCGGAAACGCCTGCGGGCGGTTTTCGTGTGCGTCTCGTACATGGTTTCCGTTTCCTCCGCCGAATAAATCGGCGGTCGGTTATGAGTACTTTTAACGTTCGGTTTTTTAGGACATTGGAGGACCCATGGTTCATACCTTTCAATTTCAGGATCGCTACTTTGCGCTGGACGAGTTCAGCGGTTCGGTGCATGTGCTGGACGCCGACGCCCACGCGCTGCTGCGGCTGCTGCAGGGTGGCGCCAGCCGGCAGGATGCGCTGGAATCCATGGCCGCCACCATGAACAAGGACGATGCCGAGGAGCTTCTGGCGGAGATCGAAGAGCTGACCGCCCAGGGCCAGCTCTTCACCGCCGCACCCGAGCTCGAGGATAAGGGCATTTCCGGAGAAATCAAGGCGTTGTGCCTGCACGTGGCCCATGATTGCGACCTGCGCTGCGCCTATTGTTTTGCCGCCACCGGCAGTTTCCACGGCGGGCGTTCGCTGATGAGCGCCGACGTGGGCCGGGCGGCGCTGGATTTCCTGATGGAGCGCTCCGGCAGCCGCAACGTGCTGGAGGTGGATTTCTTCGGCGGAGAGCCGCTGCTCAATTACGCCGTGGTGCAGGACATCGTGGCCTATGGCCGCGAGCTGGAAGCCCGCTGGAACAAGCGCATCCGTTTTACGATGACGACCAACGGCACCGGCCTCACCTCGGAGGTGGCCCAATGGTTGGACAGTGAAATGCACAACGTCGTCATAAGCCTGGATGGCCGCGCCCATGTGCACGACGCGCTGCGCCCCACGGCTCAGGGCAAGCCCAGCCATGAGATCATCCTGAACAACGCCAAGGCTTTCGCCGCCCTGCGCGGTGACCGCAGCTATTATATCCGCGGCACGTTCACCAACCGCAATTTGGATTTTGCGCAGGACGTGCTCTATCTGGCCGACCAAGGCTTTGACAACGTCTCCGTGGAGCCGGCGGTGCTGGCCGACAGCTCGCCCTTCGCGCTGGCGGAGGAGCATCTGGAGCGCATCTGCGCCGAATACGACCGGCTTGCTTTGGCGCTGGCGCAACGCCGCAAGGGCGGGCGCGGCGTCAATTTCTTCCACTTCAACGTGGATTTTGCCGGCGGCCCCTGCGTCTACAAGCGCTTGAGCGGCTGCGGCGCCGGCAGCGAATATGTGGCCATCACACCCGATGGCGACATCTACCCGTGCCACCAGTTCGTGGGCGAGCGGGACTTCCTGCTGGGCAACGTGATGACCGGCGCGCTGGACGAGGAGCGCCGTGAGCCCTTCCACCGCAGCCCGGCCAACCAGCTGGACAAGTGCCGTGACTGCTGGGCGGCGATGTATTGCGGCGGCGGGTGCATGGCCAACGCCTGGCACAAGAACGGGGATTTGAACAAGCCCTATGAGATGGAGTGCAAGATGGAGCGCAAGAGAATCGAGTGCGCCGCTGCGCTGACCTTCGGCATGGAATGAAACGCATTTGTGGCCTGCGGACTGCAGGGAACCCTCTCCCCATACCCCTCTCCCGTCACCGGTGTATAGACCGGGGACATAGGTAACACTCTCCGATTAAAATGAGGCATGCAAACCATTACAAAGGAGATGGTTGGATGCCGTGGGGAGTGAAAGAGAAAGTGGAACTGAGAAAGGAGCTTGTGA
>JAEYPH010000042.1 GCA_023410875.1 Bacillota bacterium | reverse complement strand
TCACAAGCTCCTTTCTCAGTTCCACTTTCTCTTTCACTCCCCACGGCATCCAACCATCTCCTTTGTAATGGTTTGCATGCCTCATTTTAATCGGAGAGTGTTACCTATGTCCCCGGTCTATACACCGTCACCGGGCGAGGGGATTTTAGTTAAGATTGCCGCATCGTTCCAATGCAGCAAGAGTACGCGGGGCGGCAAGGGCAGAGCCCTTGCCCTACATGATGGTGCAGCGCGGGATAGGGATGCCATATTAGTTGCGTATTGGTACATTCATAGTAATGGGCCGAAGGTTTCCAAAGGGCGACCGGAAAGCCCTTTGGTCGCGCCCAGAGGCGCGATATTCCTTCCTGATTAAACAAATAGACCTGTTATCCACCTCATCAACGGCAGCACCGCAATGGGAAAGAAAATGGCCGGCAGCATGTCGGCAACGTTGAACTTCTTGACTTCCATCATGTTCAAGGAAAGCGCCATGAGCGCCGCGCCGCCGGCGGCGGCCATCTCGGTCACCACGGCCATGTCCAGCACGCCGCTGAGCATCGACGCCATCAGCGCGATGGCGCCCTGATAGAGCAGCACCGGCACCGCGGAAAAGAGCACGCCCACGCCCATCGTGGAGGCGAAGAAGATGGCCGTGACGCCGTCCATGACGGACTTGAGGAAAAGGATCGTCGGGTCGCCGTTGAGCCCATCCTGTATGGAGCCGGTGATGGCCATGGCCCCCACGCAATAGAGCAGCGTGCAGGAGACGAAGCCGTCGGAGAAACGCCCATCTCCCAGCTTCATGCGGCCTTGCAGGTTGTCACCCAACGATTGCAGGCGAGAGCCCAGTTTGAGCGCCGTGCCCATCAGCGTGCCCATGATCACGCTTAAGAGCACGACCATGATGTCGGCGCTCTTGAGCACGTAGGATAGTCCCAGCGCGAAGACGATCAGCGAGATGGCAAAGAGCAGGGCGTTCATATACCGGGCGGGCAGGCCCTTGTTAAAAAGCAGGCCCAGGCCGCCGCCGGCCAATATGGCAAGGAAGTTGACGATGGTTCCCGTTAACGGCATATGCGCTCCGATGGGCGGCTTTCAGGGAGTTGCGGAACCCCAAGGTCGTCCGATGTGATGCGCATCATTATACAGGAGCATAAGTAATCATGCAATATTCGCCATGGCTGGACAACTATTGCGGGGGCTGTTCATTCGGCGAATCGGTCAGTGCTTCGCTGCGGCGCGATACGGCCCAGAAGATGGCTACCGTGCCCAGGGCCAGCGCTGCCGAGATCAGATAAGCGACCTGGAATACGCTGAAGCGCATCCATGACGTATCGATAACCGGCAGCACCCTTTGCAGATAGCCGCCCACCACGGCCCCCAACAGGCCGGCGGCGCCGAACACCGTGCCGAACCACCCTTCGTAGGCGGTCTTGCCTTCGTCGGGCATCAGGCTGTAGCGGTAGGGCAGGGTGCACGCCCAATACCCACCGCCGCCGGCGCCGGCCAGTATCGGCGAGAGCACGATGAGCCCCAGCGTCTGCGGCGTCAGAAAGCCATACACGACGAACTCCAGCGCGATGAGCGCCATGCCCAGCACCAGCACCCGCAGCATGCCGATTCGCTGCTGCAGCCGCGCCCACAGGTGGGTCGTGCCGATGACGATGGCGAAGTTGGCGATCGTGATGACGGTGATGAACAGATAGCTGAGCTTGAGATACTTGAGCTGATACAGCCCTGTGAATGACGAGGACATGGCCAGAAAGAAGAAGAACAGAAACGTGATGGCCAGATACTGCACATAGCGCCGGTTCTTGAGCGGGTGCAGCAGCGACTGCAGCAGGCTGCCTCCGCCGCGGGGCGAGGGGGCGGCTCCCTGGATGCGCACCAGCACGCAATTGTCCGCGATGCCGATGGCCATGGCCGTCAAAAACACGATGGCAAAGCCCAGATAGCTCTTGTTCAGCGCGTCCAGCAGCACGCCCATGGCCAAGAACGTGACGGAATAGGCGATGCGCAGCCAGAACATGCGCATATAGATATAATTGGCGCGGCCTTCCATGGGCAGGCTGTCCATCATGAAGACCGGGAAGCCCGTGTTGAACACACTAAAGATCATGTTGCCCAGCACGATGAGCGCCGAAGCCAACAGGGCCGTTGGCGCGCCGTGGCCCAGCGCCAGCGGCAGCAGCACCGGCAGTGTGGTCAGCATGCGGAAGGCCAGCAGCGACCAGAACAACAGGCGCTTGCGATCGGCCACGCGCTCCACCAGCGCCGAAGAGGCCAGCGACAGCATCAGCGACCACGCCGCCGAGGAGCTGACCAGACCCACGAGGAAGTCCGAAGCCCCCAAGAGGAGCAGCAACCCCGACAGGAAAGCGCCGCCGGTGATGACATTGGCGGAGTTTAGAAGCATCGCTTCCCCAATGAACAGCTTCTGGTCGCGGTTGTATTGCTCAAACAGGCGGGCAACCGGGTTCGCACGCCGGTTGTGGGCAGCCGCCTTTGGCTTTTTCATGGGTGTTCCGCCTATTCGTTTCTTTGAATTTAAACATCGCAAAGCTTATCACATCCGGGCGATGGCGGCAACTGCTGCAGCATTCGAGAAAGAAGGTTGAAAAACTATATAAAGTAGTTCATAATACTATGTGTGATGCGCGAATTTGGCAGAGTTCATAAAGGGAGCGGTTTTTCGATGGTTAAAAACGATTGCCGAAGGCGGATTTACTCCTCCGAGGAAACCTGCGGCAAGGGAGAATTGCTAACAAGGATCCGCCCGCAGGCGAAAGCGTTTCTTATAAGCGTGGTATGAGGTAGATAAGCGAAGGCATCGCCCGGCGACACGCGCGGCGGGCGATAACGATGGTATGGACAAGCCGTCCGAATCGCCAAGGCGCAACAGCGCCCGGGATGCATGGGCGAGCAGCACACGCAGTGTGCGACCAGCCGCAGGCGAAGCAAATGTAAAGAAGTTGTTACTGGAATGTGCCCGGCTTGACAAAGACAGTGGGAGAGCATATACTCGAAGCTATTCATTAGCAAACCTAAATGTTTGCAAACCACGCTTCATAGATTTGCAATCATCGCGGCATCATAATTTTATCTTTTATAGGTGACGAGTGCAATGAACCAAATGGATGACATCCTCAAGCTGCTCCACACACTATCGGCGCTGCCCTTTGACCAGGCGGAAATCACGACGGCGGACTTCACCGTGAAGGTAAGCTCCGGCCGTGGCGATGCCCGTACAATCATCTCCCCGGCTCCTATCCCTGCCCCCAGTGCGCCCATCCCCGCCCCGGAACCCGAGCAAAGCCCGTGGGTGGACGTGGCTTCCCCGATCATTGGCGTGTTCTATGGCGCGCCTTCGCCGGACGACGAGCCCTATGTCAAGGTGGGCGACCGCATCGAGGCCGGCCAGACGCTGTGCATCATCGAAGCCATGAAGCTCATGAACGAGGTGCCCGCGCCGGTTGGCGGCGTGCTGCGCCAGGTTCTGGGCGTCAACGGCGGCGAGGTGGAGGTCGGGCAGGTGCTGTTCCGCATTGAGACGGCGGAGGGCAGCAAATGAAGAAGGTTCTCATCGCAAACCGCGGCGAAATCGCCGTTCGGGTCATTCGTGCATGCCATAAACTGGGCCTGAAGGCCGTGGCCGTGTATTCCACTGCCGACCGTGACGCGCTGCATGTGCGCCTGGCCGACGAGAGCGTGTGCATCGGCGGCCCCAACCCCCGTGACAGCTATCTGAACCAGCAGGCCGTGCTGACCGCCGTGCGCCGCACCGGCGCCGACGCTGTGCACCCGGGCTTCGGTATGCTCAGTGAAAATGCGGGCTTCGCCCGGCTGCTCATGGATTACGGTGTCACGTGGGTCGGCCCGGCCCCTGCCGTCATCGACACCATGGGCGACAAGGCCGCCGCCCGCAAGACCGTGGCCGATCGCGGCGTCATCGTGGTGCCCGGCTCCGACGGTCCGCTCAATTCCGAGGAAGATGGCCTGCGCCTGGCGCAGTCCATCGGCTTTCCCGTGCTGCTCAAGGCGGCAGCCGGCGGCGGTGGCCGCGGTATCCGCGCAGTGCACGCAACCTCCGAATTTGGCAACGCCTACCGCACGGCATCGGCCGAGGCCAAGGCGGCCTTCTCTGACGGGCGGCTGTATCTGGAAAAGTTCATCGAGAAGCCCCGGCATATCGAGGTGCAGATTTTGGCCGATCATCACGGCAACACGCTGCACTTCGGTACCCGTGATTGCTCGGTGCAGCGCAAGAAGCAGAAGGTCGTCGAGGAAGCGCCGGCAGCGTCGGTGAGCGCCTCGGTAAACGCCAAGCTGTGCGAGATGGCCGTGGAGGCCGCCCGTGCCGCGGGCTATACGAACGCCGGCACCGTGGAATTCATCGTGGACCGCGAAGGCCACCCTTATTTCATTGAAATGAATACTCGCATACAGGTCGAGCACACGATCACCGAGATGATCAGCGGTGTGGACCTCGTGGAGGCCCAGCTGCGCATCGCCATGGGAGATAAGCTGCAGCTGCGCCAACAGGACATCGTGTTCAGCGGCCACGCCATCGAGTGCCGCGTTAACGCCGAATCCCCTGCCAAGGGCTTCGCGCCGTCGCCGGGCACCGTGACCACACTGAACCTGCCCGGCGGGCCCGGCGTGCGCGTGGACACCTCCGTGTATCAGGGCTGCACGATCCCGCCCTATTATGACGCGATGATTTTAAAGCTGATCACCCACGCCGAGAGCCGCAACGCCGCCATCGCCCGCATGCGCCAGGCGCTGGACGAGCTGCGCGTTGAGGGCGTGGGCACCAACATCGCTTTTTTAAAGCATCTGCTGGGCCGCAGGGAGTTCATCGATATGACCTGCCACACCACGTGGGTGGAACAGGATGTGCTGGGCGCCTACCGGGAGGATGACGATGCGGTCTCCGTTTGAACGCACCGCCCAGACCGGCGCCACCGGCGCTCTCTTTGAGCCTCGGGACATCGACCTGACCCCCGAGCTGCCACAGCCCCTGCAGGCCTGCGGCGGCTGCGGCGCGGGCTTCACCGCCGAGCGGTGGGCCGCAGAGCTGCACGTGTGCCCCGCCTGCGGGCAGCACGCCCGCATCGGCGCCCGCGAGCGCATCGCGATGACCGCCGACGAGGGCAGCTTTGAGGCTCTGGCCGCCCCGGCGGTGTTGAACAATCCTTTGAGCTTCCCAGGCTATGAGGACAAGCTGAAAAAGGGCCGCGGAGCCACCGGCATGGCCGACGCGCTGCTGGCCGGCACCGCCCGCATCGGCGGCTATGCCTGCGCGCTGGCGGCCATGGACACCGGCTTCATGATGGGCTCCATGGGCGCGGCGGTGGGCGAGGGGTTAAGCGCCCTGAGTGACGCCGCTCTGGAGCGCAACCTGCCGCTGGTCGTGTTCTGCTGCAGTGGCGGCGCCCGCATGCAGGAGGGTATGGTGAGCCTGCTGCAGATGGCCAAGGTGTCCATGAGCTTTGAGCGGCTGGCCCAGAAGGGTCTGCCTTATTTTGCCGTTCTGACCGACCCCACGACCGGCGGCGTCACCGCCAGTTTCGCGATGCTGGGAGACGTGATACTGGCCGAGCCCGGCGCGCTGATCGGCTTCACCGGCCCCCGCGTCATCGCCCAGACCATCCGCCAGGAGCTGCCCGAGGGCTTTCAGCGGGCCGAGTTCCTGCTGGAGCACGGCTTCATCGACATGGTGACGCCCCGCGGAGCCCTGCGCGACACGCTGCGCGACCTATTGATGATGCATGGAGCAAAACATGAGTGAGCACAGCGCCATCGGCGCCATAAAGGAAAAGCTGGAAGAGCTGCGCCGGCTGCTGCCCGGCCAGAAGGCTCTCATAGAGGAGCTGGAGCGTCAGGCCTCTGAGGTTTCCGCATCCTCTGAGCAGGAAATAAAACCCTCCAAACAAGAAGAGGCGGAGCCTCCGAAGCCTCCCAAGCCCCAAGTGCCAAAAGCATGGGAAGTCATCAAGCTGGCCCGCGCCGCTGACCGGCCCCACGGCCTGCAGTTCATTACCGCCATGACCGAGCGCTTCATCGAGCTGCATGGCGACCGCGCCTTTGGCGACGACGCCGCCATCGTGGGCGGCGTGGCGATGTTCCGCGGTCGTCCTGTCACGATCATTTGCACCGAGAAGGGCCGCAGCATCGGCCAAAAGATTAAGCGCAACTTCGGCATGCCCCACCCCGAGGGCTATCGCAAGGCCATGCGCCTGATGGAGCAGGCCGAGCGCTTCGGGCGACCGGTCATCTGCCTCATCGACACTTCCGGCGCTTATTGCGGCATCGGTGCTGAGGAGCGCGGCCAGGGCCAGGCCATTGCGTGGAATCTGCAGCGCATGGGCACGCTGAAGGTGCCGGTCGTGTCGGTCATCATCGGCGAAGGCTTCAGCGGCGGCGCTCTGGCGCTGGGCGTGTGCGACCGGCTGCTGATGCTGCAGAACAGCGTGTATTCCATCATCACGCCCGAGGGCTGCGCCAGCATCCTGTATAAGGACCCAAAACAGGCCAGCCAAGCCGCAGGCTTTTTAAAGATGACGGCGGAAGACCTGCACGAGCTGGGCATCTGCGACGGCACCATCGCCGAACCCGCCGAAGGCCTGCGCCATGCCAACCTGTCCGAAGTGGCCGGACCCCTGGGCGACGCTGTGCAGGCGGCTCTGGACGAACTGTGTGAACTGGACCCTTCGACGCTGCTGGAGCGCCGGTATGGGCGCTATCGCGCCGTTGGGAGGCAAAATGACTGCGTTTAACGTGAAAGTAACCGGGCTGGGGGCTTACAACCCGCCCCATGTTGTGGAGAACACGGAGTTGGTCGGGATGGTGGATACCTCCGACGAGTGGATACAAACCCGCACGGGCATCTGCCGCCGCCATGTCAGCGTGGGCGAAACCGTGCTGGACATGGCCGAGGCCGCCGCGGCCCAGGCCATCCAGAGCAGCGGCATGAAACCCCAGGACATCGGTCTGGTCATCGTGGCCACGTCCTCTCCGGACAAGTTTTTCCCGATGACGGCCACGCTGCTGCGGGGCCGGCTGGGCATGGGAGAGGGTCCGGGCTTCGACCTGTCGGCGGGCTGCACGGGCTTTCTGTACGCGCTGTCGGCCGCCTCCTCCATGATGCAGGCGATGGACATCGAACACGCGCTGGTCGTGGGTTCTGAGATGCTCACGAGGATTGTGGACTGGACCGACCGCGCCACGTGCGTGCTGTTTGGCGATGGGGCCGGGGCGTTTGTGCTGAGCCGCGGCGAGCCGGCTCTCGAAGCCGTGTATCTGAACGCCCGCTCCGACGACGCTGGCATGCTGGGGCTCAACGCCCTGCCGGTGCGCAACCCGTGGGTACAGGAGCAGCCGGAGTTTGACCAGACCTTCCACATGGGCGGGCAGGATGTGTTCCGCTTTGCCGTGGAAGCCGTGCCCGACGCCGTGAAGGCCGTGGCGGAACGGTCCGGCCACACGCTGGAAGACGTGGACTGGGTCGTGCCCCATCAGGCCAACCAGCGCATTATCCATGCCGCCATGAAGGCCTTGGGCATACCGGCGGAGAAGTGGTACATCAACGTGGCCGACCACGGCAACACCGGCGCCGCGTCCATCCCGATCGCGCTGGCCGAAATGCGCGAGCGCGGCCTGCTCAAAGCAGGTCAGCGGCTGGCGCTGGTGGCCTTCGGCGCGGGCTTCGCCTGGGGCGGCGCGTGGCTGACCTGGGCGATGGACTAAGGTATGAGCAAATCGCGAACATTCGCGTTTGCATATGAAGAAAAACAGGAGTGAAAACAACATGGACAAGATCATCGAAATCATCTGCAAGAACCTGGACGTGGAGCCCGAGCAGGTCAAGCCCGAGAGCCTGATCATGAAGGACCTGGGCGCCGATTCGCTGGACATGGTGGAGCTGGCCATGGCCTTTGAAGCCGAGTACGGCCTCAAGATCGAGACCGACGACATCGCCGGCATCAAGACCGTGCAGGACCTGGCCGATTTCATCGCCGCCAAGCAGGGTTAACATTTGACAAAAGCATGCTTTTGTCAAACCCAAGCTAGCGACCGAGAGAGGAGTGGTCATCAATGATGCGGCTGGATCAATTGCTGGGCATCCAATACCCGCTGATTCAGGGCGGCATGGCATGGGTCAGCGATCACCGGCTTGCCTCGGCGGTCAGCGCCGCCGGCGGCCTGGGCGTCATCGCTGCGGGCAACGCTCCGGCCAACTGGGTGGCCGGCGAAGTGGCCAAGGTGCGCGAGCGCACCGACAAGCCCTTCGGCGTCAACGTGATGCTGCTGAGCCCCTTTGCCGACGAAGTCGCCAAGCTGACGATGGAACTGAAAGTCCCCGTGGTCATCACCGGAGCCGGCGACCCGAGCAAGTATGTCGAGGGTTGGAAGGCGGCCGCAAGCCGCGTCATCCCTGTCGTTCCTTCTCTGGCTCTGGGCCTGCGCATGCAGCGCATGGGCGTGGACGCCGTGGTGGGCGAGGGCAGCGAGGCCGGCGGGCACATCGGCAAGCTTACCACGATGGTGCTGGTCAATGAGCTGGCAGCGGGCCTTAATGTGCCCGTGGTGGCCGCCGGCGGCATCTTCGATTGGCGGGGCGTGCTGGCGGCCTTTGCGCTGGGCGCCTGCGGCGTGCAGGTGGGCACGCGCTTCATCGCCGCACTGGAATGCGGCGTACACCCCAATTACAAGAAAAAGATGATCGACGCCCGCGACATCGACACGATGGTCACCGGCGCCATCACCGGCCACCCGGTGCGCGTGGTGCGCAGCAAGCTGGCCAAGGAGATGCAGCAGTACGACTTTGACCCCAACGGCGCGGCGGAAATCGAGCGCCTGGGCGCTGGGTCCCTGCGCTCGGCGGTCGTGGATGGCGACCTGGAGCGCGGAAGCTTCATGGCCGGCCAGACAGCGTGCTTCATCCAGCGCGAGGAGACCGTGGCCGCCATACTGGCCGACCTCTTCGACGGCGAACAGGCCCGTGCGAGGCTGGCGCAGATGGCTGAGGTGTTCCAATGAAGCTGGCGCTGTTGTTCCCCGGCCAGGGCGCGCAGTTTGCCGGCATGGGCCGTTCGCTGTACGAGCAGTTTGAAGAGGTGCGCGGCGTGTTCGCCGAGGCCTCGGACCTCGTGGGGGAGGACGTCTGGTCCTACTGCTCCGACGAGGAGAAGCTCAAACAGACCCAATACGTACAGCCGGCCATGGTCGCGCTGGGCGCGGCCATCACCGATGTGCTGACCGACCGCTACGGAATCCGGCCCGCCGCCGCTGGCGGCCTGTCGCTGGGCGAGTACGCGGCGTTGCATGCAGGCGGCGTGCTGGGCGCGGCCCAGGCCGTGGCGCTGGTGGCCAAGCGCGGCAAGCTGATGCAGCAGGTGACCGGCGGGGCCATGGCAGCCGTGCTGGGCATGGAGCGCAGCCAGGTGGAAGAAGCATGTGAATACGCCCGGGCTGAGGGCAAGAGTGTTTGGCCGTGCAACTACAACTGCCCGGGCCAGATCGTCATCTCCGGCGCAGGCGAGGGCGTGGCCGCTGCCACGACGATATTGCAGGGCATGGGCGCGCGCCGGGTGCTGCCGCTCTATGTCAGCGGCCCCTTCCACACGCCGCTGATGGCCCCGGCCGCCGACGCTTTCGCGCCGATCTTGGCAGAGGCCAACCTTGTGACCGCGAGCATTCCCGTATACTCCAACGTGACGGCGCAACCCCACGGCGATGCGCAGGCCATGCGCGAGCTGCTGCACCGGCAGATCACCTCACCGGTGCGCTGGGAGGACACGCTGCAGGCCATGGCTGCTGCGGGCGTGGATACGTTCCTGGAGCTGGGCCCCGGCAAGACCGTGTCCGGTTTTGTAAAAAAGACCCTGGACGGCGTAACCATTCTGAACGTGGAAGACCTGGACGGCATGTGCGCAGTCCTGCAAAAGCTGGAGGTGGCCCTATGAAAAAGACAGCCCTCGTCACCGGGGCGTCCCGGGGCATCGGCCGGGCCATCGCATTGCGGCTGGCCCGCGACGGCTATGCCGTGGCCGTGAACTACCGCGGCAGCGCTGAGAAAGCCGAGGAATTGGTCGCTCAGATTCAAGCAGAAGGCGGCGAAGCCTCGGCGCTGCAGGCTGACGTGGCCGATTATGAGCAGGCCGGGGCACTGGTGACGCAGGCCGTGGAGCGGCTGGGCCGCCTGGACGTGCTCGTGAACAACGCCGGCGTAACCCGCGACCGGCTGCTGGCCATGATGAGCGCCGAGGACTTCTCCGAAGTCGTCCGCGTGAACCTGAACGGCTGCTTCAACGCCACGCGCCACGCCGCCCGCGTCATGATGCGTCAACGCGCCGGCGTCATCGTCAACATCAGCTCCGTCATCGGCATCCATGGCAACGCAGGCCAGGCCAACTACGCCGCCAGCAAGGCCGGCATCCATGGGCTTACGCTGAGTGCTGCCAAGGAGCTGGGCAGCCGGGGCATCCGGGTGAACGCCGTGGCGCCGGGCTACATCCAAACCGACATGACCGGCGCGCTGACCGACGAGCAGCGCCAGAAGATCGCCGAGCGCATCGTGCTTGGTCGCCTGGGCGAGGCCGACGATGTGGCGGCGCTGGTGGGCTTCCTGTGCTCCGACGCGGCCAGCTACATCACCGGCCAGATCATCGCCGTGGATGGCGGCATGTCTTAATACCAGAAACCTTCCGACAGCATCCAGGCCGAAGAGCATATGTATCCGCTATCATTTATTCGTACGGCCTTCGGCCCCATTGGAGAGAGGGGAATTTTATGAAAAGAGTCGTTATCACCGGCCTGGGCGCGCTGACCCCGTTGGGCCAGGGCTTGCAGGCCACCTGGGAGGGCATCCGCGCCGGCCGCAATGGCATCACCCGGCTGCCCGAGGAGCTCGCGGAGAAATCCGGCGTGGCCGTGGGTGCGCGCATCGCGAACTTTGACCCCGGCGAGCGCATCTCCCGCAAGGAGACGCGCCGCATGGAGCTCTTTACCCAATACGCCGTGTGGACGGCGCTGGAGGCCTGGCAGGACGCCGGCTTTGGCGAGGCCCAGCCCGACGGGCGGCGCGTAGGCGTTTCCGTGGGCAGCGGCATCGGCGGGCTGGACAGCATCATCGAGCAGACCATGGTGCTGCATGAGAAGGGCCATGACCGCGTGTCGGCCTTCTTCATCCCCAAGGCCATCATCAACCTTTCGGCGGGCTATGTGGCCATCGCGCTGGGCGCCAAGGGCCCCTGCGATTCGGTCGTGACCGCCTGCGCCACCGGCACCGACAGCGTGGGCCATGCTGCCGACGCCATCCGCCTGGGCCGCGCCGACATCATGGTGGCTGGCGGCGTGGAGGCCGTGATGAACCCGCTGGCGCTGGCCGGCTTTAAGCAGTTGACCGCCTTGAGCCCATCCACCGATCCGGACCGCGCGTCCATCCCCTTTGACGCCGAGCGCAACGGCTTTGTCATGGGCGAGGGCGCGGGCATGCTGGTGCTGGAGGAGCGGGAGCACGCCATCGCCCGTGGCGCGCGTATTTACGCGGAGGTCACCGGCTACGGCCAGACCTGCGACGCCTATCACATCACCCAGCCCGACCCCGTGGGCCAGGGCGCGCTGGACGCCATGCGCGTGGCCATAGAGGACGCGGGCCTTCAGCCCACGGACATCGACTACATCAACGCTCACGGCACCAGCACACCGCCCAACGACCGCGGCGAGACGCTGGCCATCAAGGCGCTGTTCGGCGACCACGCCAAGGCGCTGGCCGTGAGTTCCACGAAGTCCATGACCGGGCACCTGCTGGGCGCTGCCGGCGCCGTGGAGGCGGTGCTCACGACCATGGCCATCTATGAGAGCTACGCGCCGCCGACCATCGGCCTGAAGGTGCGCGACCCCGAGCTGGACCTGGATTATGTCGCCGGACAGGGCCGCACCATGCCCATCCGCCACGCGCTGTCCAACTCCTTCGGCTTCGGCGGGCACAACGCGTGCATTCTCATAAGCCGCGCAAAGGAGGACTGACATGCTGGACCGCGAGCAGATCAAGGCCATCATCCCCCACCGGGAGCCCATGCTGCTGGTGGACGGCGTAGAGGAGCTGGCCCCCGGCCAGCGCGCTAAGGGCTGGCTGGACGTGACCGATGACATGTTCTGGTGCGTGGGCCATTTCCCAGGCAATCCGGTGATGCCCGGCGTGCTGATCGTGGAGTCCATGGCGCAGCTGGGCGCCGTCGTGATGCTGTCCTGCGACACCTACCATGGCAAGACCGCGTATTTCGGCGGCATCAAGAATGCCCGCTTCCGCCGAAAGGTGCTGCCCGGCGACCGCCTGACGCTGGAAACCCAGATAGACCGCGTACTGGGCCCCGTGGGCACCGGCACCGGCAAGGCCTATGTGGGCGACGAGCTGGCGGCCAGCTGTGAGTTGTCGTTCTTTATAGGAGAATGAGGAAACAAGGGTACCGTGTTAGTCATACCCATTCATAAGATTGGGGCCGAAGGTTTCCAAAGGGCGATCGGAAAGCCCTTTGGTCGCGCTTGGGGGCGCGAAATCCTTTGCCTTTGCATGAAGAGCAAGAAGTATAAGCCGCCGATGCAGCTGCATCGGCGGCGATTTGTTTTATGTTCGGTTTTTCCCCCGTATCGCGGCAATCACCTGTGCGATGAGCTGCACCAGCGCCATGACGCCCTCCACCTGGTCGCGAACGGCCTCGGCGGTGGAGCTCACGGTGTCGCCCACGGAGGTGGCGGCCCGCTGCAGAGCCACGGCGCCGCCGCGCACGGCCTGGGTGACCTCGCGTGTGTCGGCGCTGATGGCCTTGGCGTTGTCCACGATGCCAGGAACATCCTTGAGCGCGGCGGCCAGGGCGGCGCGGTTGGGGGCCAGCACCTGGTCCACGTGGGACAGGATGCGCACCGCCCGCACCAGCGCCACAGCCAGCAGCGCCAGCGCCCCGATGCCCAGCACGTACAGCAGCGCGTTGCCAATGTCCTGCAGATTCAGCGTGATCGTCATGGGTCTCACCTCCTGTGGGAGCGCGGGGCTATTTCAGGTCATTTGCGGCCTTGCGCCCGGTGCGGCGGACGGCGTCGCCGATGTCGCGCACGCCCTCCTTGACGTCCTTGACCACAGCCTCGGCGCGGTCGCCGGCATCGTCCGAGCGGTCAGCCAGATCGTCTGCGGCGGCACTGACGCCTTCTTTCACGGTGTCTGCGGTGTTGACGGCAGCATTCTTGATCGTGTCGGCGGCGTCGGCCAGCGTGGCGCCCACGGTGCTGGCGGCGCTCTTCACGCGGTCAGCGGTGTCCACGGCCATCTTCTTGATGTCCTCTCGGGTCTCTTTGCCGGATTTGGGAGCCAGCAGCGTGCCCAGCGCCGCGCCGGCCGCCACGCCGATCAGCGCGCCTGTGGCGATGTCTTGTGCGGCTTTTGCCCGTTGGCGGCGCAGCCGCTCTTTTTTACTGGTGGTGACCAGATCCTTGAGCGTCATGGGAATCCCTCCTTTGGGGCGTGCGGTGCGCGAAAAAAACCGCTGCACGGCGCGCTCTTGCGTGCGCCTGCACCGGTTTCAGGTAGATCAGATGGGCGGCAAGCCCGGACGACAGCAGCGCCGGGTGGCTGGGATTCGCCTCCGTAACGCCCGGCCTGCCATGGCGCGGGACAGCCATCGGCTGCCGCAGGGCGAGCGCGGGGCGCTGGGGTCTTCTTAGTTTTGTCTTAAATAGAGTAGCAGCGGGGATCGCCCTCTTTCTTTTTCTTTTCGCGATCGATGCTATGGCATCGATCGCGATTTAGAGTGCCTTGTTCATGTTTTCCTTTGTCGCCTGCCGCACATGTCGCCGGGCGACATCTTAGCATATAGTCTCATATTTATGTACTAAGAACGATATTTTGCCTGTGGGCGGTTTCTTTTTACTACCTTGTAATTGTTTCTTGTTTCCCTCCGTCGGATGAACCGCCGTCGGGATTAAGGTGATTTTGTCATTCTTTGTTAAGTGAAGTATAACATACCACCACGGAAACCACAATGGTTTTATGCAATAATATTTTAAAAAACCATTAATTATGCGTATACGCTTATGCGCATTCCAGCGCGCTTCGCACGGCGGCGATGACGCCGGTGCGGGTGTCCGCATCCACGGGCACGCCGTGCAGCAGCTCCAGTGCCCAAAGCACCGCGCCGGTGGCCGGGGGCACGTCCAGCGGGATCAGCCGGCAGCTTTTGCCGCTCAGCCGCTCCACGGTCTCTCGGAAGGAATCCAGCATGGCGGGGCATGTGGCTTTCAGGTTCACTGAGCCCACCAGAACGATGTCCACTTCGGGGCCGAAATCCAACCGGGCGATGCAGCCCGCCGCCGAATGGGCCATCTGCTCGCCGGTGTGGTGCAGCAGGCCCAGCGCCACGGCGTCGCCGCGGTTGCCCTCGTCGAACAGGATGCCCAGTATCTCCTTGGTTTGCACCCGCAGGCGGCTGTCGCTGTAGAAGCGGGCGTACACGTCCTCGATGAAGGCGTCCTCATCGGCGTTGCCCAGCAGAGCCCGCAGCCGCGGCGTCATGGATGTGGGCGGCCCCAGGCGGAACAGCTCGTCATGCACGCGACGGATGACCATGCCGGCCATGTGGCCGCCGCCGGCTTCGTCGCCCAAAAAGAGGCCGCAGCCGCCCACCTGCCGCCAGTTTCCGTGGCGGTCGATGCCGCCGGCCACGGTGCCGGTGCCGTTGACGACGCACACGCCATAGCCGTGGGGGATGCCGGCCTTGATGCCCAGGAAGGAATCGTTGAAGATGCGCCGGCGCTCAAAGCCCAGCCGGGCGGCCATATCGTCCAGCGTGCGGAACTGGCTGGGCACGTCGCAGCCGGCCAGGCCTCCCACCAGCGCGCCGATCTGTTGGCGCTGGATGCCTGTACGTTCGGTCAGCGCCGTGATGCCCGTATCCAGCTCGCGTTCGGTGCCGGTGAAGCCATCACTTAGCGCCTCGTGGTTGACGCAGCCGCCCCGGTGATGGGCTACAAAGCCGCCGTCGCCATCAAAGAGGAAGAAGTCGGTCTTGGTGCCGCCGCCGTCTATGCCTAGTACATACTGTTTCATGTTTAACCACCTATAAGTATTGTAGAAGCGGCTGCCGCCGTGGAGTAGCACTTTTATTGCACCCGAAAGAAACGTTGATGTACATTATTGTTTCCAGGTCATTCCTGCGTTCTCTCGTTTTCACGTTTCCATGTCAGCCCCTTAATGCCGGTGCCGAACGCGGCCGCCCCCCAGAGGGGAGTGGCCTGTGTGCGGCTGCGGCATATGGGGCCGACGGGCCGGGGATCCAAGGGACGCGGCTCGTGGCGGCCCTTGGCGCAGGTGTGGGCGCGCGTAGCGCCCGCAAAGCCTATAGAAAGTCATACCTGGGAAAGGAACAGCCAAGGCTATTCTTAAAACGCCCCACGGTCGGCAGCAGCACTATTTCGTAAAGAATTGGGGCAGGTATTCCTTGTGGGCCTCCAGCATCTCCTCAAAGCAATCCCGGGCGGCCTGGAAGTCGCCGATCAGCGGGTGGATCATCATGGCCCGCAGCGCCTCCAGCCGGTCGCCGGTCAGCGCGGCCTGAGCGGCGTGGCGCTCGTAGGCCTTCACAACCTGCATGAGGGAGATGATGTGCTCGTTCTCGCAATGGATGGGCAGCGGTTTGACACCGTCGCGGCCCACGACAGCGGGCACTTCCACAACGTCGGTATCCCGCATGAAGGCCAGCGCCCCCTGGTTGCGCACGTTGACGACGTGGGTTTCGCCCAGGTCGTTCTCGATGCTCTCCACGAGGCTGACCGCCGCTTCGGAATACAGCGCGCCGCCCCGCTGGTTCAGGAGGTCCGGCTTCACGCCCAGATTCGGGTCCTTGTACAGATCGTAGAGCTCGTTCTCAATATCCTCGCACACCTCGCCGCGGCTGCGGGGCTCGGCCTTAAGCTTAGCCAGCATGGCCTCGCGCTTGTAGAAGTAGTTCAGATATCCGCACGGGATGCCGCCGGCGGCCCGCAGGCACTCGGGGTCAAAGCCCGTATCGGGGATGTTTCTCATCTTGGCCCCGCTCATGCCGGTGGCCAGCGCGTCGGCCAACAGGTTGCGCCCATCCACGATCACGCTGGTCAGCCACGTCAGGTGGTTCAAGCCCAGATATTCCAGCTCGGCCGTGGGGCTGCCCGCCCACTCGCGTATGTGCTTGTACATGTTGACGGCGTTGTTGCACAGGCCCAGCATGCGTATTTTGCTCTGGTTCTGCACGGCCTCGGCCACCAGCCCCGAGGGGTTGGAGAAGTTGATGAGCCATGCGTCCGGGCACAGCCGCTCCATGGTTCGGGCGATGCCCAGCACCACGGGGATCGTGCGCAGCGCCTTAAAGAAGCCGCCGATGCCGGTGGTCTCCTGGCCGATCAGGTCGTATTTCAAAGGAATCTTTTCATCCTTGACGCGGGCCGCAAGCCTGCCCACACGCACCTGGGCCAGCACATAGTCGCAGCCGGTCACGGCGGTTTCCAGGTCAGTGGTCAGCGTGCAGCGGCAGTCCAGCCCGGCTTTCGCGATCATGCGGCCCACCAGGCCGCCCACGACGTTCAGGCGGTATTCGTCGATGTCCATCAGGGCGATCTCCCGCAGGTCCAGCCGGCCCACGCGGGCGATGAAGCCCTCCATCAGCTCCGGCGTATAGGTGCTGCCCGCGCCGATCACGGCGACCTTGAGCTTGCGCATGGTGTGCCTCCTGATTAATTGGTCTATACCAATAGGATAGCAGAAGTAAGATGTTTTGGAAAGCAGGACAGTAAAAGGAACTGCCCTGGCAGTATTTTCGCGCCATCGGGCGCGACCAAAGGGCTTTCCGGTCGCCCTTTGGAAATAATCATGCCAGGCGGGCACCACAAAAAACGAAAACAAGGTAGAATGGGAGAACGGCGACAAGTTCGACCAAGGTTG
>JAEYPH010000040.1 GCA_023410875.1 Bacillota bacterium | reverse complement strand
CCTGCAGGCGCTGCGCCAACGGCGAAGTGCCAAACTCCACGGTGCGCACAACTTCCTCGGGGTTCAGGCTCATGCGCACCGTCGTTCGGCCGTTGTGGGGCAGAGCCAGCAGCGGCTCTACCATGTGAAATTTCGTGGGCAATGTGAGCCGCCCCCTGGGTGAACCGGCGAACCGGCGGATGGTCCACTGCAAACTGCCGCTCACGGTGTCCTCCAGCACCAGATCGCTGTTGCTGCCGATCTCGTATACCGTTTCCCCTTGGGCCTTGGCCGCCGCGCGCAGCAGGCGCTCCATCATCGCCTCACGGTTCACAAATATCCGCAGATAGGCGCTGGTGAAATAGGTGCACACCAGATAACAATACAGGCACATGGCCGCGCAGCCCGACGATGTCCACGGCACCAGAAAATCGCTGGTCTTGTGGTTGGCTTTGTAGGTCAGGCTCTTGCGCACGCCCAACACCAGATGGCGCTTCATGGCCGCGAACTCCGCGTTGCCCCTGGCGCGCAACTCGGGGATGCTGTTGTGGCGCTCAATGGGTATCAGTTCCAGCCCCATGCCGCCATAGCGCTGCAGCAACTCCCGCCCCAGCAGATAGTTCTCACAGGCCGGCTCAAAAAAGACCTTGTCCGGCATGAATGTTTTCATTTCCCTCACCGGGGCTAGTGTGCGCAAAAAAACCGTGCATACACGCCATGGACATCCGCTCCGTTCCGTGATAGATTGGTACCATGCTATAGGAAAGGCGGAGCCGCCATGATCGCTTTCTGGAACCGCGCCGAGGTCTACGTCGGGCCGTCGGAACAGGGCTTCATGCGGATGCGCAACCTGCTGGATGAAGCGGGCATCCGCCATACCTACAAGATTGTCAGCGACGATTCGGCGCCCGGTTCCGCCGCTGCTCTTCGCCGCAGCACGATGTACTATGTCTATGTACACCGCAAGGATGCCGGCCGGGCGGCGGGCAGCGCCCGGTAGCTGCTCACTCTACCTCAATTTCCACCGGCACATCCTGCGTGGTGACGCGGGAGAAGCTCGGCGACAGGTAGACCACATCATAGGGATAGTCGATCAGCACGAACTCATCATAAAATCCCTGCTCATTGTAGCCGAACGACCATTCATGAACTTCATAACGCTTGCCCTGCTCATCGTAATAATCCTGATCGAACAGTTGCGGTATGGGCCTGCCATCGCGCAGCTCCCCAGAGAATCGCAGCACCCAGCTGCGGCCATCGCGGCGCGCCTGCTCCAGCGCCACGCCCTGGGGCAGCCAGTCGGCCGCTCCGTCGGCCAGGTTCACCCGAGTGCGCTGATTGGCCTTGTCCAGCCATGTGGCCCCGGTGATATGTAACGTCAGCTTCTTGCTGCTGGCAAAGTAGGGGCTTTCCGACCAGTAGGAAGCCATCATCGGCGAATCCGGCGCACCCATGGCGCCGTTTGACCGCTCAAAGCGCCTGCCTTTTTCATCCTGCAGGTAGAAGCGCAGATCCTTGAGCCACGCAGTGTTGGCCGGGTCGTCCCTCAGATGGAAGCGGATGTGGGTCGGATAGATCTCCATACTGTCGGCAATCAGCGTCTGCCCATCCAGTTGAAAGGTCTGGTTCAACGAGATGACCTCTCCCTTCTGGGTGAAAGCCGGGTCAAACCGCAGCGGGAAGGAAAAGCTGGCCACCGGCGGCTGGCCGGCGTCGTCCTGCAGCACATGCACGTCCACACCCAGCAGCAACGCCGGGGGCATGTCGCCTTGGGCGAAGTCCACGGTGAAAGAACGCAGCGTTCCGTTGGGCTCGTCGAAGCTGCTGCTGGCGAGGGAATAGCCGTACCCTTGCAAGCTCGCGCCATCGATTGCGGCGATTCCAGGCCGCGCGTCCGTGTGCGGGTATGCCTCACTGTTCAACGTGTAAAAGATATTCAGCTGCTTTTGATCCACGATGACGTATTCCACGCGCATCGTGACGCCGTTTTGCTGCTGCTGCTGGCCGATGGGCTGCACATATTGGTTTTCCACGGCGGCGCTCAGCGACGGCGACATCGCCACCGCCTGGGCCAGCAGCCGCAGCCCCGGCAGCCTGCCGCAGGCATAGGCGAAGCCAGGCAGCAGGTTGACCAGCGCCACAAAGACCACCAGGACCACCGCCGGCGCGCACGCGCACAGCGCCACACGCCTGGCCGCGCGGCGGCGGCGCTCCCGGGCCATGGCCCGGCGCACCGCGGCGTCCAGCCCGGCGGGCGGCTCCATCTCCGCCAGCAACGCGGTATATTCCTCCATGCGGTTCATGCTTGCTCCTCCTCGGATAGCTCCAGCCTTAAAATCTGCAGCGCCCGCCGCTGCCGGGTGGCCGCGGTGCCCGGCGGTATGCACAGGCTTTCGGCAGTCTGCGCCAGCGTGAAGCCCGCGAAGTAACGCAGGATCACGACCTCCCGCAGGTCGTCGGGCAGGCGGCGGACGGCCTCCTTGAGCGGCAGCGCATCGTAGTCCTGCGCCGCGGCGTCGCCCAGGGTTTCCAGCGGCTGTTCGCGCCGGCGGCGGCGCAGCTCCATCTTGCACTGGTTGATGACGATGCGCGTCATCCACGTGGTGAAGTATTCGCTGTGCCGCAGGCTGCGGGCAGCGCGCAGACCCTGGCCCACGGCGTCCAGCGCCATGCTCCGGCTGCCCAGATACCCGTAGGCCACGCGATAGAGCTGCTGCTGCAGCGGCTGTATGCGGATCGCGAATTCGTTGCTGTCCATAAACCTCCTGGGCCGGGCCGTGCTGGGTTCTTGGGAATGCATACCCATACATTGGATGCGCCGGAACGCCGTTTTCATTTGCAACGTGTCATCTGTTTTTAGAATGGCACGACTTCCACACCAGCGCAAGGGGTTATGCCAGAGGCCACTTGTGCCCCCATTAGCCCCGCTCACCACCGGTTGTGGATGTCGATAGCGAACAAAATCAGCATTTTAGTAACATTTTATGCGTTTTTACCATTCTTTTTTCCATATATGGTATTGGAAACAGATGAGTGCTATGGTAAACTACAAAATGTAGCAAAATATGCCAACGGTGCTGTCTGCTCG
This sequence comes from Bacillota bacterium, assembly GCA_023410875.1. GTDB lineage: Bacteria > Bacillota > Clostridia > Christensenellales > UMGS416 > JAEYRA01. The sequence goes on along the minus strand of JAEYPH010000040.1, from coordinate 990 downwards.
TTCGGGGGACTGATATGTCGTCAAGGGAACGTATATGGCTTGAAGCACTCAAAGAGTATATGATCGACGCGACGTCCGCCGCCGCCGCGGAACACTGGCCGTCCCGGGGTACCGTCGCGCAGCCGTTTTACAACTACCGCTTGGAGCACATCCTACAGGTGGAGCGCGACGTGACGCGCATCGCTGCCGTGGAGCACGGCGACATGGACGTGCTGCTGGCCGCAGTGTGGATCCATGACCGCTACCAGCCGCAGTTCGGCGGCCCCCAGCACGCGCAGAAGGCTGCCCGGTGGGCCATGGATTGTCTGGATGAGCTGGGCTTCCCCCACCACAAGATCAAGGACGTGTGCCAGGCCATCCTGCTGCACAGCCGCAAGGCCATGGACATTCCAGCCAATTGCCATGAGGCGCGCATCTTCTGGGATGCCGACCATGTGAGCCGGTGCGGCCCCGTGGATGTGCTCAACTACATTCTGTGCCACTCGGCGGACGATTTCCTGTGCGAGCTGCCCGAGAACGGGGAGTTCCCCAGCGGCGCCATCACCGTGCATGACTTTGTGCCGCTGCTTCTGGAGCGCCGCCCGCAGCTCTATCGCTCAGACTGGTATTATTTTGACGAGGCCCGCCGCATGGCCCGCGAGCGCATCCAGGCGGCCCGCGGATTTCTGGACTGCCTGGAAGGCCAGCTCTACACCAACATACAGGCCTTGCGCCGATGCGCGTATTGAGCGCTGGCCAGCCTCAAATTCTGATCACCTCTTATATAGAAGAAAGTCTGCGGGCAGTTTATCTCACGCAGGCTTTTTCATATGCTATGCCGATCTTTAGAACGTAGTCACATTAGCCACGCTATTCAAAAGATGGGGCCGAAGGTTTGCTGTGAAAACCCGTAGCTGTGCTTGATTTACAGGTACAGCAAAGAAAGCCGCTTTTTCTTTGCGGCTAGCTTAAGGTCTATTCAGGTCTTAGCCTACAGCCGTGACGGTTGGC
>JAEYPH010000020.1 GCA_023410875.1 Bacillota bacterium | reverse complement strand
TTTTTCTTCCCGGCAAATTCTATGTCGCTGAAGCTTGGCTGCCTATCCATCCCTTTATCCCTCGCTCATTCGATATCTCTATTATATCAAATCCTGGGTCCGGGTGGATTAAATCAGTGGTTCCCTAATTATTCGTTTGCCTCCGCGGAATGAATCCGCGTCGGCAAAGGGTTGCGTGCCTTTGTAAGCCCTCCTTTCCAAAGGGCTGTCGTGGTAGTCACATAATTGTATAATCATTCAAACTTTTGGTGCCGAAGGTTTCCAAAGGGCGACCGGAAAGCCCTTTGGTCGTGCCAACAGGCGCGAAATTTTTCCTTCGCATCAAAAAAATGAATACACTTTTCATTCACTCCTTCTGCTTTGGTTTTGCTATAATCATTCCATGGGTATTTTGACATGGTGAAACTGGAGTCAGCAGCCGTTGGAGACGCTGTGCGCACGCTGAGCGAGGCGTTCTTTTTGGATGACTTCGTAAGCCGCCTGTGCCCCGATGAGGGCCGCAGGCTGCGCAGCATCGAGCCGGTGTTCCGCTTTACGGCGAATATGGCCGTGCACTATGGCGAGGCTTGGGCGGATAGCGACCAGATGCGCGCCGTGGCGCTGTGGCAGGTTTCCTGGCGCATGAGCTGCCCGCCGTGGCGGTGGCTGCTTTTTGGCGGCCTGGACATCCGCCGCCGGCTGGGGGCTGTGGCCTACGCCGAGCTTACCCGTGTCAGCGCCCGTATCGATGAAACGCGGGATCGCCTGGCGCCGGATCGTTATTTGTACCTTTCCAGCCTGGGCGTGCTGCCGGACCACCGCCGGGAAGGGTTGGCCAGGAATCTCGTGCAGCCCAGGGTGCGCCAGGCGGCCGCCGAGGGCTTAAGCTCCATCGTGGAGACCAACAGTGACGGAGCGTTGGCCTTCTACCGCAACGCGGGCTTTCTGGTGCGCGCGCAGTTCACCGCCGCAGGCCTGCAATACACCGTGCTGGAATACCCAGCGCGGCGTGTAGACCGCTAGAAAAACGATGAGAGAGACTTTTTTTCGACAGAAATGTTGTTTTTATCCGAAAATACCCCTGGAAAATTGTAAATAAGCTATTGCAATTGCTCCATTTTCGTGTATAATGAACTCGTTGAATCAGTCCTCTGTGTGCAGGCATCTGCCTGCGCTTGCGGAACAAGGAAGAATCTTTTCGGACTGCAGCCGTAGAGTGGAACCTTGTGGCCGCCCGACCAGGAACCATGATCCCTCGTTCTTTTATTGGAGACCAAGGATTATGCCCTGATCAAAAAGGGGCCGGGTAGGACCCGGGCATCTACCAGTCGGTGGAGTGGGCTAACGGTTTGGCCATAGCTCTGGTAGGAGCAAAAAAATAAAAGCGAGGGAATTTCCAATGTACCAGGACGAAACTTTAAGGTGTAGGGATTGTGGAGAGGATTTCGTGTTCACCGCTCGTGAGCAGGAATTCTATGCCGAGAAAGGCTTTGCCAACAAGCCCGTCCGCTGCAAGAACTGCCGCAACGCCCGCAAGGGTCAGCGTGATGGCGGCAGCGGTGGCGATCGTCGCCCCGCCCGCGAGATGTATGACGCGATCTGCGCTGAGTGCGGCGCGCCCACCAAGGTCCCCTTCGTTCCCAAGAACGACAGGCCGATCTACTGCAGCGAGTGCTTCAAGCGCACCCGGTAAGTCAAGTACAGACAAGAAGGCCGCCATTTGGCGGCCTTCTTTTTTGCGCGTTGACAGGGTCAACGCGCTTCGCCTGCAGCGCTGCAGCGCTTTGGCGATTCGGACGACTTGTGCTTGCATCTGGCTATCACCCGACGATAACCGTCGTCGGGTGATCTTTCGCTTTCGTCCTCACAACTTGTTTCTTGCAAACGAGAAACGCCTGCGGGTGGGTTTGTCTTTCGTCTTTCGCTTAATAAGGTTTCCTCCTCCCGAGTGAATCGGCAGTCGGTTATGAGTATATTTTTCTGCCTTGGTCTAAATGCTTATTATTTAACATTCAGAATATTGACGGACATCGAAGAATGCTTTATGATGGTTCTTAGATTCACGCCCATCAATGTTCCGCATAAGATATTGATGTGCATCAATGTTTCGAGAGGTGTGCGGTATGAAAGACGATGCGACCGGCTTGGAGATTCTCAAAGCCCTAAGCGAGCCAACGAGGCTGAAAATCATCGATATGCTGTCCTGCGGGGAGATGTGCGCCTGCAATCTCCTGGAGGGCCTTTCGATCACCCAATCGACACTCTCCCATCACATGAAGGTGCTGATGGATTGCGGGTTGGTAGCCGGGCGCAAGGAGGCGACTTGGATGTACTACACGATCTGCATGGAGAAGGTGGAGCAGTTCCGGCAATTCATCGATGACCTGACCCGCCCCAAGGGAGACTGCATCTGCAATCCCTATCGCGGCAAGTGCGGCAATGAGCGGCAGGAGGGTGGCATATGAAAGCGGAAAAAGCACAAGGCATCGGTTTTTTTGAGAAGTTTCTGACGCTATGGGTGATCCTGTGTATGGCTGCGGGCGTGCTGATCGGTAGATTTTTGCCCGCTGTGCCCCAGTTTTTGGCTCGGTTTGAGTATGCGCAGGTATCCATACCCATCGCCATACTCATATGGCTTATGATCTATCCCATGATGATGAAGGTGGACTTCGCCAGCATCCGCAACGTGGGGAAAAACCCGAAGGGCCTTTATGTAACGTGGGTGACCAACTGGCTTATCAAACCTTTTACGATGTATGCCATTGCGGCCTTCTTCTTCTATGTTGTGTTCAAGACATTCATACCCGCCGAGCTTGCCAAGGACTACCTGGCGGGGGCTATTCTGCTGGGCGCCGCTCCCTGCACGGCCATGGTGTTTGTGTGGAGCCATCTGACGCGCGGGAACCCGGCATATACGGTGGTGCAGGTGGCGACCAACGATTTGATCATTCTGGTTGCCTTTACACCCATAGTGGCGTTGCTGCTGGGGCTGGGCGGTGTGGTGATCCCCTGGGACACGCTGCTGCTGTCGGTTCTGCTGTTTGTGGTAATTCCGCTGACGGCAGGTGTCCTCACCAGAACGTTGATCATACGGCGAAAGGGAGAGGATTATTTCAAGAATTCTTTCTTGCCTAAGTTCAATAACCTCACAATCACGGGTCTGCTGCTCACGCTGGTGATCATCTTCTCCTTCCAGGGGAATGTGATATTGGAAAATCCCCTGCACATCGTGTTGATCGCCGTGCCGCTCACATTGCAGACATTCTTGATTTTCTTCATCGCTTATCTGGCAAGCAAGGCGCTGAAGCTGCCCCATGAAATCGCCGCTCCGGCGGGCATGATCGGCGCGTCCAATTTCTTCGAGCTGTCGGTAGCGGTGGCGATTTCGCTGTTCGGTACAAAGTCGCCGGTGGCGCTGGCCACGATCGTCGGCGTGCTGGTGGAAGTGCCAGTCATGCTTGCGCTGGTGAGGATCGCGAACCGGACGAAGAGCTGGTTCGCCAATCCGTAACATGAAAGTGCCAAGAGCGATGTGGGAGGAGAGCAAATGAAGATCGCCATTATTGGAGCCGTCGCTGCCGGCACATCCGCCGCGGCCAAGGCCAGAAGGAACGACGAGGACGCGCAGATCACGGTATACGAGATGGACGAGCACATCTCCTATTCCGGCTGCGGCCTGCCCTATTACATCGGCGGCGAGGTGGGGGACATTGGAGAGCTGATTCCCCGGAACGCCGCCTTCTTCAAGAGCAAATACAACGTGGACATCTTGACGCGGCATGAGGTTCTGCGCATCGATTCCACGAACAAGGAGTTGACAGTCAGGAACCTTGCCGATGGCTCCGTATTTACCGACGCCTATGATGCGTTGATTCTGGCGACCGGCGCGTCCGCGGTGATCCCACCCATTCCGGGCGTCCACGGCGACCATGTGTTTGTCCTGCGAAACCCATCCCACGCCATAGCCATCCGGGAGTTCCTGAGGAACAGGCAGCCCCCAAGGGCCGTCATCGTCGGCTCCGGGTTCATCGGCCTGGAAATGGCGGAAAACCTCGTGAGAGCGGGCCTGGATGTGACCGTCGTGGAGAAGCTGCCGCACATCTGCCTGTCGCTGGATGCCGACATGTCGGGCTATCTGCACCAATACCTGGAGAAAAAAGGGGTTCGCATCGTGACGGGTCGTTCCGCCGCGGAGATCACAGGCGACGCCGTTGTGCTGGATGACGGCGCCAGCCTCGGTGCAGAGCTTGTTATCATGGCCGTGGGCGTACGCCCCAATGTAAAGCTTGCAAAAGAGATGGGTATTGAGCTTGGCGCTTATGGAGCAATCAAGGTGGACGACAGGATGCGGACCAGCGTGCCCGGCGTGTATGCCTGCGGGGATTGCGCGCAGAGTTGGTCCGCGCTGGACGGCAAGGCGCTCTATCGCCCGCTGGGCTCCACGGCCAACAAGATGGGCCGCATCGCCGGAGACGTTGTGACCGGCGGCGATCTGCGCTTTCGCGGCGTACTGGGCACGTCCATCTTCCGGGCGTTTGACATAACGGTGGCGGCGGCCGGCATGAACGAGTCGGAAGCCCGGCGTAAGGGTTATGATGTCGTCGTGTGCCACAACAGCAAGCCCAACAAGCCGGCCTATTACGGCGGCCGCGAGATGGTCATCAAGGCCATCGCCGACCGAAAGACCGAAAGGCTGCTGGGCGTGCAGATCGTAGGTTATGAGGGCGTGGACAAGCGCATCGACGTGTTTGTCACGGCCATGACGCTGGGAGCCAAGGTATCCGACCTGTTCCATCTGGACCTGGCCTATGCGCCGCCATTCTCCACGACCAAAGACCCGGTCATGTACACGGGCATGATACTGGACAACGCCATCAACCGGGGAAGGGAGCTGATCACCCCCGGTGAGCTCCTGGAGAAGGGGGAGGGCGCCTTCACGATACTGGACACGAGGATTGAGAAGCAATATATGGCCGGCCATGTGGAGCAAGCGCAGAGCATGCCCCATGAGGCGATTCGCGGCCACATCGAGGACATCCCGCAGGACAAGCCCGTGGTAACCTATTGCAACAAGGGCGTCACCGGCAACGCCGTGCAGAACATCCTTCTGAACAAAGGGTTCAGGAGAGTGTACAATCTTTCCGGTGGTTACAATCAATACCGAATTGAAAAGATGGGAAAGGACGACTGACATGCGGCCTGTCCGCGCCAGCCCGGACGTCGAAGGGCAGTTGAGCGCAATTGATTTTTAGTAATTGTCGGCACATTGTGCTTTGCGCGGGAGTATGATATATTGAGTGCAATTCCACGGCGACGGCGTCAGGGTTATCCTGACGCCGTCGCTTTTTTGTGAAACGAAAACCCCCAGCTAGGCTGGGGGTTCAGGGAAGCTTCCAGCTATAAGTAGCCATCCTTCGCACACTCTGATAGGATGCAAGCAGGTCTGCCAACCGCAAGCAACAAGAAGGAGGAC
>JAEYPH010000018.1 GCA_023410875.1 Bacillota bacterium | reverse complement strand
CAACCGTCACGGCTGTAGGCTAAGACCTGAATAGACCTTAAGCTAGCCGCAAAGAAAAAGCGGCTTTCTTTGCTGTACCTGTAAATCAAGCACAGCTACGGGTTTTCACAGCAAACCTTCGGTCCCCATCTTTGTGTGAGTATGCCTATGTGTGATTAACGAGACGGCCCATTTCTTATTTGCCGTTACTCCCCGCCTGGGGCGTCCTCTTGCACATCTCCGCGACCTGCTTACCCCGTTCGGCGTCGCCGCCGTCGCTTAAGAACAGGCCTCCCTCGGCCATCTGCCGAAGAAAGGCCTCATCCCAAGGCTCCCAGGCCTTGGCGTCGTTCTGATGCACGGCGTTGGCGGCGATGCCGCCGCGCAGACGCACGCCGGCCTGAGCGGTGCGTCGGCGGAACTCCAGCAGGTCCGCCCGGGAGCGCGCCATGCCGCGCATCGCCGAAATGTCCATCGTCACGGGCTCACAGGCCAGGCAGGCGTCCAGATGGCCGGGGAAGTAGGGCCCACATGTGTGCAGGTGGCCGCGGCCGTAGCGGGCGTACAGCTTTTTGTTCTGCGGCACGCAGAATTCCATGTGCAAGCGGGGCGTGATCACCGAGATGTAGTCGTCCCAGAGGATGATGCCGCCCTCGCCGGGCACCGGGTGAGATGTGTTTGGGCACACGCGCTCCGCACCCGCCCAGCGCTTTACGGCCTCGACGGTGTCGATTGTCGCCTGTACCATGCGGTCGAGGAACAGCGTCACCAGATCGGGCTCGTCGTACATCGCCAGCATCAGCGCCTCGTTCCCTAAAAGCTTCGTGGCGCAGCCGTAGGGGGATTGATGGTCGGCCACGCCCACTGGCACTCCCCCGTGGGTCGCGTCCAGGAACTTGAGCACGTTCTCCCGCAGCAGCGGCCCCCAGCCGTCGTGCTCGGGGTCGATGCGCTCGGGCAGCTTCAAAAAGTCCTCTATGGCGCCCAGCACGCGGTCCTCGGTCACCGGCGGCACCTTGGCGTCCACCTTCTGTACCGCACCGAACATCGAGGGAATCAGCCCCTCGCCCAGGTGGAACAGGTGGTAGATCGGCATCCAGTCGCAGTCGGGGAATGTCTGCGCCTGCCAGTTCATCGCGTCAATCTGACTTTCCACCGCTTTGTCGGGGTTGTCGGCGATGTCTCCGAAGCTGTAGGCCGAGCCATTCATCCAACCGCCGTTGTTTTCGAAGGGTACGCTGTATACAAAGGGCGTGCGCTCCACAGCCTCGCCGCGGTGCCAGCGGCTAGCGATGTCCCTGGCCTCGGCGATCCTGTCCCAGTCCAGATGCAGGTCATATTTGCCCATAGGCGCCTCCCAATCAATTCGAATGGATTGATGGATACATTTTAACAAAACGATGGTACGGTGCACAATCACATTGGCAATCACTGAACAATTTGACCGCTTCATTTCCCATGCGCGTTGGTATATAATACTGATGCCTACCAATCTTGTAAGAATTAAACCGTCATGCAGGCGGTCAGGGGGATTTGCTTGTTACAGTTTCGTCAACTGACGCTGGAGGATCGCGCGCTGCTGGAGCGCTACGCCGAAGGCATTGAATACGAGAACTCCGAATTGTCCTTTGCGAACCTTTTCATCTGGCGCAAGAGCTGGAAGATCGAAATCTGCGAGCACGAGGGAGTGCTGTATTTCTCCTACCGCCACCCGGACACCGGGTGCGTGGGCCACATGCAGCCGCTGGTGCCCGCTGGGCAGCCGGTGATGCCCGCCGTGCGCACGGCGCTGGACGATCTGCGCCAGCGCCGTTGCGGGCTGGACATCATGGGCGTCAATGAAGACTTCGCCGCGCGTTTCCACGCCGAGCCCCACGAGGGCATTGAGATCACCTTCGACCGCGACTTGGCCGAATACGTCTATCTGCGCGAGGATCTGGACAAGCTGCCGGGCAAGAAATTCCACAACAAGCGCAACCACATCAACAAGTTCGATTCTGCCTACAATTGGCAGGAGCTCACGCCGGACCTGCTGCCCCAGTGCCTGAGCATCAGCTGCGAGTGGTTCCACAACCACGAGGGCAGCGACAACGTGGACGACGGCGAGATGTCCGCGATCAAGGAGGCCATCTCCAACATGGAGGCTCTGGGCCTTGTGGGCGCTCTGCTGTGCGTGGAGGGACACCCCAAGGCCTTCACGATCGGCGAGCGCTTCCGACCGGACATGGCGCTCATCCATTTCGAGAAGGCCGATCCGTCCATACCGGGCATCTATGCCTTCCTCAACCAGCAGTTCGTGCACCGTAACTTCCAGTGTGTGACCTTTGTGAACCGCGAGGAGGACATGGGCATCGCCGGGTTGCGCCGCGCCAAGGAGAGCTACAACCCCGTGCGCCTGGTCAACAAATACCGCATCAGGGAAATGAATCACGATGATACACAGGGCTGAACCCCATCGCCGCGACGACGTGCGCCGCCTGTGGGAGCTGAGCTTCCACGAGGGCGGGCCGCGCTATGTGGACTGGTTCTTCAACGATGTATACACCGCGGAGAACACGCTGTGCCTGACCGAGGGCGGCGAGCTCTTGAGCGTGCTGCAGATGATCCCTTATCCGCTGCGGCTGCGGGGCCAGGCTGTCACTGTGGAAACGCTGTGCGGTGTCGCCACCGACCCGGTGCACAAGCTGCGGGGCCACGCCAAGCGCCTGATGGCCGCGGCGCTGCGCGACATGGCGGAGCGGGGCCGGGGCTTCACATTCCTATATCCCTTTGATCATGTTTTCTATGACCGTCTGGGGTGGAGCACGGTCAGCTATCAGATGGATTATCTGCGCCCCGCGGCGGAGCTGCCCGACGCGCTGCCCGAGGGATACACCGCCCAGTGGTCCGAACAGCCGGACATTGCCGCGCTGTCCGCCATATACGACCGCTTCATGGTAGGCCGCCATCTGGCCGTGCTGCGGGATGAGGCGCTGTGGCGCAAGCGCCTGGGCGAGCTGCGCTCGCTGGAGGGCCGGGCGGTGCTGCTGCGCCGCCACGGGCAGCCGGTGGGCTACGGCCTGCTGGAGGAATCAACCGATGAAGCGCGCCTGAGCGAGCAGATCACGCTGGAAGGGGAGGGTACGCTGGCGCTGCTGGCGGCGCTGAAGCCCCTGGACAAGACCGCGCTGTGGAGCGCGCCCACCGACGACCGCGCCATACTGCTGCCTGGCCACTGGATCGACCGGGCCAAGCTGCAACCCTTTGTGATGATGCGCGTGACCGACGCTGCGCAGGCCGTGGCCCAGGCTGCCCCCGCTGCCGAGGGAGAGCTGACGATGGAGATCACCGACGACGGCATGATGCCTGAGAACAACGGCATCTGGAGGCTGCGCGCCCGGGATGGCAGGGCAAGCTTGACGCGTATACAAGGAACGGCGGACTTCACGTGCCCGGTAGGCTCGTTGGCCCGCATCCTGACCGGCTGCATGACGGCCACCGAGGCCGCCAGTACCGGCCAGGCCCAGGGTGAGCCTGCGACGCTGGCACTGCTGGACCAGATGTACCCTCGCATGAACAACTACATCTTCGAAATGTACTAGGCTTCTATGCTATGGAATAGAAACGATATGCAGTTACCGAGCGACGGTTTATCCGGCGGGAGGAAACGGCAAGCAAGCGAAAGATGTTTACAAAATCCCGCCCAAGGGCGATTCCTCGCACTTACAAACACAGTATGGAAATAAAGAGCTAAGAGGTCGGCTGGCGACCGTTATCGCCAGCCGATAGACAATACTCATACAAGCCGCCCAAATCGCCAAGGCGCATCAGCGCCGCAGGCGAAATAAAGGGAGCGACCGGGTTGGGTCGCTCCCTTTATGCTTGGTTCCTCACCATTCTTTGTCTTTCTTGCCCTTCTTGATGACCTCGGGCTGAGGCATCGGCGGCTTGGGCGCGGCAGTGCTGATTTTGCCCGCTGCGGCCTTGGGCTTTTTCTTTTCCTTTACAATGACTTTGTTTCCCATGGGTATCCCTCCCGCATGTGTGGAATGGATAATATTATAGCACAATGTGGGTACGTCGGCGCAACGAGGTTGCTTCATTTTCAATTGCGACAAAATATGGTACGATGAATTTGATTGCGGTTGTACCCCATAGGAGGAAAAATGCAGGATCGTCTGATCGTCATAGACGGCAACAGCCTGATTCACCGGGCGTTCTACGCCATGCCGGCGATGTCCACCCGGGATGGCCGGCCTACGAACGCCATCTTCGGTTTTCTGAACATGATGCTCAAGGCTCTGGAAGACTATAAACCGAAGTATTTGGCCGTGGCCTTCGACAAGCACGGGCCCACCTTCCGCCACGAGAAATACGCCGAATACAAGGCCGGCCGGCGGGAGATGCCCGAGGACATGCGCCCGCAGATCCCCATGCTGCGGGAGCTGCTGGAGCGCATGCGCATTGCAACGGTGGATGCCGACGGCTTCGAGGCCGACGACTTTTTGGGCACGCTGGCGAAAAAGGCCGAGGGGCAGGGCATTCAGACCATCGTGATCACCGGCGACCGCGATTCGCTGCAGCTGGTCAGCGAGCACACGCTGGTGGCGCTGACCAGAAAGGGCGTCAGCGAGATCGAGGAATTCACCCCCGAGCACCTTCGGGAGGTCTATGACCTGCGCCCGGACCAGATCCCCGACCTCAAGGGCCTTATGGGCGACAGCTCCGACAACATCCCCGGCATCGCCGGCGTGGGGGAGAAGACGGCGCTGAACCTGATGCACACCTATGGCAGCGTGGAAGCGGTGCTGGAGCACGCCGACGAGATCAAGGGCAAGCTGGGCGAGCGCGTGCGCAATGGCGCGGACATGGCGCGCTTCTCCAAGGAGCTGGCTACGATCCATTGTGACGCGCCGCTGGGTGGCCGCGGCTTTGGCGAGATGGAGCTGCTGCCCTGGCGGCAGACCGACGCCTTCGCCGCGCTGGAAGAGCTGCAACTGCGGGCCATCCTGAACCGCCTGAAGGCCCAGAGCGGGGCCGAGGAGCAGAAGGAGAAACTGACCGCCGTGCGCTGCCAGCGGCTGGAGACCGTGGACGCCGTGGCCGTGCTGGCCCAAAAGCTGGCCGGCAGCGACGCGGCTGCGGTCATGCTGGAAGACCTGGCGATCTTCGATGGTCAAGAGGAATACTGCATCCCGCTGATGCGGGACCTGGCGGGTCAGGGGCTGCAGCCCGACGAGGCGCTGCGGGCGCTCTCGCCGCTGTGGCAAGGCGCGCGGCTGACGCTGCACGACGCCAAAGCATGGAGCACCATGCTCAAACCCTACGACATCGCCTTGGGCCATGTGGATTTCGACACGATGCTGGCCGGCTATCTGCTGAACCCCGTGGGCGGTAAATATGGTTTCGCCGACCTGTGCGACCGCACGCAGGGCGTGAATCCGGACGCGTCACCCGCAGCCACGCTGTGGTCGCTGGCCCAGCGCCAAAGGGCCATGCTGGCCGAGCAGGGCATGGCGGCGCTCTTTGAGACCATCGAACTGCCGCTGGTGGATGTGCTGTTCGACATGGAGCAACAGGGTTTCCGGCTGGACAGCGACGTGCTTAAAAAACTGGGAGACGAGTTCCAGACCCGCCTGCAGGTCATCGGCGAGCAAGCCTACGGTCTGGTGGGCCGTACATTCAACATCAACTCTCCCAAGCAGTTGGGCGAAATCCTCTTCGAGCAACTGGGCCTGCCCCAGGGCCGGCGCACCAAGACCGGCTGGTCCACCGACGCCGAGGTGCTGGAGCAGCTGGCAGAAGCCCACCCCATCGTGCCGTTGATACTGGAATACCGCCAGATCAGCAAGCTCAAGGGCACTTACATCGATGGCCTGCTGCCGCTGGTGCGCTCTGGCACCGGCCGCGTGCACACCACGCTGCACCAGACCGTGGCCGCCACCGGCCGCATCAGCTCCAGCGACCCCAACCTGCAGAACATCCCCGTACGCATGGACCTGGGCCGGCCCATCCGCCGGGCCTTCGTGGCCAGCCAGGGCAACGTGCTCGTGGATGGCGACTATTCGCAGATCGAGCTGCGGGTGCTGGCCCACATGGCCGGTGACGAGCGCATGCAGCAGGCTTTCCACGGCGGCGCGGATTTCCACCGCCAGACGGCGTCACAGGTGTTCGGCGTGCCGCTGGCAGAGGTCACCGATACCATGCGCAGCTCGGCCAAGGCCGTCAATTTCGGCATCGTGTACGGTATCAGCGATTTCGGCCTGGCCCGTCAGTTGGGCATCCCCCGCCAGAAGGCCAAGGAATACATCGAGCGGTACCTTTCCACCTATGCCGGCGTGAAGGCCTACATGGAGCAGTCGGTGAAGTCCGGCTATGAACATGGCTATGTGACGACGCTCTTTGGCCGCCGCCGCCCCATGGCGGAGCTCAAGAGCCCCCAGTACCAGACCCGCTCCTTCGGCGAGCGCGTGGCGATGAACGCGCCGATACAGGGCACCGCCGCCGACATCATCAAGCTGGCCATGATCAAGACCCATGAGGAGCTGCGCGAGGGTGGATTCAAGGCCCGGTTGATCCTGCAGGTGCACGACGAGCTGATCGTGGACAGCCCGCTGGAGGAGGCCGAGGAGGTATCAGAGTTGCTCCGGCGCTGCATGGAAGGCGTGGCGGAGCTGGCCGTGCCCCTGCGGGCCGATGTGTCCACGGGGAATAGCTGGTATGACGCCAAGTAAGAACCCTCTCCCCCGACCCCTCTCCCCTCACGGGGCGAGGAGGATAATGATCAGATTGCCGCATCGTTCCAATGCGGCGAGAAGCGCGGCAAGGGCAGAGCCCTTGCCCTACAACGCTTCGAAAGAACGAATGTAGGGCAGGGGCTCTGCCCCTGCCGCGTGGCCCCGGCGCCTTCGTAACCTCTCACCCGCGAGGGCTTCGTACTGGTCATATATTTGCACAATCATCCAATCGGGCCGAAGGTTCCCAAAGGGCGACCGGAAAGCCCTTTGGCCTTGGCGCAGGATGCGCTGCAGCCCAGCGTCGCCTTGTGCGGCTCTGCCGCACTCGCCGACTGGATGTCGGCGAGGTATTACCCCAGGCTTGCGACAGCGTCGGCTCTGCCGATGCGACAGCAAGCCGTAGGCTGTGCGAAGCACAGCGGGGCGATGCGCAGGGTCGCGCCTGATGGCGCGAAATCCATCCCTTTGCTTAGCGTATACCCCCCATCTAAAGAAATTCCTCTTTTCCTTCCTCTTTTCTTTGTCACGCATCGCAAAAACAGGAGGCGCCCATGCAGGATTTGGTCGCGATCATCCAACGGATTCGCTCGGGCGAGACCCAGGCCATGGAGGAACTGGTCGACAGGTTCCAGCCCATGGCGGTCAACTATGCCTGGTCATTGCTGGGCGATTGGCATCTGGCGCAGGACGCTGCCCAGGAGGCCTTCATCCGGACGCTGACCAGCCTGGGTTTGCTGCGCGCCCCCGAGGCCTTCCCCAAGTGGTTCAAGACGGTTCTGCGCAACATCTGCCTGGGCATGAAGCGCGGGAACCGCCTGCTCCCCGTGGCCAGCCTGCCGCTAGGTGAACTGGACACACAGGAGGAAGCGCTGCGCCGGGAGCTGTGGCAGGCCGTGGGGCAGCTGGCCGAGGAGGATCGATCCATCCTGGGCCTCTTCTACCTGAGCGGCTACAGCCAGAGCGAGACCGCCGCCCTGCTGGGGATCAGCGAAAGCCGGGTGAACAACCGCCTGCATGCGCTGCGTGAACGACTGAAACAGGAGATGCTGGAAAAGATGGACGGAACAACGGCGGGAGACACCAAGGCGTTCACCAGGAAGATACTGACCGGCGTGAAAAAGCTGGAGCAGTTCGGCGCCGACGAGACCATGCTCACCTATTTCTGCGGCAGCCTTTCGGTGCTGCTGCGCGCCGCCGGCGCCGACCCGCGGCTGGACTACACCCACATCGTGGCGGCCAGCGGCGCGGCCTTCCGCATGGTGTGGCGGGGCTGGTTCTTCGAGAATGAGACCTACGGCACGGCCTGCGACGACGAGTTCGCGCTGGTGCGATGGACGCTGGAGGCCTGCGGCTGCAGCGCGGTCATCAAGCTGAACGCGGGCTACGGCAGCAAGGCGCCCAAGCTGGAGCGCGGCATGACCTATGCCGACGAGCGCACCGCCCGGCAGGACATCGTCGCCAGCATACAGCGGGGCCTGCCGGTGATGGCCATCGGCGTGGTAGCCGGGTCGGAGTTCTGCGTCGTGACCGGCTATGACGAGGAAGGGGCGGTGCTCTACGGCTGGAACTACTTCCAAAACGAGCTGCCGCAGACCGAGGACTTCACCATCGACGCCGGCGGCTATTTCCGCAAGCGCAACTGGTACGCGGACACCAGGGGATATGTGCTCATTAAGGAGCTGGAGCCGGTGACGCTGGATGGCGCTTTCTATGCGCGGGCGCTGCGCCGGGCGGTGGCCATGGAGCGCACCGCCAGCGCCCAGGGCCACCCCGCGGGGCTGGCGGCCTTCCGCGCCTGGGCGGACGCGCTGCTGGCCGAGACCGAGGATGGTACGCCGTCGGATGCTCCCGATTGGCAAACCCGCTTCATCATCTATCTGAACAACCACTGCGTGCTCAACGAGCGCGGGTTTGCCGCCCGGTTCCTTCGGCGGGCCGCCGAGGCGCTGCCCCAGCAGGCCGAAGCCCTGCTGGGGGCCGCCGGGCACCTGCAACGCTCCTGCGCCTTTGCCGGGGAGATGTGGAAGCATGTGAGCTTTGAACCCGAGGGCATGGCCAAGTTTTGCGACGCGGACACTTTGGCCATACTGGCCGGGCACATCTTGCGGGCGCGCATGTGGGAGGAGCGGGCGACGGGTGCCATTGAACGGGCTTTGGCCAGGCTTGACGGCATTGACTGACTTCGATCATATTCCAACGAGGCTAAATTGAACCAAAATCCTGCGCGGTTGCACCTTCCGACGAAATACGGTATCATCAAACCGGGTTGAAACGACCCGGTTTGTTATATCCTTATAATAACGAAACACATCTACGGGAGGACTTCCCTTGGTAACGATAGGACTCACCGGCGGAATCGCCACAGGCAAATCCACGGCTTCGGCCTATCTGCAGGAGTTGGGCGCCCGCGTGTGGGATGCCGACCGTGTGGCCCACGAGATCGTGGAGCCCGGCCGGGCTGGCTGGCGGGCGCTGCGCGCCGCCTTTGGCGAGGAATTCTTCGGCTCGGATCAGCGGCTGCTGCGCGACAAGCTGGCCCAGCGCATCTTTGACGACGAGGCCACGCGCAAAGTCGTCAATGGCCTTATGCATCCTGCGATCCTCGAGGACATGAGGGAGTTTCTGACACAGGCCCGTGCAGATGGCGTGGGCGTGGCCATCGTGGACGCGCCGCTGCTGCTGGAGAGCGGCGCCGACGCCGACTGCGACGTGGTGTGGGTGCTTTCCTGCGGCGTGGACGAGCAACTGCGCCGCCTGCTGGAGCGGGGCCTGAGCCGCGAGGACGCGCAGAAGCGCCTGGACGCGCAGCTCTCCGACGCCGAACGCCGCCGCCGGGCAGGCCATGTGGTGGATACCTCCGGCAGCCTGGAGGACACCCGCCGCCAGCTGCGCGCGCTGTATGAAGAAGCGCTGGATGGTGAGCTGTGAGCGCGAGAAGCAAAGGCGGGCGCAGGCGTTGGCCCATCGTGCTGGTGGCCGCGCTGCTGGTGGCCGGCGCAGCGGCGCTGGGGGCCTATTGGGTGCAGCTGCGGCTGTATCCCTATGACTTGCAACCCGTGATAGAGCCGGCGGCTGCCCGCTATGGGCTGGACCCGTTGTTCGTGGCCGCGGTCATCCGTACCGAGAGCAACTTTCGCGCCGACGCCCGTTCCGGCGTGGGGGCATTGGGCCTGATGCAGATCATGCCCGATACCGGCGAGTGGATCGCCGGAAAGAACAACTGGAGCTATTCCGACGACATGCTGCTGGACCGTGGCTACAACATCGAGATGGGCTGCTGGTACTTGAACTATCTTTCCGGACGCTTTGACAGCGACACGACGCTGGCGCTGGCCGCCTACAACGCCGGCGAGGGCACCGTGCGCAAATGGGTGCAGCAGGGTGGCATCGGGGTCAACGGTGAGGACATTCCCTTCGCTGAGACCCGCAACTTTGTGAAAAGGGTGTTGAATGCCTATGAAGCTTACAAAAGACTATACCCGAAAAAATAAACGGGCGGCACTGGCGGTGATGCTGGCGCTGGGTGCCCTGCTGAGCGGCTGCGGGCCTGCCCGCCCCACGGCCACCGCCACGCCCACGGTTAGCGTTGGCTCCACGGCCTCTGCCCAGATCGTGCCCAAAGCCGGCGGCTCCCTGCATGTGAGCATGCCCGCTTCCACCGAGGCGGAGCACCCGCTCACGGTGAAGACCCGGGAGATGAGCAGCATCTATGGGCTGATCTTCGAAGGCCTGCTGCAGAGCGGCAGCGGCGCGCCGGCCCCGGCGCTGGCCGAGAAAATGCCCTTGAGCACCGAAGGGCCTCAGTTGACATTCACGCTGCGCAAGGGCGCCAAGTGGCAGGGGAGCGGCCGTGAGCTGCAAGCCAAGGATGTGCTTTTTACGCTGGACCAGATACAGGCGCTGGGCGCCGATTGCACCTATGCTTATGTGCTGGACTGGGTGGAGAGCTGGCAGGAAGGCACCGGCGGCACCGTGGTGCTCAAGCTCAAGAAGCCCTTCTACGGCGCGCTACACGCGTTGAGTTTCCCAATTCTGCCCTGGGACGGCGGCTTCGACGGCAAGACCATGCCAGCCATACCCTATGGCACCGGTCCCTATGTCTGCGAGACCTTCCAGCCTGGCACGTCCATCAAGCTCAAGGTGAACCCGGACTGGTGGATGAAGCCGCCCTACATCCAGCAGATCGAGGCGCTGCCCTTCTCGGACAACGCCACCGCCATCAAGAGCCTGGTGCTGCGCCAGCTGGACGCCGTGCAGACCAACGACCTGACAGTGGCCCAATACCGCGACAGCGGCGACGCCAGCGTCTACGAATACCCGACCCACACCTTCGATTATCTGGCAGTCAACTTTGCCTCGCCGGACCTGCAGGACAAGCGCATGCGCCAGGCCATCGCCTATGCCCTGGACCGCCGGGAGATTGCCGCCTGGGCCTATAGCAACCACGCCATCGTGGCTGACACGCCGGTGCCGCCGGACAGCTGGCTGTATGACGGCAAGGTGCTGCACTACAACAAGGACATCAAGCAGGCCCGCAGCCTCATCGAAGCTGTGGGGTGGTCCGCCAATGAGGACGGGAACTGGACCCGGAGCCCCGACGGCATGGAACGCAATCTGAAGATACGCATCCTTACCAACCGCGAGGAAACCAACACCCTGCGCGTGGACACCGCCAGGCTCATCGCCGACCAGCTCACAGCCGCCGGCATACAGACGGAAGTCGTCACGCTGGGCTGGGATGAGTACCTGACCAAGCTTCAGGAAAAGGATTTCGACCTGGCATTGTGCGGCAGCTATCTTTCACCGGTGCCGGATTTGAGCTTCCTGCTTCGTACCGACGGTTCGCTGAACATTGGCGGCTGGGGCAGTGCCGACATGGACGCGAAGCTGGATCAAATCGCACAAACCGCGAAAAGCGAGGAGTTGAGGCTGCGCATGACCGAACTGCAAGGCGCCATCATCGACGAACTGCCCATCATCAGCCTGTATTTCCGCACCCACTCGCTGCTGACTTCGCCCTATCTGTTGGGCGTCACCGGCGTGCGGGAGGAGTCGGCCTATGCCAATATGGCGCAGTGGTATCTACCTTAATTCGCCGTCGGCGCTGTTGCGCCACCGGCGATTCAGATACTTGCACTCTTTGTTCGCTTCCTGCCTGCCGATAACCGTCGGCAGGCAGGCTCGCTTTTTCTCGTCTCTTGCTCTTTTATCTGGATTGCGAGACCGCTGCGGCGGGGTTTTGTGAGCGTTCCTTTCCTACACCCTTTTCCTCCGGCGGAATGAATCCGCCGTCGGTAAAAATTTTCAGCTCGAGCTTGCCGCATAATGCGGTCATATTAAACTAATAACGACCTAGTCACTCAATATATTTGGGACCGAAGGTTTCCAAAGGGCGATCGGAAAGCCCTTTGGTCGCACCCCTCAGGGGGCGAAATCCCTTCTCTTAGCTTGAATTGGATAGACTAAATCTCCAATTGCAATTCGTAGAATTTCCACCATAGAAGGAACTTTGTAAGCAAATTGTAAAAAATACGTTTCTGAACCATGCTTTTCCCATCTTCTTGGCTTTGACCTATGCTATACTGTTCACACATGGGATATGTAACTGTGCAGGACCGCAGGGCTTATGAGCGACGGTCCCTTGGTTGTATATCCTCTCCGTTTGTGCCCAAGGCCGGCCATTTGGCCCAAGAAGAGGGAGGAATCGTTCCAAGATGAAACCAACCAGAAAACTCGGGAGCCTGTTACTGGCCGCCATGCTGGTGCTGTCCTTTTTGCTGCCCGTCACCGTGGCTTCCGCCGCCACCGATTACAGCGTCATCAACGTGAAATTGAGCTCCATGGGCAGCCCCTCATCGGTCCAACTGCAGGTGAAGGGCGTTTATCAAATCGCCGAGGCCGATGGTGTGGAACTGGTCTCCAATACCACCTATACCATCAGCGCTAAGGGTAGCGGCCTGCAGCTTAAATATAGGAGCGGCGGCGAAGATGTGATCATAGATGATCTGCCGGCGACACTGACCTTCAAGCAGTATGCCAACGGCACCAGCGCTTATAACATGCTCTATATCAACAACCCGGGCTATGGCTGGCGCAACTACACCGGAGACATGACCTTCACCCGACCCAGCGGGTCGGGCTATATTCAGCTTACCAACAAGCTTTACATCGAGACCTATCTCTACGGCGTCATCGCTTACGAGATGAGCCCCGGCTTTCCGCTGGATGCGCTCAAAAGCCAGGCAGTGTGTGCCCGAACCTACGCCATGCAATACATAAAGGCCGGTTCCACCATACGGGACACCTCGAACAATCAAGTCTACAAAGGGCTGCCCCTCAACAGCGACGGCTCCCTGCAGTCCAGCATCGTACAGGCGGTGGATGGCACCAAAGGCCAGGTCATCGTGATCGGCGATCCTGCCGGCATGAATCTGGCCGACGGTATGTATTCCGCCAGCAATGGCGGCCAGATCGCCACGGTCAACATGCGCTACGGCAGCGCCAACACCTACCATGTGTTCAAGGCCGATCCCTACGATCTGGCCAATCCGGCCAGCCCCACGTTTACCTATGTTGTTCCAGCCAATGGCGACAAGGAGACTTTCAGCGACACCGTCCATGACAACACCAACGACCGCTCCAAGGCCGCAATCCTGCTCAATCTTCTGCGCGAGAATTATCTGGCCGCGCTCAAGGCCAAGGGAATCAATACCGCCAAGGACGCCGTCGTGATCAGCGCCATTGCTTCGGCTACGCCCAACACGCCGGACGTGCCCGATGACGACGCGGCCGTTCCCGCGGGTTGGAGAGGCTTCACCAAGGTCGATGTGAAGGCCCACATCCAGGTGCAGCCCAGACGCTGGGTCGTCGCAAGCGGCACGAACCTGTATGCGTCCCCCAGCACGTCCGCGGCCAAGGTGCAGAGCAGCGGCAAAGTCGTGGCGTTTTCCGCTGGCCGGGAGCTGATCATCACCGACCAGACCGCCGATGACGCGTGGTATAAGGTCACTTACAGCGCCAATTCCTCCATTCAGGGCTACATCCAGAAGTCAAATGTGACCGCGACAAAGCCCGCCGCCGCCCCTGAGCCCAAGCTGCAGTATGATGGGGATTTGACGGTATCGTTGCCCTACGCTTCAGGCAGCGCACTCAAGGAGCGCTTTACAAACTTCAGTACATTGATCGACACCAAGAACCTGTGGCTGCTGTACAGCGGCACGTCGTCGGACAAGCGGTTCCTGTATGTCGTCGCCCGCGGCTATGGCCACGGCATCGGCTTGAGCCAGCGCGGCGCCCAGCAGATGGCCAACAAGGGCAAGAGCTATCTGGATATCCTGAAGTTCTACTACAACACCGACACCACCTCCGCCAAGCTGCACACCGTGGCGGTGAAGCAGCCGGCGCTTACGCAGATGCCCGGACGCGGCGATGATCGCGACCTCTATGGCGAGGTTGCGGCAGCAAGCCTCAATGTGCGCGCCGCCGCCGATTCGCAGGCCCCAGTGCTGACCACGCTGCCCAAGGGCACCCAGGTGAAGATTCTGGAAACCACCGGCGAGTGGTACCGGATCTATTGCGCGTCCAAAACGGTGACCGGCTACGTCATGAAGCAATATATCAAGCTGGTCACCCCGACAGCTACGCCAACGGCTACACCCACACCTACGCCCACACCGACGACCAAAACCTATGGCGAGGTCACGGCAGACAATCTGAACGTGCGCGCTTCCGCGAGCACCAGCGCTGCCAAACTGGGCACGTTGTCTCGAGGAACCAAGGTTGAAATACTAAAAACTTCCGGCGATTGGTATCAGATCTACTATGCGGCCAAGAACCTGACCGGGTACGTGCACGGCGATTACATCAAGCTGATCACCCCGACGGCCACGCCGACCCCCACCAGAACGCCCACTCCTACCCCGACGCGAACACCTACGCCCACGCCCACGGCCACACCCACGCCCACCGTGGGCGCCAAGGCCGTGACGGCCAAGGCCGTCGCCATCGCGAGCATGCGCAGCGCCGCCAGCCCCTCGGGCACGGTGGTGGGCAGCATCCCCAAAAACGCGACGATGAACGTGCTGGGAGTACCCGCCAGCACCACATGGCTCAAGGTGAGTTATAGCGGCAAGACCGGATACATCCCGGCGAAGAGCGCCGCGGTGGGCGGCGACACCCGATACCGCGCGGGCACCACGACGGCCGGCCCTCTGAGCGTCCGCGACCCGGCGGGTTCCACCAGGATCATAGGCTCACTGCCCAAAGGGACCACGGTGCTCATCGTTGGGAAGGTCAAAGCGGGCAAATATTACTGGTATAAGATTGCGCTTAAGCAAGGATACGGTTTTGTGAATTCCCAATACGTGCGCGTCGCTTCCGGCGCCGGCACGCTGCCCACGGTGCCCGCCACGGTTTCGCCCACACCTACGCCCACGCGTACACCCACGTCCACCCCCACCACGACCCCCGCTCCCAACGGCGGTGGCCTGGCCGCCAAGCCCAACGTGACCAGCTATCTGACGCTGCGGGCCTCACCGTCCACCTCGGCCAGTGAAGTCACCCGCATTCCCAAGGGGGCCACGATGACGATACTCGCCGTGATGACCGACACCGCCTGGCTGCAAGCGAGCTACAGCGGAAAGACCGGATACGTGCTGTCCAGGTATACGATCGTCGGCGGCAGCACCGCCTATAAGGCATGCATGGTAACGGGGTCCAGCCTGAACGTGCGCAAGAGCGCCGGCACCAGCTTTACCTCGCTGGGTCAGCTGGAGAAAGGCGACGTCGTGTGCGTAACGGGCAAGCAAAGCGTGGGCAGCGTCGTGTGGTATAAGATCCTTTATGGTTCTGGCGTGGGCTACATCAGCTCTGAGTATGCACGAATAGCCAGCTAAAGCTGGCTTTCGCCGCCGGCGCTGTTGCGCCGTCGGCGATATAGATGGCTTGTGCAAGTTTTCGTTTGCCCGCTGGCGATAACCGTCGCCAGCGGGCCTTATGTTGTCCGGCTTATGCTGGATGTTTGGGTGCGGTGGCCGCTGTGGCGGGCTTTTATAGGCGATCCTTTTTGAGTTGCCATTGCCTTGGCCGGATGAATTGGCCTGCGGCTCAAAGCTGATACTATTGCCTTGCATACAATAGGAGTTGCGGATATAATGATTTGGAAACAAGCAAGAAAGTTGTAAAAGAATTGTAAGACCTTCCTAAGCTTGGGTGTTATGCCCAATGGCTGTGATATAATACTACCAATCATAAGGCCCAAACACCAAAGATCCGACGGAAAGGAGTAGAGAGTTGTACATGAAGATGAAGCGCTTGATTGCGTGCCTGATGACCATTGCGCTGTTGTTTACTGCGATGGGCACTGTGGCTCTTGCCGAGCCGGCGCAAAAGCTCCAGCGCGGCGATAAAGGCGACGCGGTCAAAGAGTTGCAACAGCTGCTCAAAAAACATGACTGCTTTAATTTTGATGAGATCACAGGCTATTTCGGCAACGCCACCGAGGCAGGTGTGCGCAAGTTTCAGTCGCAATATGGCCTGACGGTAGATGGCATCGCCGGTGCGGAGACGCTCAACAAGCTCAAGAGCGCCAAGGACAGCGGCAGGACGCTCAACCCCGATTCCCTGGCCCGCGGCATGAGCGGCGACAAGGTCAAGGAGGTGCAGCAGCGCCTCAAGCAGCTCGGGCTGTACAATGAGCCCGCGATTACAGGCTTTTATGGGCCCAAGACTGAGGCCGCGGTCAAAGATTTCCAGGAATCGGCGGGCATGAAAGCCGACGGCATCGTGGGCAAGAAAACCCGGGAAAAGCTGATGGCGGCTCGCAGCTCCACGTCGCTGGTGCCCGGAATGCGCAGCGACGACGTGTCCAAATTGCAGCAGCGCCTCAAGGATCTGGGATATTTCAAAGGCTCGGTCACCGGCCTGTATGGCCAGATCACCGAAGATTCGGTGCAGAGCTTCCAGAAGCTCAACGGCCTGGTTGTGGATGGCATCGCCGGCAAGAAGACCCGCGCCGCCATCATGGATAAGAACGCCCGCAAATACAGCGCCGCCAAGCGCGACCCCAAGACCCCTAAGCCGTCCTCCGACAAGCCCAAATATGAGGACACGCCCGGTCAGAGCGCCAAGGGACAGGAGAAGGGGCAGGCCATCGTGGAATACGCAAAGCAGTTCATCGGCGTGCCCTATGTCTATGGCGCCAATGGCCCCAACAGCTTTGACTGCACGGGTCTCACGTGCTATGTTTACAAGCACTTTGGCGTGTCGCTGCCTCGCTCTGCCCGCAACCAGGGCTACAGCGACTATGGCATCAAGATCACCGATAAATCCAAGCTGATGCCCGGTGACCTCGTGTTCTTCAAGCACTCCAACGGCATCATCGGCCACGCCGGTATCTACGTGGGCGATGGGAACTATATTCACGCGCCCAACACCGGCTCCAGGGTGCGCATCAATTCGTTGAGCAAAAGGTCATCCAGCTTTGTCTTTGGCAGAAGAGTATTCAAATAGACCGGCTTGAAGACCGATAGATTTTGTTCGCCCGCCATAACCGGCGGGCGAATTGGCATATCTGTAGAGGAGGAGAATTCATGAAGACACTGGCCGTGTTGGGTAGCTTCCGCAAGGGGGAGGGCAATACCTCGGCGCTGTTGGATCTGCTCACGGAGGAACTGCGCCGCCATGGCGCCCCTTGCGAGAGCATCTGGCTGCCCAGCCTGCGCATAGAGGGCTGCCGCCATTGCAACTGGTGCATGGAGAACCCCGGCCAGCCACGCCGCTGCATCATGGAAGACGGCATGCAGGAGCTGTATGCGGCGCTGGAGAGCGCCAATGTACTGCTGGTGGCGTCGCCGGTCTACATGTGGAATGTGAGCGCCCAGACGAAGGCCTTTCTGGACCGGCTGTACCCTTACGGCGACGGCAGCCTGCGGGGCAAGCGCATGGCCGCCATACTGACCAGCGGCGGTGACGCCTTCGACGGCATGGACCTGGCAGTGCAGTCGCTGCAGCGGTTCGCCGAATATTTCGGCATGGACTATGCGGGAACGCTGCACGTCGCGCCGATGAAGGATCGCAAGGATGTGCAGAAGAGCGAAGTGAGGGAGCGCGGGCGAGCTTTCGCGGCATCCATTTTGGCCTGAAGCCAGGTTGAACTGATAATCCCGTACGCCCCCGAATACATATGAACAGGAAACGAAAACGGGGGTGGCTTGTTTGCAGCAGGACAAAGAGGAAAGCCCGCGCAGCCTGCCGAGGCTGCGCACGGGCCCTATGAGAATCTTGGGGCGGCCCCAGTCTGAGGCCAAGTTGTGGGATGCGCGCCAATGGCTGCGAGAGACCACGGGGCGGCAGCCGCCTAGGAGCGGCCAGCGGCCGGCCATCGGCGCGCTGCCGGTGCAGCTGCTCGTGTGCGCGGCCATCGTGGCAGTGGTGCTGGTGGTTCGGGCGCTGGATGTGCCCCGCAGCGCCGAGGTGTTCGCCAGCATCAACGACGCCATCACGACCGACAGCGATTTGGACCGCGCCATCGGCAAGCTCAAGTTCGTGGGCAGCTTCTTTGGCGAGAGCAAGCCGGTGTTCAACCCCGAAACCCAGGGGCTGGTGCCGCCCATCAAGGATTTGACCATCGAGACCGGCGGCGCTGCGCAAACGCTGCTGACCATCGCCGTGCCCGATGAGATCACACCGGTGCTGGCCGCCGCCGATGGGCAGATCTTTTATGCCGGCAGCTCCAATGAATACGGCTCCCTGGTGCGCATCCGCCATGAGGAAGGCTACGAAACCCTATACGGCGGCATCCACTATGAGGTGCAGACCGGAAGCACGGTGCTGGCCGGCGAGCGGATCGGCTATATCAAGGGCGGGGAGCTCAAGTTTGCGGTCTATCACGATGGCCGGGCAATTGACGCCCGTGCCTATCTGAAGAAGACGGAGCCTTGAGCCATGCGCATCGCGGACCTTGGCTTCTGCGTGCTCAAGGTGCACCCGCTCTTCGTGGCAGTGATGATCATTGCGGGGCTCACGGGCTTTCTAAGTGTGTTCCTGCTGTCCTTTGTCGTGGTGCTGGCCCACGAGCTGTGCCACGGGCTCGCCGCCCGCGCCTTCGGCTTCCCGGTACGCGAGGTCGAGCTGCTGCCCTTTGGCGGCGTGGCGCGCATTGAGGGCATGTTCGAACTCAACCCCGCCGCTGAGACCATTATCGCCGCGGCGGGGCCGGCGTGCAACCTGCTACTGATGATGGCGGCCATCTCGCTGGACCGCTTCCTGCCGCTGCCGCCCCATTGGATCCAGCTTTTCATCGACGTGAACCTGGGCATGGCGGCGCTCAACCTGCTTCCGGCACTGCCGCTGGATGGCGGGCGCATGCTGCGGGGCGTGCTGGCGCGCCGCCATGACATCACCCGTGTCACGCGGCTGTGCGCCGTGATGGGCATCGTGGCGGGCATGGGGCTGATGGCCCTATTCGTCTGGGTGTCCCTTCAAGGCTCCGTCAATCTATCCATCGCGCTGATGTCGATGTTTCTGGCACTGGCGGCGCTGCGGGAATACAGAACCGCGCCGCTGCTGCTGTGCCATGGGCTCACGGGCAAGCGGGAATCTCTGGCTCGCCACGACGCGTTGCCGGTGCGCCACATCGTGGCCCGCAGGCAGCTTCCGCTGGGCACGCTGGCCCGCAAATTCCTGCCTGGCTGGTATCACATGGTTACCGTCGTGGACGACGACTGCCGGCCGCTGGGCTCGCTGGATGAGGAGCAGATTCTGCGGGCGCTGGGCCGCGTGGGAGCGGCGGCCACCGCGGAGCAGGCTCTGCGCAAAAGCGCTGGCGGTTAATCGACCGATGCGGTATACTATAGCGGCGACGGCATGCCGGCATATGGCTGTTGGAGCAATGGCAGCGTTGTTTTCATTATTGTACGACGGAGGAACGAAGGGCAATGAAACAGAAATTCGCTTTGGAGCTCTATTCGGTGCGCCACGACCTGGCCGAGGATTTTGAGGGCACGCTCAAGGCCGTGCGCGACATGGGATACATCGGTGTGGAATTCGCCGGCGGTTTTGTGCACAGCGCCGAGCGCGTGAAGGCCGCTCTGGAGGACCTGGGTCTGGTGTGCTGCGGCTGGCACACGCCGTGGGACTATGTGCAGGACGATCGTCTGGACGCCACCATCGCCTACAACAAGGCTGTGGGCAATCGCTTCATCATTGTGCCTGGGCTGCCCGGCGAGTGCACCGCCAGCGTCGCTGCGTGGCAAGCCACCGCCGCCAAGTTCAACGCCATTGCCGAAAAGCTGGCTGCCCACGGGCTGTTCCTGGGCTATCACAACCACGACATGGAGTTCAAGGCCATCGACGGCCAGGTGCCCTTCGACGTGTTCTACGGCAGCACATCCAAGGACATCGTGATGCAGCTGGACAACGGCAACGCGCTGCACGGCGGCGCCGACGTGTGCGAGCTGCTCAAGCGCTACGCCGGCCGCGCCCGCACCGTGCACCTGAAGCCCTACAGCCACAAGGACGGTTTCGACACGATGCTGGGTCAGGACGATGTGCCGTGGACCGAGTTTATGCGCCTGTGTGACGAGGTCGGCAAGACCGAGTGGTACATCGTGGAATACGAGAGCGAGGCGCTGCACACGCCGCTGACCGGCGTGAAGCTGTGCCTGGAAGCGCTGCACAAGATGCAATCCGAGGGCAAGATTTAAGCAAAGGTAACGTGAAGGGCGGGCCAAGTTTATATGGCTCGCCCCTTTTTGTCATTCCGAGGGAGCACAACGACCGAGGAATCCCCCAGATAGAGCCGTTGCTACTCCTTGCCCGGTATTTTGCGATCCTTCAGCGGCACCTTGGTGCCGTCGGGATATTGTATCACGGTGTTGTCCAGCACATCCCGCATGCCGGCGCGCCAGGAGGCGATGTATTCACGGCGCAATTCGCCCTGCTCCAGCGCCTCTTCTTCGGTCAGGCCCACGGAGCGGCTCTTGCGCGAAAGCTCGTTGATGCGGTCTATCTTTTCCTTGCTCAGCATATCGGTCTCACTTTCTTAGGAAACATGGTGTTTGTTATGCTATAATCTCTTGCAATCGGTTTTCAATTCACACACTTTGGAGGTTGCCATGATCACCGCGAGCATCATCCCCGGCCAGGGGGACAAAAGCCTAGCCTTTGCCATCCGCCAGAAGGTATTCGTGGAGGAGCAGGGCTTCTGCCAGCAGACGGAGTTTGACGAGGTGGACGACACCGCCCTGCACGCGGTCGTGTGCGACGACGGGCAGCCCGCGGCTACGGCGCGGCTGTATCAAAAGGATGGGACGTTCCACATTGGCCGTGTGGCGGTGCTGCCAGCCTTCCGCCGGCGGGGCATGGGGGAAGTGGCCATGCGCCTTCTGATGCTCAAGGCCCGGGAGTTGGGCGCCTCCGAAGTTGCGTTGGGCGCCCAGGTGCAGGCGCAGGGGTTCTATGAGAAGCTGGGCTTCCTCTCCACCGGCGATCTCTATGACGACGAAGGCGTGCCCCATGTGCGCATGGTGGCGGCGCTCGTGCAGCAGGCCTGCAGCTGCTGCGGGGGGAGATGTGCGGGCGACAGGTGAGTCGCGAACGCCGCGCGTCGGTCTTGACGCTATTTCTGCCTCAGCCGCCGGACTTCGCTCTCCAACTCCCGTATCTTATCGTCCGTCTTGCGCTGCTTGTCCTTCCATTGGATTTGGATGATAACAATCACGGGAACCAGCAAGCCCGCCCACAGGACATAGGTGGCTGCTTTGAGCACCGATGCCAAAGAACTGGTCCATACGACGTCGGCGTTCATCATGACGGCCAGAAGAATGAGCTGCATAGTGGCGGACGCAATGGCAATTACCCGGCAGAGGAAGACGATTTTTTTCCGCTTTTCATCTGACATATGCTCTCCTTATTCCCCCGGAAAGGCCGTGGGGATGGCCGTCAGGCCGTCGGCCACACCGTCGCACAGGCGCTGCAGCTTGTCCAGCACGCGGGCGCTGCCTTCGGCGTCGCAGGGCGTGGGCTGGTAGTTGTTGGGGCTGCGCACCGAGCTCACCCGGCAGGGGATCACCTTGATGCCCACGTTTTCCACCTGGCCGTCCTGCGTCACCTTGAAGCGCTGCTGCACGATCATCGTGTCATAGTCCGGCGGGTTGGCGTTGCCGCCGAAGCACAGGTTAGCCAGTGAATAGACGATGTACTTGCCCTTGTATTGTGCGATGCCGTGCAGGATGTGCGGGTGGTGACCGAACACAAAATCGGCTCCATTGTCGATGGCCCATTTGCCGAAGGCGGCCTGTGTGCCGTTGATGCGGGGCACGTTCTCATTGCCCCAGTGAAAGCTGACCAGCACGATGGGGTAGATCTTCTTGAGATACTGAATGTCGGCGGCGACTTTATCCTTGGTGTTGCGGCCGTTGAGCACCATGTTGTAGCCGATGACGCCGATCTTGATGCCGTTGACGTCGTAGTTGGCGAATTGCTTCTCACCGAAGTAGCGCACGCCGGCGTCATACAGCGCACGCCGTGTGTCCTGCACGCCCTGCTCGCCGTAATCCATGGAGTGGTTGTTGGAGATGTTGACCAGCTCCACGCTGCCGGCCTTGAAGATGTTGGCATATTCGGCCTTGCCCTTGAAGTTGAAGGCGCGCTCTTCGGCGCGGCTGCTCTCGGTGAAGGTGCCCTCGCAGTTGACGATGGTCAGATCATCGGTGCCGAACCACGGTTGCAGGTTCCGGAAGAAATAGCTGTAATCGCCGTCCTGGGCTTTAAGCACGCCGCCCAACGTGTAGGAGCCCTGCTTGCCCTGATCGCTGCCCAGCGTGCAGTCGCCGCCCACGGTGATCGTGATGACCGTGTCCTGCGGTGCGGCGGCGGCGGGGCCGGCCAACAGGGCCAGCAGGATGGCAGCCAGCAGCAGAACTGTGCGCCGCAAGGCGCGCCCGTTGCTGAGCGTTTGCACGGGCGTCATAAAAGAAACCTGCCTATACACAGACATACCCCTATCCCCATACAGAGGGAAAGGATTTCGCGCCATTGGGCGCGACCAAAGGGCTTTCCGATCGCCCTTTGGAAACCTTCGGCCCCATCTGTTGAATCATAATGCCATCACACACGAATACGACAGCCTATGCAGACTATCGATACCCATCCATTATAGAGGACACGGGTGTGGTTTTCAATCGCGTTTGCGCCCGGCGGGGCGGCGGAACAGCCGCGCCAGCAGCGCCATGAGCGGCCAGGCGATGGCGCAGGGGATCAGCGCTGCCAGCGCCGAGGGGCCTTCGAGCGCCGGCAGCTCCAATATGCCACCGAACAGCGCCAGAGCGCCGAAGAAGGCTGCGCCCATGGCGGCGAACAGCGCCGCCCGCAGCCAGTTGAAGGGCAGGCTGATCCGCAGCAGCACCAGCAGGCCAATGACGCCGGTGGTCAGCACGCCGGCCAGGCGCAACTGGGGGTCGGAGAGGCCCAGCAGGCTCTGCAGCAGCTGCAGCGCGAACACGCTCAGCGCCACCGTGATGCCGCCGGGCAGCGCGTGGGCGATGATCTTTCGCAGGAAACCGCCGGTGATGGCCCGGGTGTTGGGCTCCAGCGCCAGGAAGAACGACGGGATGCCGATGCTGACCGCGCCGATCAGCGTCTGGTGGATGGGCAGGAAGGGGTAGGGCCAGCCGGTGGCGATGGTCAGCAGCGAAAGCAGCATGGAGAACGTCGTCTTGACCAGATACAGGCAGGCCACGCGCTCAATGTTGTTGACGACCTGACGGCCCTGGGCCACGACCTCGGGCAGCGCCAGAAAGTCGCTGTCCAGCAGCACGATGTGGGCAGCACCCTTGGCGGCCTCGGCGCCGCTGGCCATGGCGATGGAGCAATCGGCCTCCCGCAGCGCCGGCACGTCGTTCACACCGTCGCCAGTCATGGCCACGGTGTGCCCGGCAGCCCGCATGGCGGCCACGAGCTTCTTCTTCTGTGCCGGCGTCACCCGGCCAAAGACGGTGTAGGCATCGGCGGCGCGGGCCAGGGCTTCGTCGTCGTCGCCCAGCGTCGTGGCATCCACCCAGTGTTCTGCGCCGAGCAGGCCCAGCCGGCGGCCCACGGCGGCCACGGTGGCCGCGTTGTCGCCGGAGAGTATCTTGAGCGCAACGCCGTTGGCCGCGAAGAAGTCCAGCGCCTGCCGGGCCTCGGGGCGGATGGAATCCTGTAGCAGCAGAAGCGCCTGAGGCTCCAGTATCGCGGACGTGCCGCCCTCGCTCAGGGCGGCGGCGCGGGCCAGCAGCAGCACGCGGTTGCCTTGCTCTGCCAACGCCTGTGCCTGGGTGCGGACACGGTGGTTTGCGTCGGTCAGCAGGAATTCCGGCGCGCCCAAAAACCAGGCGCCGTGGCCGGTGAAGGTCGCGGAACTGGCCTTGCGCGCCGAGGAAAAGGGGACTGCCTTCTCGGCGTGCCAATCAGGGGCGGTGGCGAAGGCTCCCACTGCCTGGGCGGTGGCGTTGGTGTCGCCGCAGGCGCGCACCACGGCTACTGCGGCAGCCGCCGCGTCCTGCTCGCTGATGCCGCCCAGCGGCAAAACCTGCGTGACCTCCAGCGTGCCTTGGGTCAAGGTGCCGGTCTTGTCCAGGCACAGGGTGTCGGCGCGGGCCAGCACCTCCATGCCCGGCAGCTCCTGCACGACGGTGCGTCGCAGGGCCAGCTTCACCACGCCCACGGCAAAGGCGATGCTGGTCAGCAGGATCAACCCCTCGGGGATCATGCCGATGATGCCGGCGGCGGAATTGGCCACGGCGTCCTGCCAGGGGAGGGCGCTGCGGAAGAACTGCGTCAGGAACAGCGCCACGCCCAGCGGGCCGATGATGAAGCTGACAAAGCGGATGATCGTGTTGAGCGTGTCATAGATCTGCGAACGGGCGCGCTTGTAGCGCCGGGCCTCCAGCGTGACCTGCTGGGCGTAGCTGTGCTCGCCCACGCCGTCGATGCGGGCCAGGCCCCGCCCGGACACGATGTAGCTGCCGCTGAGCACCCGGTCGCCGGCGGCCTTGCGCACCGGCTCCGATTCGCCGGTCAGCAGGCTTTCGTCGGCCTCCAACTCCAGGGAATCCACGACGACGCCGTCGGCGCCCACCTGGCTGCCGGCGGACAACACGCACAGGTCGTCCTGCACGATCTGCTCCACAAGGATGCGCTGCGGTTTGCCATCACGCATCACCTCTGCGTGGGGTTGTGAAAGCAGCCGAAGGCTGTCCAGGGTGCGCTTGGCGCGGATCTCCTGTATGATGCCGATCAGCGTGTTGCTCAAGATGACGCCCATGAACAGCGTGTTGGCCAGCTTGCCCGTGGACAGCACCAGCAGGAAGATCGCGAAGTTCACGCCGTTGAACAGCGTGAACACGTTGCTCGTGATGATCTGGGCCGCGGTCTTGCTGGTGGGAGCTGCGGCGGTGTTCACCAGCCCCCGCGCGGCGCGCTCGCGGGCCTGCTCTTCGGTCAGCCCGCGCAGATTCCGGGTAGTCTCCTCCATGGCGTCCTCCACTTACTGTATGCGGAATAACCATATCGAACGCTGCGTCGCTTGTCAACCGCCGCGCCCATTGAAAACGGTTTTCCCATCGGCTATGATACTGTTGTTTCGCATAAGGAGGCTCTATGAAGGATATCGCCGAACGCATCCGTTTCTGGCAGGACTTCCCCCGCCTGGATGGCAATACCCGCTTTGCGTTGCTGGCCAACTATAACAAGGTTGGCGTGCCGCAGCCTCCGCTGCGTTATGAGTTCGCCCAGCGACGCGTGGACTGGGCGGTGCGCGCCTGGGAGGCCGCCATGGAGGAGGCCCGCCATGTGGATGATGACACAGTGCCCAGTCTCAGCGTCATCACGGGTACCGAGATCTTTGCCGAGGCCATGGGCTGCCCGGTGCACTATCCCGACGACAACAACCCCTTTGCGCTGCCGCTGGTGCACAGCGCAGTGGAGGTTGCGAAGCTTCGGGCGCCTCGCTGGCAGGATACGCGGTTGGCAACGCTCTTTGACATGGCCGACCGCATGCGCAGCCTGGCCGCCCCCGACGTGCTGCTGCGCCTGCCGGACATCCAAAGCCCGCTGGACATCGCCGCCCTCGTGTGGGACAAAAACACGTTTTACCCGGCGCTGCTGGAGGAGCCTGAGGCGGTCCACGCGCTCATAGAGCAGTGCAAGGCGCTGCTTTTCAGCTTTCTGGATGATTGGTTTGCCCGCTATGGCGCCGGCTACATGTCCCACTACCCCGACTACGTGATGCACGGTGGCGTCACGCTTTCCGAGGACGAGATCGGCGTTATCAGCCCGGCGATGTTCCGAGAATACGCATTGCCCACGCTGACCCAGATGAGTGAGCGATACGGCGGCCTGGGCATGCATTGCTGCGCTGACAGCGAGCGCCAGTGGCCCAACCTGCTGACGGTGCCCGGGCTGCGGATGCTCAACCTGTGCCGCCCGCTCAAGAGCGCCCGGGATGGGTGGCGGTTCTTTGCGCCCCATATGGCTCTCTACTCCATCCCCGGCGGCGAAGGCCCCGCGCCCACGTGGCCGGCGCAATATCCCCAGGGCGCCCACGCGGTGCTGCAGTTTGAAACCGCCGGTCGCGAGGACGCCCAGCACACGCTGGATGCGCTGCGCGAGACCATTGCCGCTCTGGATTAATTGTTACAAGAACGCGCCCGCCGGTGTTCCCGGCGGGCGCGTTGCCCAAGCGGTTCGGCAAGTTGAGCACTCACCGCAGTTGCGAGACACATAACTGATAGAGAAGGATGACTGATGGAAAGACCAGCCACGGAAGCAATGAAGAACCAGTTTCTGTCTACGTTTCGGATGGCCTGTTATCTATAACCCAGCTAACCAATTGTTTGACGTTGAACATCTTTAGTAGTAAGCTATAGACGTTCTATAAATTAAAATATGGAGATGACACTATGCGCCTCAGTGTGTGGTCAGCCTACTATCTTTTTTTAACACCCGAAGAAATGGTGCTGGAATTTGTTAAAAATGGTTATAATTACTGCGAACTTTCTGACGAACATGCTAATGTTTTGTTGCAAAGGGGAGATCCAGTAGAGGTCGGTAAACAGTTCAAAGAATTTGCTGACAAGCACGACTTTAAGATTACGCAAGGTCATCTTATGCTTAACTGCAGGTTATGCGGTAGTGTCGACGGAGTAAAATCCACTGATATACTTAAAAAATGGTTGGATTTGTTTGTGGCAATTGGGATTAAAAATGCAGTGTTGCATTGTGACAGCGTGTCGTTCCCAGAGGGGACAAGCATTGGAGATAAAACGCTTGCCAACATAAAAGCTCTAAAAATACTGACCGACTACATAAAAGATACGGATTTGGTGATTTGCCTTGAGAATTTATTCGGCGGTTCAATAGTGGATAATGTCGATCAGCTTTTAGCTATTGTAAATCAAGTTGATAGTAAAAACATCGGTATTTGTTTAGATACTGGACACCTTAACTTATCAGATAAAAACCAAACTTATTTTATCGAAAAAGCTGGAAAACATTTGCAAGCACTTCACATTGCTGATAATGACGGTAGTGGAGATCAACACTTGATACCTTTTGGGCTGGGAAAGATAAATTTTCACGATATTATAACCAGTCTACTGGCAATTGGTTACGATGGCTTGTTTGATTTCGAAATTCCGGGTGAACGTGCTTGCAGTATGGAAATTCGGGCATTAAAACTTCAATATATAAAAAACATTTACAATCATTTATTAAAGCAAAATAGTACAATAGGTTAAGAAAATGATATTATCTGAAATGCACTTGCACACAAAAGAAGTCAGTCCATGTGGAAATGTATCGGCTCGGGAAATACCTGCTTTATACAAGAGGTGCGGTTATGGAAATATTGTCGTTACTGACCACTTTATAGAAAGATATTTGAAAAAGTTGTCTCCCAACAGAACGATGGCTTTGAATTTATGGCTTGAGGGTTATCAGATTGTCGCCGAAGTAGGGGAAAAAATTGGATTAAATGTGTTCTTGGGAATGGAAATCACACTTAATGAAAGCGAAAACGAATATTTGATATATGGAATATCGGAAAATTTCGTTAAGAATTGCGGAGATATATTTAATAGTAATATAGACCAACTCTACAAGTTAATTAAAGATAACGGTTATCAAATGTATCAAGCACATCCTTTTAGAGGAAAGTGTCAACTTCAAAGTCCTGAGTATTTAGACGGTATTGAAGTTTTCAATGGAAATAGGCGGCACGAATCGTACAACCATTACGCATTTGAAGCCGCCAAAGCTCATCAGCTAAAGATGTTGGCTGGCAGTGATTTCCATGAATACGAGGATTTGGGTTGCGGCGGTGTATATCTGCCGCAAGTAGTAAAGACAAATGTCGATCTTGTTAAATATTTATCTGAAAACGATCCTGAACTTTGGCGATCTACCAATACATAATTATTGGTGAATCCAATGTTTTAACGCGAGGTGGCTGTAGCTTCGGATTATAGAAATAACGAAGTTCCCACATAAATTCAAAAACCCGCCGGAGCGTATCCGGCGGGTTTGCTGTTCTACAATTAGATGCTGACTTCGATGCTCTTGCCTTCCTCGGCGGAGCGGAAGATGGCCTCCAACAGCGTAAGCGTGCGGCGCACCGAGGCAGGTGTCACGATGAGCTCGGCGGTACCGTTCATCACGCCTGTCAGGTTCTTGTAAAGCTCCACCCAATCGGCGGACACTTCGGGCAGCGGATAATCCTTCTGGCTCTCCGGCGGGCGGGGGGCCATCATGCGCGTGGGGCCGGCATCGGTCATCACGACGATGGGCGCGATGGGCGTGTCGGTGCGCACTGGCTTGGTATAGCCGCCGTTCTTGCACGTGAAGTCCTCAATGAGCATGGTGCCCTCGTCGCCGATGACGAACCAGCGGGGCAGCTTGCGGAAGGCGTAGGTGCCGATTTCCACCTGGACCACCGGGCCGTCTTCCATCGTCAGCAGCAACTTGACATAGTCATCAGCGTCCTGCTTGAGCAGCGTCATCAGCTGGGCATACACGCCGGTGACCTTCTTGTCGGGGTACATGTCCAGAATCTGGTCCACCAGATGGACGCCCCAATCCAGCACCATGCCGCCGCCGAACTTTTTGAAGGCGCGCCAGCCGAACATGGCGCCGCCGGTGCCGAACACGCGGCTTTCGATGCTGAAGACCTTGCCAATCTCGCCGGAGCGAACGACTTCACGCATGGTGCGGTAGTCGCGGTCCCAACGGCGGTTGTGGTGCACGGTCAGGATGCGGTTGCATTCCTTGCTGACGGCCACGATCTCGTCAAACTCGGCCACGGTCAGCGTGGCGGGCTTCTCCACCATCACGTGCTTGCCGGCGCGCAGGGCGGCGATGGCCAGATCCTTGTGCACCTGGTTGGGTGTGGAGACCAGTACGAAATTGATTTCCTCGTCGGCCAGGAACGCTTCCAGCGTATCATATGCCTTCATGCCCCGTTCGCGGGCGCTCTTGAGACGGGCTTCGTCGATGTCATATGCCGCCACGACCTTTACGCCGGCCCGCGGCGCGTTGTCGGCGTGCCAATGACCCATGCCGCCGAACCCGATGATGCCAAGTTTCATGTCCATGCTTGAACTGACTCCTTGCTTGCGAATTGCATGTGAGATTATACCCGAAGGCCGGCCAACATGCCAGTGATTTGAACGAACCTGTCAAAATTGTGCTAATCCATCGATATGGAATGCTAACATGTAAAAAATGTTGCTTCCTGTCGAAAGAGCCTTCTCCAAACAGGACCGATAACGAGCATCAATAGAATACCATGTCTTGCGCCTGCGGTCTATATCTTCTACATATCGGCTATAGCAAAACCGCCGACGCTTTGGCGTCGGCGGCGGGTTGTCATGGATTCTCCGTAGCGGGCTCGCTCGCGGTGGGGTTCGTGCTCGGCCTGGGTGAGCGTGTGGGCCTGGGCGTACGCGTGGGTGTGGGTTCGGTTACAGGCGTCGGCGACGGTGTGGGAGTGGGGGTGGGCGTCGGCTCCACCAGCACGGCTTCCGCGTAATTCTGCAGATCCACATAGGCCGTCTGCAGCTGGATGAATACCTTCGCCGGGTCCACCGGCGTGGGCAGCGCCACGAACTTGGTGGCCATCAGCGTCTCGACAGCCGCAATCTTGTCCTTCAGGTTTCTGGTCTGGCCGGCACTCAGCAGGCCGCCCAAGGTCTTCATGCGGGCGCGCACATTGCTGACCAGCTGCGCCGCCTGGGCGCTCATCGCGTCGAATTGCGCCTTATCCTCGGCCCACTGCTCGGTGTGATAGCTGCAGAAGACCGCGGCGTATTTCTTGTTGTCCGGCGTCAAGTTGTCCAGATCATCCACATCCGGGAAGTCCAGCAGCGCCGTGGGGAAGAACTTGAGCAGATCGGCTTGCGAGATCTTGCGCAGAGGGCTGCTCTTGGGTACCAGCAGCACGGAGCCCTTTTCGATCTCATCCTCGGGGCAGTACTGCGTGGCCAGCTTGTGGGTGGAGGTGCAGCTCTCGTGTTCATAGTGCATGTTGCAGGAGTCGCCGGGCACGGTGCCCTTGAGGAACCAGTCGCCCACGGTCTTGTAAAGCGGGTCCTTGGAGCAGGCGGCGTTGGGCCGCAGGCCGCTTACACCGCACACGCTGCCTTGCACCAGGCCCAAAGACTTGGGGCTGTCTTCAATGATGTCCTTGTTGGGC
Organism: Bacillota bacterium; assembly: GCA_023410875.1. GTDB lineage: Bacteria > Bacillota > Clostridia > Christensenellales > UMGS416 > JAEYRA01. The sequence continues at coordinate 9,643 of JAEYPH010000018.1, read as the reverse complement.
AGTTTCTGATGGTCCAGTATGGCCTGCATGATGGCCTTGAACAGCGGCGCCGACTGGGTGCCGCCCCAGGCGTTCACCATGGGGTAGTTGCTGTCATGGCCAATCCACACCGAGCAGGCATAATACCCGGTCAGGCCGGAGAAGGTGATGGACTTGCCGTCGGAGTGGGTGCCGGTTTTGCCGGCGGTCGTGTAGCCTTTGAGCCTGGCGCCGCCGCCGGTGCCGTGGGACACAGCGTCCTTGAGCACATCCACCATCATCCACGCCGCGCCGGGCTGGAACACCTGGTTGACTTCGCGGATGTCTTTGGCGTCCAGCACCGTGTTGCCGGCGCTGTCAGTGATCTTGCGGAAGGATAAAGGCTCGCGGTATTCGCCCTTGTTGGCCAATGTGCCGAAGGCGCCTGCCATCTGGATGACCGAGATGCCGCTGGTGCCCAGCGCCAGACCGGGGCCATCCTTGTTGACGATGGAGGTCTTGTCGTTGATGCCCATCTTGCTCAGGTATTCCGCCGAATCGTCGATGCTCACGATCTCCATGAGCGTACGGGCGGCCACGATGTTGATGGACCTCTGCACGGCTTCTCTCAGAGGCACGGTACCGTCGTAGGTCTGGCCGCCGGGATAGCCGCGGCCGCCCCAGCCCTTGATGGGTGCGGCCACATTTAGGCTGATGGTGGCGGGGGATGCGCCCTTGTCAAAGGCGGGCGCGTAGACGGCGATGGGCTTGATGGCCGAGCCCACGCTCATCTTGGCTGTGGCGCGGTTGAGCGTGCGCCGGGTCGTGGGCTCCTGGCGGCCGCCCACGATGGCCTTGATCTCGCCGGCGCGGTAATCGATGACCGAGGTGGCGGCCTGGGGCTGAGCCAGCCGGATGATGTTGCCGGTGCCGTCGTCCACGTCCTTGTAGCGTTGGGTGGCGGCTTTCATCGTGGGGAACTTCTTGTAGTTGAACAGCTGCTCCTCGGCAATGCGCTGCATGTCCGGGTCCACAGTCAGCTCGATGCGGTAACCGCCGGTGCGCAGCTCCTCGTCCACCTTTTCTCTGTTTTGCGAGGTGTCGTCCAGCCCACGGGCCTTGAGCATGTGGCGCTTGATGTCCTCCATCGCGTATTCCACGAAGTAGGGCATGTCGTACATCTGGTTGTGGGTGCTCTTTTCCTTGATGGAAACCGAGGATTGCAGAGAACTCTCATACTGGGTTTTGTCGATGTACCCCAGCTCGTACATGCGCATGAGCACAGTGTCGGTGCGCTTGTTGGTGATATCCATGCGCTGGCGGCTGTAGGTGTTGCGACGGGGGTCATAGGTGTATGGGCTCTTGGTGAGCCCTGCCAGCATCGCGCACTCGCGCAGCGTCAGGTCCTTAAGCTCCTTGCCGAAATAGTCTTCGGCGGCGGCCTTCACGCCGTAGTTGCTCTGGCCCATGGGGATCGTGTTGAGATAGGCCTCCAGGATCTGATCCTTGTTGTACTGGGTTTCCAGCTGCATGGACAGCCATGCTTCCTGTATCTTGCGCTTGTAGGTGCGTTCGCTGGTCAGTATCGTGTTCTTGATGAGCTGCTGGGTCAGCGTGCTGCCCCCACCGCCGCCGGAGCTTTCGCTCATGTTGTTCAGGAAGGAACCGACGATGCGCTTGATATCCACGCCGTTGTGGGTGTAGAAGCGGCTGTCTTCGATGGCGACGATGGCGTCCAGAAGATCCTGGGGCATCTCATCGATGGTCGCCCACACGCGGTTTTCTATACCGGTGTAGTTTGTGATCAGGTTTCCCTTGCCGTCATAGATGAAGCTGGACAGCGCCTGGTGCTGTATCTTGTCGATGTCCAGCATCGGCGTGGTGTCCACGTAGGCCTTGGCCACGCCCACCACGGCGCCCATGACGGCCACGCCCAGCAGCAGCACCACGACCACCAGCAGCTGCACCGTCGTAAATGCCACGCCCAGCACGGCGTTGGGCGGCTTGATGCGCGACCGGAACACATGGAAGCGATTGGCCGGGCTGCGCTGGTCTACCTCCTCGTCATCCATCGGCGGCATGTTCAGCGGCACCTTGGCCTGGTCCACAGCCCCGGCAGCCTGGCGGGCCGCCGCGCGCTCGTCGGCGCGCTGCTCCAGCTGCGTCAGTTTGGAGCGCACCATGGCGTGGCGATCATCGCGCGCAAGCAAGCGGCCTGCGCGGTTCTTTATGGTTTCCCAAAACTCTTTTGCGGTCAATTGTTCTCCTCCCGGTCGGCATGGATGAGCCGGGCGACCAGCTGGTCGCGGCAAATGATTGGATCACATTTTATCATTATACCTTATTTGACGCCGATGAAAAAGCATAGTTCCCCGGCGATTGCCCGATCACACATTTCATATATGGAAATCCTGTGAAAAAGCGGCATGTGGCAGTGATGCCGCTTTCTTTGAGCATAGCCATCTGGCACCAATCATAAAATCCTCGGGGGGATTTTGCATGCATTTTCGCTATCGGCGGCAGTTTGTGCTCCAGAAAAGCGGCCGTCTGTGGATCGCACTGGCGGTTCTGGTCGTGCTGAGCATCTTTGCCTTTCGCTATGTGGACCGCAACATGGCGCCGGTCATCATCAGCATGGCCGAGGCCAAGGTGCGCGCCATGGCTGTGAAGGCCATGAACGACGCCATGCGCTCTATCATGACCGACCCGACGAAATATACAAACCTCATCAGCTACAGACAGGACGATCAGGGCAATGTAATCATGATGCAAGCCGACACGCTCAGGCTCAACGACATCGCCGTCAGCACGGCGCTTACGACGCAGGACAACATTGCCCAGATCGGCGCACAGGGCATCGGCATACCGCTGGGCTCGGTGCTGGGCGGCCAGCTGCTGGCCGGCAGAGGGCCCAACATCTATGCCCGCATCATACCGGTGGGGTCGGTCACGACCGATTATGATTCCGAATACGAAGACAAGGGCATCAACCAGACGCGTTTGAAGATTTTCCTGAATCTGCACACCACGGTACGCATCGTAATCCCGACGCAGAGCAGGGATGTAAGCGTGGACAACAAGGTGCTGGTGACCGAATGCATCATCGTGGGAAAGGTGCCCAATTCCTACGTCAACGTGCTGGACCCGAACCAGCTGGACTTGAATCCGGATGAAAACGGAGACAACGCTCCGGACTAAGCGCCGGCGAACGAAGGGCTCCCGAAATTCGGGAGCCCATTTTCGCACAATCTCCGTGTTTAGTTATACTTAAATAAGCGTTCACCCGCCAGTTTACTTTCACTGAACAATTTGTTCAATTATAGTAAAAAATGATATTGCAATTTTCGCTCGCGAGTACTATTATATGTTGCGTTAAACTGTCGGAACTCTTCCGACAGACCCCTTCTAAAGGGGTGGAAGTTATAAATGTAATTTATAACTTCCGGGGTTACACTGACTGATTGGGAGGGTGATATCGGCTAGGAATGGAGCACAGCTTTTTATATGATTATGGGGGGCCGCGCAGCTTTGCCCCCAAGACATTTTTGAAGAATTTGCCGCATGGGCTGTCCGCGGCGCGGAGGCTCATATGAAGCACAATCAAACGCCGTTGTATTCGGCGCTTTCGGCTTATTCCAAAACAAACATCACCCATTTTGACGTGCCGGGGCACAAAAAGCGCCTGCCGCTGGGCGGCATCTACGACCAGAAACTGATGCGCTTTGACGCCAATAGCACCCGGGCGCTGGACATGCTGAGCAACCCGTCGGGCGTCATCGCTCAGGCCGAGGCTCTGCTGGCCGACGCCTACAACGCCGACGCGGCGTTCATGCTGGTGGGCGGTTCCACCTTCGGCGTACAGGCCATGATCATGACCGCTTGCGGCCCCCATGACAAGATCCTAATGCCGCGCAACGTGCACAAGTCCGCCATCGGCGCTATTATTCTGAGCGGCGCGGTGCCGGTGTTCATAGAGCCGGAGATCAACTACGAATACGGCGTGGCCAACGGCATGCCCTATTCTTCGGTGCTCAAGGCCGTGCAGGAGAACCCCGACGCCAAGGCGCTGTTTCTGGTGAACCCGACGTACTTCGGCGCCGTCAGCGATCTGCGGTCCATCATCCGACTGTGCCGGCGCAAAAAGATCGCCGTACTCGTGGACGAGGCCCACGGGGCGCATTTCCCGTTCCACCCGGACTTCCCCGACGAGGCAATGACGCTGGGCGCGGACATGTCCACCGTCAGCATGCACAAGACCGCCGGGTCGCTGACCCAGAGCTCGGTGCTGCTGCTCAACGAGAAGCTCTTCGACCGACACGACGTGCGCGGCGCCATCAACCTGATGCAAACGACCAGCGCCAGCTATCTGCTGCTGGGTTCGCTGGATCTGGCCCGTAAGAAGCTCATGATGGAGGGCAAGGCCATCTTCGACCGGATCCTGTGCGCCACCGAAGATGTCAAGCGCCGCATTTCCAAGATCCCCGGCCTGTCGGTGCTGACCCGTGACGACGTCAACGGCATCGGTATGTACGACTATGACGAGACCAAGGTCGTCGTGCGCGTCAATGAACTGGGCATGACGGGGTTCGAGGCTTACAAGATGCTGCTGGACGAATACAACATCCAGATGGAGCTGGCCGAGACCTATGTGGTGCTGGCCGTGGTAGGTGTGGGCGACGACGTGGGCACCATCGACCGTTTGGTGGAGGCGTTGGAGGACATGAGCCGCCGCTTCTACGGCAAGCGCGATCCGCTGAAGGTCGAGATGGCGGACTTCTTTGAAAAGCCCAAGACCGTCATCGCGCCCCGCGAGGCCTATTACACGCCCAAGCGCGTGGTCAAGCTGGAGGACAGCCTGGGCGAAGTGGCGGGGGAGAGCGTGATGATCTATCCTCCGGGCATACCGCTGCTGATCCCCGGCGAGCGCATTACCGAGAAGGTGCTGGAGCATTATCGTTTCTATCTTGAACACCATTGCCGCGTCATGACCGACGAGAACGACCCGGGCAATATCACAATATTGGGCAACTGACACTGCTTTTCGCTAACCTCAGGCCGCCGGAAAAAACCGGCGGCTTTTTTGTATCATCTCTTGACAATGCAGAAATGAATCACTAGAATTACTCTATGACAAAGAGCTCTATTAAATAGAGCACGAGCAAGATGCAACGTTCTGATGCAATATTTAATAAGGAATGTTCATAAAATTGAAATTGATATTGAAATAAATAAATAAAGATCGTAAAATATTGAAGGTCAACTGTTGTGAATAAAATATCATTGGCGGAGGGGCCTATGAAACTTGGCAAGAGCAAATACACGCTGTGGGACGTGGTCGCCATGCCGATGCGGTGCGCGCCGGTGATGGCAACGCTGGTGGCGCTGCAGATTCTGCTGGGCGGGCTGGCGCCCACGGTGCAGATCATCGTAACCGCCAACTTCATCAACACGGCTATCGCCATCGCCGGCGGCCGCGGCGCCATTGCCGACATCTACCCGATGCTGCTGGCCGTGGTCGGCCTGATCGCCTATCAGTGGGTCACCGGAGAGCTGGCCAAGTTCGCCCAGGTGCGCCTGGAGCTGGCGCTGAGGAGCGATGTTCGCACCGCCATCGTGGAGAAACGCGCGGCGCTGCAGTTCCGCCACATCGAGGATCATGACACCTGGGACTTGATCAGCCGCGTGGCCAAGGAGCCGGAAACCAAGATCAAGACCGCGTTCTGCGACCTGTTCTCCATCGTGGCGCTGTTTCTGCAGATCGGCGGCGTGCTGGCGCTGCTGCTGGCCCATGTGTGGTGGGCGGCGCTGCTGATTCTCGCTGTTTCGGTGCCGTTGTTCCTGTTGGCGGTCAGGAGCGGCAAGGCCAATTATGACGCCGACCGCGAGGTCTCCAAGTTCAAGAGGCGCTACGAATACCTCTCGGAGGTGCTGGCCGGCCGCGATGCCGTGGAGGAGCGCTCGCTTTTCGGCTTCGGCCGTCGGCTCAACCGCATGTTCCTCTCCCAGTTTGAGACCGCCCGTAAGATCGAAGTGGCCACCCGGGCCAAATGGTTCGTCAAGATGAAGACCGGCTCCATACTCTTCGGCCTGATCTCCATCATCATCACGTTGGTGCTGCTGCAGCCCACCTTGAGCGGCGCGTTGAGCATCGGTCTGTTCATCTCCCTGGTCACCGCGGTGTTCTCCATGGTGCAGATGATGTCCTGGCATATGACCTGGCTTTTCGACCAGTTGGCGCGGCACAGGGAATACCTCAAGGACCTGACGGCTTTCGCCGCGCTGGAGGAATCGCCCGGCGCCACCGACGCGCCGACGACGCCCGCGCCGGAATTCCAGTCGCTGGAGCTCAGGGATGTACGCTTTCGCTATCCCGGCGCCGAGGAGACCATTCTCAATGGTCTGTCCCTACGGATAGAACCCGGCCGCCATTATGCCTTTGTGGGCATCAACGGCGCGGGCAAGACCACGATCACCAAGCTGCTGACTGGTCTGTATGACGGCTTTGAGGGCGACATCCTGCTCAACGGTCGCTCCATCCGTGACTACAGCCAAAAGGAGCTCAAGGCGTTTTTCTCCGTCGTCTATCAGGATTTCGCCCGCTATTCGATACCACTGCGCGACAACGTGGCCATAGGCGACGTGCACAACCTGGGTGACGACGCCGCGGTGCGGCGGGCGCTGGACCAGGTGGGCTTGCGCGAGGCGGTGGACCGCTTGCCCCAGGGCGCGGACACCTGGCTGGGCAAGATTCGCGAGAGCGGGCAGGACCTCTCCGGCGGCGAATGGCAGCGCATCGCCATGGCCCGGGCGCTCACCAGCCCCAACCGGCTGCGCATCCTCGACGAGCCCACAGCAGCGCTGGACCCCATCAGCGAGAGCCGTCTGTATGAGGAGTTCGAGCGCATGAGCCGCGGCTGCACGACGCTTTTTATCAGCCATCGCCTGGGCTCAACGAAGCTGGCCCAGCAGATTTTCGTGATAGAGGGCGGCCAGGTCAGCGAGAGCGGCACCCACGCCGAGCTCATGGAGTTGGGCGGCCTGTACGCGCGGATGTATGAGAGCCAAAGGAGCTGGTATCTATGAAGAAGAGCGAGAAGAGCCAACTTTCGCTGCCGCGGCTGCTGGCCGCCCTGCTGCCCATGGCGCTCAAGGGCGCGCCGGCGCTGTTCATCTGCGGCAATCTGATCGGCATCATCCATGGCGCTTCCCACGGCGTCAACACGATGGTAGGGCAGTACTTCTTCGACGCCGTGAACGCCGTCGTGTCGCAGAGCGCGCCGGTGTCGCGGGCGCTGTGGACGATGGCCGCCATGGGCGGTGTCGCGCTGCTGTGCCAGGTGCTCAACGGCGTGCACAACTTCATGTCCGATGTGTTCTTCCGGAAGATGAACGGATACCTGAGCGCCCGCATCCACGAGAAGTCCTCCCGGCTGGACGCCGTGGCCTTTGAGAACCCCTCGCTGCTGGATGACATCTCCAAGGCGCGGGAGGGTGCAGGCAACGCCCTGATGCTGCTGTTCACGACGATTACGATCTTCACATTCTACTTGCCGTATTTTCTGTTTATGGCTGTTTATCTCTACACGCTCAAGCCACTGCTGGCGGTGTCTCTGGTGCTGGTTTTCGTGCCGGTGGCTTGCACACAGTTGATCCGCGGCGCTGTATTCACCAAGCTGGCCGACCAGGCCGCGCCCATACGCCGGGAGTATGAATACTTCGAGAAGTGCATCTGTGACCGGGAGTATTTCAAGGAGACGCGCATCCTTGGGGCGTTCTCCTTTTTCCGGCGGCTGTACTGCGACGCGCTGGACCTGTTGGGTCGCAAGACCTGGCACGCCGAGCGGCGCACCGGCCTGTGGGAGCTGGCCATGAAGCTGCTGACGCTGGCCGGTTTTCTGGGCGTGCTGTGGCTGCTGTTCTCGGCGCTCATGGCCGGTGAGATCACCGTTGGCGCCTTCGCGGCGGTGTTCTCGTCCATCGGTGCCATGTTTGGCATCATGGAAGAGATCATCTGCCGCCACATCGGCAGCATGACCAAGAACCTGGGCACCGTGCGCAACTTCGTGCGCTTCATGGCGCTGCCGGAGCGCGCCGGGGGCCAGGCCGCGCCGCAGGCCGGCCAGGGCATCCTGTTACACAACGCCAGCTTCCGCTATCCCGGCGCCGAGGCGGATTCCTTGAGCGGCGTGACACTGGAGGTGCGCCCCGGCGAGACCATCGCCATCGTGGGTGAAAACGGCGCCGGCAAGACGACACTGGTCAAGCTGATGACAGGGCTCTACCTGCCCACCGAAGGCGCTGTTCGCATCGGCGGTGTGAGCACCGCCGACATCGCACCGGAGGCGCTGTATGACGGCATCTCCGCCGTGTTCCAGAAATACCAGCGCTACAAGATGACATTGGGAGAGAACGTGTCCATCAGCGCCGAGGAAGCCCGGGACATGCAGGATCTGCTAACCCAGGCCGTGGACAAGGCCAACCTGGATGTTGCCGGCGAAGCGTTCCCCGAAGGATACGGCACGATGCTGGCCAAGGAGTTCGACGGCGTGGACCTGTCCGGCGGGCAGTGGCAGCGGGTGGCCATCGCCCGGGGGTTCTTCCGCGCCCACGGCATGATCGTGCTGGATGAGCCCACCGCCGCCATCGATCCGCTGGAGGAGGCCCGCATCTACCGTCAGTTCTCCGAGCTGTCCCGAGGCAAAACGGCGGTCATCGTGACCCACCGCCTGGGCTCCGCCAAGATCGCTGACCGCATCGTCGTGATGGACCGCGGCCTGGTGGAAGCCGTGGGCACCCATGAGGAACTGATGCATTCCGGCGGCAAGTACGCGCAGATGTTCCAGGCGCAGGCTCAGTGGTACGTAGTATAATACACTTGAAAGAAAAGGAAATAAGCAACCTATAAGAACTACCTTCGTGGATAGCGAGTTATCCGTCCTCTCATCGTGATCCAAATTGATCGTTTGAGTATTTGAGTTGTTCGAAAGAAACACAACAATGACAATGTGCAATTATTATGTAGAAAATGGTTGAACTAAATTCGAGATAATGTTAGTATTCAAGTATGCATTCGCACTTCTTTAGCGCTATGTGTTAACTTCCTGCCTTGCGGATTTATAGTGTTGTGATTTTCTTTGGATGCCTGAGCGTGACACTCTCGCAAAAGGAGACACTACTTGATGAGTTCGATAAGTTGGTTGCATATTTCTGATTTGCATTACGGATGTGAGGAAGGCGTCTCCACTCGCTTATTTAGAGAGGAAGCAGCCGATTATCTGCATGAATATTTTAGTCAAAAGCAAAAACCGGCTTTTCTGTTTGTCACGGGTGATGTTGTATTTCCGAAAGGGAATCCCAATATACCATTGTCATACCAAAAAGCAAGCGTTTTTATCAATGAGTTATCTATTAGGTTAGGTATAGACAAACATAATGTCCTTATTGTTCCTGGAAATCATGATGTAAGTAATGACGAGACAAGTAGCAGATTTATTGCTGCGAAAAAAATTAGAGAAAAAGGGAACTATAACACATCGTTTGGAAGAGTCAAGAGAGAACTAGGGAACCACTGATTTAATCCACCCGGACCCAGGATTTGATATAATAGAGATATCGAATGAGCGAGGGATAAAGGGATGGATAGGCAGCCAAGCTTCAGCGACATAGAATTTGCCGGGAAGAAAAA
>JAEYPH010000112.1 GCA_023410875.1 Bacillota bacterium | reverse complement strand
GTATCCTGTGCTCGACCCATCTTGCCACCTCAGTTGCTTTTTTGTGTTGCAACTTCATTGTAGCTGTCTGGTCGGTTAGGTGGGTCTCTTTTTTACCCTCTGCGACAATTCATTTTACAACTCACAGTTCATTATGCGGGTATGAGCATGTAACCGCTAGATGGAATACTTCGAACTAAAAGCCTGAATGGTTTTGCGCAGGCCGCTATCCAGCCTGTTCCAGCAGGCCTGGTGCAGATCGGATGGCATTTCCTGATAGAAGGCGTGGGCGATACCGCCGGTGATACAGGCCATCGTATCGCTGTCGCCTCCCAGGGAGATCACCTTTCGTATCGCGCTTTCATAGTCGTGGGATTCCAGAAAGGCCACGATGCATGGCGGCACGCATTTGCTGGTTTGTATCTCGAACCCGTATGTGCTGCGGATGCTCTCCAATGAGAAGGACAGGTCATACCTGAAACGGCGTTGGACGAACGTCTTGATTTCCTGTTTGGACGCACGCTGACGCGCAAGGTAAACGCACGCGGCGGTCGCCTGAGCGCCGGCGATGGCGTCCGGATGGTTGTGCGTGAAGGTGCAGCTGGCCTTGGCCTCTCGCAGCACTTCCTCTATCCCGTCAAAGGCATATCCAATGGGTGACACGCGCATCGCCGCACCGTTGCCGTAGCTGTTGTTGCGCACGGCGTCCCTACTCTGAGCCCACTGTATAAACATGCCGCCGTATCCGGCATCGGGGTATCTGGCGTAATACTGCCTGAACCGCGCGGCATACAGCGCGTCAGGGGCCGTTCTGTCCTGCGGGTGGTCGGCCCGGTACAGCAGCGCTTCGGCCACCGCGACAGTCAGCACGGTGTCATCGGTGAAGGTACTGCCGTCGCTGAGCAGCGCGAAATCCTCGGATTTGGTGGCGTTATGTTCGTAGACCGAACCGATGATATCCCCGTATATCGCGCCGATCATGCTGCCTCCAGCCTATGCTTAACCCTTTTTGTTTTTCTCGCGCAGCAGACGCTGCAATACCAATGACGCCACCGGCAGCGCTGCCGCGCTCAGGATGCCCACCCGCAGCGCCATCTGCTCCGGCGTGGCGGCCAGCGTACCCAGGAAGTTGGCCGGCAGCCCGGCCTGCGCCGCGTCGGTTATCACGCCGGTCAGCCACGGGCCCAGGGAGCAGCCGATGTCGCCGCCGGCGGCCAGCAGCGCGAACATCGATGCGCCGGCCATGGGCAGCCGGGCAGAGGCCTCGGTCAGCGTGCCCGGCCACAGCAGGCTTACGCACAGGCCGGTCACGCCGCAGGCCACCAGAGAAAGCCCCTTCCATGGTGACAGCGCCACCGCCACGTAGCAAGCGATGGCCACCGCGGAGCCGGCTACCATCACGCGGTTGAGGTTCAGCCGGTGGCCGTACAGGCCGTAGAGCAGGCGCCCCACACCCAGCATGGCTGCGAAGAACGTAAGCCCAAAGGTATCCCCGATGATCTTGGGCAGGCCCAGACCTTTTTGCAGGAAGCTGGACGCCCATTGGCCCATGGTGACCTCCGATGCGCCGCCGAACAGGATGGCCAGAAACGCCACGATGAACACCGGGTGGCGCACCAGGTCCCGCACGCGCATGAGCTGCGCCTCGTAGGCCTTGCGCCGCAGCGGCGCGATGGAGAACAGCACCGTGTTGAGCAGCGGAACAGCCATCCACAGCAGCGTGATGGCCTGCCAGCTACCCGCGCCGAAGGCATAGAGGAACAGCGTGGTGCCCACGACCACGGCCACCTGGCCCCAGGCGTAAAAGGAGTGCAGCATGGCCATAGCCTTGGCCTTCTCCTCGCCGGGCAGCGCGTCCACGATGGGGCTTAAGAGCAGCTCCAGCAGCCCGCCGGCGGCGGAGAACACGATGGTGGCCGCCAGAAAGCCCGCATATTCATGGCCGGGGAACAGCAGCGGCACCGCGGCGAACAGGCCGAAGCCCGCCACGCACACGGCGTGGGCGGTCACCACGAAGGGCCGAAAGCCGTGGCGGTCCACAGCCTTGCTGAACAGGATATCAAAGACCACCTGGGTGAGGAAGTTGACCAGCACCAGCAGCCCGAATTGGCCGTAGGAGAAGCCGAACTGCTCCCGCAGCGGGATGAACAGGATGGGCGTGAGGTTCACGACGATGGCCTGGGTGAAGTTGCCCAGATAGCAGGCCCGGGCGGTCAGGCGGTAGTTGGGGTGATGGGACATAGGGATACTCCTTGCGGTAATGCGTACTGCGTACAGTATAGCAAAAACAAACCCGCCGTGGGTTCTTTTTATGAGACCACTGGCAGCGCTTGGCTGGGTTTTTGAAATGCAATTCATTGATTGCACAAGCAAAAGCTTTGCTGTATGATCGTATCAATGATAACGTTTACATTCCACTAATCCCCAACGAAACCCACATGCATTCGAAAAGAGGAGGTAGTCCATGGACAATCCAAGCGGCAGACCCAAACGCGGTATCTCCATTTACAGTTACTCCGGCGAATATGGCGTCACGATGACGCTGGAGGACATGTTCGCAGACATGCGCGACATGGGCGTGGAGGGGCTGGAAATACTGGCCAATGGTCACATCGAAGGGTATCCTGCTCCCAGCGACGGGTGGGTGGAGAACTGGTTCCGGTTGTTGAGCAAATACCACATCAAGCCGGTGGAATACGGGCATTGGGTGGATTCCCGTCTGTACCCCGGCCGCGAGCTCAGCACAAAGGAATCCTATGACATGCTGCTGCGCGACATCAAGCTGGCCAACCGGCTGGGTTTCACGGTGCTGCGCACCAAGCTGGGCGTCATCGACGGCACCTTGACGCCGGTCAAAAACTGGCGAGAGTTCATTGAGATGGCCCTGCCGGATGCGGAGCGTTTCAACGTGCGCATGTGCCCCGAAATTCACAACCCAACGGTGCTCAAGTCACGGATGGTGGATGACTATGTGGAGTTCATCGAACGCACAAAAACCAAGCACTTCGGCCTGAACATCGATTTCGGCGTGTTCCAGACCAACCCCTGGCGTATGTTCGGCGGCGATCGCCCCATGGAATTCAGCCCTGTGGAAGACATCATACCGCTGCTGCCCTATGTGTATGCCTGCCACGCGAAGTTCTACAACATGACGGAGGAGTTCGTAGAAACGACTACGCCCTATGACAAAATTGTGGATACGCTGATTCAGCACCATTGGGACGGCTATCTGCTCAGCGAATACGAGGGCCCCAACAAGGATGTACCGGGTTATGCCTCGGATCAATTGCGCAAACACCACGTTTTACTCAAGCGTTTGCTGGGCGAATAAAGGAGGGGAGACAATGCTGGAAAAGGAATGCATTCAAAGCAGAGGGTTCCGCAATGTGGCAGAGGGCACCGCTGTCGTCGGTTTTCAACTCGCCATACGGTCTTTGTATTACCGGGGCGTGTGGCTGTCGCAGCTGAGGCCGGCCACTGTGATCGTCGACGGAGAAACCTTTGAGGGGGATCAGGTCCGTTGGACCATTGGCGGCAAGACATATGCTCAGGAGGATCTGGCGCAGCATGGGGACATCAACTGGCAGCTTTTGGAGCCGGCCATCCTGACTGTGAACAAGGCCGGCGGCCTTGCGCAGGGGATGCACGATGTGGAAGTAAAGTATACCTATAGCGCTTCCTACATGCCGCCGGAAATGGATGACCTGTTTGGCCGTATGGCAGTGCACAAGAGAAGGCTGGTTTTGGTCTGAGCGAAAACCGAGGTTTTTGAACGGCAGCGGCAACCTCATGTCAGGTTGCCGCTGTTGTTCTGCATATGGCGAATTCCTGCGGGAACAAATATGTTAAACCAACGATTCCAAACGATTGGCCATTGTTTGATGTATAATAAGGCGGTTGCCTGAGGGCAACGAGAGAGGTTCTTTATGACGATTTTCGACAACACGATGGCCAATATGAACTGGACACAGCTACAGAAAGCTGTGGAAGAGGAAGCCCTGGTGCTGCTGCCGCTGGGCGTCATAGAGGAGCACGGGCCCCACCTGTGCCTGGGTACGGACATCTACATCGCCCACCTGCAGTGCCTGGCCGTGCAGAAGGCGCTGGCGCAGCAGGGGCACGCGTCGGTCATCGCACCGCCGTTCTATTGGGGCATCTGCCAGGCCAACGCCGGCTTCATCGGGTGCTTTACGGCCCGCAAGGAGACGGTGAAGGCCGTGCTCTTGGACCTGTTTGCGTCCTTGAGCGAGTTCGGCTTCCGCAGTGTGTATGGCGTAAACGCCCACGGCGACATCGAGCACGGCGTGGCGATGATGGAGGCCTTCCGCGAAGCCGGTGAGCAGCTGCCCATTCGCGCGTGCTACGGCTTTGCCCAGGAGCGTCTGGCGCCCTTCGGCCTGAGCGGCGAGGAGCCCTTCCTGTATGTCGTGCAGCCTTCCAGCGCGTCTATCGGTGCGTCCGCCGTGCCCGATGTGCACGGCGGCGACATCGAGACCGCCGTAGTGCACGGCTTCTATCCTGAGCTTGTAGATGCGGAACTTGCAAAGAGCCTGCCGCCGGTGTCACTAGCGCAGGATAAGGGCATGGAATGGCTGTTCGGCGGGCACATCCAGGAGCTTTCGCCCCAGGGCTATCTAGGCGCGCCGGCGGATTTTGAGGGTGTGGACGTGCAGGCATATCTGGAAGACGCTGCCCGGCGAATCTGCGAGGGAATCCTGAAAAGGCTATAGACCGATCTAACGAACGAGGCCGCAGAAAATCCTGCGGCCTCGTTCGCTATTTATAAAGATGACACCAGACTTTATGCCCAGGCTCTACCTCTACGGCCTGCGGCTCCACGCTCCTGCACACGTCCATGCAGCGGTTGCACCGGGTGTGGAAGCGGCAACCCAACGGCGGGTTGATCGGGGAGGGCACGTCGCCGGTGAGCAGCACTTTCTCCTTGCGCCGGGTGGGGTCGGGGATCGGGATGGCCGACAGCAGCGCTTGGGTGTAGGGGTGGCGGGGCTGGCTGTACAGCCCTTCGCCGTCGGAGAGCTCCATGAGCTTGCCCAGATACATGACGCCCACGCGGTCGGAGATGTGGCGGATGACGTTTAGGCCGTGGGCAATGAACAGATACGTCAGATGGAACTCATTCTGCAGGTCTTTGAGCAGGTTGAGCACCTGGGCCTGAATGCTGACGTCCAGCGCCGACACGGGCTCGTCGCACACGATGAGCTGCGGGTCCACCGCCAGAGCGCGGGCGATGCCCACGCGCTGGCGCTGGCCGCCGGAAAACTCATGGGGGAAGCGGTTGCGGTGGTAGCTGGCCAGGCCCACGCAATCCAGCAGGTGCAGCACGCGGCGCTCCAGCTCCGCCCCGTTGGCCAGCTTGTTCACGCGCATGGGTTCGGCGATGGTGTCGCCGATGGTCATGCGGGGGTTCAGCGATGCGTAGGGGTCTTGAAAGACGATCTGTATCTTCTTGCAGTAGGAGCGCTGCGCTTTGCGGTTCAGCGTGCTCAGGTTGATGCCCTCGAAGAACACCTGGCCGCCGGTGGGCTGTTCCAGGTTCACGAGCATCCGGCCGATGGTCGTCTTGCCGCAGCCGGATTCGCCGACCAGGCCCAGCGTCTCACCGCGCAGGATGCCCAGCGAGACGCCGTCCACCGCCCGCACGAACTGCGTGGGCCGGCCGAAGATGTCGGTATCTGCGGGGAAGTATTTCTTAAGGTCTTTTACTTCACACAAAAAATCCATTTCAAGCCTGCCCTTCGCCGGCATACAGCAGGCAGCTGACCTGCCGCCCGTCCACATCGACGAGCTCCGGCGTTTTGATCTTGCAGATGTCCATGCAGCGGTGGCAGCGGGTGGAGAAGGCGCAGCCGCTGGGCATGTGCAGCGGGTTGGGCACCATGCCGGGGATCATGAACAGCTTGTCCCGGCGGCCCTCCATCTGGGGGATGGAGCGCAACAGCCCCTCGGTGTAGGGGTGCAACGGCTGCGCGAACAGATCCTTAACCGATGCGCGTTCCACGATCTTGCCGCAGTACATCACGTTGACGCGGTCGGCGGTCTCAGCCACGACGCCCAGGTCGTGGGTGATGAGCAGGATGCCGGTGTGGGTCTTGTCGCGCAGCTTGAGCATCAGGTCCAGTATCTGCGCCTGTATCGTCACGTCCAGCGCCGTGGTGGGCTCGTCGGCGATCAGCAGCTCCGGCGAGCACGCCAGCGCCATGGCAATCATCACGCGCTGGCGCATGCCGCCGCTCATCAGGTGCGGGTAGCTGCGGATGCGCTTGGCCGGCGAGGGGATGCCCACGAGGTCCAGCATGTGGATGGCCTTCTCCAGAGCTTCCTTCTTGCCAATGCCCTCGTGGCGGATCAGCGTCTCGGTGATTTGGCGCTTGAGCGTGAACACCGGGTTCAGGCTGGTCATGGGCTCCTGAAAGATCATGGAGATGCGGTTGCCGCGGATGTCGGCCATCTGCCGGCGGGTTTTCTTGAGCAGGTCTTCGCCATGGAACAGGATCTCTCCGCCGGCCACAATGCCCGGCGGGTTGGGTATAAGCCCCATGACCGAGAGCGACGCCACGCTCTTGCCCGAGCCGCTCTCTCCCACGATGGCCAGCACTTCGCCGCGGTCGATGGAAAAGCTGGCGCCGTCCACGGCGTTCACGGTGCCGCGCTTGAGCTTGAACTGGGTTTGCAGGTTCTTGACTTCCAGAAGCATGGCCTAGCCCGCCTTCTTGGTGTTTTTGGGGTCCAGCGCGTCGCGCAGGCCGTCGCCCAGCAGGTTAAACGCCAGCACCGTGATCGTGATGGCGATGCCGGGGAACAGCACGATGTAGGGCGCGTTGAAGAAATAGCTGCGGCCGCTGCCCAGCATGGAACCCCACTCGGCGTAGGGCGGCTGCACGCCCAGGCCCAGGAAGCCCAGCGCCGCCGTCTCGATGATGGCCGTGGAGATGCCCAGCGTGGCGCGCACGATGATGGGCGAGAGCACATTGGGCAAGATGTGGCGGAAGATGATGGCGCCGTCGCCGTTGCCGATGGCCCGGGCGGCGCTCACATAGTCGTTGTTCTTCACGCTCAGTATGCATCCGCGCACGATGCGGGCATATTCCGGTATCGTGACAAAGCTGATGGCAATGATGGCCTTGTCGATGCCGCGGCCAAGCGCCGTCATAAAGGCGATGGCCAGCAGTAGCGAGGGGATGGCCAGCATGATGTCCATGACGCGCATGATGACTGTATCCACGGCGCCGCCGTAATAGGCGGCCAGCGCGCCCAGCACCGTGCCCGCCGTCAGCGCGATGGCCACGGCCAGTATGCCCACCCGTAGCGACACCCTGGTGCCGTCCAGTATGCGGCTGAAGATGTCGCGGCCCTGCTCGTCGGTGCCCATGATGTGCTGCGCCGACGGGGGCTTCAGGCTCTCGGTCAACTCGCCCAGGTTGGGATCATAGGGCGTGAAGAAGCGCCCGAAGAACGCGATGACGATGAGCAGCGCGATGATGATCAGGCCCAGCATGGCGGCCTTGTTGTCGCGCAGCGCGTCCCACATGGTGGCCAGACGGCTCTCGGCCTTCTCCTGCGCCTCGCTCACGGGGATCAGATCGGGATTGGTTTCCATGGCGCGGGTCCTTTCAGGAGAATTTGATGCGCGGGTCGATGAAGGCGTAGACGATGTCCACCAGCAGGTTCATCAGCACGAAGATGGCCGCGATGAACAGCACCGCGCCCTGCACCACCGGGTAATCGCTGTTGAGGATGGCCTGCACGGTGTAGGAGCCGATGCCCGGCCAGCCGAAGATGGTCTCCGTGAGCACCGCGCCGCCCAGCAGCGCGCCAAACTGCAGGCCGATCACCGTGACTACAGGGATCAGCGCGTTGCGCATGGAGTGGCTCAGGATCACCGATTTTTCCAGCAGACCCTTGGCGCGGGCAGTGCGGATGTAATCCTGGCCCACGACCTCCAGCATGGAGGCGCGGGTCATGCGGGCGATGATGGCCGTGGAATAGCTGCCCAGCGCCACCGCCGGCAGCACGATGTGGCGCAGGGCGCTGATCAGGGCGTCCTTGTTGCCGGTCAGCAGGCTGTCAAGGATGTAAAAGCCTGTGACCGTGGCCGGCTCTATGCCCAGGTCGATGCGCCCGGCCACCGGCAGCCAGTGCAGCGTCAGCGAGAAGATCACGATGAGCACCAGGCCCAGCCAGAAGATCGGCATGCTCACGCCCACCAGCGCCGTTACCATGCTGGCATAGTCGAACACGGTGTTCTTCTTGATGGCGCTGACGATGCCCACGGTGAGCCCCAGCGCCACGGCGAAGAGGATGGCGGCGATGGCCAGCTCTATGGTGGCCGGGAAGCGAGCCAGCAGCTCCTTGACGACCGAGGTCTTGGTATACAGCGACTGGCCCAGGTCGCCCTGCACGGCGCGGGTGAAGAAATGCCAGTACTGCACGGGGATGGGGTCGTTGAACCCCAGTGACTCCTGCAGGTTGGCGATCGCTTCGGCGGTGGCGTGTTGGCCCAGTATCGTGGCCGCCGGGTCCGCCGTGAAGGCGTGCATCACGACGAATACGACGATGCTCACGCCCACGAGCACCGGGATCAGCATCAGCAGTCTTTTTGCAATGTATTTGGCCACTTAGGACCTCCTGTTCGCCTTCGGCGCTGTTGCGCCTTGGCGAGTTAAATATCTTGTCAGAACCCTTGTATATCGCCCGACGATAACCGTCGCCGGGCGATATCTTGGTTTTAATCCTCATATTCAATTTTCTGGAACCAAGTACGCCCGCGGGCGGGAGTGTTGCCGTTTTTGTACCTGATGACATTTCCTTCCGCCGAATGAATCGGCGGTCGGTTATTGATTTTCTACTTCTTTCAAGTCTTTAATAGCCCGAGGATACTGCTCCCAAGAGCAGTATCCTCGGGTTGCTTAACGATAGGTTTGGCTTTACTTGCTCACGCCGGCGAAGAAGATGGAGCCGGTGGGGTGCATGGAGAAGCCCTTGACGGAGGGGTTGTAGCCGGCCAGCACGATGGAGTGGGAGACGGGCAGCCACGGCGCGTCCTTGGCCATGAGCTGCTGGATTTCCTTATAGGCGGCGTTGCGCTCGTCACCGTTGGGCAGCGTGCGGCCCTTGGCCAGCAGCTCGTCCACCTTGGGGTTGCTGTACTTGGCGGCGTTCAGCGTGCTCTCGATTTCCTTGGTCTCCAGCAGGGAGAGGAAGTTGTCGGTGTCGCCGTTGTCGCCGGTCCAGCCGTAGAAGGCGATGTCGCCTTCGCCGTTGCCAATGCGCTTCTTGTATTCGGTCCAGTCGAAGGGCAGAATTTCAACCTTCAGGCCGACCTTGAGCAGATAGCCCTGCACGGCCTCAGCCAGCTTCTGGCCGTTGACGGGGTTGTAGGGGCGGGGGTTGGAATAGGCGATCATCTTGATGCTCATGCCTTCTTTGCCCAGGTCCTTGAGCATCTGGGTGGCCTTTGCGGGGTCATAGGCGAACTGCTGAACATCCTTGTCATAACCGGGCATGAAAACGGGCAGCGGGCTGTTGGCCACTTCGGCATAGCCCTGATACAGAGCGGTCACGAGCTCCGGCACGTTGATGGCGTGGCAGATGGCCTCGCGCAGCTTGGGGTCGTCAAAGGGCGCGCGGGAGCAGTTGAACAGCATGTAGTTGATGTTCATGCCCTTGGCCTGGAAGATGGACATCTTGGCGCCTTCCAGCATCTTGACATCGTTGGGGTCCAGACCGTCCATGGCGTCGATCTCGCCGGTGGCCAGCTTGCTGGCGCGCACGTTGTTCTCCTTGATGAACTGGAAGATGACCTTGGGCAGCAGGGCCTTGGTGCCCCAATATTCTTCATTGCGATCCAGCGTGAGGCTCTGGCCCTTGTCCCACTTCACGAACTTGAAGGGGCCGGTGCCCACGGGGTTTTCCATCAGGGTGCCCTTTTCGCCGGCGGTGGGGCTCACGATGGGGGCGGCCAGCGTCATGGCCAGGTTGGCCAGGAAGGGCGTGTAGGGGGCGGTAAGCGTGATCTTGACGGTGTTGGCGTCCACGACATCCACCTGCTTGACCGGGCCGAAGGTGAACGACGCATAGGGCATGTCGTCGGTGCGCTTGGGCGGCAGCTGGCGGTCGATGGAATACTTGACGGCTTCGGCGTTGAAGTCTGTGCCGTCATGGAATTTGACGCCCTTCTTCAGCGTGAAGGTATACTCCAGGCCGTCGTCGCTGACCTTCCAGCTTTCGGCCAGGCAAGGCGCAAGCTCGGTGGTGTCGCCCTTGTACTGCAGCAGGCCTTCATACACGTTGCACATGACCTTGGCGGATTCGCCGTCGTCCACGAATGCCGGGTCCAGACCGCGGGGGTCGGCGCCCTGGGCGAAGATGAAGGGTTTGGCGTTGGCCGTCGCAGCGGACGCGCTGGGTGCCGCGGACGAACCGGCTTGGGGCTGGCAGCCCACCAGCGCCGGCAGCACGAATACGGCCACCATGAGCAGTGCGAGCAGTCTCTTTTTCATGGTCTCCTCCTTGTTTTGCAGATATGCTTACGCCAGCGGGTACTGGCGAATCTGCTCCATAACCCCATTGTTAAAAAGCATAACGAGTATGTATTGGACATGGCATATCTTAGCATGCCAAAATATGAAATGCAAGAATAAAAAGACACAATTGCAAAACTTATGCAATATGATAAAGTGATAGCGCAATAAACCGGATTGACAGGCCACTGCCCTGCAGAAACCCTGATTTGCTAAGGCTTTGGCGTGGATGCTCCGGTAAACCGCCGGTGCGCCGGCCAGCTTCGATGGGTTCGGATGGCTGACACCGGCTTTTAGGTTTGCCGATTGGGTAGCATTGTGCAACGCCGGACTCCGTTTTCCTGCATGAACGCCGGACGGAGGGACGCTTTACAGCGGACATCATTCCTGCTTTAATATATATCACGCCTGAAGATCTCTCAGCAAAACAAGGAGATAGCCAATGCAGCCGACACTCTCGTGTTCCGACTACACGTTTCCGCTTTTGAGCCATGACCACGCGCTGGACCTGGTGGCGATGCTGGGCTTCACGGCTGTGGACATCGGGCTTTTCGAGGACCGTTCCCACCTGTGGCCATCGCGGGTGTTCCTGGACCTGGAACAAAACGCCCATGCGCTGCGCCGCAAACTATGCAACCGGGGGTTGAAGCTTGCGGACCTTTTCTTGCAGACGGCGCTGGAATTCGTGTCCGCAGCGCCCAACCACCCCGACGCTGCCGTGCGCAGTCGTTCCCGCGAGCTGTTTGTGCAGGCCTGCGAATTCACGGCGCAATGCGGCGGCGGCCACATCACGGCGCTGCCAGGCGCGCTCTTTGGCAGCGAACCGGCCGCAAGCAGCTTGGCCCGCTGCGTGGAGGAGCTCTCGTGGCGGGTGCGGCAGGCCCGGGAGTTCGGGCTGGTGTTCTCGGTGGAGGCCCATCTGGGCTCCATCGCGCCCACGCCCGGGGATGCGCTGGCGTTGGTGCGGGCGGTGGAAGGCCTTACGCTGACGCTGGACTACACCCACTTCATAAAGCAAGGTTATACCGACGCGAACGTGGAACCGCTGATTGCCCATGCATCCCACTTCCACGCCCGCGGCGCGGCGCCGGGGCAGCTGCAGACGGCAGTCAAGGACAGCACCATCGATTACCGCCGCGTTGTGCGCTGCATGCGGGAGAAGGGTTATACCGGCTGCATCTGCATAGAGTACACGTGGAGCGAGTGGGAGGACTGCAACCGCACCGACAACCTGTCGGAAACAGTCCTGCTGCGCGATGAGATCGCCGGCTGTCTGATAACATGACTGACAATCCTTGCCGCTTGCGGCGGCACATGCAGTTATGTTAAAATGTTTTTCAAACAAGGGCGTTGCGACGATGGTTGCGGCGCCCCTTTTCGTTTTCGGGGGAGTTCTATGGCGGTCACGGTGAACAAGCTCTATAAGAACGGCGCGTTTCTCTATAAGATGAGCCTGCTGGCCGGCAAGGGCGGCCTGGGCGGTCTGGTGCAGTGGGTGCACATCATCGAAGACGAGGACGTGACGTCCTTCCTGCACGGCTTTGAGCTGGTGTTCACCGCCGGCATCCTGAACCGAAGGGCGGGCTGGCTGCTGGATTTCGCCCGCAAGCTGCACGCCGCCGGGGCCAGTGCCTTCGTCGTGAACCTGGGCCCCCACACCCAGGCTGTGGATCAGGAGGTCATAGACTACTGCAACCATGTGGGCCTGCCGCTGTTCACGATCCCGTGGGAGACGCGCATGGTGGACATGACGCGGGACTTCTGCCACCGCATCATGCACGATGAGCACATGGAGAACACCATCGTCACGACGATGAAGAACATCCTCTTCCAGGTGGGCGACCTGGAGACCCAGGTGCTGCAGATGGAGCGCTACGGCTTCCAGCGCAAGAGCTCCTTCTGCTTTCTGGCGGTGCAGGCCGTGGGCGAGGGCGCCGACGCCGAAGAGCTGCGTGTGACCTTAAAGAACATCGCCGAGATCGCGGCCAGGGAGAAGAACGAGCTGTTCCTGAGCTTCTCTTACAACGAAAGCCGCGTGCTGGTGCTGGCCGATTATGCCGATGCTGAAGTGGAAGCCTTTCTGGAGCGCTTCACGCAGCTGGCCCAGCGCCGCCTGATGGGCATGAGCCTGCACATCGGCGTCAGCTCCAACCAGCCGGGCATCTACAATCAGAACGCCAACTTCGAGCGGGCGCTGTCGGCGCTGTCTATGGCCGTGTGCCGCCAGGATTCCATCGTTTATTACGACCGCCTGGGCATCTACAAGGTGCTGTATGCCGTGGGAGACAAGGCGGCGCTGCGGGGCTACTACCAGGACACCATCGGCAAGCTGGAAAAGCATGACCGCGAGAACGGTACCCGGCTCACGGCGTTGCTGCGGGATTATCTCTGCAGCAACGCCAGCCTGCAGGCGGTGGCTGAGCGCCACTACGTCCACCGCAACACCGTGACCAACCAGCTCAAGAAGATACAGGCCGTTACCGGTTATGACCCACTGGAGCTGGAGGACAAGATCAAGCTGTGCTTGGGGTTTTACATCGCCGACATTCTGTGACGGGCGCTGTGCATATGCACAATGAAATGTGGTCTTGCGGCGGTTGAAATCGGAACATCGGCATCATATACTATGCACAAGAAACCAAACGCGCAGCAACGATGCTCCAATCAAGCCGTTGCCGCGCGTTTTTTATTTTCGCATCAAGGAGAAGGATATGACCGGCGAGCAAGTGCGCAGCACACAAAAGAAGTACAGCCTGCAATCCTGGAGCAAGCAGCGCAACCTGAACCCCATCGCCGTGGCCAAGGCGCAGGGCATCTATCTGTGGGACGACCAGGGCCGGCGCTACACCGACATGAGCTCCCAGCTGGTCAACCTGAACCTGGGCTTCGGCAACCAGGCCATCAACGAGGCCATCAAGGCTCAGGTGGACCGATACTGCTTCGTGTCTCCCTCCTACGCCGCCGAGCCCCGGGCGCGGCTGGCCGAAAAAATTATCAGCCTGATGCCGGACAACATGGCCAAGGTGTTCTTCACCAATGCCGGCGCCGATGCCAACGAGAACGCAGTCAAGATGGCGCGCATGTACACCGGCCGCAACAAGGTGTTCAGCCGTTACCGCAGCTACCACGGCTCCACCTTTGGTGCGGGCAACCTGACCGGCGAACCCCGGCGCTACCCGCTGGAGCCCGGCATCCCCGGCTTCGTGAAGTTCTTCGACCCCTACATCTACCGCGAGCCCATCGCCTTCGCCTCGGAGGCGGCTGCCACGGCCTACTATCTGGCCAAGCTGGACGAGCAGATCCAATATGAAGGTCCCAACTCCGTGGCCGCCATCGTGCTGGAGACGATCACCGGATCCAACGGCGTCATCATACCGCCGGCGGGCTATCTGCCCGGCGTACGCGCCCTGTGTGACAAATACGGCATCCTGATGATCGTGGACGAGGTTATGACCGGCTGGTGCCGCACGGGCAAAATGTTCGGCTTTGAGCACTACGACGTGAAGCCCGACATGGTCACCTTCGCCAAGGGCGTCACGTGCGGCTATCTGCCGCTGGGCGGCGTCGTCGTGAATCGCGCCGTGGCCGAATACTTCGACGACAACTTCCTGTCCTGCGGCCTGACCTACAGCGGCCACCCGTTGGCCTGCGCCGCCGGCATCGCGTGTGTGCATTACTACGAGCAGGCCGGCATTCTGGACAACGTGAACCAAGTGGGCGAGGTGCTCTCCCAGACGCTGCAGGCTATCCGCGACACACACCCATGCGTGGGCGATGTACGCTCCATTGGGTTGTTCTCGGCGGTGGAGCTTGTCCGCGACAAGGCGACCCGCGAGCCGCTGGTGCCCTATGGCCGAGACCCCGAGGGCGTCATGCCCCGCGTCAACAAGAAGCTGGCCGGCCGGGGCTTCATGACCTACACCCATGAGAACTGCGTCATCGTGGCCCCGCCGCTGATCATCACCGCAGAGCAGCTGGCCGAAGAGCTGGCCAAGCTGGACGAGGCGCTCTCGGAAGTGGACGACGAGCTGTGAGAAGGGGAGAGTGCAAAATATGATCGCTCGGCTGGCGCTGCCCCCAAAGACGATCTTCGGCCCCGGTGCTCTGGATACCGCTGGCGCGGATTTGGCCGCGCTGGGAAGTAAGGCGCTCATCGTGACCGGCCCCCACGTGGCCCTGTCCGGCGCGCTGGACCGGCTGACCGCTGCGCTGAGCGGCGCGGGCGTGGGCTGGGCCGTGTTCCATGACATCACCGGCGAGCCCACCGATGCGATGATCGCCGAGGGCGTGGCCGTGTATCGCGCGTCGGGCTGCGATTTCCTGATCGGCCTGGGCGGGGGTAGCCCGCTGGACGGCGCCAAGGCCATCGCCGCGATGCATGTGCTGCCCGGAGAGCCCCGCGATTATCTGGGCGTGGAGATCCAAGGGCGGTTCCCTCCGCTGGCGCTGATCCCGACGACTGCGGGCACGGGCTCCGAGGCCACGCGCTTCACCGTGATCACCGACGCGGCGCTGGGTGTCAAGATGCTGCTGAAAGGTGCGCCGCTGCTGCCGACGCTGGCCGTCGTGGACGCGGAGCTTGCGGCCAGCGCGCCGGCGGCCATTACCGCCGCCACGGGCATGGACGCGCTGACCCACGCTGTGGAGAGCTACACCAGCCGCCGGGCCAACGCGCTGACCGACGCGCTGGCGCTGGACGCCGTGGCGCGCATCTTCAAAAGCCTGCCGGCGGCCTACCGCGGCGGCGACGCCGATGCCCGCGAATCCATGGCATTCGCAGCCTATGAGGCCGGCGTGTGCATCAACAACGCCTCGGTGACGCTGGTGCACGGCATGAGCCGTCCCATCGGCGCGCTGTTCCATGTGCCCCACGGCATCGCCAACGCCATGCTGCTGCGAGCGTGCCTGCACTTCGCGCTGCCCGGCTGCGTGGGCCGCTTTGCCGCCCTGGCCCGGGCCATCGGCGCAGCCGACAGGAACACCGGCGACAATGACGCCGCCGAAGCCTTCCTGCGGGCGCTGGACGACCTGTGCGCGGCGCTGGACATCCCGACGCTTGCCCGCTACGGCATACCAAGGGACGCGTTCTTCGCGGCCATGGACAAAATGGCCGGCGACGCGCTGGCCAGCGGCAGCCCGGCCAGCACGATGCGGGAGGTCACCAAGGACAACATACTGGCCCTGTACACCAGCCTCTGGTAGAACGCTGCTGGAGCTGCACGGCATCATGAGACGGCGATTGCAACGGCGCAAGGCAAAATGCTTTGCGCCGTTTTGGTTTTTTGGGATAGGAAACGGGGGAGAGGAATGAACGCTCTGAGCATGACCAGGAAGGAACTCCTGACAAGAGAAGCGGTGCCGCAGGATTCGGACGTCGAGATCAAGGTGGAGAACCTGCACATCGAGTTCCCGGATAAGAACGGCGGCGACCCCGTGGTGGCGCTGCGCAACGTGAATCTGGAGATCAAGCAGGGCGAGTTTGTGTCGCTGGTGGGGCCTTCGGGCTGCGGCAAGACCACGCTGCTGCGCACGATTGCCGATCTGCAGCAGCCCACATCGGGCAGTGTCACCGTGCGCGGCCAGAGCCCCAGGGAGGTGCGCCTGCAGCAGAAGTACGGCATCGTGTTCCAGAACCCGGTGCTTTACGAGTGGCGCACCGTGCGCCGCAATGTGTGCATGCCCATGGAGATTATGGGTATGCCCAAGAAACACCGCACCGCTACCGTGTCCGAAATGCTGGAGCTGGTGGGGCTTTATAACTTCGGCAAGAAATATCCCCACGAGTTGAGCGGCGGCATGCAGCAGCGGGTGGGTATCGCCCGGGCGCTGGCCATCAAGCCCGAGATCCTGCTGATGGACGAGCCCTTCTCGGCGCTGGATGAATTCACCAAGGAGAAGCTCAACGAAGACCTGCTGACGATCTGGACCAAGACCAACAAGACGATACTGTTCGTAACGCACAACATCTCCGAGGCCGTGTTCCTGAGCGACCGCGTCGTCGTGCTGAGCCCCCACCCCGGGCGGGTGTCGGCCATCGTGGATATCACGATCCCCAGGCCCCGCACGCTGGCGGTCAAGACCACGCCGGAATTCGCCGCGCTGGTGGCCAAGGTGCGCAACAGCTTCGAGGGGGTGTGATCGTGGCGTCGCTCAAAAAGGCGCTGACCAGCAAACAGGCCGTTACGCTGGTGTGGATCGTCGCCATCGTCATCGTGTGGGAGGTCGTCGCGACCGTCGTGTCGCACACCAAGCGCACGCCGGAGAACATCTTGCCCCACCTTTGGCAGATTGCCCAGTCGGTGGTGAACCCCAAACTCATCAATGGCAGGCAAACCGCCTTCCAGCTGGTGCTGGCCAATGCCGGCGTCACGCTGGCAAGGGCCGGTATCGGCTTTGCGCTGGGCGCGGGCATCGGCTTTGCGCTGGCGGTGCTCATGCACCTGTTCCGGCCGGTGGAGAAGATCGCCTTTCCCTATCTGATGATCATACAGATGATCCCGATTCTGGGCATGGCCCCCATCGTACTGGCCGTGACCAAGGATATCGATCGCAGTCGCATCATCATCGCGGCAATCCTGACCTTCTACCCCGTGGCCACCAACACGCTGGCCGGGTTCAAGGCCGTGCCGCGGGAGAAGCACGAGCTCATGTATTCGGTGGCCGCCGGACGGCGGGATGTTTATACCAAGCTATTGATCCCCGCGGCGATGCCCTATTTCTTCACGGGGCTCAAGGTATCCGCGCCCATAGCCATCACGGCTTCCATCCTCGTGGACACACTGCAAGGCGGCCCTGGCCTGGGCACGCTGCTGTCCCAATCCCTCAAGCACGCGATGACGATCTATGTGTTCTGGCAGATCGTGTTCTTTGGCGCCGGCGTCGGGATACTCAGCTATTACCTGATGTCAGTCGTCGAAAAGCTGGTTTCCCCCTATCGCTGGGGCCGGCGGGTCAAGCTTGCGCCCACGGCCCAGGAGGCCCAAGCCCAGGCAGATGAGGTGACGCCATGAAGACGCGCAGAGGAATCAACAGGGAAAGCCTGACCACCGTGCTCTATCCGGTGCTCTTCGGCGTGGCCGTGCTGGTGCTGTGGCAGACCCAAGCGCTGCACTGGCTGCTGGGCGCGGATACCTTCACGCTGCCGCTGCCCACCCGAATCCTGACAATACTGGGTGATAACGTGTCACCAATTCTCGTCAACGTGCGGGCCACGGTCATCGTGGCGCTGGGTGGGCTGGTGCTGGGCTCGCTCCTGGGCTATGGGCTGGGCATCCTGGCGGCGGCCTTCCCCAAGTGGGGCGTCAGCGGCCTCACGGTCGTGTCGGCGTTCAACGCGATACCGATCATCGCCATCGCGCCGATCCTGAACAACCTGACCCGCGACGTCAGCACCGACCCCAGCCTGCGCAGCATGGTCGCCAAGATGCTGGTCGTTACGATCACGTGCACGGTGTCCATGAGCATCAACGCCTACCGGGGGCTCACTGAGGTCAAGCCCTATTCCGAAGACCTTATGAAGTCCTACGCCGCGCGGCCGCTGGACGTTTTCTTCAAACTTCGGGCGCCCAACAGCGTGCCCTACATCTTCACGGCGCTGCGGGTCAGCGTGCCGGGGTGCGTCATCAGCGCACTGGTCAGCGAATACTTCGCCGAATTCATCGTCGGCGTGGGCCGCCAGATCCGCGAGAACATCGTGCTGGCCCAATATGCGACCGCCTGGGCCTACATCGTCGTGGCGTGCCTCATCGGCATCCTGCTGTACGCAGCGCTCCTCATCGCCGAGTCCGCTTTGCTGAAGGGCCGCCGGTAGCGACCTTTGGCTTCCCATATCGACAATTTTTAAAGGAGGATTCCCATGACACACGCACCCAAGACCAAGTGGTCCAAGCTGACCGCCCTGGCGCTAGCCCTGGTGCTGGCGCTGGCCGCCCTGGTGGGCTGCTCCGCACCGGCCGCGACCACGAGCCCCACGTCCGCCGCTCCCTCGGCCGGTCCCACCGTCGAAGTCACGACCGCTGCGGCCGAATCGGCCACGCCGGAGGCCACCGCCGCCGAATCCGCTGCACCCGAAGGCAAGTATAACGCCAAGGACGCCACCGCCG
This sequence comes from Bacillota bacterium, assembly GCA_023410875.1. GTDB lineage: Bacteria > Bacillota > Clostridia > Christensenellales > UMGS416 > JAEYRA01. Next base: position 23,451 of record JAEYPH010000112.1, on the reverse strand, counting down.
AGACCGTCGTGAAGGACGCTGCGGCCAAGGGCAAGGTGGGCAACTGGGGCCTGGGCACGAGTATGAGATCCAGGCGCTGCTCTCCAAGTACGGCCAGCCCACGACCTATCTGAGCCAGGCCTTTGACATGGACGGCTTCAACGACGACACCATTGCCCTGGCCTCTGCCATGACCTACAACGAGCTGGGCCTCGTGAAGAACTCCTATGAGGGCGGCTACAAGTACGGCGACGCCGTGAAGACCATCGACATGAACGACGAGGGCGTGGCAATGCTGGAGGACAACCTGTTCACCACGGCCGCCTTCGCCAAGGCCAACCCCAACACCGTGAAGGCTTTCATCGCCGCCAGCCTCAAGGGCTGGAAGGACGCCTGCGCCGACCCGGCCGCCGCCGCCCAGATCGTCTATAAGTATGGCTCCTCGGTGTCCGGCGAGCACCAGGCTTACATGGCCGGTGAAGTAAAGAAGCTCGTGGAGACCGACACCAAGGGCGCCACCGTGACCGAATATGGCAAGATGGACGACGCCGCCATGCAGCAGACGCTGGACCTGGCCAAGAAGTACATTCTTCTGGCCGACTCCGCCGCCGCCGACAAGCTCAAAACGCTGACGCTGGACAACATTCGTGACACGTCCTACTGGACCGAAGCCATTGTCCCCGACGCCAAGTTCACCCCGGAAAAGACCGACGTCAAGATTCAGCTCAAGTGGCTGCCCCAGGCGCAGTTCATGGGCTACTATGTGGCGCTGGATAAGGGCTACTACACCGAAGCCGGACTTAATGTGACGATCATCCCCGGCGGCGGCGACATCTCCGAGACCACCGCCGTGAACACCAACCAGGTGGACTTCGGCGTGACCTGGGTTAGCAACCTGATCGCGGCCAACGCCGGCGGCATGGAACTCGTGGAAGTCGCCCAGGTGTTCCAGCGCTCCGGACTGGTGCTGGTGTACAAGATCAATCAATAACCTTTTGGCGGGCGGGGTGCGCTGCGCCCCGCCCGTTCTCTCAAAAAAGCCTTCCCCTCTAGGGGAAGGTGGCGCGCAGCGCCGGATGAGGTGTCTTGCTCCGAAAGAGGTGAACACCTCATCAGTCACCTTCGGTGACAGCTTCCCCTCCAGGGGAAGCCTTGTGGGAGTCTGCTATATTCGAAGGGAGTTGGGCATCGCATGTCACTGCTGATCAAAAACGGAACCATCGTCACCGCCGATGAAACCTATCAGGCCGATCTGGAGGTCGTGGGTGGCAAGATTGCCCGCATCGGCCTGGGGCTGGATGCCCCCGGCGCGCAGGTTGTGGACGCCGCGGGCCTGCTGGTGCTGCCTGGCGCCATCGACGTGCACACCCACCTGGCCATGCCCTTCGGCGGCACCGACAGCGCCGACGATTACCTCTCGGGCACCCGGGCGGCGGCCTGCGGCGGCGTGACCACCGTGTTCGATTACCCGATGCAGCGCAAAGGCAAGGGCCTTGTGGAGACGGTGCAGGCTCGGCGCGACATGGCGGCGCCCCAGGCCTGTGTGGATTACGCGTTCCACTGCATCATCACAGACCTCAACGGCGGCACGCTGCTGGACGAGTTTGCCGCCGCCGTAGAGTACGGCGTCACCAGCTTCAAGTGCTTCCTGGTCTATAAGAAGGAAGGCATGATGGTGGATGACGGCACGCTGATCCGCGTGATGCTCAAGGCCAAGGAGGTCGGCGCCATCACGAACCTGCACGCCGAGAACCCCGACGTCATCGACATGCGCATTCAGCAATTCCTGGCGGAGGGCAAGACCTCCGCGTGGTACCATTATCTCTCCCGCCCGGAATTCGTGGAGGCCGAGGCCGACAAGCGCGCCGTGCACTGGGCCAAATCTGTTGACGCTCCGCTTTATATCGTACACATGGCCGACAAGGAGGGCCTGGAGGCCGCCGTGGCCGCCAAGCTTGCGGGCTATGATATCTATATAGAAACCTGCCCGCAGTATCTGGAGTTCACCAGCGACGTCTACAAGCGCCTCGACGGCCGCAACTTCGTGTGCTCGCCGCCGATCAAAGGCCAGGAGAGCCAGGACGCCCTGTGGGCCGCCATCCGCAACGGCACCATCGACACCGTGGCCACCGACCACTGCCCGTTCCAGAGTTATGAGAAGGATTGGGGCAAGGACGACTTCACGAAGATACCCAACGGCTGCGCCGGCATCGAGAACCTGTATCCGTATATGCTCAGCGCCGCCAACGATGGCAAGATCACCTTCTCCCGCGCCGTGCAGCTGTGCGCGACCAACCCGGCCAGGCTGTTCGGCTGCGCCGGCAAGGGTTCGCTGACCGTGGGCAAGGACGCGGACATCGTGCTCTACGATCCGGAAAAGACCTTCACGATCTCTGTGGACAACATGCACTCCAACTACGACCACACGATCTGGGAAGGCAAGACTTTGCACGGGTATTTGGTCAAGACCTTCGTGCGCGGCACGCTGGTGTATGACGACGGCGCGTTCGTCGGGCAGCCCGGCTATGGGCAGTACGTCCGCCGGCTGCCTGGGCGGTGACGGCCATGGGTAGCCGGGCGGAGCTCTACCGGGAACAGACGCTGGCCGAGGGCGCGGCGGGCTGCCTGCTGTGCAGCCCCGCGCCGTGCCGCGCCGCGTGCCCCTATGATGTGCCGGTGGATGACGTGCTGCGCTCGCTGCGCTTTGAGAACCCGCTCGGCGCATCCAACCGCCTGCCCGGCGGCGCACCCTGCGCCCAGTGCGTGGACAAGCCGTGCCTGAAGGCCTGCCTCAAGGGCCGTATGAACGCGCCTGTGCCCATCGACCGCCTGCTCAGCCTGGCGGCCACCGGCCAGCGGGTGCTGCCCCTGGGCGTGGATCTGTCCATAGACTTCTGCGGCGTACATTGCGAGAATCCGTTCTTTCTCTCATCGTCTGTCGTGGGCAGCAACTATGACATGGTGGCCCGGGCCTTCCGCATGGGCTGGGCCGGCGTCGCGTGGAAGACCATCGGCGCCTTTGTGCCCGACGAGGTTTCGCCGCGCTTCGACGCGTTGTGCAAGGAGGCGCTGCCCTTCGTGGGCTTCAAGAACATCGAACAGATCTCCGAGCAGCCGCTGCAGGCCAATCTGGAGTATCTACACCGCCTGAAGGCAGACTTTCCGACCAAGGTACTGATTGCGTCCATCATGGGCCGCCACGAGGACGAATGGACTCTGCTGGCCCGGGCCGTCACCGAGGCCGGGGCGGACATCATAGAGTGCAACTTCTCATGCCCCCACATGGCCGCCGACGGCCTGGGCTCCGACGTGGGCCAGAACCCGGACCTCGTGGCCGCCTACACCCACGCGACTAAGCGCGGCACCCATCTGCCGATATTGGCCAAGATGACGCCCAACATCGGCAACATGGAGCCGCCGGCCATTGCGGCCATGCAGGCCGGCGCCAGCGGAATCGCTGCCATAAACACAATAAAAAGTGTCATGAACGTTGATATGGACAGCTTCGCCTCGGGGCCGGATGTGTTGGGCAAGACCAGCGTGGGGGGCTATTCCGGCAAGGCGGTAAAGCCCATCGCGCTGCGCTTCATACAGGCCATGAAGGCCGACCCGCGCCTGCGGGAGGCCCCCATCAGCGGCATGGGCGGCATAGAGACCTGGCGGGACGCGGCGGAGTTCATCGCCATGGGCTGCGCCAGCATACAGGTCACGACCGCCGTGATGCAATACGGCTACCGCATCATAGAGGACATGATCGAGGGTATGGCGCTGTATCTGAGCACCCACGGCATGCGCTCTGTTTCCGAGCTCGTGGGCCGGGCGCTGCCCCACATCATAGAAGCCGACCGGCTGGACCGCGGCTCCATCTGTTATCCCAAATTCGACCGGGCCCGCTGCCTGGGCTGCGGCCGGTGCACCGTGAGCTGCGCCGACGGCGGCCACCAGGCGCTGCGCCAGCGGCCCGGCGGACCCGCGCTGGAGGCCCGCAAGTGCGTGGGCTGTCACCTGTGCGTGGTTGTGTGTCCGGTCGGGGCCATCGTGGCTGGCCCGCGGGAAAAAAAGAAGATCACCGGGGCGACCCCATCCGCCGCGGCACTTTGAGGAGGATTCCATCGATGTATACGTGCAGCCTGGAGAGAATGCAGGACAAAATTACGACCTTCAGCCGCTTCGGCGACACCGGCAACGGCGGCATCACGCGGTTTTCACTGTCGCCGGAGGCGCTGGCCGCCCGCTCGGAGTTCGTGCGGCGCATGCGGGCGCTGGGCGCTGCCGTGGTCAGCGACGATATGGCCAATCTCTATGCGACGATCCCCGGTTCGGAGAACCTGCCGGCGATCCTGTCGGGCTCCCACCTGGATTCGGTGAGGCAGGGGGGCAACTACGACGGCGTGCTGGGCGTGCTCACGGCCATGGAGGCCGCCGAGACCATCGTGACCCAGGGCATCCCGCACCGGCACCCGATCATCGTGGTCGTGTGGACCAACGAGGAAGGCGCGCGGTTTGAGCCGGCCATGATGTCCTCCGGCGTCGTGTGCGGCAAGTTCAAAAAGGAGGCCATGCTGGAGGCCCAGGCCAAGGATATGCCGGGCTACACCTTCGGCCAGGCGCTGGAAGAGTCGGGCTACAAGGGCAGCCAGGCCAACCGCCTGTCGCCGGACAAGCACCTGGCCCTGGTGGAGCTGCACATCGAGCAGGGGCCGGTGCTGGACGACGAGGGCGTGGACATCGGCGTTGTGGAAGGCGTGTGCGGCATGATCAACTATGAGTTCACCTTCCTGGGCCAGGCCGACCACGCCGGCACTACGCCGATGAAATACCGCAAGGACGCGCTGTACGCCGCCGCCAAGACGATACAGTATCTGCATGACGAGTTTGACGAGCTGGACGGCCGCCTGGTGTACACGACCGGCAAGATTTCCGCCCATCCCAACATTCACACGATCATCCCCGACGAGGTCAAGTTCACGCTGGACGCCCGCCACCAGAACCCCGAGGTGCTTTCCCAGGTGCTGCAGATCATCCGGCGCATCCCCTCGGAGGTGGAGCGCTGCCGCGCGAGCTATCAGGAAGCGTGGATGCGCAAATCCGTGGCCTTCACGCCGGAGCTGGTGGACACCGTGGAGCGCAGCGCTCAGGCCCTGGGCTACACGAGCAAGCGCATGCACAGCGGCCCCGGCCATGACGCCCAGTATGTCATAGACGTGATCCCGACGACGATGATTTTTGTGCCCAGCGACAAGGGCCACAGCCATTGCGAGCTGGAATTTACGCCCACCGAGGCGTGCTGGAAGGGCGCCAACGTGCTGCTGAACACGCTGCTGAGCATCGACGCACAGCGCTAGAGCGGCGGCGAAAAGGGGCTACCAAACCCTGCCAAATGCGCTATACTGTTGGGGACAACGCCGAAGGCATGCTTTGCCGCGGCTGGCTGGGAGAGGTGCATATGTTTAGATCCCCGCAGGTGGAACAGCGCTATACGGGCGCGCTGAAACGCTATGACACGGCGATGAACAACGACATGCCCGACCGCATCCCCGTGCGGTTCCTGTTCGAGGAGGTCGCCGCCAAATACGCCGGCTACACCACGCAGCAGACGGCCTGCGACTATGGCCTGGCCTTCGACGCCACGCGCAAGATGGCCCAGGAGCTGAGCGTGGACGCCGCGATGCTCAACGCGATTTGGAGCAACTACGGCGTGGGCAAGGCAGCGTCGTGGCGGTACTTCGCCGTGCCCGGCGTGGATGTGGACCTGGACAGCATCTGCCAGTTCCACGAGCCATCCAGCGAGGCGGAGCTGTGCATGCAAGCCGACGAATACGACGAGTTCGCCGACGACCCCACGGCCTTCCTGCTCAACAAGTGGCTGCCGCGCTACACCACGCGGGTAGCGCCCACCGGTGCGCCGGTCACACTTGGTCACAACGCGGCGCTGATCGCCGGGGCCATGGCCTATCAGCGCTACATCGGCTCCTTTGGGGCCTATGCCGACAAGCTCAAATACGAGGCCGGCGTCGTATCGGCCAACGCCGGCATGATTAAGGCGCCCTTTGACCTGCTCATGGACAAGCTGCGCGGCTACGAGGGCTCCATCATGGATGCCTTCACCCAGCCGGACAAGGTTATAAAGGCTTGCGAGGCGCTGATGCCCCACATCGTCGCCAACGCCATCGGCGGGGCAGACCCGGACAAGATCGCGCCGATCACGATATGGGCCCACCGGGGCACGGTGCCCTTCATCACACCCCACATGTTCGACACGATCTATTGGCCCACACTCAAGCCTGTGTTTGAGGAGATCATTTCCAAGGGCTACCGCATCCTGTTCTACAGCGAGGGCAACTGGGAGACCCATTACGATCGCCTGTTGGAACTGCCAGCGGGCTCCATCATCTATCACCTGGACCGTGGCGACCCGAAGCTGCTGGCCCGTACGATCAAGCGCAAGTTTGCCGTCAGCGGCGGCTTGAGCTACGACGTGCTGGCTCGCGGCACCCGCGCCGACGTGGAGGCCAGCCTCAAGGAGCTCTTCGCCACGCTGGCCACCGAGGGCGGCTACATGCTGGACGCCACGGCGCTGATGATGCAGGACATCAACATCGACAACGTGCGCGCCGCCGTGGAGTATACGCAGGAGCACGGCGTCTACAGCCGTGCGGGGTCCGCCCCGCTTAATAAGAGAGAGATTCCAAAGGCTGCTCAGATACCCCAGGGCAAGCGCGCGCCGGGCGTCGTGATCCCCTGGGAGCAGGAGAGCGGCGCCTACCGCCAGCTGACAGGAGACGTGGACCTGGTGCGCCGCAGCTGGCAGGAGGCCGACTTCTGGGCGTACAACTACCTTTGGACCACGCTGCTGTGGTGAACGCCGCGTAGGGAAAAGAACGTATGATCAGCTTGCGGACCGGAGGCGAATGTCAACGGCCCGCATTTTTCGCAATCTAACATATGAACCCCTGCTTTTTCTTGTACAATGACACATGGCATGATATATTACATATGTAGTTTCGCAGAGCGCGTAGAGATGGGGAGCGGCATTGGAGAGCGGTAAGAAGGAAATCAAATACCTAACGATTAAAAACCACATTCTGAGGATGATACAGGAAGGCCAATACCGCGTCGGAGACCGGCTGCCAAGTGAGCAGGAGCTGGCGCAGAGCCATGCCGTCAGCGTCATCACTTCCAAAAAGGCGCTGGACGAACTGGAGAGGGAAGGCCTCATCTCCCGCGTGAAGGGCAGCGGCAGCTTCGTCGCCGCGTCACAGCCCATCGCCGGCCCCAACCATGTCAAGATGATCGCCATGGTGCTGCCCTTGGGCAGCGACACCGGCGGCGGTCTGGAGCTCTTCTACAGCGTGGAGATGATCGCCAAGAGCCACGGCTATTATGTGACCGTGGAAAACACCCACAGCAGCAGCCAGAGGGAAAGGGAGATCCTGCTGAGCCTGCTCGGGGACGGCATCGAGGGCATCATCTATTACCCGATGTTCACAGCGGAGAACTTCGACCTGATCAAGAAGCTTACCATGGAGAAATACCCGATCGTCATCATAGACAAGGCCATCCACGACATAGAGGTGGATTCCGTGCGCTGCGACAACTACAATGCCAGCCTGGCGCTGACCAGGCATTTGATCGCCTGCGGACACCGAAACATCGCCTTCGTCAGCGAGAATGTCATCAACGAGCGCTCCTCGCTGAGGGAACGGTTTCTGGGTTACAGCGACGCGCTGGCCGAGGCCGGCATCATGCTGAATCTGGACAATGTGCTGTTCCCCGGCGCCAAGGGTGAGACGGCCATGGAGAAAAATGAGCGGACTGCTTATTACAAGAGCGTGGCGGACCACGTGCTGCGCGACAGGAGTATCACAGCTCTGCAGGTGTCCTCCGACCGGGTCGCAGTGGAGCTGATGCGTGTTTGCGCCAAAAAAGGCATTTCGCTGCCCAAGGATGTCTCCATCGTAGGCTTTGACGATTTGGACGTCGCATCCTACATCACCCCGGCGCTGACGACCGCCAAGCAGAACTTCCGGGCCATTGGCCAGACCGCCGCAGAGCTCGTGATCGGCCGCCTGAAGAACAAAGACCGCAAGGCCGAGAAGGTGCTGATCCCTGCGGAGCTCATCGTTCGCAAATCGGTTCAACAACTGGAACCTCGCTGATTCGGCAGAAAAAGGCACATTCCTTCCTGATTTTGCATAAAGTAAATATGTGAACGTTTCGGCTGGGCAAATCTGTCTCGTTGCCGGAATGGTGCATCATTACAGCCATTTTTAGTGTCATATGGTCATTTTGTATAAAATATTACTGAAACCCATTGAATTGCCATATTCAATATGATATATTAGGTTCATCGTTAATCCAAACATGTTGGTATTTTACGATCGGTGCGTGCAGCCACACAAAGATAATATATGAAGTGACTTTTGCGTGTGAAGGAGTCGTCGTATGATCTTAGTCGGCAAAGGGAAAAAGCCCACAAACGATGGAAGACCGGTTCTGCGCAAGAAGCGCTCGGCCCTTGAGGGCTTCGCCAGAGAAATGGTTGCCAACCGTTCGCTGTACCTGATGATACTGCCGGCGCTGGTGGTGTTGATCTTGTTCGCCTATTTGCCCATGTACGGCATACAGGTGGCATTCCGCAACTACAACGCTTCCGACGGCATCACCGGCAGCCCATGGGTGGGCCTTAAGAACTTTTTGTTCTTCTTCAAATCCATCTTTTTCGGCCGACTGACCTTCAACACGCTGTTTCTGAACCTGCTGTTCCTGTGCGCTGGCCTGGTCATGCAGGTTTCCACGGCGGTGCTGATCAACGAAGTGTTGAGCCGCCGCTACCAGAAGATATTGCAGACGGCGATGTTCTTTCCGTATTTCCTGTCGTGGATCGTCGTTTCCACACTGGTCAACGCTTTGCTCAATGAGTCCTACGGCATCATGAACAACATCCTTCGGTTCTTCGGCTCAGAGGGCGTCGTGTGGTACAAAAAGCCTGAGTACTGGCCGGCGATCCTGACCATCGCCAACGTGTGGAAGAGCATGGGCTACGGTATCGTCATCTATCTGGCCAAAATCGCCGGCATCGACCAGGAGATGTACGAGGCGGCCCGCATCGATGGCGCCAACAAGTCCCAGGAGATCTTCGGCATCACGCTGCCCAACCTGGTGCCCACCATTGTGCTGCTGCTGCTGTTGGGCGTGGGCAACATGTTTCGCGGAGACTTCGCCATGGTCTATCAGTTGACCGGCGAGGGCGGCGTGCTCAACGCCACCACCGATGTCATCGACACCTTCGTCTACCGCGCCATGCGCGTGCAGGGCCAATACGGCCTGTCCGCCGCCATCGGGCTTTATCAGTCGCTGATGGGGCTGATCCTGGTGCTGCTATCCAACTGGTTGGTCAAGCGGTACGACCGGGACATGGCGATTTTCTAGGAGGGTGTAAGAATGCGTAAGAGTTTTGGTCTTAAGACTTTTGAAACCGTCAATGTCGTCTATCTGACCCTGCTGGGCCTTATCATGCTGGTGCCCTTTCTGCTGGTGTTGGGCACGTCGCTCAGCACGGAAAAGTCGATCATACAATACGGCTATACGATCTTGCCCCGGGACTTTTCTCTGGAAGGCTATGCCTTTGTCGTGCGCGGCGGCACGATCTTCCGCGCCTACGGCGTGTCGATCTTCGCGACGCTGGCAGGCACGGCCGTCGCGGTCCTCATAACGGCCATGGCCGGCTATGCGGTCTCCCGCAAGGCTCTGAAATACCGCAACTTCGTCGCGCTGCTGTTCTACTTCACGATGCTCTTCAACGGCGGCATCGTGCCATGGTACATCACGGTGAACAACCTGGGCCTGCGCAACTCGATCTGGGTGCTGATCCTGCCCATCTGCTTTTCGCCGTTCCTGATGCTGCTGATCCGCAACTTCTTCCAGACGCTGCCGGACGCCATCATCGAATCGGTCAAGCTGGACGGCGCAGGGGAGCTGCGGATTTTCACGCAGATCATACTGCCCATCTCGCTGCCGGGTATCGCGACGATCACGCTGTTCTATATGCTGGCGTTTTGGAACGACTGGTGGCTGGCGCTGTGCTTCATCGACAAAGAGGAGCTCTTCCCGCTGCAATACTTGCTGCGTAAGGTGCTCAGCTCCACGCTGTACGCCAGCATGGGCGGCAGCGCGGCCAAGATGGTCGTGGGCACCGCGCCCACCGAGACGGTCAAGACCGCCACGAGCATTTTCACGATAGGGCCCATCATTCTCGTTTATCCGTTCATTCAAAAGTATTTCATCAAGGGCATTACGATTGGTGCAGTAAAGGGGTAGCGCACAATCGTACCGATACAAAAAGGAATGGGAGGATGACACATGTCCAAGGGCAAGTTTCTCCGCACTCTGACAGTCCTCATGGCGATGCTCGTGACGGTTGCTCTGGCAGCCTGCGCAGGCGCGCCGGGCGCCACCGGCAGCGCCGGCGCCAGTGCTCCCGCTGCCGACACATCCGAGATGTACGCCATGACCATACTGACCGCCGGCGACCAGCCCCCGGACCAGCAGACCGTGCTGGACGCTGTGAAGGCCGCCACAAAGAACACCCTCAACATCGACCTGACCGTCAAGTACTTCCCCTGGGCCGATTACATCGAGAAGGTTCGCATGATGTCCGCCGCCAAAGAAAAGTTCGACATCTGCCTGACTTTCAGCGGCGTGGCACAGGAGGCTTATAACCGCAAGGAAATGATCCCCCTGGACGACCTGCTGAATCAGTACGGCCCGAACCTGAAGTCCAAGATCACGCAGAGCAACTGGGTGTGGGCGCTGGGCCCCGACGGCAAGACGATTGCGATACCCGCCCAGTACGCCAAGGACGGCGTCTACTACATGGTGGTGCTGCGCAAGGACCTGCGGCTGAAGTACAACTGCCCCGAGATCGTGGACATGGACACGCTTGGCCAGTTCCTGGACGCCGTGGCCAAGAATGAACCCAACATCACACCGCTGCTGGGCGGCTCCATCGGCGGCCCGGTGATCATGGACAATCTGAAGAAGTTCGATCCCAACATCGACATCGGTTACCAGGGCCAGGGCTATAGCATCGGCTTCTGGACGACCACCGGCGCCGACGCCTACAAGGTGAAGAACTGGTATGCCGACGAGCGCGCCAAGAACTTCATCTATTGGGGCGAGCAGGCGATGAACCGCAAGTGGTACGCCAAGGACCTGAACGCCGGCGAAAACGGCTATGACCAGACGGCTCTGGCCAGCGGCAAGGTTGCGTGCCTGCAGATGGATTATTACAACTACAACACGATCTACAACAACGCCAAGGAGTCCAACCCGAGCTTTGAGCTGGAGTGGGCAATGGTCAACAAGGGCATCGCGATGGCCCCCGACGTTGCCAACAACTTCGCGCAGGTTTCCGCGACTTCCGCCAAACCGGAGCGCGCCGTCATGTTCCTGGATTGGATCCAGGCCTCGCAGGACAACTATGACCTGTGGTTCTACGGCATCAAGGACAAGCACTATACGTTGTCCGACAAGGGCGAGGTCGTGTATCCCGAGGGTTCCGTCTCCACGGCTTTGCCTTATTCCCCGACGCCATGGTGGTTCCGCAACTTCCTGATGGATCGTTCCATCTCCACCGACTGCGACATGACCAAGACCGCGCAGCAATACTACAAGGATCAGAAGGTTCTGGACGTGCCAAACACCGCTTCCTTCACCTTCGACATCAAGAACGTAGACCTGCAGATCACCCAGGTCAACAGTGTCATCCAGGAGAAGTGGAATGACATTTCCAACGGCGTGCTCCAGGGTGACGCGGAGTATCAGGCGTTCCTGAAGGCGCTGGACGACGCTGGTATGCAGGACATCCTGAATGAAATGCAGAAGCAGCTGGACGCCTGGCGCGAGGCGCACAAGTAACCCAATGCCAGCCGTGGCTGCACGGCGCGCAGACGTCGCTTTTGCGGGGAACCGGCGGTTTCGCCGGTTCCCCATTTCAACACGAGGGAGCGAGACGATCGTCTCTATGATGCAGGGTATTCTTTTCGACATGCAGCGGTTCTGCGTCCACGATGGACCGGGCATCCGCACCACGATCTTTTTCAAGGGCTGCAACTTGCGGTGCTTCTGGTGCCACAACCCCGAGTCCCTTCAGCCCAACCCCGAAGTGCAATACCTATCGATGAAATGCATCGGCTGCGGCAAATGCGCGGCATGCTGCCCGCAGGGGTGCCATGGCATGCTGGAGGGGCTGCACGGTTTCGAACGCGCCGCCTGCCAGTCGTGCTTTGCATGCGCGGCCGTGTGCCCAGCCGAAGCGCTGTCCGTCGTGGGCAAGGCGTGGACGGTTCAGCAGGTTCTGGACATCGCCCTGCGCGACGCGCCTTTCTACCGCAATTCCGGCGGCGGCATCACGTGCTCCGGCGGGGAGCCGATGCTGCAGCACGCCTTTTTGCGGGAGCTGTTGTCTCAGGCCAAGGTCCACGGCCTGCATACGGCGGTGGACACCGCCGGCAACGTGCCCTTCTCATGGTTCGAGGAGGTGCTGCCCTACACCGACTTGTTCCTGTACGACCTGAAGTGCATGGATGAGGATGGCCACGCCCGGGCCACCGGCGCAGGCAACCGGCTCATCCTGGAGAACATACGGCGGCTGTCCGAGGCCGGCGCCGAGATATGGGTGCGCATACCGGTGATACCGGGCGTGAACGACACAGCGGACAACATGGTCCGTGCGGCGCAGTTCCTGCGGCCCCTGAAAGGGGTGCGGCTCGTGGAGCTGCTGACTTTCCACCGCTTGGGCGGCGGAAAATATGAATCGATCGGCCGCGGCTTTACGGCCATGGACCTAAAACCCCTATCCAAAGAGGAAATGCAAGGGCTTTCGCGGCCCTTTGGCGATATCGGCATACCGGTCAAGGTATCATAGCGCGTTCGGCGCTGCAAGGGGAGAGCAGATTATGAATGGCTGGCTGAGCCCGATCAAGGCGGCCTTGGGCGACAGCGTCTTCAAGGCGAGGCAGGACATCAACCGTAAGTATATGCAGAGCCTGGATTGCCGCAGGCTCATGGCCAACTATTACGCCGAGGCGGGGCTTACCTCCAACCGCGAACAGGAGAACATCTGCTTGCACTACGGCGGCTGGGAGGAGCCCGAGCAGCAGGTGCGGGGCAGCTTCACCGGGCACTACCTGTCCGCCGCAGCGATGCTGTGGGCCGCCGAGGGCGACCAGACTTTCCGCAGCCGCGCGGACTTCCTCGTGAACGAGCTGGAGTGCTGCGGGCGGGAACACCTGGACGGCTGGTGCATGTCCATCCCCCAACTGTACCTGGATTGGATCATGCGGGACAAGTGGGTGTGGGCGCCGCAGTACATGGTGCACAAGACGCTGATGGGCCTGGTGGACGCTTACAAGTATGCGGGCAATGCCAAGGCGCTGCAGGCGGCGGAAAGGGTGTGTGCCTGGCTGTATGAGCGGGTCAAGGATTACACCCGCGAGCAGCAGGATCAGATGCTCAAATGGGAGACCGGCGGCCTCATGGAGGTGTTCGCCGATCTGTATGGTATCACCGGGGACGAAAAATACCGCGTGCTGCTGGAAAAATACTGCCGCTATGAGCTCTTCGAGCGCCTGCTGGCCGGTGAGGACGCGCTCAGCCATGCCCATGCCAACACGACGATCCCCGAGGCCCACGGCTGTGCCCGGGCCTACGAGGTGACGGGGGACGAGAAATTCCGCCGCATGGCCGAGGCCTTCTGGCGCAATGGCGTGGAGGAGCGCGACGCCCTGGCCACCGGCGCGCAGAACAGCCATGAGCTGTGGCTGGGGGATGTTTCCTTCTGCAACACGGTCAGGAACCAGGAATTCTGCACCGTATACAACCTGATACGCCTGGCGGATTATCTTTTCCGCTGGTCCGGCGACGCCAAATACGCCGAGTACATCGAGCGGGCGCTCTATAACGGCGCCCTGACGCAGCAGCACAGAGAAACGGGGGCCAACGCCTATTTTCTGCCGCTGTGCCCCGGCGCCAAAAAGGAGTGGGGGGACCTGTACAACGCCATGTACTGCTGCTACGGCACCACGGTTCAGGCGCAGTCCGCCTATGGCTTTTTGGTGTTCTATAGCCGGGAGCGGGAAATCACGCTGGCACAGTACATACCGGCCCGGGCGGCCGTGGACGGCATAGAGCTTTCTCTGGAGGAGCAAAGCCAGCTGCAGGTCACGGCCAGCCCGTATCTGCGGACCTATACGCTGCGGCTGTCTCAACAGGCAGCCTCGCGGTTTGTGCTGAAGCTGCGCCAGCCCACCTGGGTGCAGCGGTTCCAGGTATCCATCGACGGCGAACCTGTGGACGCCGCGCAGGCCCAGAGCTTTCTCGCCATCGACCGCCTGTGGGGGGCGCAGCACACGGTGACCATCTCTTTCGTGTGGCCGCTGCGCACCCAAAGGCTGTCCGAGCAGGATGAGCGCTATGCCTTCCTGTGGGGCCCGGTGGTGCTGGCGGGGCTCACGCACCGGGAACAGGCCCTCTCGGGGTCGCCGGACGACGCCGGCGCTGTGTTGCGCGCCGTGGGCACGCTAGATCACCACGGCTTTGCGCACCAGTGGCTCACGACGGGTCAGGGCGTCAACCTGCGGTTCGTGCCGCTCTACGACGTCTGTGATGAGACCTATACGGTTTATTTTCCTTTCGCCAAAGCTTAGCCAACCTTGCGGGGAGTATTCGCTTGAAGATCGCGGTAGTATGGAAGGAGAGCCTTTTATGAGCATCACATATCGGGAAAAGATTGGCGCGCTGCGAGCCCAAAAGGAGCGCCAGACGCAGGACAAGATCGCATACTATGGCCGCACGGGCTTCTTTGACACCGACGACAAGGGCACGGTGCTGCCCCCGGAGGGCTGGTCGTGGTCGCCCGTATCCAACGACCCCAACGGCGGCTTTTTCGGCAATCAGGCCGTGGGTGAAAACTTCCGCAGTCTGCTGGAGAACCACCCGGTGTACATCGACCCGCTGAGCTCGCTGGCCGGAGCCTACATGATCAAAATGGAATGGCACCGCAAGGCCGGCTGGCCCTCGGACCCGTCCTTCGACTTCCCGGAGCTGCGGGCGCTGCACCGCAAATATGATCTTGTCAGCGGCATCGGCGGCGCCCACCACTTCCACCACGACGTGGAGAACATAGGCTTCAAGTTGGGCTGGGGCGGTATCCTTCAAAAGATTCGCCACTACATGGACGTATACAAGGGCGACCCGGAGAAGGCCGGCTTCCTGAAGGCCGAGGAAGGCGTCGTGTTGGGCATACAGAACTGGATTGCCCGCAACGCTGCCGCCGCCCGCGAGGCCGCGGCCCGGCAGACCGACCCGGACCTGCGTGAGAACCTCGAGCGCATGGCCCAGGTGAATGAGAAAATCGTCAACGATCCGCCGGAAACCTTTCTGGAGGCCTGCCAGTGGCTCAGCTGGTTCATCCTGGAGGCCGTCATGTTCAACGGCAGCGGCGCCGGCGGCGCGTTGGAGAACATTCTGACGCCATATTACGAGCGCGATATCGCCGCGGGCACGCTGACGCCGGAAGAGGCCACCTACCACCTGGCCTGCCTGCTCATCAAGGACAACACCTATTTCGAGATCGGCGGCACCAAGATCGACGGCTCCGACCGTACCAACGTCATCAGCTACCTGACGCTGGAGGCCGCGCACCTGCTCAAGACGCCCAACGCGCTGTGCCTGCGGGTGCACGAGAACATCGACCGTGACTTCGTGCGCCTGGCCGTGAAGTACCTCTTCGAGGACAAGACCGGCGCGCCGGCCTTCCTGGGCGATCGCGCCATGGTCGAGGGCTTCATGAAGAACGGCTACCCCGAGGAGCTGGCCCGCCAGCGCTACAAGACCGGCTGCAACTGGTGCGCGCTGCCCGGCACCGAATACACTCTGAACGACGTCGTGAAGATCAACATGGCCAAGGTGTTCGACGTGGCCTTCTGGGACATGATGGAGGACCGCACCGCCGCGCCCTCCATCGCGCGCCTGTGGCAGCTGTTCGACAAGCACATGGGCCTGGCCATACAGGCCATCAAGGACAGCGTGGATTTCCACATGGACCACATGTACAAGGTGTTCCCGGAACTGGCGTTGAACTTCATGTGCCACGGGCCCATCGAGCGGGGGCTGGACATTTCCCACGGCGGTGTGGACTACTACAACATCTGCTGCGACGGCGCGGGTCTGGGCGTGGTCGCCGACAGCTTCGCGAGCCTTGAGCAGCGCGTCGAGCGGGAGGGCCGCTACACCTGGGAGCAGATGGCCCATTGCCTGAAAACCGATTGGGAGGGCGCTGAAGACGCCCGGCACATGATGAAGCGGGTGCCCCGTTACGGCTCCGGTGGCTCCCGGGCCGACGAATATGCCGTCAAGATCGTGCAGGAATCGCTGAACAAGCACACGAAGTCCGGCCCCACCGCAAAGGGCTGCAACATGATACCGGGGCTGTTCTCCTGGGCCAACACGATACCCATGGGCAAGGTTGTGGGCGCGACGCCCAACGGTCGCCACGCCGGCGAGCCCATCACCCATGGCGCCAACCCGGAGCCGGGCTTCCGCGAATCCAGCGCGCTGACCGCCATGGGCCTGGCCGTGGCGTCGGTGCAGCCCGGCTGGGGCAACACCGCGCCCATCCAGCTGGAGATCGACCCGATACTGGGCCGCGATGACGAAGGCGTGGAGCGCATCACGGCGTTCCTGATGACCTACTGCAACGACCTGGGCGGCACGCTGGTCAACATCAACATACTGGACAAGGACAGGATATTGGACGCCCACGCCCACCCGGAGAAACACCCGGACCTGGTCGTGCGCGTGACGGGCTTCTCGGCGTACTTCTCGGCGTTGTCCCATGACTTCCGCCAGCTGGTCGTAGACCGCATCATAGAGGGGTAACCGCGATGTCGAAGGAGCGCTTTATAAAGGCCGTCAACCTGCAGAGTGTGGACCGCGTGCCCTGCAACGAGTGGATTGATCACCCGGCGTTCGTCCGAGAGCTCACAGGCATAGACCCCTTCGTGGACCCGACCGGCGCCGTCGTCGCGGCCCTCAAGCTGCTGGACATCGATTGGTATGTCAGCATCCCGAAAAAGGCCCACCGCTTTGACGCCGGCGAGACCAAGAAGGACCTGGGCCACGGCCAGTATGTATCCGAGTGGGGGTTCACCGGCAGTGGCTGGCACATGGAGCACGGCTTTGCCGATGATGAAGCGGTGCTGGCCTACGATCCGCTGACCGTAAGCACACCGCAGCAGCGCGCCCAAGGCTACCGCGCCGTTCTCGAGGGCATCCGGGCGGACCAGGCGCTGGTGGGGGACGCCTGCTATATTTCCGGGCTTTACTATACGACGCTGTTCCAGTGGTTCATACTGACCTTCGGTTGGGAGCGCTTTTTGATGGCTGCTGCCGCCCAGCCCGAGCGCTTTCGCACGACCATCAGCCGCTTCGCCACGCTGTCGGAGGAATACGCTGCCTTCTTTGCCTCGACCGATCTGCCGGTTTTTTATTGCCACGACGACCTGGCGCTGACGCGAGGGCTGGTATTCTCGCCCGAGTGGTATCGCCGGAACATTTTCCCCCACTACGAGCGCATCTTTGAGCCCATCAAGAAGGCCGGCAAGAAGATCCTCTTCGTTTCCGACGGCAATTATACGGCGCTCATCGACGACCTGATCGCCGTGGGCGTGGATGGCCTGATGGTGGACCATTTTGTGGACATCGAATCGGTGCTGCGTCGCTATGGCGGCAAGGTGCTGATCGCCGGCAACGCGGACATCGCCAAGCTGACCTTCGGCACCCCTGAAGACGTGCGGGCGGATGTGGCCCGATGCATGGAATATGGCCGGCGCTACCGGGGCTATGTCATCAAGGTGACCGGCGATCTGCCCCACAACATACCGCTGGAGAACATACAGGCCTATTTTGACGCGTGCCGGGAGATGGGCGCGCTCTAGATTACAACGCCCCGCCGTGTCAGCTGGGGCAAGGGAGAGACGACATGAAGATCAGCCTTTGCGGCAGGAGTTGGCGGTTCCGCGGCCACTGGCCCCACACGCCGCTGTTTGGCCGCAGCATGGAGACCGGCGCGCCCATGGGCGCTGTGACCCATTGGATGCCTGCCACGGTACCCGGCTGCGTGATACAGGACTTGTTGGACAACAACGTCATTGAAGACCCCTATTACGAGCAGAACAGCCTGCGCTGCGAATGGGTGGAGAACCGTTGGTGGGTCTATCAGACCGCCTTTATTCTGGATGAGGCGTGCAGGGGGCAGGACATCGCGCTGGTGTTTGAGGGTGTGGACTACCGCTGCCACATCTTCCTGAACGGTGAGAAGCTCTGTGAGCACGAGGGCATGTTCCAGCCCATCCGCCTGGACATCGCCCCGAAGGCGCGCTGGGACCGCCCCAACGACCTGGAAGTCGTGCTGGAAAGCCCGCCGGACGAGATGGGGCAGATCGGCCGCACGTCGCAGGTGCGCACGCAGACCAGCCGCTTCGGCTACAAATGGGATTACGGCACCCGGCTCGTGCACTCGGGCATCTGGCAGGATGTGTATCTGGATGTGACGCCCGGCGCGCGCATCGACAACGTTCACATCGTCACCGGGGTGGAAGAGGATGACGGCGTCGTGGATGTGACCGCGCGGTTGCGCCTGACCGGGGAGCCCTGCGAACTGATGGCGCAGCTCTGCCTCGACGGCACGGAAGTGGCGCTCCACAGCGCCACGGTAAACCCGGAGGAACAGGCGGTGTCCTTCCGCCTGCGGGTGGAAGACCCGGCGCTGTGGTGGCCCAACGGCCATGGCGCGCAGCCGCTCTACGGGCTGTCGGTGCGGCTGATGCGCGGTGACCGCCAGTGCGACCGCTACGATGCCCGCGTGGGCATCCGCAGCCTGGAGTACCAGGCCAATGAAGGCGCAGCGGCAGAGGCACTGCCCTACACCGTGGTCGTCAACGGCCGGCGCATCTACATAAAGGGTGTCAACATCTCACCGCTGGACCACAGGATCGGTTCAATATCCACCGAACGCTATGAGCGGCTGCTGACGCTGATCCGCGATGGCCATATCAACATGGTCCGCGTGTGGGGCGGTGGCATCACCGAGAAGGAAGCCTTCTACGACCTGTGCGACCATTACGGCATCCTGGTCTGGCAGGAGTTCAATCAGTCCAGCTCCGGCATCGACAACGTGCCGCCCAGGGACCCTGGATTCCTGCGGTTGCTGCGGGCCAACGCCGAGGCCACGCTGCTGCGCCGGCGCAACCACGTGTGCCTGGCACTGTGGAACGGCGGCAACGAGCTCATGGACGCCGGAGGCGTGCCGGCAAGCTATGCCGATGAGAACATTGCGATGCTCCGGGCATTGGTGGAGGAGCTGGACCCCCAGCGGCTGTTCCTGCCCACGTCGGCCTCGGGCCCGTCGGAATTCCTCGATGTGTCGCCCCAGGGCCTGGGCCGGAACCACGATGTCCACGGGCCGTGGCAGTATCAAGGCCCGCAGCGCCATTATGAGATGTACAACCTCTCCGACAGCCTGCTGCACAGCGAGTTCGGTACCGATGGCTTTACGAATTACAGTTCTGTAACGCGCTTTCTTTCGCCGGACAACCGCCGGCCCTCCAATGTCAAAGACAATCTGGTCTGGCGGCACCACGGTGAATGGTGGGACACCACCCAGCGGGACCAGGCGCTGTTCGGACCGCCCCGCAGCCTGCGCCAGATGATCGCGTGCAGCCAATTCCTGCAGGCTGAGGGCCTGCGCTACGCCGTGGAGGCCAACCGCCGCCGGGCGTTCCACAACAGCGGCAGCATCATCTGGCAGTTCAATGAGCCGTGGCCCAACCTTTTTAACACGTGCATGGTCGATTGCTTTGGCACGCCCAAGGGCGCCTATTGGTGGGTAAAACGCGGCTACGCCCCGCTCACGGTGACGCTGCGCTACGACCGGCTGGTGTGGGAACCGGGCAGCGTGTTCCGCGCGCAGGCGTGGCTCAGCGACGACGCCTGCGCCTATGAAGGTCCGGTGGAGTACCGCATCACGGACCTCTGGGGCCATGTGCTGCGCGAAGGAGCCTTCCCGGTGTGCTGCGCTGGTAGCCACAGTGTACAGGCCGGTGAAATAGAGTTCGCCGACGATGGCATAGACCATGGCTTTTTCCTCGTGGAGCTTCGCGCTGTTGGACATGCCGAGAACCAATACCTGTTCAGCTGCCGTGGCGAGGAAGCCTTCGTGCCGCTGTATGGCGAGTGCGCGTGCCGGGAGCTGGAGCTGAGCGTCGAGAGCGATGGGGTTCTGGTCCGCAACAACGGGGATGTGGCAGCGCTCTTCGTGCGGTTGCACGCCCAGGGCGGGGTTTTTGCCGAGGGCGGCTTTCATGTGCTGCCCGGCCAATCCAGGCTGGTGCGCTGCAGCGGCTCGGCGCAGGGCGTGCAGGCCGATTGGCTCAACGCCATCCCGGCGGAAGATTGATGAACTTTAACAAATAGGACAAATGCAGGAGGGTTTCCCACATGACGGCATTGAAGAAGCTGGAACAACTGGCCAAGATCTATCTGGCGCCCTTTGACCTGACGATGTTTGAGATGCACCCGTGCTACTGGGGCTCGCGCTGCGTACTGGAGCTGCAGTACGCGTGGGAGCTTTCGCGCAGCGAGGGCGGCGCCCACGAGCAACTGGTGTCCGGGGCCATCGAGCTGGCCTGGGCGGCCCAGCAGGGGCAGGGCGCGCTGAGCGCCGACACTGCGGCGGCCGTGGAACAGGCGCTGGCCCCCATGGCTGCGCTGGCCAAGGGCTACACGCTGCTGTGCGTGGGCCACGCCCACATCGACATGAACTGGATGTGGGGCTATGACGAGACGTCCAGCGTCACGCTGGACACCTTTCAAACCATGCTGGATCTGATGGAGGAGTACCCTGAGTTCACCTTCGGACAGAGCCAGGCTTCGGTCTATCGCATTGTGGAGCGGCATGCCCCCAAGATGCTTCAGCAGATCAAGCGCCGCGTGCACGAAGGCCGTTGGGAGGTCACGGCGTCCACATGGGTGGAGGCCGACCGCAACATGCCCAACATGGAGAGCATGGCCCGCCACTTCCTTTACGCCAAGCGCTATCTCTCCAAGCTGCTGGACATCGACCCCAAAACGCTGAACATCGACTATGAGCCGGACACCTTCGGCCACCACATCAACGTGCCCGAAGTGCTGTGCGACGGCGGCGTGAAGTATTACTACCACTGCCGCGGCCATGAGGACCACGTGCTGTACAACTGGAAGGCCCCCAGCGGCCGCAGCATCCTCGTGTTCCGGGAACCCTCATGGTACAACTGGACCATGGATGGCCGCTGCGCCACGCTGGTACCGGCCTTCTGCAAGAAGCACGGCATGGACGCCATGCTGCGCGTGTATGGCGTGGGAGACCACGGCGGCGGCCCCACCCGGCGGGACATCGAGAAGATCATCGATATGGACCGCTGGCCCATCTTCCCGGCGTTCAAGTTCTCGACCTATGGGGAATTCTACCGCCGGGCGGAGCAGGTGCGCGATGCGCTGCCGGTCGTGGAAGGGGAGCTCAACTTCGTCTTCGACGGCTGCTACACGACCCAGACCCGCCAGAAGCGGGGCAACCGGCTGGGAGAGGCCATGCTGGCCGAGGCCGAGGGCGCCGCGGCGCTGTCGCGGCTGGCCATCGGCGCCGATTATGACGCCGATGCCTTCGAGGACGCGTGGCGCAAGGTGCTGTTCAACCAGTTCCATGACATCTTGCCCGGCAGCGGCACCGTGGACACCCGCGAATACGCCATGGGCCAATACCAGGAGGCTTTCACGGCGGCCAACACCAGCCGGGCGATGATCGTGCGGGCGCTGTCCGACGCGGCGGACACCTCAGCGCTGGGCAGCGGGGAGGACATTGGCCAAACCCGCAGTGAAGGCGCTGGCGTGGGCTATGGCCTGTCCGACGGGCGCATCTCGCAGTTGGGCCGCCACGCTGGGCTGCGCCGGCTGTTCACCGTATACAACCCTCTGCCCTTCGCCCGCGAGTCGGTGGCCGAGTTCCCCGTGTGGGATTGGAACGGCAACGCCGCCCGCATGCGCTGGACCGATGCATCCGGGCAGCCGTTGGCCCACCAGGTGCAAAACCACGGCATGGACAACTACTGGGGCCATCTGCACACCGATGTGCTCGTGCGGGTCAAAGTGCCGGCCATGGGCTACACGACAGTCGTGTTGGATGAAGATCCGCCGCAGGCGGTGGCGCTGCCGCTGGAGTTCCCGCGGGTGGACCCGCTGCCCTGCAACGTGCTGGAGAACGAATTCCTGCGGGCGGAGCTGGACGGCCGTGACGGTGGCGTGATCTCGCTGGTGGACAAGCGCACGGGCAGGGAATACGCCCGGCCCGGCTGCCCCATGGGCGTGTTCCGCCTTGTAGAGGAAGACACCTCCCGCGGCATGAGCGCCTGGACCGTGGGGCGCTACCGCGCTGTGACCATGCTCAACCGCGGCGTCAAGTTCAAGCAGGCCCCTGCCGGCGCGCGGGCCGTGCGCCAGAGCATCGCCTACGAGGTGGGTTTTGGCAACGGCTCCCGGCTGGAGGTCACCGTGTCGCTGGACGCCCACGAGCCCATGTTGCGCTTCGACGCCGCCGTACGCTGGCAGGAGATCGGCACGCCGGAGACATTCTTCCCGCAGTTGAATTTCTTTATGCCTGTGGCTTATGATTATGACACCATCCGCTATGACGTGCCCATGGGCGCGGTGGACAGGCCGCCCATGGATATGGATGTGCCAGCCCAATCCTACGGCATGCCGCTGTGCGCCGATGGCGCGCCGCTGATGCTCATCAGCGACAGCAAGTATGGATATCGCGGCGCCGCCGAGGGGCTGGGGCTCACGCTGATCCGTTCGTCGGCGGACCCGGACCCGTGGCCGGAGGTCGGCGCGCACCGGGTGCGCATGGCCATCGCCCTGGGCCAAGGCAGCAAGACCGAGAATGCCGTCCGGGCCCAGGCCTTCTGCCGCGGGCTGCTGGTGGCCGCCGCCCGGGTTCACGGGGGCAGCCTGCCCAGCGCACAATCGCTGCTGGAGCTTTCGCCCAATGTGGCGCTCTCGGCGGTCAAGCAGGCCGAGGACGGCAGCGGCATCGTCGTGCGCTTCTGCGAGCTGGAAGGCAGCGCCGGTCGGGGCTGGGTCAGGCTGTTCCGCGCTCCGGTGTCGGCCAGCTTGGTGAATGTGCTGGAGCAGCCGGTGCCCGGCCGCGCCACCGTGGAGGGAGACACGGTACGCTTCGACTGCCGCGCCCATGGCGTGGGCAGCGTGCTGATCCGATTCTAGACACTGGAAGGTGGGGGAGACCATGACCAATAGGGAACGCTTTGTAGACTATGTGAAGAACGGCGGCGCGCCGATCTGCTCTCCGCAGATCGGCGC
>JAEYPH010000109.1 GCA_023410875.1 Bacillota bacterium | reverse complement strand
TTTTTCTTCCCGGCAAATTCTATGTCGCTGAAGCTTGGCTGCCTATCCATCCCTTTATCCCTCGCTCATTCGATATCTCTATTATATCAAATCCTGGGTCCGGGTGGATTAAATCAGTGGTTCCTTAACAACTGTTCGATGTCATTATATAGCTCCACAACTTGAGGAAGAAATCGCTCGTTTCCAGCAAGCATTAATGGATCATAATCATATAACCTTCCATCTTTTTGTTCTGGATATCGTAGGGAGTTGTAAAATTCCGCTACAGTCTGTATATTATTTGTTTGCTTATATTCTTCAATAAACTCCTTTGGCGAAGACAGAAAAACGCTAAATAATTTAATAAGTTCAACCTCTTCTGGGTAGTGATCTGAAAACCTCCTACATAAATCTTCGGCATTGTGTTTACTATGTTTGGTACTTTTAATATACACAAATCCTTTAAGCAGAAGTTCGATTCCTTGATATAAACAAAACAGTGCAGGAAGAATAAGATTATGGCTACTGAATTTCAAACCGTCAGTTAGTTCATCGCTAGAAATCTTATGGTTGGCAATAATTATAAACGGATTACCCGTTTGAAGCATACCTTCAATCATATTACTTGATGCTTGTATATACTGTTCTGCAGTGAAAAACCTGCTTTTGTCAAATGAAGCTAACAACATATCACCTCTATTGTGGCTACCTATGGTTTTACGTAAGTTGGTCGCTTTTGTCGCACTTGAGCCGGTTCCTGCCTGCATCATGATAAGCGCATCGCGGTTAAAGTGGTCGGATGCTACTTTGGTTACATGCTACTCAGCATGGAATTTCCTTGGTTACTCCATTCCTCGGCCAGCATCGCATATACGCAATCATCATACCATTGGTCATTCATGCGAAAGCTTTTAACGAAATGGGCTTCCTTGCGAAACCCCAGTCTCTCCAGAAGCGCGATGGATTTCGTATTGTCGGGATCCACCGACGCAGTTACCCGGTGCTTCTTCCATTGGGTGAACAGATGGCCGACGACCGCCCGGACGGCCTCCGCGGCATACCCCTTACCCTGATATTCCGGGGAAAGCGTGTAGCCAATCTCCGCCTGCTGCTCGTCGTCCAGAAAGTGGATGCCAACATCGCCGATCAACTGCCCGGTATTCAGGCACACCGCCAACTGCTTCCACGTGTTTCTCGTGTTGAGCTGTACGGCAGCATTGGCGGTTATGAATTCCTCGATCTCCACAATTTCCTTCGGCTGCCACGATTGATACCGGTAGACCTCCGGCATGGAGCGGTACCCGAACAGCGCTTCTTTATCCCGCATTTCCAGCGCTCGGATGACCAGCCTGTTTGTTTCAAACATATCGAAATTGCTCATATACATTCACCTATGCATTACACGGTATACCTATTTACAACAGATTCTCAATGTCTCTACTGGTAGGCCCTCAGCATTCACCTCGATACGAATTTCTCCAGCTGTTCTTCCAGCCCGTATGCAAATAAGAACGCGCCCATCGAAGGTGTACCGCTTTCCGGTGCCATAGTTTTCTTCTGTCTTGGGATTGCCTGAACCGAGTCCGGCCAGTATCCCGGCTCCGCTTACTGTTACAGACACCTCGACTGGCTCTGTAATGACGCTTAAGCCTGCCTCATCCACCAACTCGACGGATAGATAGGACAAATCCATACCATCCGCAGCCAGAACGCTGCGATCGGCAGTCAGCCGCATGCCTGCAGCTTTGCCGGCGGTCTGCAGCCGCCCACAAGCGACTTTCCTGCCATCCTTCCAGGCCACCGCCTCCAGAATGCCAGGCGCATAGGGGATCTCAACCACTGCCTTAAGCTGCTCGACCTTGATCCTGCCCAGGCTCTTCTGGTTCAGTACGAATTCCACCTCGTCACAATCGGCATATGCCTGTACCTTTACTGGCTTTCCGATATATTCGGGCTGGAATGTCCAATTCGGCTTCACGTCTTCCCAATGCCAGCCCATACCGTAGAAGGGGCGGCCGGTCATGCAAGGATGCGTGGTGAACAAATGAATGCCGTCATCAAGCCCCCACATGACTTTACGGTAATACGATTGCGGCCTGCGGTTGCCGCAGAGGTCGTGATCTCCCTGCCAGCAACTCAGCCATGGATAATCGCCCATCAAGCCGCGCATGGGACTGTCCAGATCGTATAGGACCCGTCCTGCTCCTGCTTCGCCAAGGTTGTCAAATGCGGTCCAGATAAAGTCTCCAATAACCTGATCGTTTTGCAGCATTGCGTTCCAATAATCGTACGTATGAAACGAATGGGTCTCGGTGGCGTGAATGACCCGATCCGGGAATTTCTCTCGGTCATACCCGTATCGGCCATACAGATAGTTGTACCCGAACAGATCGATAGCCTCTGCCGGAGCCCTGGTCTGTTCTCCCCAGACGTCCTCTCCTCCCTCCGGCAGTCCCATTCTGGGCTTACCCTGCATCTCCTTCTTCATATCGGGGAACACACGCGGTTTACCTGGCACAGCAGCCGTAAAGCCATTTGCAGAAGCGGACACCGGCCTGGTCGGATCCAGGGAGCGCACGTAATCAGCCTGTACCTTGGTCCAGTATACGCCGTCCGATGTGCCAAGGAGTTCCGGAACCTCATTGCCGATGGACCAACAGTAGATGCACGCATGGTTCCTGTCTCGCAGCACCATGGCACGGGTATCGTTTTGCCACCAACTCTCGAAATACAGGTGATAATCCAAAGGATTTTTCTGTGTGCGCCACATGTCGAAGCTCTCGTCGATCACCAGCATGCCAATGCGGTCGCATGCGTCGAGTAATGCCGTTGACGGAGGGTTGTGAGCGGTGCGGATGGCGTTATACCCGGAATCTTTGAGAATCTGGATTTTCCGTTCTTCGGCGCGAGGGAACGCACAGGAACCGAGAAGCGAGTTGTCATGATGAATGCAGCCGCCCCGCAGCTTCATTTTCCTGCCATTCAGGCGAAACCCGTTCTTTGCATCGATTTCAATGGTACGGATTCCGAAAGCGGTTGTACTTGTGTCAGCCTCTTCTCCATTCACCATTAGCTTAGCGCCCAGTGTGTACAGGTGGGTGCCATCAACATCCCAGAGCATGGGCGATTCCACATCCAGATCGACAGAAACAGGGGTCTTCCCGTTTGCGCCAAGCACAACACGTCTGCTTACGGCGGCTGCTTTTTCATCCTTATCCGATGCTATCCAAAATTCTATGAACCCTTCCTGAGCGTCACCCGTCGTGTTGGTAAGCTCGATCGCGGCATGAACCAATGCTTTTTCGGCACTTACCTGGGGTGTGGTAACAAACACATCCCAAGGGTGAATATATTGTTTGCCACCGACCAGCATGTGAACCTGACGATATAGCCCTCCGCCGGAATACCATCTGGTCGAAGGTTGGAAACATTGGGTGGTGATGCGCAGCGAGTTTCGTGTGCTGCGCAATAATCGCGACGACAAGTCGACTTGGTAAGCGGTGTAGCCATAGGGATGGTGATATAATTTGTCACCGTTCAGAAACACCTCTGAATTCATATACGCTCCGTCGACATCGAGCAGCACTGTCTTGCCTGCCCAATCAGCGGGCATGGAAAAGTCCTTCGTATATATTCCTGCGCCTCCCGGAAAGAATCCCGTCGACGCACCGGCAGGGCTGTCAGGCGTGCGTGTTTTATCAATGATGTAATCATGGGGAAGGTTTACTGTCTCGCCGTCGGGCATCGCAAAGAAATGACCAAAGCCATCAGAGAAAGACCAGTCGTAACTGAATTGTACTTTTTTCAATTGAAACCTGCCTCCTTACATGATATGAACCAGCTGCAAATGTCAACGTGACATCAAGCTTACGCACTCCACATCCACCGTCTGCGGGAACATGTCCACCGGCTGCACCGGCCCCAGCTCATAGCCCGCCTGGGCCAGAATGCGCGCGTCGCGGGCAAAGGTGGCCGGGTTGCAGCTGACGTAGACCAGCTTGGGCGCGCCGCTTCGGACGACCGCCTCCAGGAAGCGCCCGTCGCAGCCCTTGCGCGGCGGGTCCATGAGGATAACGTCCGGGCGGATGCCCTGGGCCGCCAGGTCGGCAAACACATCCTCGGCGCGGCCGCAGATGTATTCGGCGTTTTGGATGCCGTTGCGCGCTGCGGCGCGGCGGGCCTCCTCCACAGATTGGGGCACGCTCTCTATGCCTATAACGCGGCCGGCTTTTGCCGCCAGGTATTGCCCGATGGTGCCCACGCCGCAATAGGCGTCTATGACAAGTTCATTGCCGGTAAGGCCAGCGCAGGCCGCGGCGGCGTCATACAGCCTTCGCATCTGTTCGGTGTTCACCTGGAAGAAGCTCAGAGAGCTCACCTCATAGCGCAAATCGCCCAGGCTGGCTTCTACCGCCGCCTGGCCCCACAGCAGGCGCTCCTCGCGCCCCAGCACCACATTGGTGCGCTGGGCGTTGATGTTTTGCACGGCGCCCTTGAGCGAGGGCACCTGTGCGCGCAGCGCCTCCACGAGCTCCCGGGCATGGGGCAGCGCCGCGCCATTGGTCACCACGGTCACCAGCGTTGCGTCCGGGTCGAAGTGGCGCACCATGACGGCGCGCAACACGCCGGTTCCGTTCTCTTCATTGTAAGGAGCGATGTGATGGTCTTCCGCCCAGCCGCGCACGGCCTGCAGCGCCGCAGTGGCGGCCTGGGGCTGTATCGGGCAGTCGGTCACGTCCACGATGGCATGGCTGCGCTGGGCGTACAGGCCCATGGCGGCGGGGCCGGCGGCCGGGCCGCCACCCGAAACAGGAGCGCTTCCCACAGGGAATATCGCCTTGTTGCGGTAGCGCCAAGGCTGCCCCATGCCCAGCACCGGCAGCACCTGTGCCTGGGCAAAGCCGCCGATGGTGCGCAGCGCGTCGGAGACCTGCGTCTGTTTGAAGAGCAGCTGCGCGCCATACTCCATGTGCTGCAGCTGGCAGCCGCCGCAGCGGTCAAACACCGGGCATGGCGGCTGCACCCGCTCCGGCGAAGGCTGCAGAACCCGCAGCAGCTTGCCCACGGCGTATTGAGCGGTGGTCTTGATGATCAGCGCCTCCACGCGCTCGCCGGGGAGCGCGCCGGGCACGAACACGACAAAGCCGGGCTGGCCCTCGCCGCCCAGGCGGCCGATGCCGTGGCCCTCGGCACCCAGGGCGTCGATGTCCAGCGTCCAGGTTTCGTTCTTCTTTACAGGGCATATGTTCTCTTGTTTCATGCCTTTCAGTATAACACAGCTATAGCCGCTATAGAAACGGCCTGCTTTGACATTATCCGTGCATTCTCTTATGATGGTGGCAACTTGATCCGCGAAAGAGAGATGGATATGACGAGCGTTGGAGCGGCCTTCCGCCTGATCAGCCGCAGGCCCGTGGTGCTGGCGCTGGTGCTGCCTGCGCAGGCCGCCGGCCTGTTGCTGCTGAAGTGGCTGGCGCCGGGGATGGGCGACGCCGTGGTGGGCATGGCGGGCGATGGCTTCGCAGCGCTGGCGCTGGGGTGCGGCGCGGGCGTGGCGGCGCTGGCCCTGTTGTGGCTGCTGGTGTTGCAGCCGGCGGCGCTGCAGGCCCTGCGCGAAGCCGCTCTGGGCGAAGAAACCAAGGGCTGGTTTGGCCGCGGCGTGCGCCGCCACTGGCACAAACCGCTGGCCGTGTCCGCGTTTCAGGGTGTGCTGCAGTTCTGCCTGTGGCTGATAATAGGTTTTTTCCTGGTTGCACTCGGCGCTTTGCAGGCGCTGGCCGGCGGCCTGATGGTGGCAGCCTCGGCAGGCTCCGTTGCGGTTTACGCTGTGCTGGCTATAGTCTTTGTATTGGCGACACTGCTGCTGGCAGCGTGCTGCCGGCTGATGCTGGCGCAGATGACAGAAAAGAGCTTTCCGGACGCCATGCGCGCGACCGCTTCTCACTTGGCGTGGGTGTGGCGCATGGCGGCCGCCCAAGCCGTGACTATGCTGGCGGTCGTGGCCCTCGTGTCGGCCTTCGGTGCGGCTCATGGATGGCTGACCGGCGCGCTGCCGCCGATGCTAGGCCCCCAGAGCGCCGACGGCCGGCTGCTCTCCGCGCTGACGGTGATATTGAGCTTCGTTGGCAGCTGGACCGGCTTCTTCGCGCTGCTGGCCGCCGCTTTGGCTCGGGTGTTTCTGCTGGCTTACGCCTTCGTTCTCGTAACGCGCAGGCGCGAAGCCGGCAGCGAATGACAGAAACCGGCACTATCCAAGCATCATCCTTTTCTTTTCCAAATAATAAACGAAGTTCTCCTCCGATATGCTTGGCGGTATGTCGTGATCGATGTGCGGTATGTAGCCGCCGGTAAGCACGGCCTTGTAGATCGCGTCCAGATACCTGTCGATTGCCGTCTTTCCCCTGGCTATCTCCAGCTTATCGACCCCGCCTATGATCCTCAGAGCGCCCGGATACTGCCCCAGCAGCTCATCAGGGCGCAGGCAGCCGTTTACCTCGTAGGGTGAAAGGCAGTTGACGCCGGCCTCCAGAAAATACGGCAGCAGCGGGCGGATGTCGCCGTCGCTGCCCACGGAGATCAGTTGAACCCCATATTGGTGGAGCTTCGCAACGATCCGCTTGTAGCGGGGAATGACGACGTCCCGGAAGAACCACAGCGGTATGGTGGGGCCGTTTTTGCATGTGATGTTCTCGTAGAAACACGCGATGTCAAACCGGAAATGCGGAAGGATCTGATCCAGAAAGCGTTCGATCAGCCGGCAGCAGGTTTCCACCATGTCCTCGACCATGTCCGGGTGGTCATGGCACGAATAGATCATGCCCTCAAACGTCAACATCTGGGCGATGAAGCCGACCACAGAACCGCAGAAAAGCCCTAACGGGCTCTCCTCTTTGCCGGACAGCGCCTTTGCGCACCGCTCAAGGTCCACATCCCTTTGGGGGTCGTTCAGGATGAAGCGCTCCTCCTTGGCGTGGCGCCAGTCTTCCGGCGTCACGATGGAGGGCCGCAGCATGCGGCTTCGCGCTCCGTACTCGGGCTTCATTTTCTCTATGACAACCCCATAGGAGTTGTACATGTGGACCGCTTTCTCCGTTTCACGCAACACCGTATTGGGATAGTACGGCTCGAGAAACGTGTTCGCGCGGATCAACTCTCCCCAAAAGTTTTCCAACACGTCCAAGCCAAAGAAGCTGTTGGCTTCTGCCTGGCTGCTGACATGGGCGGCTGCCAGCGACGGCCATTGGGAAAAGACTTCCTCCCAAAATCCGGTCTCCATGCAGAAGCACCGGTCCACGCTTTTGAAGTTCATGTGGTTCAGAAAACGCTCTTTATTCGTCATCGTCTGTTCTCCGGTATTGATACAAAAAGTGTATACAGGTAAACCGGCGCCAGCATGTCATATTTGTGAAACGCTGTGATCATTTTAGGAACAAAAAAGAGCAGGCCTCCATGAAGCCTGCTCCTGATAAAAGCCGCTTACAGCGTGATTGTCGCCCACTCCTCGTTTTCGTCGGCCAGCACGTCGGTCAGGCCGTAGCCCAGCGGCATCACGGTGATGCCTGCCATCTCCAGAGCCTCCACTGCGCCATAGCGCTTGGCGGTGTCGGCGTTGGCCTTCACTTCCACGCCCAGTTCCACCAGTTGCCGCACATCCTCCAACAGTTCCACATCGCCGGCCAGCAGTTCGATGGACGGGCCCCACAGGATCAGCGCTGCGTGCTGCCACCACTTGTTCTCCTTGACTTCGCGCAGATAAGGAATGATCATCGTATCAGCTATATCCCGGTCGTTGCGCGTCCAGAGCACGGCCAGTTTGGTTTTTTCATGCACACCACACATTTTGAACACCTCGTTTCATCGTCATTTTAGCTCTACGGCGGTTCTGTCGCAAGTCGCATTCCTGCGCTTTATAGGTCGATCTTGTTGCATATGTCATTGGCAGCAGCTACGCTCCTTGTGCGCAAAGCACCCACCGAGTATAATACTGAAACACGAAGGAAAAGAGGTAGTATACGGCATGAGAATCGCGGTGGTGGACGGCCAGGGCGGAGGCATGGGAAAGGCGCTGGTGCTGGAGTTGCGCAAGCGGCTGGGCATGGAGCACTGCATCCTGGCCCTCGGCACCAATTCACTGGCCACTTCCCTGATGATGAGGGCCGGCGCACAGCAGGGCGCCACCGGCGAAAACGCCGTCATATACAACGCCCCGCGGGTGGACATCATCGCTGGGCCCATCGGCATCCTGGTGGCCAATTCGCTGCTGGGAGAGCTCACGCCGGCGATGGCCCGGGCCATTGCCGAAAGCCCGGCGCAAAAGGTCGTGATCCCGATTGACAAATGCCAGGTGCACGTGGTGGGCTCCACTTCCCTGCCGCTGCAGCAAGCGGTGGCCCAGGCCGCAGAGTATATTTTTTCTCTGGTGTAAAGCGCGATATGCACGAACCGCCCGGCGTCGCCGGGCGGTTCGTTTGCATTATAATGTCATTTCAATCTGACGCCCACGGTGATCCACCGCAGCCTTCACGAAATCGCGGAACAGCGGATGGGGCCGGTTGGGGCGGGACTTGAGCTCCGGATGGAATTGCGTGCCCAGATACCACGGGTGCTCGGGCACTTCCACGATCTCCACCAAGTCCAGCGCCTCGTTCATGCCGCTCAGGCGCAGGCCATGGCGCTGCAGCTCGGCGCGGAAACGGTTGTTGACCTCATAGCGATGGCGATGGCGCTCGCCGATGACCTCTTCACCGTAGGCAGCTCGGGCCACGGAGCCCTCGGCCAGCTTGCAGTCATAATGGCCCAGGCGCATGGTGCCGCCCTTGCTCTCCACGTTGCGCTGGTCCTCCATCAAATCGATGACCGGATGGGCGGAACTGGGGGCAAACTCGGTGCTGTGGGCGTCGGCATAGCCCAGCACATGGCGGCTGTATTCGATCACGGCGATCTGCAGACCCAAGCACAGCCCGAAATACGGTATGCCGTTGGTGCGGGCATATTGAGCCGTGGCGATCATACCCTCGATACCGCGGTCGCCAAAGCCGCCGGGCACCACGATGCCGTCCAGCCCGGCCAGCTTGCGCGGGGCAGTCTCGGCGGTGATCTCCTCAGACTGTATCCACTCGATGTCCACATCGGTGTCGTTGTGTATGCCTCCGTGGCACAGGGCCTCGGATACACTCAGATAAGCGTCGTGCAGTTCCACATATTTGCCCACGATGCCGACCTTGACCCGCTGCCGGGGGTGCTTCAGGCGCTCGACCATCTTCTTCCACTCGTTCAGGTCCGGCTCGCATGGGGTGAGCCCCAGCCGTGAGCACGCGCGCTCGGCCAGGCCCTCGTTCTCCAGCATCAACGGCACCTCGTAGATCGAGGAGGCGTCCAGATTTTCGATGACGCAGTTTGGCGGCACATTGCAGAACAGCGAGATCTTGCGCTTGAGATCCGCGCCGATGGGCCGCTCGCAGCGGCACACGATGATGTCGGGCTGTATACCGAGGGAGCGCAGCTCTTTAACGCTGTGCTGGGTGGGCTTGGTCTTGAGCTCACCGGACATGGAAAGATAGGGCACCAGCGTCACGTGGATGTACAGGCAGTTCTCCGCGCCGACCTCCCAGCGGATCTGGCGGATGGCCTCCAGAAAGGGCAGGCTCTCGATGTCGCCCACGGTGCCGCCAATCTCGGTGATAACGACGTCCGGATGGGCCTGGCCGCGGCCCACTGCCACGATGTTGCGCTTGATTTCTTCGGTGATGTGGGGGATGACCTGCACCGTGCCGCCCAAAAAGTCGCCTTTGCGCTCCTTGGAGATGACCGTCCAATAAATGCGGCCGGTGGTCACATTGTTGTCCTGACTTAAATTCTCGTCGATGAAGCGTTCATAATGGCCAAGGTCCAGATCGGTTTCGGCTCCGTCGTCGGTCACGAAAACTTCACCGTGCTGGTAGGGGCTCATGGTGCCGGGGTCCACATTGATATAGGGGTCGAACTTCTGTATGCTCACCTTGTGGCCTCTGCTCTTGAGCAGCCGGCCCAGCGATGCAGCCGTGATGCCCTTTCCCAAACCTGATACAACGCCTCCGGTTACGAACACATACTTGGTACTCATGAACCCTCCGTACAAAGCATAAATAAAAAAACGCGGGCCTGACGGTCCCTAGCCATTTGCATATTTTACCCGTCCGCAGGCTGCGCTGTCAAGCTAAAATAGTGTATATCCTGATATTCTTGCGCACAGGAACACAACATACAGGCGTGGCAGTCCCCAAAGCCATTCATACGGATAGCACTGGAAGGTTGTATGGCACGCCCCCATACGGCTGCTGAACCCATTGCCGACGATCCAGCGACCCAGTTGAACCGCAATCTCGTTTCTAATCATCTATTCTCCACCAAACAATTAACAGTGGTTTTATTGTTTTTCAATAAAATCTTATTGATTTGCAGCGTTGCCCATGCTATCCTATCGCCGAGAGGTGATGGCATTGAGGACTTCCGCCGCAAAAATACTGACGCAAGTGCTCATGATTTTTCTGGTGCTGCTGGTGCTGATGGACGCGCTGCTGCTTTTCACGTCGCCATGGTGGCTGCGCGCCCTGTCGCAGAGCGGCCCGGTGGACGTGGAAAACTCCGCCGAATACATGTTTCGCCTGACCGTCCCCGCGGGCACCATGGGGCTCACCCAGGCCTTTGTGGCCCTGAGCGGCGTGGCGCTGGGCTGCCTGATGGTGGAGGGCATCCGCCTGCTGCGCAGCGTGCCGAGGGGCATGCCCTTCTGCCGGGCCAACGCCCGCAGCCTGTTCCGCGCCGGGTGCTTTGCGCTGGTGCAAATGGCGCTGTTCCTGGCCAAGATGGTGTATGATCCCTCGATCCTGACGCTGGGCTGCGCCGGCGTGTTCCTGATCGGCACCATGCTGCTCTTCGTGCTGGCGGAGCTCTTCCACAGCGCGGCGCTGCTCAAAGAAGACAGCGAACTGACCATATGAGAGGTTGAGCGAATCATGCCGATCATCATCAATCTGGACGTCGTGATGGCCAAGCGCAAGATGGGCCTGGGCGAACTGGCCGCCAAGGTGGATATCACGCTGGCCAACCTGAGCATTTTAAAAAACAACAAGGCCCGGGCGGTGCGTTTCTCCACGCTGGAGGCCATCTGCCGAGCGCTGGATTGCCAGCCCGGCGACATTCTGGAATACGTCGAAGACGACGAGAAGAGGTGATACCATGCAACCCAACGAAACCCTGGCTGCTTCGCAGCCTGTGAGGCCGGCCTTCCTGCGGGACACCCGCGACCGTATTATGACGGCGCTGGCCCTGGTGCTGGGCGTGCTGTTCTGCGAGCTCGTGTTGTTTCCCGGCAAGCCGGGCGTTGGCCTGACCGTATGGCTGGCGCTGCTCTACGGCGCGGCGCTGTGGTATCTGCGGGGCACCATGCCCCGCAGCCCGCTGGGCTGGGCGCTGCTCGTGCCCATCGCCGCTCTGGGCGTGTGCTTCACGCTGTATGACAACATGATGCTGAAGTTCTTCAACTTCATGCTCCTTGTGGGGCTGACCGTGCTGCAGCTGACCCAATGGAGCGGCATGCGCTTTCAGCCCTTCACGGCACTGGGCCTGGTCGCGGACCTCTTCCACTCCTTCTTCCTGCTGCCGCTGGCCCACATCCCCTCGCCCTTCCGGGTGTTGGTTGGCGGCAACGCCGAAGGCCGGCGCCGCCGGGGATGGGTGCAGGTGCTGCTGGGCGTGCTGGTGGCGCTGCCGCTGCTGGCCATCGTGCTGGCGCTGCTGAGCTCCGCCGACGCCGTGTTCGACCGCCTGCTGGGCCATACGATGCGATTCATCCGCGATAACATGGCTGAGACGCTGGCAAAGGTGATCATCGGTGCAATACTTGCCGTGCTGCTGGGCGGCTTCCTGTACGCGCTGCGCCGCCGCAAGCCCGTGGGCGGTTTCGACAGGCCCTTGCCCGAGAGCCGCGCCGCCGTGCTGGATAGCCGCCTGACCGTCACGGTGCTCGGGCTGCTGTGCGCGGTGTACGCGGCGTTCATCGCCGTGCAGTTCGGCTATCTGTTCGGCAGTTTTAACAGCCTGCTGCCCCAGGCCTTCACCTATGCCGAATATGCGCGGCGGGGCTTCTTCGAGCTCATGGGCGTTGTGGCGGTGAACCTGGGCGTCTACTGCCTGGCGCTGGCGCTTACCCACCGGCCGCTGGCCGCCGCGTGCCGGGCCATGCTGCTGGCGCTGGGCGTGTGCACGCTGGCGCTCATCGCGTCGGCGCTGGCCAAGATGACCATGTACATCAGCGCCTATGGCCTTACGGAGATGCGCATCTACACGAGCTGGTTCATGGCCCTGTGCGCACTGGTGTTCATCGCGCTGATGCTGCACGTGATCCTCAAGCGCTTCCCGGCAATGCCGGTCATCTTCACGGTGTTCCTCGTGATGTACCTGGGTCTGAACTTCGCCAACGTGGATACCAGCATGGCACGCTTCAACATCGCCCGCTACCAGAGCGGCGCAGCCGCTACGGTGGATTTGGAAGCGTTCTCTACGATGAGCGGGTCCGTGGTGCCGCACATTGTGCCCCTGCTGCAGGATAAAAACGCTACAGTGGCCGAACAGGCGCGTTCTGTGCTCAAGGACAGGGCGACCTGGCAGGACAATGACACAAGCTGGCAGACCTACAACGTGGCCCGCGCCCAGGCCCAGGCCGCGCTGGTACAGGCCGGCATCCCGCTGGGCGACCCGTCGGAGCGTTAAGGAGGCTTTTTATGACCACACAGACGATCAAGCGCAGCAGATCCAACGTTCTGCCCATTGGGTTGGGCGTGCTCAACCTGCTGCTGGCAGCAGGCGCGGCGTGGGGCGGCATACTGATGTTGCGGGGAGTCGGCGAGATATTCGCGGAATTCCCCATGGAATGGTTGGGAAGGCTGCCCTTTGATAGCTGGACTCCCATCGGCTGTATCGCCCTTTTCTTTGCTCTGGGCAACGCGCTGGCTGGCGTACTCGTCTTGGGGGGCAAAGGCAAGCCCTGGTTGTTGTCCTTCCTCATGGGCGCGCTGCTGGTGCTGTGCGTGGCTGGGCAGGTGGTCGTGCTGCGCGAATGGTATCTGGCTATGCTGGAGTTCCTCGCGGCGGCGGTGCTGCAGATGGTTCTGAGCGCCATCCTTGCCTTTGGCAAGGGCGCTTCATAGGGACTACTGCTACTGAAAGGTATGAGTATGAGGAATACGCATCTTTTTTTACTCAGATTCGCGATATCAGCGTTAATTGTGATGGCAGCCATGGGCGGTCTGGCCGGCTGTCGATCCGATTCCGCGGCGTCATATCCTGAGTATACCGTCACAGAGAACAAAGAGCTGAATGTAGTCGAATTGAACCATGACGGAGTTGTATTTCGCCCATACGGCGTCATACCCGTCAAGGCGCTCAGGGGAATGCAAATCGGCATTCGCAAGGGCGACCCGCAGAGCAAGATCTGCGAAGTGAAGGGCCATCCATCCAGCGAATGGGTCATTGAATACCTGGATGTTTTCATGGGCGGCGGAGACATGCTATTCAAGGCAACCGGAACAACCGATATTCCCACTGATCTGGAGCAGTATCAGGAATACAAAAAATAAAACCTCCTCAAATGTTGGTTTTGTTGCTCGAGCAACAGAGCTGCCGCGGCAAATGCGTTACAATGCCGATGTAGAAAACAAAACGGAGGCAT
Source organism: Bacillota bacterium (assembly GCA_023410875.1). Classification (GTDB taxonomy): domain Bacteria; phylum Bacillota; class Clostridia; order Christensenellales; family UMGS416; genus JAEYRA01. The sequence continues at coordinate 877 of JAEYPH010000109.1, read as the reverse complement.
TGAAAATGAAAAGAAACATCATCACCATAGACGAAGAAAAGTGCAACGGCTGCGGCCTGTGCGCCAACGCGTGCCACGAAGGCGCCATCCAGATGGTGGACGGCAAGGCCAGGCTGATCAGCGAGAGCTACTGCGACGGGCTGGGCGCTTGTTTGCCCGCCTGCCCCACCGGCGCCATCGCCGTGGAGGAGCGCGAGGCGGCGGCCTTTGATGAAGCCGCCGTGGCCAAGCACATGGAGCAGCGCCATGCCCCCAAACCCGTTGCGGAGCCCGCCGCCAAACAGCCGGAGAAGTTGGCCTGCGGCTGCCCCGGCACCATGGCCCGCGCCATCGAGCGCCCGGCAGCGCCGGCCAAGCCGGTAGCGCAGCCCGCCGAGCCCACAGGAGAAGCACCGTCTGAGCTGCGCCAGTGGCCGGTGCAGATACAGCTGGTGTCGCCGATGGCCCCCTATCTGCAGGGCGCTCATCTGCTCATCGCCGCCGACTGCACGGCCTATGCCAACGCCAACGTGCACCAAAAGTGGATCAAGGGCCGCATCACGCTGATCGGCTGCCCCAAGCTGGACGACGCCGACTATGCCGAAAAGCTGTCAGCCATCCTGGCCCACAACGACATCGCGTCCATCACCGTACTGCGCATGTCGGTGCCGTGCTGCGGCGGTATCGTGCAGGCCGTCAAGCAGGCCATGCTGGCCACCGGAACAATGGTTCCCTGGCAAGTTGTAACGATTGATACAAATGGAGATATCCTCGAATAGAAAAGAGCGATTGAAATCCGTCATACGAACACCTGCCTTGTGAGGGGCAGGTGTTCGTGCATACATCTGCTGATCCGAAGGTCGAAACCCGCTTCAGGAAGGATTTCGCGCCTTCGAGG
>JAEYPH010000106.1 GCA_023410875.1 Bacillota bacterium | reverse complement strand
TTATATACCATGGCTCTTCTATCCCTATTGACTGCTCAAACATTGCTGTGAACCGGTTTATGTTTTTCTCCATCCCCATCACCGCTTCCTAATATACCATTTCTCTACGGTTTTGGGAGTAGAGCCCTTTTCCGGTTTTAGCAGGTCGCCCTGTGGAGTAAAGAACGTCTGGGGTGCTGCTGCGGGTGCGTCTGTGGTGGTGTGGTCTATCGGGATGCTCTTCGGGGTGGTGTCGTCTTGCTCCGCTTTATATAACCGGAAAAAGCTAGAACGCTCGGCGGCGTTGGGCACTGCACCCGTTTCCTGGTACCGATGTGCCATCCTTTCGTTCGTCGTGTCGTCATAGGCCGCTGGATTCCACGTTGGGTCGGCGATGTCCAGTTGGTCCTTGTCGTCAGCTGCTCGCTGGAGATTGTAATCGTATTGAGCATCAATGGCAGGTCGATGGAGCCAGTAGGTTGACGCATCGCCGCCATATATTTTCTTTGTGTAGGCGAGGCGATCAGCCAAATCGTGCAGGATCGGCTGGAGATCCAGCAAGGAGTAGGCCTGCCGGACACCAGTCTTTTTTCGAGGATCTTCAATGTGATAAGCCATGCTGCCTCTCCTTACTGTGCGGTACGGGCTCGCATTCTCCTAAAACGGATTCCCCCACCGCTCGATCATCTGATTGCGTTGCTCTTCCCCGGCGTTCTCATAATCCTCCCACTGGTCCTCAGCCCACACGGCCTTGGCCCCGGCCTGCGGAACCGCCGCCGCCGCTGGACGGCCGGTCACAAAGTAGCGCAGCGCGTCCGGCCCGTGGGTGATTTCATGGGGCGTGGTGGAAACGTCGTTGGGGTCCCGCTCGTCGTGCTGCAATTGCGGCAGGCAGCGGATCAGGTTGGCGCAGGTGTCGAAGATCAGCAGGTTGGCCGTTATGCCCTTTGGGTTCGCCTCCGTTATGCACGTCTCGTCCTCATAGGGCGCCAGCCATTCCTTCAGGTCATACCATCCTTGCACCCGGTCGTTGAGGGATCGGGTTAGGTCCACGCCGTTCTCCGCGAAGATCTCCGCGGCGGAGCGGCCGGTCTCCTGGCGGCGGTTGAAGAGGTCTGGAGGGGCCAGCGCCGCGTAATAGGTTTCGCATCCGTTGAGGCTGTCGTCGGCGCTGGCCTGCCGCAGCCGGGCGGCGGCGGCGCTGATGCGCAGGTTGGGCTCGTAGGTTTCCCGGTACACATAGGCCCGGCCTCGCTCGTCGGTCGCGATGGCGTAACCGGCCAGCATGTCCAGGCCGTAGTCGATGGCCAGGTAGCGGTTCCATCCGGCGGGTATTTTGAACGGCTTTACCACGTGGATTTCCCGGCGGAACTCCGGGAAATACTGTCCGGCGAACACGTCCCAGTCGCCGTCCAGGTGCGCTCGGCGCATGTCGTCGGGCAAGTTCCTCAAATGTGTCAGGTATTCGGGGTTGTTGTCCATCAGCGCCCGGTTGTCGTATATGCGCGCGGGGATGAAGACGTAGTCCTCGGCCCGTTCGTCGTTATGATACTGCCGATCGATGAACAGACGCTTGAACCACATGTGCCCCGCGCCGCCAGGGTTGGCGGTGTAATACATGCGGGGCGTGAAGTCGGCCCTCGTGGAGCGGTTGCACGTGGTCAAAAACAGCCGCTGGCTGTCGGTGAAGCGCGTGGCCTCCTCCAGCCCCACCACGTCGTATTCCTGGCCCTGATATTGGTACACGTCGTCCTCCAGGTCGCAGTAGCCCAGCTTCAGACGGCTGCCATTGGGGAAGTGGAAGGCGTTTTCTTCGGCGCTGTAGCGGGCGTACCCCGCCAGATCCTGTTTCAGGTGCACGGTGTGGTTCTCCCGCAGCTCCGGCAGCGTGCGGCGCAGCAGCAGCAGCTTAAGGCCGGCGTAGTTCATGGCCAGCAGGCAGAACTTGCGGCGCATGGCCCAGCTTTTGCCGCCGCCGCGGGCGCCGCCGTAGCCCGTGTGCCGGGCAGCGGATTGGAAGAACGCGATTTGTCGGGCGTTGGGCGCTTCGGCGCGCAGTTTTTGCAGGAGTAACGGCTCCACCACAAATACTCCTTATGAAAAGAATAGGCCCCGCAGGGGGCACTAAAACGGTGCCGGTGGTCACAGCGGTCCTCTGCAGGGCCGCATCTTCTGCCTGCGGGGCTTTTGTCTTGGTTGTGTTATCCGATGGGAGCGAGTTCAGCGGTTGCCTGGTTTTGTTCCAGCTCGCACGCCAGAGCGTATCGCCCCCGAACCTGCTCGCGGGCCGCCAGCGTCTGCTGCAGCTCTTCGCCCAGCTGGGCGATCCGCCGGGTCAGTTCCTCAAACTGCCTGGCGCAGGCTTCCTTGTGTTCTGCAATGGTCACTTGAATGTCCTCCTCTGTCTTTACGCGGTGTAGATCGCCGTCCAGCAGACTGTCCCGGATGCGGTGCCGTCCAGGCACACCTGGCATCCGGTTGTGGTCACCGCCCGCACCTTGGGGAAGGATGTCGCGTGGGTCGTGCTCAAAGCCAGCCGCGGGTAGCTGGGGAAGGTTTTTCCGAAGGACACGTTGGTCCATGCGCCGCCGCTGATTGCCACGCTGCCCTGGGCGGTGATGAGGTTGGTCTCGTCCCATACGTCTTTGCCGTTGCGCCGGAAGCCGCCCTTCATGTCGATGAAGCCGTTGCGGAAGTCCACGTATCCGGAGATCGCGTTGGGATAGGCTCCGCCGGACGTCGGGTTGTAAAAGCCCATGCCGTTCCAGCACGCCAGCGACAGGGTGTTGGCCGAATACCCGGCGGCGTCACCGCCGCCGGCAACCATGTAAGCCGTGCCGTTGCCGCTGGGCAGGTTGATTTGCCCCGTGCCGCTTATCGTCGAGGCGCTCACCAACACAGCGTTCACGGAGCCGGTCGCCGATAAATTGCCGGATATCGATCCTCCCGATAGCGGCAAATAGCTATGGGCGTGCCCCGCGTCGGCCTTGCTGGCCGGGTCGAAATTACCGCTGCTCCATATCCTTTTCCAGGACACGGCAGAGGTGCTGCCGTTGCCACCGGTGTAGTACAGGTCTCCGTCGGGCTGCACATGGTATAGAGCAAAGTAATCGCTGCCGCCGTACTGGGCGAGGTTGAGCAGCCCCCAGGCCGAGGGCGCGCCGGCCAGACCGCCCTCGTTGCAATAGCTGCCGCTGGCTGTCGCCCGCCAGAAGGCGCCGGTGTCTCCCGCGCCGGCCATCAGCGCCGGGTTGCGCGGGAAGTTCCCCGCGTGCCACACGCTGTTTGCGCCTACCTTGAGCCCGTTCTGGAACACGCCCCAACCGGGGTCCACCGCGACACCGTAGTCCGATCCCACGATCAAAGCCTTGGCCGAAAAGCCGCTGCCGCCGGTGATCTTGTCGTGCCAGGCGTAGGTCGCCGGGCTGTATTCCAGTATCGTAGCCGCGTAGGCCGGGCCGGTCTTGTCACTCAGAGGCGTGCCGTCCGGCGCGGCGTTCACCGCCTGCACCTGCAGCGCGTAACGGTCGGTGGCGGATAGGTTGGCCAGCGTGAAGGAGTTGGACATCCCCGCCCATGGGCCGATGGGGGCTTCGGTGATGTCGCCGGAAGCCAGCTTATAGAGGATGCGCCGCACCCTTGCGTTGTCCGGCGGTCCGCCGTAGCCGGTGTCGGTCACGGCGATGTGGATGGTGGCCGTGTCCTGCGTGCGGGGGATCGTGGTCACCACGGCCACAGGCTCGCGGAACCGCCGCACGGTCAGGCCGGCCTGGGCCGACCAGGAGCTGTCTTGGCCGTGGGTGTCCCGCACGAGCACCTTCAAACAGGAGGACAAGTCGGCGGAACCCGCGGTCCAGTTGCCGATGCCAAGGTCGATCTGGGCGCTGGCTTGCGTGCACGGCGCGTTCACGCGCCCCACTTCGCAGCTGTGGTTCCACACGATGTATGTCAGCTGGTTGGGGTTGCCGCCGTTGTCCAGCTCGTTGTAGGAAGAGGGCCGGCTCAGCGTCACCGTGATGGTCTCGCCCTCGTAGGGCGCCGCCTTGGATGGCGACGGTGCCGCCGGCTGGCTTGGGGCGATGCGGTAATCCACTGCGAAGTTGCCGCACACCGTCCAGCCGCTGTAGTGCTCGTTGGGGCTCTTGCTGCGCACGGCGATGCGGCAGTTGGGGTTGATGTAGTACCTGCCGGCCTGCAGGCCGAGGTAAGACCGCATATTGACCGCCAGCTGGCTTGCGCCGGCGGCGGTGGCCATGGCCGTGCCCCAGGAGTTGCCGCCGTCCAGGCTGATCATCAGCTCATAGCACATCGTGCCGTCGGCATACACGCCGTTCTGGCTGGACACGTCGGCCCAGTCAAAGGTCGCGGTCTCGCCGGTGATCGTGCCCGGCGTCGGCACGCCGGGCGGCACGCTGGAAAAGCGGTAGTCCGCCGTAAAAGCTCCCGACGTGGCCCACGCGGAGTAGTATTCCACGCCGTTAAAGGCCGACGTATGCGTCCGCACGCGGTAGCGCACGGCGTTGTTGGAAAGGTCTACACCGGGCTGATAGCCTACGTAGGCCTTGATCGGGAAGTCCATGGAGCTCTGACCGGGAGCCGTCGTGTAGGTCTGCCCCCAACTCGATCCGCCGTTCAGCGAAAGCTGCACGTCGTACATCAGCTGCGATGACGTAAAATGCCCACGGGTGTCGGAGCAGTCGGACCAATCCAGCGTCACAGAATCGCCGGTGGCGGTGCCGGGTGTATAGGCGGTGGGCGTCGTGGGCGCGGGCTCCGGTGTGTAGTTGAGCGCCACATAGGCGGCATAGGCCCCGGAGCTGTATTCCAGCGGGCGAATGCCTGCGTACTGGCCGTTGCTGGAGCTGGTCAGGTAAATGTAGTTGTTACCGGCCTTGAGCGCCGCGACAGCCGCCGCCGACAGTGCCACGGATTTCCACGCTTCCTTCGCCGAAAAGCTGAAACTGCCGCTGGCGCCGTCCACCAGGTCCACGGTGCCGTTGGTGTTTACGCCGCTGGCCACCTGATAGGTCCAGGTCTTGGTGTTGGCTTGGCCGTCGTCAAAGCGGTAGAGGTATAGGGTTACCCCATTGAACGGATAGATGCGATAGGGGGCGAGGCCCGCAAAACCCAGCGCCACAGCGTAAAGGCCGCCATCGCTGGTCTTGCCGCCGAAGAGCTGGTTGCTCAGTGGGCCATCCCAGCGGGCCGCCGCGGGGCGGTATTTGTTGTATGCCGTCTTGATGTTTTGAGTCGCCAAATGCCCACCTCCTTATCGTACGAAAGTGCCGACGCCAACGCGGTTCAAGATCGAATAGGTGCTCTGCACGATGTTGCCGCCATAGGTGTCGCCATCCTTGCGGATGGAGCGTTGGCGCACGCGATCGTCGTCGAAAATGTCGATGTAGGGGTCGCCGAACCCATCTATGCCCATCTTCAGATAAGCGCCAACGGGGTTGCCGTTGTCGTCCAGCTTGCCGGCCAACAGGTGGTCAAAGCTGCCCGTCGCCGCGGAAAGCTCCCCGGCGAAGATCACGTCCCCCTCAATTCGGCCGCCCTTCACAAACTGCGCGTTGATAACGCCGTCCATTGTGATGGCCACGGCATACTGCCGAGCCGGGTTGTCCGCGCCTTGGGTCAGGTTGCCGTCGGCGTCCAACCCGGCGCTGTAGCCCAGCCCGCCCAGGTTCCACCGCCAGATCTTCACGGCCTGCGCAGGGTCGGCGCTGTCCATGATTAAAATTTCGTTGGTCTCGTCGGGCCGTGCGCTCTGGCGGATCAGCACATGCCCGCCGATGGCGTCGTTTATGAGTTGTGCCGACTGGTTGGCTGCCTGGGCCAGCTGGTTTGCCGCCTGGGCCGCCGTGGCAATGGCGCTTACAGCCTTGCTGTTCTGGGAGTATTCCGAGCGCAGCCGGGTGCTTTTGCCCACAGCGGCGATCGTGTGCCGCCCCCGATACCGCCACGTGGATTTCATCACGGGGATCGTCAGGTCGCCCGCCGGCGTGGCCGGCAGCGTCACCAGGTCGCCGGGGTCCAGCGCCGGGTCGCCGTTGAATTCCACCGTGGCGGGCACATACTGCGCCGCGCCCATCTGGCCCAGTATGGCCGCCAGCGCGGTGTCCACCATGGCGTCGTTCAGGGCCCCGAAGAGCGGGTTGGCGTCCAGCGCCATGGTCATGCCCTCGGCGCCCTGGCTGTGGGTCGCCTCCCCCAGCTTCATTGTCACCTGGGTTACCTGCACCTGGGTGTCCGCCGCCGTCGTACGCATGCGCACACCAGGGCTGATGTCCCTACGGGAGATGGAGCCATAGCCGCGGATCTCCAGCTGGCCCATGCGGTCCATCGCCGCCCAACCGGAGAGCGCCTGGCACACCCACATCAGCAGGTCGCGCCAGGTCTTGATGGCGCTGTTCCCGCTGGGCGGTGTCAGCGTCAGCGTGCCGTTGGGCAGGGCCTCGATGTCGGTCTGGCTCATGGCCAGCGTGACGCCGGCGGCAGCGCAGGCGGCGCTCAGCAGGGCGTAGGCTGTGTCGGGGGCTAGCGCCGCGTCCATGGGCCGGTCAAAAAGCAGCAGGCCGTCGTAGCACTTGAGTGCAATTTTGCCGGCCTGGCGCGTGGGTGTGTCTGCGTAGTAATATCCCAGCGGCACCCGCTCCACGGAGCCGTCGGCCACCTGCACCCCGAACTGCAGCGCCACGCGGGCGCCCTGCAGGCTGTAGGGGTTCTCCATGTCGGTCTTGAGCACAAAACCCAGCTCCGACGCGTACACGCTGCCGATGTCGATGTCGTCGCCGCTAACGCACTGGCTGGAAAGATACAGGCTGCCCAGCACGATGCTCTCGTCGGTGATGGGGAGCCTCGTGCCATCGGCCAGCGTGATGGAGCCCGTCACGCAGGTGATGCGCTGCGGGTCGGCAATGGCTGCCGTATAAGCCGCGGATACCGGATACATAGCGGCACCTCCTAAAATTCAATCAGCTGCAGGCTGAGCTCCCACAGGCTTTCGTCGGGCTTGCCTTCGTCGGTGTAGGACTTCAGCGTCCCGGCGCGATCGCCGCAGTACATCTGCGCCGTGTGGTCGGCGCTGTCGGTGGGGTCGAAGAACGTCACCGTGAACTTGGCTGTCTCGAGCTGGTCGGTGATCAGTTTGAGCAGCGGCCGCTTGACCCGCCAGGTCACGTCGATTTTGTAGATGCCGGCGCGTATGCAATCCCGGGTCAAAAACCCGGTCTCGCTGCGCGTCGCGTTGTCGCCGTCCAGGTCCTGCAGAGTCACCTTGTAATCGGTGGGATTGGGCAGCGCCACCCCGCCGATGGATATCATCGCCATAAATTGTTACCTCCCGTTGCTGCGCATGTTCTTGCGCTCCTGGGCGCTGACGATCACCTGGTCCAGCAGGTTGCCGTCCAGATACACGGGGATCAGGATGTCGCCGCCGCCGGCCAGCTGCGGGCCGTTCATCGCCGCGGCCAGCTGGTGGGCCATCTCGGTCATCCAGCCGGTGTTGTTCTCCAACGGTAGCACGGCCTCGCGGCCGGCTTCGCCGATCATCGCGATCGTCGGGCGAGCCACCACGCCGCCCTGGGCCATGCGGGGGATGGACAGCATAGACAGGGTTCGGATGTTGACGCCGGGGATCATGTTGATCAGACCGATGGCAGCGTTGATGCCTCGAATCAGGTTGTTGATGGTTCCCTCGACAAAGCCGATCACGGCGTTGACCGCCGACTTGAATGCGCCGCCCACGGCGTTGCCGATGGTCGTGCCCACGGAGGTGAACAGCTTCTTTACGGAGTCCCACAGGCCGGTAAAAAACCCGGCGATGGGCTGGACCACGTTGGTGTTGAACCAAGTGGCCACGGTGCTCCACGCGGTTCTGAACAGATTGATGGCCGTAGTGACGGCCGTGTTCAGCTGTGCCCACAGGCCGGTGAAAAAGCCGACGATGGGCTGCACGACGTTGGCGTTTATCCAGTTGGCCACGGTGCCCCAGGCGTTCACCAGCCACGCAACGGCTGCGGTGACCGCCTCCGTGATACCTGTCCAGAGGCCTGTGAAGAACCCGACCACAGGCTGGATGACGTTGGCGTTGAACCAATCCGCCACAGTGGCCCAGGCATTCTGGATCCATTCCCACGCGGCGGCAGCGGCGGCCGAAATCTCTGGCCAAAACTTGATCAACAGCACGACGATGGCGATGAGCGCTCCAATTGCGAGCACTACTAATCCTATGGGAGAGAGTAAAAAATTTACTGCGGCGGCAAATGCCCCGGTGACAATAGCACCTATTGAGCCAACGGCTTGCCAAACGCCTACTGCGAGGTTTACCAAGCCCCACGCCGCGGCAAAACTGCCTATCACAATGGCCAGGGCCTCGATTACAATTTGGTTGGCTTCAATCCATCCGCTTACGCCGCCCAATGCCTCAACAATGCCGGCTAGAATGGTAGTAATTGTTCCACCGGTCCATTCAGCAATGGGTTGCAGGAAATTGTCCCACAACCATTGGCCCAAAGGCTGCAGTGCTCCAATCACGCTGTTGGCCACGCCGATCACCCCACTAAGCGCCTGCAAAAAGCCCGGAACGGTGTCGTTGGCCGCCCAGGTGCCAAAGGGTTGCAGCACATTGTCCCAAAACCATGCCAGTCCCTCGCCGATGGTGTCGCTCAGCGGCGCCAGCGCCGCCTGCAGGTCGCCCCAGGCATCCGTGATGTTCTGAAAATCCATCTGGCCCGAGGGCTGGTCTAGCGTGCCGCCCACGGACAGCCCCATAAAACCGCCCAGCGCTTTGACGGCGTCGGTGGCCCAGGTCACGATGTCGGTCAGCCATTGTACCACAGGCATGAGCCCGGCGTTCACGAACATGCCGGCATAGGCGACCAGCGAATCAAAGGCACCGCCCAGGCTGTTGAGCGAATAGGCGCTGCTCTGGCCCACTGCGGAACCGTACTTGTCGTTGGCCTGCTCCAGAATGCCCAGCATGCGCACCTGCTCCTGCTCTTTCTCGGAGAGCTGGTCCCAGCTGCGGCCGTCGGCCATCTTTTGAAAAGCCTCGGTGCTTACCAACGCGCTGGCCTGAGTCTGTATGCCCAGCTCCGCCATGGCGCCGGCGTTGCCGCGAACGCTGCTGCTGACGCGGTCGATGACTTCCTCGGTGGTCAGGCCGGTCTTGGAGGCCATCACCGCCGTGGCCTGCAGCATCGCCACGGTGGCCTGGGCGTTGTCGTCGGCACTATCGGTCATGCCCTGGAACAGATTGCCGTACACCTGGGCGTAACGGTAGGCGTCGGTTTCGGCCAGGCCAAACTGCGTCTGCGAGGTTGCCCCGAAATCGCGGATGGTTGCCGCAGAGCTGCCAAACAGCGTATTCACGCGGGCTACGGATGTTTCCAACCCAAGGTACCCCAACTCAGCGGCCTGCAGTCCTTTGAGCACTCCTTCTAATCCCAGATCAATGCCAGCCATCTTCAGGCCGGCTTTCGCGACAGACTGGATACCAGACTTCACGCTGGACAACCCGCTCTTCACGCGCTCCACGGCGCGGTCAAACGCGCTGGTATCCAGGTTCACGCTGGCGTTGATGCTAGCTGTCTCCATGATCCGCACCTCCTTTTATGCGTTGCAGGCGCCGCTCGAACTCCTCCTTGGAGAGCTGCGGCGCTTTGGTCGTTTCGGTTTCCTTCAGATAGGCGTCCAGGCGGCGTAGCTTGCCGGCGAAGGCCGCGCCCACAAAGGCCGCAGTCTGCCAGGCAGTAGCCAGCGCCTCCCGGGCGGCGCGCTGCTGGCGGTCGTTGTAGGCCTGGATGCAGCGCTGGAACTCCCACAGCTCCATGTCATACAGCTGCTGCGGGAGGATGCCGATGGTGAATGCTGCGCTTACCAACTGGTCCCAATCTAGCAGGCGCTGGGGATCGGCAGGCCCAGCAGCGCCCTCAACCCGTTTTTTTCGGTTTCACCGGCGGGGTACTTGGCCAGTTTTGCCTCGATGGCCTCCGGTGTGCCGGAGAACAGCACATGGGCGATGATCTCCTGCACTGCGAACAGCAGATCAGAAAAGTCGCAGTGCTCGTAGATCGTGGTCGTAAACTCCTTGTCGTTGAGCTTGTCCGCCGAGATGCACACGATCTTGATCAGTTCATCCAGCTGGGCATTGTTCAGCCGGCCAAACAGCGTGCCCAGCGGCGTCTGAAAGGCGGTCTCGATCCGTTTGGCTACGATGAGCTTGGCCGAAAGGGGATGGGTGTTTTCGCCGATCTGTATGGTCAACATTGGATTTCCTCCTTAAGTCATTCGGAAAATATTGAGGCTGCCGCGCTAACGCATAAAGTTCAGAGAGACAGGATTTCGCGCCTTTTGGCGCGACCAAAGGGCTTTCCGATCGCCCTTTGGAAACCTTCGGCCCCATACTTTAAACGAATTTGACAGCGCGGCAGCCCCTTCATCCTAGGGGGTGTTTGGCGTTACGCGAGCAGCGTCAGCTCAATGCCGCCGTTGCCTACCAGGCTGATGGAAATCTCGCCGGCGCCGTCGGCCGCGTCCTTGAAGGTCAGAGACTCCACAAAGGCGTCGCCCTCGAAGAACGTCGTGGCCGACAACGAGAACGTCGCGGTGATGGGCGTGCCGTCGTTGTAGGCGTCCCACAGCAGCTTCTGGCCGCTGGCGGCGTCGAAGTCCACCTTGCCCTCGGAGCTGGCGGTCCAGTCCTTGGTGGAGGGGATGCGCTCCTTGTAGTCGCTGCCGAAGGACAGGTCCTCGATCATTTCCTTCTTGAGCTCCACGGACCAGTTGTTGATGTGGGCCACGTCGATCTTGGTGCCCGCGCCCTGCTTGACGCTCAGTTTGCCGGTTACGCCAGTGTACATGCTCATGTCAAAACCTCCTGATGGTTAAATTTGCTGTGTATTCCCGCCGGGGAGGGGTTGCGCCGTCCCAGCCGGCGTCCAGGATGGGGGAGGCCAACAGGATGCTGACCCCGTCGTCGTGGTAGCGGTTGAGTCGGGTTACGGCCGCCTTGCAGGCGGCGTAGGCCGCGGCGGCGTCGGCGGCCCGGGATCGCAGCTGCACGGTGTGGGTCATGTCCTCTCCGCCGAACCACTGCGCCGTGGCCGGAGGGGGCGTCACAACCTCCTGCAGTGCCAGCGCTGTGTCTGGCGTCGCGGGCATGCCGCCCAGCAGCACCTCGGTGGGGGCCAGGATTGCCGCGAGAATGTCCAGTGTCTGGGTCATGGCATCACGTCCTTTGGGATGGTCTTGCCGGGTCGTATGCAACGATTCTCCCGCCCTGTCGCGGGGCTCCTACATCGGCCAGCGCTGGCTTGCTGCGTTTGCAGAAACTCCATTGGGCCACCTCCTGTCTTGTTTTTGGGTATACAAAAGCGCCCCTAAGGAGCGCTGTTTGCCGGGTTGAATTTTCGAGACAGCCTGCCTGACTTCCAGGCAACATCGGATCGCCGCTTTGCGGCGATGCTCGCCACCTTGTGGCGACCGGCAATGCTCTTATAGCGGCTAAGCCGCTATCACGCATTGCCTGCGGCGATGCTCGCCACCTTGTGGCGACCGGCAATGCTCTTATAGCGGCTAAGCCGCTACACGCATTGCCTGCGATACTATTTGGCCCAGTCTGCCAACACCCCGGCAAAAGCCACAATCACTGGGCCGCCGTTGCCGCCCACGCTGGCGTCGATGGGCTGGGCGGCCTTGCCGTACACGCGGTTCAGAATATGCTCTGCCGCCTGGCAGCGCACGCTGGCCGATGTCTCCGGGTCCTCCACCAGCGCGATCAGCGCCCGGGCCGCCGCCGGTGTGGCGTCTATCAGCAGGCGGTGGACTTCGGGGGCAAGGGAACGCTGGCGTGGGGCACGGGCCTTGGCTGGGCGTTTGGACGGTGGCGGCAGCCTCTCTACCGCGGGAGCATCCGCGACCGGAGCGTTTGGGGGCAATGCAGGCGCGGTTGCGGGCTCCGCCGGGTTGGCTGCTTTCTTTGTCACGCCATCACCTCCGGGTAAAGAATAAGAGCGTCCTTTCGGAACGCTCTCGGATGGTAACAATATAGCACAGGTAAGTGTGAAATTGTGCGCAATGATGGGGAAGTTCATAACTTTTTTGGGGGCTGTTTCGGGAGCAAACAAGAGCGCTCTTTCCACATAACTATGGAACCATAAACTTTAATAAGCTATACTGTTGCGAATAAAAGAGATGAAGTCATTTTTCACCCGTTCATACTAAGAATGAGCTGTCGCGGGCTTAATGGAGGAGACTGAAGATTAGCGTAATAAAAAGAAAGCGGCTTCTCTTTTGCTCTATCATGGTTGCCATTATCATTTTTTTGACGGCAGGTTTGAATAACGAGTTGACGATTACCGGATATTGTTTATATAGCAACAAGATCAACAGTCCAATAAGAATTGTTCTCTTAGCCGATTTACACAGTTGCTACTACGGGGATTCTGAATCGGAATTAATTGATGCAATTAACAAGCAAAATCCGGATGTTATCATGATGGCAGGAGATATCGCCGATGATGTTCTGCCTGAAGATAACGTAAAGACATTGCTGGAAGGAATAGGTAATAAATATCCGTGCTATTACGTTGCGGGCAACCATGAATTTTGGAGCGGCAGAGTAGAAGAACAAAAGGCTATGTTTACCTCGTATGGGGTGAATGTATTGCAGGGAACGTGCGAAACAATCTCGTTGAATGGACAAAGCATTTCAGTCTGCGGGGTTGACGATCCTGATGGTGGACTTGTAAACTTTAATAGTCAGCTTAGCACAGTTGGAAAATCCATATGCAAAGATCAATACTCCATCCTTTTGGCCCATCGGCCGGAATTATTGGCTGATTATTCGCAACACAGCTTTGATTTGGTTTTGTCTGGACATGCGCATGGCGGTCAATGGCGTATTCCGTTCATTTTTTCAAACGGTTTGTTTGCGCCCAATCAGGGGCTCTTTCCGAAATATACAAAAGGGATTCATGAGTATGTAGATACGACAATGATCATTTCCAGGGGATTGTCGCGAGAATCCACACGCATTCCCCGATTCTATAATCCGCCGGAAGTGGTCACGATTGATTTGCTTCCTGTATCCAACAAGAGTTTTGCTTCTACTGAAAACTAATGATCCCCTGATACAGCGCCCGCAGCAGGAATTCCGATATCTTCTCCGGCGGCTCGATCATGCCGTCCTGCAGCCACTTCTGCAGCACGCTTATGCAGCTGGAGATGCCAAACAGCGTCAGATATTCCCTGGTCCTGGCGTCGAAGGCCGGGTTCACCGCAAAGGAAACAATCTGCGTAAGCTCCATAATGTCCCGCTGAATCGCGAAATCGCAGTTCTCGCTGAGCAGCGCCTGAAACAGGGCGGCGTTTTCTCTGGCGTATTCCAGTATGCGGGTGAGCACCTGCGTGGAGATCGGCAGGTTGTCCTGGTAATCCTGCTTCTCCAAGTGGCGTTTTAGGTTGTCCATGACTTCCCGCTCAATCTGATGCAGCAGGTCGGCGGGATCGGTGTAATGGGCATAGAAGGTGCTGCGGTTGATATCCGCCAGTTCGCACAGCGAGCGCACAGAGATCTCCGAGATGTGGTGCTCCTGCATCAGCTGCACCAGGGCGTCCTTCAGCAGCCGGCGGGTCAAGCGCACCCGTTGGTCGGTTATGGCTTTTTCCACGTGATCAAAACACCTCTTTCCATGGAGAAGGATTTCGCGCCTCTGGGCGCGATCAAATGTCTTTAGTCGCCCTTTGGAACCCTTCAACTCCCATAATTTGTTGGTGTGCAATATAATTCCAGCTAGGGTTCGGGGCCGCCGCATTGGTACAATGCGGCCATATTCATTATGGTCCCTCCCCCTCCGGGGGAGGGTGCGGGTGAGGGTTTACAAGGGTACGTGCCTGGTTGTGACCGCCATCCGATGGCAAGAAACGACAAATGCTGTAGTGTTCCCTGTGTCCTGAAGGGTGCGGGTGAGGGCTTACAAGGCCGCGCGCCCGGTTGTTACCACCATCCAACGGGAAGAAACGATAAATACGGGAAGGACCCTGCATCCTGGAATCTGGGGAGAGGGCCAACCCCACTTGTCGCTTTTGTAGAAATTTTCGCCAATCCAACACTTATCCACCGGACTGTCGCGGGACGGGCCATTTGTCCGGCCTTTGCTGGTTGTATTCCAACATTGTGTTGATTATAATTCCATGCTGACTAAAAATCAATGCGTCGTCGGGAGGTCCCATGGGATTCGCTAATTTCATCATCCGACACAGAAAGCCGGTCATCTTCGTGTTCCTGCTGGCAGCGCTGCTGTGCGGGCTGCTGCAGAGCTTCGTCCGCGTCAATTATGACATGGTGGATTACCTGCCAACCGATGCCCAATCCACCACAGCTTTGAAGATCATGAATCAGGAGTTCACCCAACCCATCCCCAACGCCAGCGTCATGGTCCGCGGCATGACCATCGCCGGGGCCATGGAGGTGAAGCGGCAGCTGGCCGCCCTGGAGGGTGTGGCCGAAGTGCTGTGGCTGGACGATGTCATGGACATCAAGCAGCCGCTGGAGATCGGCGATGCCGATACCATCGAGGGCTTTTACAAGAACGGCAACGCCCTGTTCTCCGTCACCATCGTCAAAGGCCGGGAGAAGCAAGCCACCGCGGCCATACAGCGGCTCATCGGCGAGGGCAATGCCGTGGCCGGCGAAGCGCCGGATCTGGCCACCGTGCAGCAGGCCGCCAGCTCGGAAGTGCTTGGTGCGCTGTTCATCCTGCTGCCCGCCATCCTCGTGATCCTGGCGCTGTCCACCACGTCGTTGCTGGAGCCGCTGCTGTTCCTGGCGGCCATCGGCGTGTCCATCCTCATCAACATGGGCACCAACGTATTCCTGGGCGAGGTCTCCTTCATGACCCACTCGGTCAGTCCCATCCTGCAGCTGGCCTGCTCGCTGGATTATGCGATCTTCCTGCTGCATAGCTTCGCCGACAACCGCCAGAAATACCCCGACGTGGGCGAGGCCATGGCCCATGCCGTGCGGGAGTCCATGTCCACCGTTGCCGCCAGCGCCGCTACCACGTTGTTCGGCTTTTTGGCGCTGATGTTCATGAACTTCCGCATCGGTGCGGACCTGGGCCTCAACCTTGCCAAGGGCATCGTGCTGAGCTTCGTTACCGTCATGGTGTTCCTGCCGGCGCTGGCGCTGGGCTTTTATAAGCTCATCGACAGGACGCAGCACCGGCGGTGGATGCCCGGTTTCCGAAACGTTAACCGGGGTGTTTCCAAAATCGCGATCCCCATGGTTGTCCTGGTGGCCGTGTTGGTCGTGCCCGCTTTCCTGGGCCAGGGCCGCACAGCCTTCACCTACGGCAACGGCAGTGCTGACCCCACCAGCCGTACCGGCCGCGACAAACTGGCCATCCACCAGGAGTTTGGCCAATCCACCGTGCTGGCGCTGCTGGCGCCTCGGGGCGACGTCGCAAAGGAGCAGGCGCTATGCGCGCAACTGAAGAGCCTGGACCATGTTACCGGCGTCGTGTCCTATGCTGCTAGCGTGGGCGCGGCCATCCCGCCGGAGTTCCTGGGTGGGGATGTCACCGGGCAATTCTATTCCCAAAACTACGCCCGCATCCTCGTGTACACCGACACGCCGGAGGAGGGCGACGCAGCCTTCGCCGCTGTGGAGCGCATCCAGAGCAAGGCCCGGGAGTTTTATGGCGACGCCGTTTGGTCCGTGGGCCAAAGCGCCAACCTCTACGACATGAAAAAGCTCGTGCAGGTGGACAACGTCCGCGTCAATGTCATCGCCGCCATCGCCATCTTCGGCGTGCTGTTGGTCACGTTTCGCTCGGCCACGCTGCCGGCACTGCTGCTGCTGACCATCGAGACCGGCATCTGGATCAACCTGTCCATCCCGTATTTCGCCGGCGCGCCCATCAACTTCATCGGCTATCTGGTCGTCAGCACCGTTCAACTGGGCGCAACGGTGGATTACGCGATCCTGTTAACGACCCACTACGTCCGCCACCGCCAGTCGCTGCCCAAAGGGCAGGCCGTCGCCCGCGCTTTGGGCGATACCTTCAAGTCCATCCTGGTCTCGGCGGCCACGCTGGCCACCGCGGGCTTCGTTCTGTCCGCCACGTCGTCCAACCCCGTGATTTCCGGGCTGGGCCTGCTGCTGGGGCGGGGCACGCTGCTGTCCGTGGCCATGGTCGTGGGCTTCCTGCCGGCCATGCTGGCCCTGCTGGACGGGGCCATCGCAAGGACCACGTGGCGGGCTCGGTTCCACAAACCCCAAATAGGAGGTTCCTTATGAGAAAACCCGTTTCGGTCATCGCCGCCTTGGGCTTGGCCACCGCGTTGCTGCTGGCGCCGGCCGGCGTCTCCCGCGCCAACCCGGCGGATACCCCCGCCGCCCAGGGCAGCGCCCAGGTCCGCAGCAAGGACGAGGTCGTCTACGCCAACCTGAGTGCCGACGGCGCTGTTGGCGGCGTCCATGTCGTCAATCACTTCGAAGTGACCGGGGCCGGGCAGATCACCGACCACGGCGGCTTCGCATCCCTGATCAACCTGACAGACACGCAGCCCCTGGCCCAGCAAGGCGGCGCGGTTTCCTTCGCGGCCGCGCCCGGCGATTTCTATTATCAGGGCAACCTGGCGGCGGCAGAGCTGCCGTGGTCCTTTCACATCGTCTACACGCTGGACGGCGCGCCTACGCCGCCGCAGCAGCTTTCGGGCAAGGCTGGAAAACTTGAGATTCGCGTGACCACCGCTGCCAACCCCAAGGCCAACCCCGTGTTTCATGGCAACTACATGCTGCAGATCTCCGTAACGCTGGACCGCGACCGCTGTGCCGACGTGCTTTCCCCGGGGGCCACCATTGCCAGTGCCGGTAAAAATCTGGTCATCAACCAGACGGTACTGCCGGGCAAAAACGCCGACTTCGCCGTGACCGCTGCTGTGCAGGATTTTGCCATGGAGGGCATCCAAATCACCGCCATGCCCTTCTCCATGAACGTGGAACTGCCGGACACTGGCGCCATGGCCGGCGATCTGGGCCAGCTTGCCGACGCCATCGCCGCCTTCAGCGACGGCGCGGGGGAGTTGGCCGCCGGCGCAGAGAAGCTGAAGACCGGTGCCGACGCCCTGCTGGGCGGCTCGTCGGATTTTAAGAATGGCCTCAACAAGCTGAACGGCGGCTCCGGCACGCTGACCCAAGGGTCCGCCCGGATCCGCGACGCCCTGGCCCAAATCGCCGCATCCCTGGGCGAAGGCCTGACCGGCGGTGCCAGCCTGGGCGATCTGGCCCAGCTGCCTGCGGGCCTTAAGCAGCTGGCCCAGGGCCTCAAGGACGCCTCCGGAGGCCTGATTGGCCTGAAGGACGGCTTCGCCGCCGCCAACCAGGCGCTCCAATCCGCCATGGCCGGAATTCCCGCCCCGTCGGTTTCCCAGGCACAGATTCAGACGCTGTACACCCAGACCGATCTCAGCCAGCACGCCGTGCTGGACGCGTTGGTGGCTTCCTATCAGGCCGCGCAGACGGCCAAGGGCACCTATGACCAGGTCAAGGGTGCCTTCGAAGCTGTGGGCCCATCCCTGGGTACTGTGTCCGGCTCCCTGGATACCATCGCCGGCACGCTGGATCAGACGGCCGCGCAGCTGGAGGAAGCCTTGTCCGGTTCAGACCTGACCAAACAGCTGCAGCAGCTGTCCGAGGGCCTCACGGAGCTATCCAAGAACTATTCCCAGTTCCATGAGGGCTTGAAAAAGTATACGGGCGGCCTGGGCAAGCTGGCCTCGGGTTATTCCGAATTCCATTCCGGCGTGGCCTCCTTCGCCGATGGCGTGGGCGATCTGTCTGCCGGCACGGGGGAGTTCTCCGATGGCGCTGCTCAGCTGCGCGACGAAACCGCCGCCATGCCCCAAGACATGCAGACCGAGATCGACCGTCTGCTGGACGAATACACCGGCTCGGATTTCGTCCCCGTGTCTTTCACGTCGCCCCGCAATCAGAACGTGAGTCTGGTGCAGTTCGTGCTCAAGTGCGATGGGATCGCTGAGCGGGAGGAGGAAAAACAGCAGGCCGTGGAGCCGGAGAAGGAAGGGGTCTGGGACAGATTTATGGCTTTATTCGGCGCAGGGGAGAAGTAGCAGGGCAGGGAAGGCCTTTTAGTTGATGAGAATATGGAAAGAGCGCTCCGAGTGGGGCGCTCTTTTACGATCTGAAGGGGTGCAGGATCGATGAAAGGAAAGGCCGTTTCGCCCATCGCCTTAAAGATCGGATAGTTCCTTTTCGCTGAACGCGTATTTTGCGCACAGCTCACCCACTTCTCTGATTCCTGCATCGCAGCACTGCGCGTCCATGCTCTCTCGCTGCCATACGAGGCACACCGCCAGCACGCGGGCGATCTCGCGGTTTTCACCTTGGCGCCGGTGCAGGCTTCTGAGGCGTTCCGTCGTTTCGGCCAGAGGTGCTCCCGTCTGCTTTTCAGACAAGACCAGCAGGCCCTTGGCATATCGCAACGCAATTTGCGTGTCGTTGGTGAATCGTCCATACAGTGCCATCAAGCGGTTGACGGTGTCTGCGGCGGCGGGTTGTTCTTGCGCGCTGGCCAGCATCTAAAGGCCCTTGGCATATTCCAGAGCGATATCTGGATTGTCCTGGAACCGGTCATAAAGCCTTTCCAGTTTGGCCACGGAATCCGCCGTGCCCTGTTCATTTTCAACAATGCAAAGGTTTACCAGACCCATGGCATAGGCCAATACAATATAAGGGTCATCCGTATACCGCGCATATACATCCTCCAACTTTTCCACGGTGCCGTCGGCTATGGGCTTCTCCCAACTGTATAGCTGGTTCACAAGGCCCTTGACATATTGCAAAGCGATCTGAGGGTCGTGCGGAAACCGCTCATATACCCGTCTAAGCTTGACGGTTGTAGCGGCCACGCCTGCTTCATCCTGCTGAGCAGTCAGGTTCGCAAGGCTCCTGGCATATTCCAAGGCGATCTGCTGGTCGCCCATGAAGCGGACGTATACGCTCCTGAGTCTGGAGATCGTGGCCGCCAGGCCTTTCCCCTCCTGCTTGGCGGAGAGTTCCTCAAGCCCGCAGGCATACTGCAGGGCGATTTCGGGGTCATCCGCAAACCTGCCGTAAACCTTCTCCAGCTTTTCCACGGTGTCAGGTATCCAATGGACATCCTGTACGTAAGCCAGGTTCACAAGGATTCTGGCATACCTCCTTGTAATTTGGGGATCATCCATGAATCTTTCGTATAGCCCGTGCAGCTTGGCAATTGTTCTGGCCGCGTCCAGCCCATCCTGGCGGTGTGAAAGGTTCATCAGACCCATGGCATATTCCACAGCGAACTGAGGGTCGTCCGGAAATCTTCCATATAGCCCTTCCAGCCTGTCCACTGTACCTGCTTTGTCGGGGCCGATTTGTCGGCCCGACAGGTTCACAAGGCTCATGGCGTATTGCAAAGCGACCTGCGGGTCATCCGGGAATTTGGCGTATAGCTCTTCGAGTTTGATGACCGTATCGGCGGTGCCCCGGCGATCTTGGTCGATACACAGATTCATAAGGCCCTTGGCATATGCGGACGCGACATGGGGGTCGTCTTGATATCTGCGGTACAATTCTTCCAGCTTGGCGACGGTAGCGGCTGTTCCCTGCTCATCCTGCGTGGCGGACAGGTTCACCAGGCCCAGCGCATACATCCATGCCATCCGTGGATCGTCTTGGAATCTGTCGTATACATCGGTCAGCTTGTCGATGCTGTCTTGCACGCGTTGTTCCTGTTGTTTTCTGGATCGGTTCACAAGGCCTCTGGCATATTCCCAAGCGATGCGAGCATCTTGTGAAAACCCATGATAGACTCTCTCCAGGTTCTCCAATGTGTCGCCGGCATCGGCTTCCTCTTGCACGTATAACAGGTTTGCCAAGCCCTTGGCATATCGCAAAGCGAAACGAAGGTCGTTGGGGAAGCTGGCGCATACCCCCTGCAGCTTGCCGACAGTGGCGGGCACAGCCCAGTCCTCCTGCTTTGCGCACAGGCGCACAAGTCCATGGGCATAGGCCAGCGCAATCTGCGCGTCGTCCGCGCATCTGCCGTATACCACTTCCAGCTTGCCAAGTGTGTCCGCTGCACCCTGTTCGTCCTGCCCGGCTAGCAGTTTTTCAAGGCTTATGGCATAGGCCCGTTCCTTCTCCCGGTCCGTTCGCGTGTCGCCCAATCCAATCTCATTTCGTTTTATTGCAAAGCAATAGACATTATACTATGAAAGTGCAATGGGCGCATCCTTTCCACCCCGTCGTCTTTTCGTTGAGCTGTTTTATCCTCCATCGGCAATCGTGCGTCATCCGGCAGTCGAGTTTGGTGAAGTTTCAAGATTGACCGGGTCCCTCCTCCTTTGCCCATCAACGCTGCCACAAAGGTCTACACAACATCTTTCGCCACTCCGTGGCGATGCTCGCCGCTTTCAGCGGCGACCGGCATTGCTTCTCGCATCGGCTGTGCCGACGCTTCCCGCAATGCCTGCAGGGCCTCCTCCTGCACCTGTAAACACCGCCTCTCGCTGTAGTGCGTCACCTTCGCGACCTCCTTCCAGCTATACCCCTCGAAATACCGCAGCCGGATCACCTGGCGCTGGGGGCCGGGCAGCCGGTCCACCAGCTCCTCCAGGTCCAGTATGAGGCACTCGGCGGCCACGATGCGTGCCAGCAGCCGGTCCTGCACTTCCTCCATCTGAGCCACGAGAGCCCCCACATGGTCGCGCTCTGCGGTGCCACCGCTGCCGTGGCGCAAAGGGGCGCGGCTGCCGCTGGCTGCGGCCTGAAGGTGGGCCAGTCGGTCGCGCAGCAGCTCGATTTCCTGGCGGCGGCTGCGAATGTCTTTCAGGTCGGACAGGATGTTGCGGTCTGACATACCGATTCTCTCCTTTGTGATGGATCGCGTCAACTTCGCCGCCTCCGTTGACATCCCCTGTGCCCAGCCTTTATGCTCTTGGCAGCGGAGGTGCTCCCATGCTTCTTTCAAAGATTTTGATCCTTGGCGGCGCGGGCTTGGCCATTCTCGGCGTCACGTTGATCGTCACGTCCCGCAGCATGGCCCAGTACAAGAGCAATGGTTCCTTGATGCCGGTCATGACCCCCAAGGCTGCCGCCATCACAGGCTGGGTCATGATCGGCCTGGCGGTTCTGTCAGTGGCCGTTGAGCCGCTGCTGACACCCTGACGCGCTCGTTGCAAGGAACGCGCACTGCACAGCCTACCGGCACGTTCATCCGGCGTGGCCTTTGCCGTTTTCAATCTTTTGGATGTTGATGGTCTGCGTTGCGCTATCGGCTGTAATCTGCACGCGGTCGCCGGGGTGCAGCTCCAGCACGCGCCGCAGCCCCTTTGGCAGAAGCACCTGGCCATGGGTGTTCAATGTGTCCTGGAAGATGGCTTGTTCGTGGTAGGTCATGGGGGCCTCCTTTGTACTTGCGGCATTGCTTGGAGACTTCGCGCCGCCGGGCGCGACCAAAGGGCTTTCCGGTCGCCCTTTGGAACCCTTCGGCTCCATTCTTTATATGCGGTAACGCGATATACTTGGAGTGGGACCACTATCCGGTGCAATCTGATCATGTTTCCCCTCGCCCGGTGACGGGAGAGGGGGTGGAGAGAGGGCTCTTGCGGCTGCTTTTCGTCTTCCTTGCCCTACTCCCTTGCAAACGCCCCGGCCTTCTTCAAATACCGCGACACTTGCGCCTGGCTGCACCCGATCCGCCGGGCAATCTCGGACTGCGCGCATCCCATCAGCCGCAGATCCACCGCCCTTTGCGCCTGGGGCGGCAGTTGCCTGCGGTGGGCGGCGAAATCTGCGGCGGTGCAGCATCGTCCCTCCACATCCTCGGCGGACACCAGCAAGTCCACCAGCAGCGTCTCGCCCTGGGGCGTCAGCGGCGCGTCCAGCGGCACAAGGCAACCGGCGTTGCGCTTGGGGCAGCGCCGGCTGCGGTGGATGGCACGCAGCCCATTCAGGATGATGCGCCCGGCGAAGGTGGAAAACGCCGCGCCCTTCTCCTGGTCATAGTCCAACGCTGCCTGCCACATCGAAAGGCGGATCTCCTGCATCACGTCGTCGCTGGTGTAGTCAGTGAAGGCCGCAAGCCCGCGGTATTTCTGGAAGAAAAAGCCCACAAGCCCCTGGTTATCGTGGAACAGGCGCTCCGCTTCTTCTCTTGTCCTTCGAGTGTTCATGCTGTTTCTCCGTGATCTTCTGTATTCTTGTGGTGGGTCTGCCTTCCGTTTCGGTGCGTCCGGTCATCTCGCCGCTTTCATCCTGCCGCGGGTGCCCCTTGCGCGCTGGTGCCGCAGAATGCTCTCGCTGATGTCGGCGTTTTGGGTGCAGCGCCGGGCGTTGGCCTCATACTTTGCGGCTTTTTGTCGTTCGTGGTTCGCCCATGAAGGGCATTCCGCGCGGCAGCCCAAGGTTCGGGCGGCGCAGTCCTTGCAGCATCCGTTGCTCATGGCTGCTTGCTCCCCGGGTGAAACTGAGGCTTATCGCCGCTTGAGGTGGCGACCGGCAAAGCCGTTGTAACTTGGGTTGGGTTAACATCTATCGCCCCTCCGCTGCGCGAGCGCAGCTCTCGGCTTGCTCTCACATCGGCTGGTCGTGCCCTTCGGGCACTGCTCGCCCCTGCAACCTGGGCAGAGCCGACGTTGTCGCAAGCCGGGGGTAACACTGCTCCGCAGCGAAGCTCGTTTCCCTTCGCTGCGCTTTGCGCAGCGCTCGGACTGCTATCGTGTCGTCCAAGGCCGACACTGTCGCAGTCCGGGGTAACACCTTTGGAAACGACCGGATTTGCTCTTATCGCGGCATAGCTGCGATCCCGCAAATCCTGCTCCAGTAGTTCATCCACCGTGCAGCGATACAGCCGGGCCATGGCCTGCAGCTTGTCGGCGCGGGGCACGGCACGCCCGGCCTCCCACATGGCCACCGTAGAGCGCCCCACGCCCAGCGCCATGGCTGCCATGTCTTGCGTCAAGGATGCTGACACTCTTGCCGTTTTGAATTTCATAATGCGCTCCAACGTCAATAATTTTGACATAAGCATACAGCTGGCGGCGCTTGATGTCAATAAAGTTGACTATATTTTTCTTTTATACGGTTGCATGTCAAGTAAATTGACGTTATAATGGCTTCGTAAGAGGAGGAAGAGCCATGCAGCGGATCAAAGAGTTGCGCAAAAGAGATAACATGAGTCAGGAGGCGCTGGCTGGCAGGCTGGGTGTGTCCCGGTCCGCCGTGGCCATGTGGGAAGCCGGCCGCAGCGAACCCGACACCGACAAGCTGATCGCTCTGGCGGCGCTGTTCCGCGTCAGCGTGGATTATTTATTACAGCAGGGCACTGCTGCGGCACAGCAGGATTTGCAGGATAGCGATCAGGAGGCCGCCGACATCCGCCTGATCGAGCGCGCCCGTCGGGCCATGACCCCCGTGGAGAAGGACCGAATGATGAAGATCCTCAAGGCCAGCTTTGAGGAATACTTCAAAGATGACAACTAACCCGTTGGACGCAAAGCGATATCGGGAGATCCGCGACACCGCGGGCCTGGTGCTCGTGGAGCATTCCGACGGCCGCATGCCGGTCATGCCGCGGGCCATTTTTCAACACATGGGCGGCTGTCGCGTGGTGGCCTATTCGCAGTACGAGCAGCAGCATTTGGCTCGGCACAGCCTGCAGGCTGCGGGCGTTTTCGCCAGCCGGGACGCCTGCACCCTCTACGAGCGGGAGACCGGGCGCTGCCTTGTGCTCTACGACGACGGCGACAATGCTCTGCGCGTGCCGGGCCGCCTGCGCTGGACACTGGCCCACGAGATGGGCCATGTGGTGCTGGGGCATCTGAAAGACCACGATGGCGCCCGTTTTGACCTAGGGGGTCTGCCCGAGGAGTCATACAGCCGCCTGGAGCGCGAGGCCGACTACTTCGCCGCCATGCTGCTGGCCCACCCGGCGCTTCTTCGCGCCTGCGACATCGCCTCCGCCGATCAGCTGCAGGGTTTCTGCGGCCTTTCCCTGCCGGCGGCCCAGGCCCGCTTCGCCCAGCTGCGACGCTCCATCATGACGCCCTCCGCCGTGGACGCGCTGGTGGAGAAGCATTTTGAGCAGGTGATCTGGGAGAGGAATTTGCCCTTTGTCACGGAGGTGGATTGGGAGAGGTATGGGAGGTAGAGAGATAAAACAAAAGGAGGACTCCCAAAGGAATCCTCCTGATAGACGAGTTAACGGTAGGTTGGCCTTCCTACATCTCTTTAAGACCCAATGGGCGTGGCAGCTGCCTGTTCTGCCCTCAATTAACTCGTCTTTACTATCCTAATCAGAAGTATAGTATATTATGCAGTTCGTGTCAAATGCTGTTGTTATACTTTTTCACAGAACCGCAAGCCAGATAGCTTTGTAATTGTTGTTCAGTTAATGGGTGCAATGTACGAAAGGCCAGTGTCCCTGTCATTTTTATCCTAACAACGACATTGATTAAATCACTTTTTCTCTTGATGAACTCTATGCTGTTTTTTGTCGGGTGAATTCCTATGTAATCTGGTGTCTTGATGATGTCTGGAATGTCTCTAAGGAACCACTGATTTAATCCACCCGGACCCAGGATTTGATATAATAGAGATATCGAATGAGCGAGGGATAAAGGGATGGATAGGCAGCCAAGCTTCAGCGACATAGAATTTGCCGGGAAGAAAAA
>JAEYPH010000088.1 GCA_023410875.1 Bacillota bacterium | reverse complement strand
GACCAGGAGAGCTACATCCAGGCGCGCAAGGCGCTGGGCGAGCGGGAGCGCTGGAGCAAGGCACTGCAGGACTACGCCGAGGCGCTGGCCGCCGCCCGCAGCCGCCGCCAGCGGGCCGTTGATGCCGCCCAAGGCGTCGCCGCGCCGGACCAAGCCGCGCTGGATGAGGCCGCGGCCCAGGCCGCCGCCGCCCACGAGCAGGCGCTGGGCGATCAGGTGCGCCGGGCGCAGCAGCTGCAGCAGGAGCAGCAGTGGGTGCGCAATCTGAGCGCCCTGGAGGCTAAGCTTGCCACGCTGGAGGCCCGGTATTCCGTGCTGGGCGAGCTTTCCCGCGTGGCCAACGGCCAGAACCCCATGGGGCTCACGCTGCAGCGCTTTGTGCTGAGCGCCCTGTTTGACGACGTGGCCGTGGCCGCCACGCAGCGGCTGCGGGTCATGAGCCGCGGGCGCTACGCGCTGCAGCGCACCGCCGAGCGGGCCCACGCCCGCGCCGCCGCCGGGCTGGACCTGGAGGTGTTCGATGAATACTCGGGCATGGCGCGGCCGGTGTCCACGCTGAGCGGCGGCGAGAGCTTCCTGGCCTCGCTGGCGCTGGCGCTGGGCCTGGCCGACGTCGTGCAGTCCTACGCCGGGGGCATCCATCTGGAGACGATCTTTGTGGACGAGGGCTTTGGCACACTGGACCCCGAGGCGCTGGAGGAGGCGCTCAAGGCGCTGCTGGGCCTGCAGAGCGCCGGCCGTCTCGTGGGCATCATCTCCCACGTGCCGGAGCTGCGCGAGCGCATCGACGCCCGCCTGGAGGTGACCCCCGCTGCCGACCGGGGGAGTATCGCCAGATTTGTTGTGGGGTGACCACTGTCACCGATGTTTCTTTGTGGATGATGTATACAGTAGACAAAGACATCACCGCAAAGGAGTGTTTCGCCATGAGTGCTTATACCGATATTGCTCCCGTTACCCGACATGAGGCGACCTGTGTCGATGACCATGTGTCCACCGCGGAGTGGATGTGGACCCTGTTCCTGACCGGCATCCCTGTGGTGGGGCTGGTGCTGCTGTTCGTCTGGGCCTTCGGCGGCGGCGCCAAGGTCAGCAAGCGCAGCTTCGCCCGCGCTGCGCTTCTGTGGATGGCCATCGGCGTCGCCGTGTCCATCGTCATTACGATCATCGCCGGCGGCTCGCTGATGATGCTGTTCAATAATCTCAACATGCAGTAATACCAATGCCATATGCGTCGCGGATAGACCTCCGCGGCGCTTTTTTGCATATCGTCATTGTTGACGCCAGCAAACATACGCCTTACAATATATAACAGAATCCATCATAAAGGAGTTTGGCATCATGAGTATGTATCCCAACGGAGTTCCTGTGCGGCCTCAGAACAACAATGCCTACTACACCGAAGAACCCGTATCTACCGGCGAATGGATGTGGACGACGCTGCTCATGGCCATTCCTGTGGTCAACCTCGTGCTGATGTTCGTGTGGGCCTTCGGCGGCAGCGCCAAGGTCAGCAAGCGCAACTTCTTCCGCGCTGCGCTGATCTGGGCGGCCATCGGCATCGGTATCTATCTGCTGGTGTTCATCATCATGCTGCTTCTGGGCGGCTCTATGGGCTTGTTCAGCGGCCTGGCGGATGTACTAGAATAACTAGAATAACAGCGGCAGCCGCATGGCATGCACGGCTTCCTCGTCGCGCAGCCGCAGGAACAACTCCCTGAGCCGCGGGCTTGCTGCCTGGCGGCTTAGTTGTGCATAGCGCGCGTAATCGTCGGTCTCGGCCAGCAGGCGTTCCCGCAGCGCTTCACGGTAGTCGCCGGGGGCGGCGTCGGCGGGCTCGCCCCGCCAGCTCATCTGGGCCAGCGCCGCATAGGCCTGGGCCAGGCTTTTGGCGTGTTCTTCTTCCTGGCAGCTGAAATTCAGCAGCAGCTTGCGCGCGTTCTCATCGGGCGCCAGCGCCGCCAGCGCCGCGTAGGTCCTGCCGCTGGTCAACTCCTGCGCGATTGCCCGCTCGATGTCGGCCATGCGCTCAAAGTCCGCCATGACGCTGCCATATCCTGAACTTAACATCCGGATTCCTCCTCATGACGGGCTGTCCCGCCCCTTCATCGTATGCTCTCAGGGGCGCCCTTGATTGCGCCGGGGCGCCGGCCCATCTGCGCGCGCACATAGCCCGCAGCGTCCACGCCCTGCAGCCGCAGCGTCAGCAGGAAGAACGTGAGGCCCGTGCCGATGGAAATGAGCAGGGAGTGCATGGTGGATACGCTCGCGCCCAGCATGTGGTGCACGTTGCCCGTGGCAAAGCCGGTGACCAGCGCCGACAGCGCCGGCAGCACAAACCACCCTGCCCATTCCACCCGCAAGTCCAACGCCCGGTGCAGCGCTTGCAAATTCAGCGTGAACACGATGAGCGCGTCGGCGGCGTAGCCCATTAAAAAGCCGACGAGCCCCAGCCGGGAATCTGCCACGGCGAACCATGTGAACGCCAGCTGCACCACGCCGCCCAGCACGTTGTGGGCCATGGCGCGGTTTTGCAGGCCCACGCCGTTGAGCAGGCTGGTCGTGATGATCTGGTAATACACCAGCGCCGAGCCGCCGGCCAGCCACCAGAAGTGCTCCGCGGGCACGTTCTGCCCGTAGATCAACTGGCATATGGGCGGGCCCAGCGGCGTGATCACTGCGATGACCGGCAGCGCGATGAGCCCGGTGACCTGCATGGAGCGGCCCACCTTTCGCCGCACGTCGGCGGTGTCGCGCAGCGCCGTGCTCTCGGTGAGCTTTGGCAGCATCAGCGTGGCGATGGGGCTTACGAATGCCATGGGGATCATATACAGCGGCAGCGCCATTCCCATCATCACGCCCAGCGCGCTGATGGCGGCGGTCTGGGTATAGCCGGCGGCCATCAGCCGCTGAGGGATGAGCACCGTGTTGGCCGAGGACAGCAAGTTGTTGACCAGCGCCGCCGCGGCCACCGGCAGCGCCATGGCCAGCAGCCGGCCAAGGAGCCCCCGGCCGGCCCCGGCCACGGGCTTCACGCCCTGGATGCGCCGCCAGCGCCGGTACAGGCCGGCCAGGAATGTGGAGCTGAACAGCTCGCTTATGATCATGCCTCCCACGATCA
Organism: Bacillota bacterium; assembly: GCA_023410875.1. Taxonomy (GTDB): domain Bacteria; phylum Bacillota; class Clostridia; order Christensenellales; family UMGS416; genus JAEYRA01. Next base: position 40,685 of record JAEYPH010000088.1, on the reverse strand, counting down.
GCGCCGCAGCCTCGGCGCTGCTCTTGGCCGGCAGCAGCAACAGCAGCGCCGCCACGGCCACGATGCGCACGATCTGCTCCAACTGGTCGCTGAGCGCCGGTGATCGCACGTTCTGCACGCCATAGAAGAAGGACTTTACGATGTTCTCCATGCCGGTGAGCGCCAGGCAGGGCAGCAGCAGCAGCAGCGCCGTCTGCGTTTCGGCGTCGCCCAGCAGCGTTTCGGAGATCCAGCCGGAAAAGCCCAGCACCAATGCAGCCGCCACGGCAAAAAGGCCGAAGAACAGCGCCGCCGCCGCGCCCACCACCGCGCCGGTGCCGGCATGGTCCTTTAGGGCGTTGCGCTCGCTGGCCACCGCCGTGACCGCCGTGCCCACGCCGGAAAGCGTGATCGCCAGCATCACCGAATAGGCGGGCATCACCAGCGCGAACACGCCCATGCCGTCGGCGCCAATGCGCCAGCTCAAAAACACGCGGTAGCCAAAGCCCAGCAGTTGCAGGCCGATGCCGGAAGCCGTCAGGATCAGGGCGTTGTAGAACAGGGACTTGCGCTGGATCTTCACAAAACTCCTCCGCAGGACTGTATTGCCATGTACTACAGTATGCGTGGGTGGGTGGGGGAATGCTCTGCCTGTGTGGCCGCGCCGCAAGTTGAGATCTTAACCGATTGTTAACTCCAACGCATTGTGCTATATTGATGCCGCCGAGACATTTTACTTATCGTTTGACAACTTATGACTTGTTACGCTATCAAATTGGAAGTTATTGTATGAGGAGGTGAGCTCATGAGCAAGGCGGATTCGCAGATGGCGCTAAATATAAGATTGCTGTATAAAAACACCAACAGATCGAAAAAAGGGAATGGCAGCTTGAAGGCCGTTGAACGCGATCTGTATACATTTCACCGCAGAGAAGGATTCCAGGAAATCGGGGAGATGCTCCGTGGGGACACCATCGGCTGGAACCGGACCATCGACGATGCCGCAAAGTATCTGCTGGAAACAGCAGACGATTTTGAAAAAGCGGGAAATGACATCTGCGAGCTTCTGGCCAAGGGTATGGAGGGAGAGCACCCTTTTGCGAATTACCCAGAAGACAAAATAGAACTGTTCGCTGATTTTGATCAGCAGAGTCCTTCTGCTGGAGAAATCGAGCAGGAAAGCTCGGGCACGATGAAAGGTCGCGGGCTGCTCACTGAAGAGGAGATTGCGGTCCTTCTGAAAGGCTATGGTGGGACGAGCGAATCGGGCGAAAAGAATCTACAGGGGGAAGCGGCTCATTCGCATCATGAGACAATCGATGGATTAACCAGCAGCCTTTTTGCATCAAAGCTGCCGTCTTATGAAATTGCGACAGACTGGCGGGAGGAAGGCCAAATATATGGGTTCTTGTCGGCCGGGGCAGATATTGTGAACCAATTTATCCATTCCTGGAACAAAACGAAGGAGCCCGATGATCCTCTGTGGCTGTCACCATTTGAAGCAAAAAAGCCACCGGAACCTGCCTTGCAGGAGCATAAGCTTGAACTGCAAATCGGGCAAATGGCGGGAAGCATCCTCTTTGAAGGAATGTGCTCTATGCTGCGCTAGGGAAAAAAGCAGGTGATTTGATTACCCAAAGTACGGCATACAGACAGGAAGCAGGCCTTGTGTGACAATGTTGCGGAAGGCTTGTTTTTTTGTTGATAAAATGGGGCCAGAAAATCCAAGGAAGGGTGTATGAAATGTCAGCGATCCAGATAACCGGCAAGAATTTCCGTGAGGTTGTTATGCAGTCTAGAAAACCTGTTTTGATTGATTTTTGGGCCACATGGTGCGGCCCCTGCCGGATGCAGGGCCCCATCATCGACGAGTTGGCTAACGAGGTTGGCGACACAGCCGTGGTGGCCAAGCTCAACGTGGATGAAAACCCCGAGCTGGCGGCACAGTTTTCCGTCATGAGCATTCCGGCTCTGGTCCTGGTCAGCAACGGCAAGGTCGTCACGCGCAAGGTGGGCTTCACGCCGAAGGCCGCTCTGATCAGCCTGCTTGCAGCGGCGGCATAGCTCAGCCGGCGGAACGCCGCAGCCGCTGCGCGTCGAGCAGCTCGATGCGGCCTCGGGAGAGCCGGATCAGGCCGTCGTTCTCCATGTATTTGAGCACGCGGCTGATGACCTCCCGGGCGGTTCCCAGGTTTTTGGCGATGGTCTCGTGGGTGATGGGCAGGCGGGAAGCGCCCTCCAGGTTGTATTGCTCCAACAGGAACGAAGCGACCCGCTGCCCCATGTTTCTGGAAACCATCTGCTCTATGACCCACATGACCTCGGAGAACCGCTCGGCCACCAGATCGGCCATGAACTCCTTGAGCAAGGGGTACTTCGTGGAAAGCGTGCTCAGCAGAGAGGCGGGAATGAAGTACAGCTCGCTGTCTCGTTCCGCCTCCAGCGTGACTTCGAAGGTGATGTTCTTCAGGGCGCAGGACGCTGACAGGATGCAGACATCGCCGGGCAGCAGCCGATACAGCGTGATGCTCTTGGCATCCTCGGTCTCATAAAACGCCCGCAGCTGCCCCGCCCTTACGACGACCAGGCCGTTGCAATCCTGCTGCCGGTGGAACACCGGGTCGCCTTGCCCAAAGCTCGCCCGGACCATGGCGGCCTCCAGCGTGGCGCTGTCCTGCGCATTCAGCCGATGCAGGAAAGGCAGATAAGTTTTTAGAAACGGGCGGTCGCGATCCTCAATCATATCCTTGCTCCCAAACCCAATGTCAAGTCCGATCGATGAAAGGGAATGTATCATGTTTAAAACATTGTATGGCGCATCCAAAGCCACCGTCATTTCTCCGCAGGAGGCCAAAAGACGCCTGTCGTCCGGCGAACCCGTGATCCTGCTGGACGTCAGAACGCCGCAGGAGTACGAGCAAATTCACATCCCCAACAGTATATCATTGCCGCTGGACTGCTTAAAGCAGGAGGTTGCCGACAGGATCCCCGATAAAGACGCGGAAATCATTGTCTACTGCCTGAGCGGCGCCCGTTCCTCCATGGCGTGCAGCCAGCTCATTTCCATGGGCTATACCAACGTCAGCAACATGGGCGGCATCCGCTCCTGGCGGTATGAGACCGTACATAGGCGCGGATAAACCGGGCTGCGGCTCGAATAACAGGAGGTATCCATGAAAGTAGACAGCAAACGTTGCCCGCAGAACCACCGCTGCCCGGCCATCTCCCAGTGCCCGGTTGACGCCATCTCGCAGAAAGGCAACGGCCTTCCGGTCATCGATCAGCAGAAGTGCCTCAAGTGCAAAAGTGTGTGCTGTTCTGCCCGATGCAGGCGATAACCGTTTCGTTGCAAAACCGTTCCGATCAACTGCCAAGTGCTCCATGCCTGCGCCTTCATGCGGGAACGGAGCATTTTAGCAGTAGTTGCCTTATATTTTTATGCATCGCCATGAATGTTGATAATTTTGTCGAACAGTGCTAACCTATATAACTGGTTATAAATCAATGGATATATACTGGGTTGCTTCCATGATTGCATGTTTATGCAAACATGGGGGCACTTCACCTTTATAAAGGGGATCATCGCATCTGCCGCAGGCCAGCGTGAGAAGCTTTTCTTATCCATCTGATTTGTCATCCTATTGCGCCGGTATCTTTCTATATCTTTATCGGAAAGCTGGTCGATTGCATGGGTGTGTTCAACCCCCTCTACCTGTTCATGGCATCTCTGGCGTTGTATCTGCTGTGCGGCCTGTTATCGCTGGTTCTCATACGGAAACACCGTGCCAACAACATCGCGGTAAACAGCCTCTGCATGCTGGCGGCCCTGTTTGGGCTGGCCTCGTCACTTTCGCAGCTGCTTTGCGGCGGAGGCCCGATCACGGTGGAGTTGTTCCGATCCACGATTCCTTTGATCGCCTTCACCGTGACGCTGGATGCCCTTTCAGCCTTCTTCCTGCTGGGCCTTTCGGTCATCGCCTTTTGCGTTTCGCTGTATTCCATCGGCTATCTGTCCCATTACTACGGCAAAAAGAGCATCGGTCTTTTCAACTTCCTGTTCCCGCTGTTTATCCTGTCCATGGCGTTGGTGCTGTCTTGCGGCAACGCGGTGTTCTTCCTGTTCGCGTGGGAGGCGATGTCGGCGCTCAGCTACTTCCTCGTCGTGTTTGAATCGGAGCATGAGGAAGTCCAGCGGGCCGGCACTTTGTATCTGATCATGACGGGCATCGGCACGGCCTTCCTGTTGGCGGCATTCCTGCTGATGTATGGCTACACCGGGTCGCTGGAGCTGTCGGCGGGTTCGGCGGCCATCCCGGCCGCGGGCAAGAACCTGATGTTCATCTGCTTCCTGATCGGCTTTGGCACCAAGGCAGGCATCATTCCACTGCACATCTGGCTCCCCGCTGCCCACCCCGCAGCGCCCAGCAACGTCTCGGCGCTGATGTCCGGCATTATGATCAAGATCGCAATCTACGGCATCCTGCGTTTTGTGCTGCAATATCTGGGCGTGCAGCACGCCTGGTGGGGCGCTGTGCTGCTGGCGTTGGGTATGGTCTCGGCGGTGCTGGGCGTGGCCTACGCCTTTGTGGAGCAGAACATCAAGCGGTTGCTGGCCTTCTCCAGCATCGAGAACATCGGCATCATACTGATCGGCCTGGGCGTCTCGTTCATCGCCTTTGCCCAGAAGAGCGCGGTCATCGGTTCGCTGGCCCTGGCCGCAGCTTTGTTCCACGCCTTCAACCACACGCTGTTCAAAGGCGGGTTGTTCCTGGGCGCAGGGTCCATACAGTACGCGACCCACACCAAGGACATGGAGAAGCTGGGCGGGCTCATCAAGCGGCTGCCCGCCACGGCGGCGCTGGTGCTGTGCTTTTCGCTGGCGATCTCGGCGCTGGCGCCGTTCAACGGTTTTGTCGGCGAATGGCTGACGTTTCAGTCGCTGTTCGCGGGCATCGCGCCGGGGCGCTCCTGGGAGAGCATCCTGTTCATACTGGCCATCGCGGCGCTGGCGCTGTGCGGCGCGCTGGCGGCAGCCAGCTTCGCCAAGTTTTTTGGCATCGCCTTCCTGGGCAAGCCCCGCAGCGAGCATGCCGCCGAGGCCACTGAAGTGCCCGGTACGATGCGCGCCGCCATGGCGGTGCTGGCCGCCTTGTGCCTGGCTGTGGGTCTTTTCTCGTCGGCTTTTCTGCGGGCGATGGACGGCGTGGTGACCAGCCTGGGCGGCGCGCCGCTGGCGGCGCAGCTGCAGGGCGATGTGCTCTTTGCGTGGCTGCCGCTGCAGCTTACGGGCAACGCCATATCGCCGGTGGCGCTGCTGGTGCTGCTGGCGGCGCTGCTGGTTGGCACGCTGGCCGTCGTGCGGCTGGTCGGCGGCAAATACATCCAGCGCAAGTACGGCACGTGGGATTGCGGTTTTGAGGCGCTGAATGCCCGGATGCAGTACACGGGCACCGGCTTTTCCAAGCCCATGAAGATCGTATTCCGGGTGCTGTTCCGGCCGACCCGGGAGCTCAAGGCCAGCGGCGGCATGCGCTACCACCCGGAGCGCGTGGAATACACCGTGACCAGCGAGTCACTGTTTGAAAAGTATCTGTATGAACCGGTCACGGATTTCGTCAAGAAGCTTTCCCGCCGGGCGAAATACTCGGTGCAGACCGGCAGCATCCGCAGGTATCTGGCGTACATCCTGGCGGCGCTGGTGGTCCTGCTGATCTACAACACGTTCGCGTAAGGGGGGAGCATCGATGAACACCGTGGTTTATATCCTGATACAGCTCATTGCCGTGCTCCTGGTCGCGCCGCTGGTGGGTGGCATCATCCGCAAGGTCAAGGCACTGACGCAGAAGCGCAAGGGCGCGCCGCTGCTGCAGATGTATTTCGACCTTTTCAAACTGCTCAAGAAGCAGGCGGTCGTGTCGGACACGTCCTCGTGGATCTTCCGTGCCGCGCCGTGGGTCGTGTTCACCACGGCGCTGGCAGCGGCGCTGCTGGCGCCGGCCACGACGCTGCTGCGCTCGGCGTATTTCCCCGGCGACGTCGTGATGCTCTTCTCGGTGCTGGCGCTGGGGCGGTTCTTCCTGGTGCTGTCGGCGCTGGACACGGGCAGCACCTTCGGCGGCATGGGCGCCAGCCGCGAGGCGATGATCTCCTCGCTCATCGAGCCGTCGATATTGGTAACGATGTTCTCCGTGGGGCTGTACGCCAAGTCCACGTCGGTCTACCAGATGATGACGGCCGCCGGCGCGGGCGTGTATCCGCTGCTGCAGCCCATGCTCATCATGGCGTTCCTGGCACTGATTCTGATCACGATCGCCGAGACCAGCCGCATCCCTGTGGATGACCCGGCCACCCATCTGGAGCTCACGATGGTGCACGAGGCGATGATACTGGAGTATAGCGGCCGGGACCTCGCCCTCATGGAATACGGCGCGGCCATCAAGCAGCTGCTGCTGATCACGCTGCTGGTTAACCTCTTCCTGCCCCACGACCAATGGCTGGCCGTAGCTGGGGCAGCCGGGGTGGTGTTCTCGCTTCTGCTGTGGCTGGCGAAGGTCGCCTTGGCCTCCGTGCTGATCGCCGTCATAGAGGTCAGCACCGTGAAGTTCCGGTTTTTCAGCGTCCCCAACATCGCGGCGCTGGCCTTCATACTGTCCTTCATCGGCTTTTTGCAGTTCTTCGTGTTTGGGAGGTAGCCGTGGAATCCATCAATACCGCTTTTTCCATCCTGATTCTGCTGTCGGCCATCATTCTGATGGCCGGCAAGAGAATCAAATCCTACATTTCGGCGCTGCGGCTGCAGGCCGCGCTGATCGCCGCGGCGACGCTGGCCGTGGGCATCAGCCATCTGGTGGAAAAGGGCGGCTTCGATCTGCTGATCGTCACCGCCGTCATCGTCGCGCTCAAGGTCTTCTACATCCCCAGGGTGCTGCACCGGACATGGTCCGCCGTGGAGTACCGGGTGGAAAAGGACTTCTTTTTGAACATCCCGGCGCTGGTGCTGATCTGCTGCGTCATCGTCGTGCTCACGTACTTCACGCTGCCGGACATCCCGGGCTTAACCAGCGGGCCGGCCGGGCTGCTGCTGGTCAATTCGATCTCGCTGACGCTGATCGGTCTGTTCTTCATCATCAGCCGCCGCAAGGCCATTGGGCAGATCGTGGGCCTGCTGGTCATCGAGAACGGCCTTTTCGTCACGGCGCTGTTCGCGTCCAACGGCATGCCGTTCATCGTGGACATGGGCATCTTCGTGGATCTGATCACGTCGGTGCTGATCCTGGGCATCATGGTGTTCCGCATCAACGACCGCTTTGAGAGCATCGACATCGACAAACTGAACAACTTGAGAGGGTAGACCAATGGGACTGATACTGTGGATCGCGCCTGTCGCCGCCGTCGTGCTGATCGCCCTGCTGCGCTCCAGCAGGTCGCAGCATGCCGTGAGCGTGGCTGCGTGCGCGGCGCTGGTCGCGGGGGCCGGCTTCGTCACGGCGCAAGTCGCCAGCGCCGGCGAATATGGCTTCGCGTTTCTGGGCGGGCTTTTCTATGTGGACGCAGTGAGCGCCCTCGTTGTGGACATCGTGGCGCTCATTGGCCTGATGGCCGCGGTCTATTCCATCGGCTACCTGGAGGAGGAGCGCGCCCACGGCAAGCTGGACCAGCGGCGCGTGAAGCTCTATTACATCCTGATGCACAGCTTCATCTTCACGATGATCCTGGCGCTGACGGTGCGCAACATGGGCGTTATGTGGATCGCCATAGAGGCCACGACGCTGGCCTCGGCGTTCCTCGTGGGCTTCCACAACGATAAGACGGCGCTGGAAGGCGCGTGGAAATACGTGATCATCTGCTCGGTGGGCATCGCCGTGGCGCTTCTGGGAATCATCTTCCTGCACGTATCCTCTATCGGCGCGCTGGACGAGGCCAAGGGCCTGGACTGGACGGCGCTGTATGCCGGCGCCGGGGCGCTCAACAGCCCCATGCTGCGGTACGCGTTCCTCTTTATCCTCGTGGGCTTTGGCACCAAGGCGGGCCTGGCACCCATGCACACGTGGCTGCCCGACGCCCACAGCCAGGCGCCTTCTCCGATCAGCGCTTTGCTCTCCGGCGTGCTTCTGAACAGCGCCATGTACGGCATCATCCGCGTGATCGCCATCGTGAACCGGAACCTGGGGGGGAGCGCCTTCACCGGAGGCCTGATGATGGCGGCAGGGCTGCTGTCCATCCTGACGGCGGCGCTGTTCATCCTGACCCAGAGGGATTACAAGCGCCTGCTGGCCTATTCCAGCATCGAGCACATGGGCGTCATTGCGCTGTCGGTGGGCCTGTTCACGCCGGCGTCGCTTTTCGCGGCGTTCTTCCATATGATCAACCATTCGCTGACCAAGTCCATGCTGTTCCTTGCTTCCGGCGGCGTGCTGCACAAGTATGGCACCCGGGAGATTGGCCGCGTCCGGGGCGTGCTGCGGGCGCTGCCCGTCACGGGCACGGTGTTCCTGCTGGGCTTGTTTGCCATCGGCGGCATGCCGCCCTTTGCCGTGTTCGCCAGCGAATTCAACATGCTGGCCGCCGCCTTTGCCTCCGGCAGGGCGTGGGTGGGCTTCGCGGCCGCGCTGTTGCTGGCCGTCGTGTTCGCGGGCATCGTGTACGCGATGTTCAAGATGTTCTTTGCCAAAACGAAATCCGATGACAGCGACGTGCCGGCGGGTGAACCAAACGTGGCCGGCGCGGCTGAGCTCGTGCTGCTGCTGCTGGCTGTAACCATGCTGGGCGTGGCCATGCCCGAAGGGCTTAAAAGCCTGATCCAGAGCGCCGCGGACATTGTGAGGGGGGTGCGCCCATGAGCAAGGCGGATTGGGGGAAACGGCTGCTGGAGGCCTTTCCGAACGATCTTTATAACCGTGTGGAAGCCAACGGAAACGAGGTGTATGTGGACGCGGACCCCACGCGGATCGTCGACATCTGCGGCTATGTGAACTCCTACTTCGATCTGCCACTGGTAGACCTCTTCGGCTGTGACGAGCGGGAGCTCGTTGGCAGCTTCTTCCTGCACTATGTGTTTGCCGACCGAAATGCCGGGCAGTTGCTGACGATCCGCACGCCGATCAGCCCCGACAAACTGGAATTCCCGTCGGTCACGCCGATCGTGCCCGCGGCGGCGCAGTATGAGCGCGAGATACAGGACATGTTTGGCCTGAAACCGACGGGTCACCCGGACCCCAAGCGGCTGGTATTCCACGCCAACTGGCCCCAGGGCCTGCACCCCCTGCGCAGGGATTTCCACAAGGCGCAAAGGCCCCCGTGGGCCAAGGAGGACATCCCGTTCCGAAAGGTCGAGGGCGAGGGCGTCTATGAGATCCCCGTGGGTCCGGTGCATGCCGGCATCATAGAACCCGGCCATTTCCGCTTCAGCGTGGCCGGCGAGCCCATCATCAATCTGGAGGCGCAGCTGTCCTTTGTGCACAGGGGTGTGGAAAAACTGTGCGAGGGCGAAAGCCTTCAGCGCTGCCTGTACTTTGCCGAGCGCGTCTCCGGCGATGAGACCTTCACCAACGCGTTGGCCTACTGCCAGGCGGCAGAGGCGTTGGCGGGTATCCATGCGCCGGAGAGGGCGCAATATGGCCGGGTCGTGTTCGCGGAGCTGGAGCGGCTCACGAGCCACCTGGGCGACCTGGCGGGCATCTGCCTGGACGTCGCCTATGGCTTTGCGGCCTTCCAGTTCCGCATGATGCGCGGCTGGTGCTATCTGATCGCCGACGAACTTTGCGGCATGCGCTTCCTGCGCAGCGTGACATGCCCCGGCGGCCTGCGCAAGGATTTCACTCAGGGTAAGGAAGCCAGCGTCATCGCCCAGCTCCATAAGATCAAGAAGGAACTGCAGGACACGGCGGACATCATCAAGGCCAACAGCCTGTTCATCGACCGCGTGGAGAACACCGGCGTGCTCCGCCACGAGATCGCGGCAGACCTGAACGCCGTGGGCCCCGGCGGCCGGGCTTCCGGCGTGCGCGCCGACGTGCGCAAGGATTTCCCCTACGCCGCTTATGGGAAGCTGAGCTTCAGCGTGCCACAGCACAACAACGGCGACGTGAACTGCCGCATGAATGTGAAGATAGAGGAATGCCTGGAGTCCATCGCGCTGATGAACCAGGCGCTGGAGACGATGCCCGAAGGGCCGGTGGCCGAGCGGTTGCCGGACATCGAGCCCTATCGGTTCGCCTTTGGCATGACCGAGGCGCCCAGGGGTGAGAACATCCACTGGCTCATGGCCGGCGAGAACAACACAGTCTACCGCTACAAGGTGCGCACGCCGTCCTTCTGCAACTGGCCGGCGCTGTGCCACGCCGTGCGCGGCAACATCGTGCCGGATTTCCCGCTGATCAACAAGAGCTTCAACCTGTCCTACGCGGGCAACGATCTCTAGTAAACGTTGAATAAATGGAGCGCAGCATGTTCAAAACGCTGAAGAAGATCATACAATACCCCCGGCTCACGCTGGCCTATCCGAACAAGCCCATGGACAGCAGCCGGTTCATCGGCGCACCGGAGATCGACGTGGCCAAGTGCATACGGTGCGGCCAGTGCGCGCTGCAGTGCCCCTCCGGGGCCATCCAGCAGGACGGCCAGGGCAATTACGGCGTCAACCTGGACCAGTGCGTGTTCTGCGCCCGCTGCGAGGACGTGTGCCCCGCGGGTGCGGCCAGCATGTCCCACCGCTTCGAGCTGGCCCAGACCGACCGGGCGGCGCTGCGGGTGTCCCAAGCGCCCAGCGATGGCGGCACGATCACCGAGGAGCCCTATGCGCTCACTGAGGAGAAGCTTAAGGAGAAGATTCGCAAGGTGTTCGGCCGCAGCCTCAATATCCGAGAGGTGGATGCCGGAAGCTGCAACGGCTGCGACTACGAGATCAACGCGCTGAACAACCCGCTGAACGACATCGAGCGCCTGGGCATCCACTTTGTTGCCTCGCCCCGGCACGCGGACATGCTGCTGGTGACCGGATCGGCAGCCCGCAACATGGAGCTGGCGCTGATCAAGACTTACAACGCCACGCCGGACCCCAAGCTCGTCGTGGCCGTGGGGGCCTGCGCGTGCAGCGGGGGGATGTTCCGCGATTGCTACGCGACCCGAGCCGGCATCGACGGCATCCTGCCCGTAGACGCCTATGTGCCCGGCTGCCCACCCAGGCCCCAGGCCATTATGCATGGGATTTTGAAGGCGTTGGATAGGGTGAAGTAGTTTTCCAAAAATTCATGTGGAAGTGATTTCGCGCCTGCGGGCGCGACCAAAGGGCTTTCCGATCGCCCTTTGGAAACCTTCGGCACCCATTTTTAAAACTGTGATGAACACGAGGTGGCGGTTTCTGCACAAGCCAGTGTAGGGCAAGGGCTTGCCCTTGCCGCCCGTGTGTTCCCCCGTCGTACTCCTGCCGTATTGGAATGATGTGGAAGTTTGATCATTATTTCCCCCCTGACAATGGTTTTGGAGTGAGGGCTTTCGGAGGCAGCAGCTCGTATAGAAACAGCACCGGTGCCGCAAGCGAAGGCGTCACGCCCCCCGAATTGCTTCAAGCGGACTCATCCGCGTTGCTTTTACGGCCGGATAGATACCCGAGGCCATACCCACCGCCATGGAGATGCCCACTGCGCCGGCGGCCAGCCACCAGGGGATGATCAGTTTCACGCCGGACTGGAACTGCATGCCCAGCACGGTGGCCTCGCCGGTGCCGGCGTTCACGAAGAGGCTGATGACCCAGCTCACAACCAGGCCCATGAGCCCGCCGACCATGCCGATCATCGCGGCCTCGGTCAGAAAAACCAGCCGGATGCGCGCGATGGAAAGGCCAATTACCTTCATCACGCCGATCTCCCGGCGGCGCTCCAGGATGCCGGCCAGCATCGTGTTGGCGATGCCGATGGCCGAAACCAGCAGCGAGATCACCGCCATCATGGAAAGCTGCCCCTGCTGGCGGGCCTGCTCGGCGCGGGCGCTCTGCACAAATTCTGTGGGGCTGTAGGCTTCATAGCCCATGTCCTGGATGTGCTCCAGCAGCGGCATCACGCTGTCCAGATCGTCGGCGTACACCAGCGCCGACGTATAGGCGTTCATGCTCAGGCCCATGCCGGCCGCCGTTGCCAGGTTCTCCTTGATCATCGTCTTGGCCATGTTCAGGCTGATGTATGTGCCATAGCTTCTTTCGCTCTGGTCCTTTTTGAGCAGACCGCAGAAACCTCCGCGATAGGTTTTGGCCGCCTGGCCTTGCGCCGGTTCACCCCATGCGCCCAAGGAGATGCGGGCCTGCTGCTGCAGCCAATCGAGGTCCGGACCGGTCGGCCCGTCTTCGCCCTGGCCGTCCCCCACCGGCTTGCCCTTGCCGCCGCTTTCATCGGCGGGGTCCACGAAAAACATGCGGGCGTTGTACCCCAGCACGATCTGCGGCGTGCCCTCGGAGCCTGTGAACATCGCGCCCTGTTCCAACCGCAGGGCCGGAACGGCAGCGGGGTCTATGGCCGTCAGCGTCGCGTAGGGCGCTGCATACTTGCCAACCTGTATGGACGCCGGTATCTCGATGACCGGGCTTACGGATTTGGCGCCGGGCAATTGCCGCAGTGCTGCGATGGTCCCGTCGTCGATCTTCTTGGCGGCGCCGCCCCGGCCCCCGGAGTCCACCCGAATCTCGGTCAGCGTGGCGCTGCCGGCCACGGTTTTGTTGAACTGCTGCATGCTGCCGATGCCCAGCGCCACCATCACGACGATGCACGCCGTGCCGATGACGACGCCCAGCACCGTGAGCGCTGTGCGCATCTTGCGGCGTTGCAGGCTCACGGCAGCCAGCCGGAGCATGTCAGTCGGCTTCATCGCCACCGGCCACCTCCCTGCGCCGCTTGCGCCGCAGCGCTGCCATCACCGCGAGGATGGCCGCTATGGCCGCGGCCCCGACGGCCACGGAGACCCACCATTGCCCGGCCTGGGGGTTTTCTTCTGCTGCCGGGGGTGCCGTGGCCGGCGCGACGGGCTCCTGTATCTGCGTGCCCAGCTTCACCTGTTCGTTGTACTTGTTGCCGAATTCGTCCTCCCAGGACACGTCGATGAACCCCTCGGTGGCTCCATACAGCTCTTGGGCGTTGCTGTCGGTCACGATTTTGCCGTCCTCTGACAGCGACATGTCCCGCGTGCCGACGTAGACGAAGAATTCCGCCCGCTTGCCCGCGCCGGGTTCCATGTTGCCCAGAAATGCGCTGCCCTCGGGGAGCAGACCGGGAGCCGAAACCTTGCACAGCACGTTTTGCACGGAGCTGCGGCCCATGTTGAAGACGTTCAGGCTCACGGGCACCGTGTCGCCGGCGGTCGCATTGGCCGGGATGCTGGGCGTGTCGAACTCCACGCGCATGGGTTGGGTCACCTGCACGAGCACCTCGTCGGCCGCCGAATAGGCCGTGCCGTTGCCGTCCTCATAGTCGATGGCGATCGTGACCTTCTGCGGCTTGGGCTCGGCGTCCAGCCGCACCTTCATCTTGAAGCTGCAGGGTTCGGTCTCTGTCTTGTCCAGGCTGGCCACTACCAGCGTGTTGCTGGCGGAAACAGGGGTCAGGTCGTCGCCCTCGCCCTTGAGCGTGATCTTGATGTTGCGCACGTCCACGCTCTGGCTGGTGTTCCGGATGTCGAAGTCCAGCTGGAACTCCTGCCCGGCTTGCACGATCTCCGGCGTCACGGCGCAGCGGCTCACGATGAGCCGGGGCTGGGGCGGGGGAGGGGCTGTGGGCTTGGGCGTCGGCGCGGGCTTGGGGGTCGCATTGGGGTCTATGCCGTTGCGGATCGTCACATACACGGTGAAATCCTGCGTGGCGGCAACTCCGTCCGGCAGCGTGTAGCTCACATGGAGGGTCACCGGATAGCGGCCGTTGACCCGGTGCTTCTCCAGCGGAAGGCGGAAGGACAGCAGCCACGCCTGCTTGGTTCCGCCGGCGCCATTGATGGCGTGGTCCGCAAGCCGCACCCTTTTTTCGGTGTTCTGGAACACGAACGGCGAGCCGGCCGGGTCACCGTAATCGGGCCGGACGGTCAGCGTGTCCTGGGCAATCGCCGTCACGCCGGATTGCGGGTTGAGGACCAATGGCAGCACGACCTGGGCGGCGCTGGTGCTCACCTTGGGCACATAGCCCTGATCCCAGGTTTTATCCATGTCCTCGTAACGGTTGCGCGTGTCGATGATCAGCGCCTGCGCGCCCGCGGCGCTCTCAGCGGCTGCCGCCACGGGGAAGAAGCTAAGCATCAGCAATGCCGCCATCAGCAGGGTGCTGATCTTCGTTATGGTGTTGGCCATGGGTGCCTCCTAAATGCTCTGATTATGTGGATCACGGGGCGGGGGCAGTGGGGTGTCGGTTTGCGCGATTCGCCCGTCGGATATCCGGATGACCCGGTCCGCCTGAGCCGCCTTTTCCCCGTCGTGGGTCACCAGCAGCAGCGTCATGCCCCAGGCGCAAACCTGCCCGCGCAGCAGATCCATGATTTCGGCGGAGGTCCTGCTGTCCAGGTTGCCGGTGGGCTCGTCGGCAAACACGATGTCCGGCCCGGTCGCGATGGCCCGGGCGATGCTGACCCGCTGCTGCTGCCCGCCGGAGAGCTCGTGGGGCCGGTGGTTCAGGTGCGCGCCCAGGCCCATGGCCTCCAGCAGCTCCCGCGCCTTTTGGTCGCGCTGGGCCTTTGCCACACCCCGGCATGTCAGCGCGAAGGCCGCGTTCTCCAGCGCCGTCATCGTGGGCATCAGGTTGTAGGCCTGGAAGATGAACCCCACGTTCTGCAGGCGGAAATCCACCAACTGTTTTTCATTCATGCGGTGGATGGGCTTGCCCTTCATGAACACCTTGCCGGCGGTGGGGCGTTCCAGCCCGGCCAGCAGGCTTAAGAGCGTGGATTTGCCGCTGCCCGATGTGCCCACGATGGCGCAAAACTCGCCGGGGTGTATCATGAGGCTCACGTCGTCCAGCGCCCGCAGCCGGGATTTTTCGGTCTTGTAGATCTTGGTCAGGTTTCTTGCGGTGATGATCGGCTCCATGGGCTATTCCCTCACGACGCGCAGCACGCCCGCGTCCATCTCGCACACGGTGTCGCACAGCTCGTCGATGTCACCGGCGTTGTGGCTGGCCAGCACGATGGTCCTGCCCTCGGCGCGCAGCTCCTTGAGAAGCGCCCGGATCTCGGCCACGCCGTGCTTGTCCAAGCCGTTCATCGGTTCGTCCAGGATCAGCAGCCGCGGCTCCTCCATGATGGCCTGGGCGATGCCCAGGCGCTGGCGCATGCCCAGCGAATATTTGCTCACGGGCTTGCGGCTTTCCGGGTCCAGCCCCACGCGGCGGATGGTCCGGGCGACCTTTGCGGCGTCCGCCCGGCGGCGCAGGCCGGCCAGCAGCTCCAGGTTGCGCATGGCGCTGTATTGGGGCAGGAAGCCCGGCGTCTCGATGATGATGCCGATGTCGTCGGGGAAGTCCATGTCGCGGCCCACCTGCTCATAGTCCACGAGGATTTTGCCCCTGGTCACGGGCATGAAGCCGCAAATGCACTTGAAGAGCACGGTTTTGCCGCTGCCGTTGTTGCCGATGATGCCGTGGATTTTTGCCGATTCAAAGTCCCTGTGTACGTCGCTCAGCACCTGGTCGCCCCGAAATTCCTTGAACACGTGCTGCACGCTCACTGCGATGTCCGCCATCAGGCCTGTCCTCCGGTGAAGTTGAAGTTGTATTTTCGGATCTGGATGCGGGCGACCAGCAGCAGGACCAGCGCCAGCGCCGCGAAGAACACCCACGACTGCCACAGCCTGGGCAGATTGTCAAAGCCGAAGTTGTGCATGGTATACGTGGCGTGCTGCAGCGGCGATACCCACGCCGCCAGCAGGTTGGCCCGGTAGCCGGCCTGCCAGCCCAGCAGCGCCTCTATGGTCTTGGGTTGCAGCAGAAAACCAAAGAGATTCAGAGCGCACAGACCGCCGACGCCCCAGGCCGGGCCCTTCATCAGGTTCAGCGCCAGCATTACCAGCGCCGACACCAGCGTGTAGAGCAGCGTCAGCACCGCGATGTGCGCCATGCACGCATAGGGCGTGGAAAGCTCCAGCGTTTTGCCCATCACCGGCAGCAGTGTGGATTGCCCCGCCGGCGAATAGCCCAGCATCGCCGCCGTTTCGCTCCACATGTTGGCCGTAAAGGCGTTGGTGATGGACAGAGCCACCGTGGCCGCCAGCAGAAAGAGCATATAGATGCCCGCAGCCAGCGCCACATACAGCGCCTGGCCAACAAGCCACGTGGAGCGGCGGATGCGCACCAGCCAATAGGCCGAGCCGGGGCCCAAAAAGGGCATGTCGCCGAACAGCAGCACCAGCAGCAGTGAGCTCAGCAGCACCGATTGCCCGTCACCGTAGATCCAGCAGAAGGACTCCACCAGCTGTACGGTGGTGCGGAATTCCCTGCTGAAGGCGCCCACCCGCTCCCCCAGCAGAAAGCACAGCACGAAGGCCAGCGCAAAGGTGATGAACACCCGGGGGTTTTTGCGCCAAGTTCGGAAGTTGAAGGCGTTGATCTGCCAGACCTGCCTGAGCCTATTCATGGGCCAGCCTCCGCGCCGCAGCGATGTGGAACAGCAGCGCCGCCAGGGCCGCAAGCTCGCCAATCAGCAGCGCCGCGCCCCAATTGCCGCCCGGCCACACATGCTGGGGCTTGAGCCACTCCTCGGGGTTCAGTATGGCGACCCCGGGGAAATACCGCACCGACAGGATCACCAGCACATAGCACAGTATGAACGGCGAAGCGTAGGCCATGTGGGTGCTTAACGTGGCTGTGGAGCACGCCAGCCCCACCAGCGACCACAGCGCGCCGCACAGCGCGAACAGGCACGCCTTGCCAAGGAGCTCCGGCAGCAGCGATTGCATTTGCGGCGGCGCGGGCATTTCCGCCGGCAGAAACACCAGCAGGAACAGCCCATAGGCTGCGGCGATGCCCATGAGGATGGCCACAGCGCCGGCCAGGCCCGCCGCGGCGGCCTTGGAGGCGATGTAGCGCCGCGCGCCCTCCCGAGGCAGGCAGTGCTTGATGTAGCCGCTGCGGAAGTCCTCCACGAAGCTGGCCGTGCTGGGCAGCGCCGCGAGCACCGGCAGCGCCATGAGCATCGTGTCCGATGTCAGCGCCGCCAGCATCGCCGTGGCGTGGATGCCGTAATCCAGCTGGCCGTAGCTTTTGAACAACTGCTGGAAGCTGTCGAACGCCCCTATGCCCAGCACGGCGGCCGTGCCGGCCGCACCGGCGGCAAAGCCCCGCGAGAACACCGCCCGGTTCAATTCCGTCGTCAGATTGTGCATGGGCTTAATAACCGTAGGACCGGTTGATGATGCTGCCGTCGATGGCGTTGATCGTGAGGAAGCTGTGGTTCGCTTCGTTGGTCTCAAAGCCCGCATACCCTGTTTCGGGGTTGTATTCCACCTTCATCGTACCGAAGAAATCGTACACGGGCACGAGCATAAATTCATTCTCCTTGTCCTTCACGGCAATGCGGCTCAGCCCCAGGACGACTCTGTCGATCGTGTAGGTGCAGGTTTTCACGTCTTCGCCAAAGCCGATGCTTTCCGCAGTGTAGATACCGGCCTCACGCAGTTTTTGCGCATATTCCTGGCCGTCCAACTCCGGAACCCCAACGTTGGCAGGCTTGGCGTCGTTCTTGCTCTTGAGGGCGTTGCGGATGAAAAACTGTTTTTCGAAGGTCTCCATGATTTTTTCAAAGGGCAGGGTCTCCGCATTTTCAGAGACGGTTTCTCCCACCGTGTCCGGAGACAGCCACTGAAATTCCAGAATGCCGGTGTCGTCTATGGCCATCAGGATGCGCTCATAGGGGTGGGGCTCGATATACTCCCCTTTGCCGTCCGCCCGGTCGATGTCCTCCTGGGGCACATTGCCGCCAATCTCATATTCATAGGTCGATGGGACCCCGTTCACCTCGCGGGTGAACGCGAACAGATACGCTTGATGCCCGTCGGAATCGGAGCCGCCGGATTTCCCGCTCATGTCGCGGCAGGTGCCCATAGAGCAGTCGGCCAACTTCAGATCCGACCCCATATCCCGCACGGTCCTTTCGGCCAGCGCCTTTGCGTCCTCAAAGGTCATCGTGACGCCTCTGGGCGTGCCTGTCAGCGCCGTCTCGGTGCCCAGGTAGCTTTCACCCTGCTCCTCGTTGGTGAACCACAGCGAGGTTGTCCTGCCGGTGCTGGAGGCATAGATGCTGAGGTTCGCTTCCGCGGTCTTACCCAGCGGTGCGTTCACGGTAAGCTCCTGCCCGCCCATGTCGTCGGTCTTGAGCTTGCCGTCGGAAACCTGCCGTTCGACGGTCTCCGGCGCGGTCTTGAGCTCCTCTTCCAGGAATGCGATGGAATAATTGATCTTATCCAGGAGCTTGTCGCCTTCTTTGGCCTGGGATTTCATGGCCTTCATCTCGACCAGCTGCTGTTGGATCTCCGCCTTGGTCATCTTGTCCTTGGGCCTGTAGGCAGGCTTGCCCTGCAGCAGCACTTGCAGGAATGTGTCCACCTCGGCCTGGGTGAACTTTCTAGGCGTCACCTTGACGACGGGCAGCTTGCCCGCCGCCGGCTGTTCGATGTCGGCGTCGATGTTCACGACGAGCTTGCCGTTTTCATAGGTCTTGCGGAACTTCTCCGCAGCGGCAGGGGCCGCGGAGGCAGAGCCGGCGCCGGCCTCCGTGGCGGCTGCGGCGCTGGGTGCGGGCGTCTTGTCCTTGATCTTGTCTTCCAGATTGCCCTTGCCCACGACGGGCGGCGTGGTCGGGTTGGGCTGGCAGCCGGCGGCCCCAAAGGCCAGCAGGAGCGCGGCAACCGCCGCCGCGATGCTTCTTGCGGCTTTTTTCATCATAGATTCCTCCTGTCAATGATTCATGTACAAGCAAATGCGCTTTACCCGAAATGGTAAAGCGCATTTGCATCACGCAGGTACATGGGTTGTATCGCAGTTGTAAATTCTATCGGTATGTCTGCTGGGTGCTGATGTTCATAGAAAATGTGGTGCTGTCTTCCATCCTGCTCAGAAAAAAGTAGATGTTGAGGATTTTTTCGTCGGCGATCCATACAGCCGATTCCGGACCGCCCTTGTCTTCCGGCTCGATGGTTACCAGCTTTCCGGAAATTCTCAGATCCCGGCAAATGACCGCGGCTGCCTTGTCCAGATGAAAGCCTTCGGCGGCGGAGCCCACGTGCATCTTGATGGATAGGATATCACCGGTTTGCGCGTCCATCATGAAGCTGATGCCGCCGGAGGTCTTCGCGAGCTTGGCGTTGGTATAGTAGTTGAGATTCCAATAGGTAAACCCGATCTGGCCGTTGGTATCCATTACGGAGTTCATGCTGGCATTGACATCATAATTGTTTGGAAAATCTGGCAGGGGAGGGATGGCCCCGGACTCCATCATCCGCGCAAGCTTTTCCATGCTTGTTTTGACGGCGACCTTCATGTTCATTTCACCCTCCAGCGGCTCGCGCTGAATGGTGCTGTTCTCGGAAATATTCTCATAAAGCTGGAAGATGGAATGAAGCCGCTTGGTCTGGTCGCTGGACAAAGGATCGGGTGTCTCAGTGGGTGAGGGAGCCTGTGTGGGTGCCGGCGTGGGCGACATCCTCGGGAACAAGCGGCTCCGGTAGGGGCTGACCCCCTGGAGATTCTCCACACCCAGCTTCCCGCGCTCTTGGCGCTGCAGCAGCGCCCGGGGCAAAAATACCGAGGCCGTCACGAGGACCGCCGTTAAAAGAAGCGAAGCCGCGTAAGCCAACCATTTACTCTTCATCGGCGTCTTCCTCCTCCGGCGCGTCGCAGATCGCCAGGCCGATGCCCACGCTGGTGCCCAGGCCCACGATGCTGCGAATGTCCAGTTTTGCGCCGTGCAGCTCAGCGATGCGGCTGGCGATGGCCAAGCCCAGCCCCGCGCCGTGCTGGGCTCGCGCGCGGGATTTGTCCACCATGTAAAAGGCTTCGGTGATCCTGCCCAGCTCCTGTTCCGGGATGCCCCGGCCATGGTCGCTGACCGCCAGCGCGTAGCGGTCACCCTCCCGCTTGCCGGACAGCTCCACCATGCCGCCGGGGCTGGATGCCTTGCGGGCGTTGTCGGCGAGGTTGATGAGCAGTGTCTTGATGAGGTCCGGTTCGGCCATGGCCACGCCCGGCTCCGCCGAGACGGTGAGCTGTATGCCCTCCCGCTCATAGGAAGCCGCCATGCTCTCGCGGATGTATTCCAGCAGCGCCGGGCAGTCCATGGGCCGCAGTTGGAAGGCGTGCTTTTCCAGCAGGAGCAGGTCCAACATCTTTAAGGACAGAGATTCCAGCCGCCGCCCCTCCTGGAAGATGTAGTTGGCCGCCTTGAACACTGTGGGGTTGTCGCTCTCGCTGCTACGCAGCATGTCCGCATAGCCGATGATAGACGTCATCGGCGTTTTGAGCTCATGGGTAAAGTTGGCGATGAATTCGTCCTTGGTGCGCGAGGCCGCCTCCAGCTCCAGGATCTTCTCCTGCACCGATCCGGCCATGCGGTTGAAGCTTTCGGTGAGCTCGCCAACCTCGTCGCTGGAGCGCACGCGGGCGCGCACGCTGTATTGGCCGCCGGCGATGCGCCGGCTTACGGCGGTAAGCCTCCGGATGGGCCGGGTCAGCAGCCAGGAGATGCCAAACAGCGCGGCGGCGCTCACGAGCACGATGGCAATGTCGAACATCATGAAGACCCTGAGCTGAGAATCCCGCTGGACGAAAACGTCGGTGATGTCCCGGATATAGCTCAAATAGAGCGGCATGCCGTCATATTCGAACAGGCCGGTGATATAGATCAGATAACGCGGGCCATCCTTTTCCAGGCGGTATTTTGTCTGGTTGGTGAGCAATGGCTGCAGCCGGATCCGATCCTCCGACTTGGGTGCAGAGGATGGATAAATCCTCCTGCGCAGTTTGTCATGCACGATGATCTCTCTGGAGCCTCGAGCGGAGGTGAGGCCGGCGGAGATCTGTTGGGCCACACGGCCCAGCGCTTCATCGCTGAGTTCGTGGCTTTGCAGCTCCTCGCTGATGATCCCGCTTTCCAGCATAAAGCGCAGCGACAGATGCTCATCCAGCGAGCGGCTGATTTCCCGATCCAAATTGTCTTCCAGATTCCTGGAGATCAAAAGAGTGCCGCCCGCGCAAAAGGCGGCGGCGACCAGCAGCACCGTGCAGATGAAGATCTTGATGGAAAATCTCATGGTTCAGACGTCCAGTCGATAGCCTACTTTGTACACGGTCTTGATCTTGTCCTCCCAGCTCAGCTTCTTGCGCAGGCGCTGGATGTGCAGGTCCAGCGTTCTGGTCTCCCCCATGAAGCTGGAACCCCAGATCCGCTCGAACAGCGTTTCGCGGAACAGCGCCATATTTTTATTGCGCACCAGCATCACCAGCAGCTCGTATTCCTTGAGCGTGAGGTCTACCGGCTGGCCGGCCTTTGTCACCGTGCGGGATTCGGTGTTGATCTGCAGATCGCCGGCGGCCAGCGTTCGTTCGCCCATGTTGTAGCGCCGCAGCACCGTCTCGATGCGGGCTTTGAGCTCCACGATCTCAAAGGGCTTCACGATGTAGTCGTCGGCGCCCAGTTGCAGGCCCTTCACCCGGTCGGGCACAGCGCCCTTGGCCGTCAGGAAGATGGCCGGCGTGCCCATGGGTTTGAGGTATTCCAGCAGCTCGTACCCGTCCACCTTGGGCAGCATGATATCCAGCAGCGCCAGGTCGAAGCTGTTCTGCTCGATGAGGTTGGCCGCCGCTTCTCCGTCCAGGGCGCAGGTACAGGCATAGCCCGCCGCGACCAGGTTCATGCGCAGCAGCTCGTTGATCGCGGCGTCGTCCTCGGCTATCAATATCCTGATCAAGCGGTATTTTCCTTTCTGCCATGCTTCTCTTGCCATGATGCGGCCAATGGCAAGCATCGTCCCATCATCGCAGAAGGATAGCAGCAGTTTGTATCGTAGTTGTATATTTCATGCCCCCCACGCGGAATCAAACCGGATGGGCCGCGCCGGGGATGCTCTACTCGGCGGGCGAAAGGGCCCTTGTGGACTGGCGGATGACCAGCGCGGGCTGCATACTGAGCCCGCTCAAAGTGTCTTTTCTGGAATACACGATGCGCAGCAGGGCCTTGACGGCCTCCCGGCCAAACTGCCGGACCGGAGAGCTGACGGTGCTCAGGTGCGGACGATACAGGCTGGCCATGGGTATGTCGTCATAGCCCATGACGCTGACGTCCTGCGGCACGCGCAGCCCGCTCTCCAGCAGCTTTTCGATGCAACCCATGGCCATGATGTCGTTGGACGCGAAAATGGCGTCGAAGGCAGCGCCGCGGCCCAGCAAATCATCGGTGGCCACGCGGCCGCCGTCGAAGGACCTGTCGCCGTGGGCCACCAGCACGTCGTCAAAACCGATGCCGTGGTCTTGCAGCGCCTGCCGGTATCCCGTGAACCGGTCGTTGATGGCGCTGCTGGCCTCCAGATATCCAAAGAGAAAGGCGATGCGCCGCATGCCGGTCTGGATCAGGTGCTGTGTGGCTTGATACGCGCCCAAGTGGTTGTCTATCGTCACGCAGGTGGCGGGGAAACCCGGAATGGACCGGCCCAGTATGACAAGCGGCAAGCCGGTCTTGCGCACCGTCTCAAATTTCTCATGATAATCGCCGATAGCGTTCAGCAGGATGCCATCCACCTGCTTGTTGGCCAGCAGCTCCAGGTAGCGGGCCTCCTCTTCCAGCATGCCGTCGCTGTTGCACAGGATCGTGGAAAAACCATAGCTGTTGGCCGTATCCTCGATGGCTTTCACCAGCGGCGGGAAAACGGGATTCTCAATGCTGGGGATGATGAGGCCCAAACTCTTCGTGGACTTGGCCTTGAGCGCCTGGGCCACGGTGTTGGGCCGGAAGCTCAGCTTTTCGATGGCGTCCAGAATGCGCGCCTCCAGCTCTTTGGAGACGCCGCCCTTTTTGTTGATGACCCTGGACACCGTGGAGATTGACGCGCCGGCCAAACGGGCTACGTCGGTGATCGTGGCGACCTCCATGTCCTGCGTGTGGTTTCCCATTCTACCCGCCTGTTTTTTTGGATTTGCACACCTGTCATTTTAGTGCAAGAGCGCCTGCTTCGCAACAGCACGCGTATTTGCTTCAGTCCATCGCAATTCAATCACAAATGAACTTCGGTTGAGAACGGTCTAAAAATGGTATTGAAAACGTTTCGATACAATGATATGATAAGCATCGAAAAAGTCAATGTGCGGGAGGCGTCCATATGCTGCTCCAGGATAAGATCGCCATCGTCACCGGCGCGGCCCAAGGCATCGGCCAGGCCATCGCCAAGATGTATTCCGAACAGGGAGCCACCGTGCTGCTGCTGGACGTGCAGAAGGAAAAGGTGGACCAGACTGCTGCGGAGATCGCCGCCGCCACGGGGAACAAGACCGCCGGATACGCGCTGGACATCACCGACAAAAGCAGCGTGGCCTTCGTCGTCGGCAGCATCGTGGGGGAATATGGGCGCATCGATGTGCTCGTGAACAACGCGGGCGTCATCAAGCACGCGCTGCTGCTGGACATGGACGAGCAGGACTGGGACCGGATTTTCGCCGTCAACGTCAAGGGTACGTTCCTGATGACGCAGGCCGTGGGCCGGGTCATGGTCGAGCAACGCAAGGGCAAGATCGTAAACATCTCCTCGTGCTCCGGCAAAAAGCCGACGCTGGAGGAAGGGGCCTACTGCTCCTCCAAGTCCGCGATCGTTGGCCTAACCAGGGTCACGGCGCTGGAGCTGGGGCGCTATGGCATCAACTGCAACGCCATCTGCCCCGGCGCCACCGACAGCGTGATGCTGCGCAGCACGATTGTCACGAGCCCCGAGATCGAGCAGGAGTGGATCGACAAGACGGCGCTCAAGAAGCTGGGTCAGCCGGAGGACCAAGCCAAGGTGGCCGTGTTCCTGGCTTGCGAGCTTTCCGACCACATGACCGGCGAATCGCTGATCGTGTCGGCGGGCGAAGTCATGGGCCAGTGAGGGGGATTGCACGATGAACACTCCGGATCGGACGGAATTTCAGGAGAAGCTCACACGGATAAGGCGGTTCTTCGACCGCACCGGCTATGAGGCCATGGTCGTTGGCCGGCAGGACAACTTCGCGTGGCTCTCGTGCGGTGGCAGCAACCGCGTGCTGATCACCAGCGAGACCGGCTTCACGCTTCTGGTCGTCACCCGACACAGCGTGTATGCGGTGGCCCAGATCATGGACGGGCCCCGGGTGCAGCATGAGGAGCTGGCCGGCCTGGGCGTGGAGAGCGTGTTCCTGCGCTGGTATGAACCCAGCCGCGAGGACAAGGCCGCGGAGATCGTGCGCGGCAAAAAGACCGTGTGCGACGTCCCTGTGGAAGGCGCGGACTTCCTGCCCGCAGCGATCTACGGTCTGCATTATCCGCTGACCGCCCAGGAGCTGGACAAGTGCCGGCGCTTGGGGGCCATGACCGAGGGCGTGCTGCGGCGGGTGGCCGACGCGCTGCGGCCTGGCATGACCGAGCGCGACGCCGAGGCCATGCTGCACTACGAATATGCCAAGATAGACGCCGCGCCGGAGGTGCTGCTGGTGGGCAGCGACCAGCGCATCGCCCAATTCCGGCATTGCAACCCCACCGACAAAAAGATTGAGAGGATCGTGCTGCTGCACCCCGCCGTCAAGTGGCATGGCCTGCACGCCAACGTCACGAGGATGGTGTGCTTCGGCCAGCCCGATGGGGAGACACTGCGCCGTTACGACGCGGCGAGCCGGATCGAGGCGGCGGCCATGGCTTGCTGCGTGCCCGGCTCCAAGTACAGCGACATCCTGGAGAAGCAGAAGGCACTGTACGCATGCACCGGATACGCCGACGAGTGGAAGAACCACTTCCAGGGCGCGGCCACCGGCTATTTCCTGGCGGACACGTCGTTCTACCGCAACCCGGCGGCGCAAATCGGGCCCAACCAGGCGTGGGATTGGTTCATCACGATCACCGGCGTCAAGGTGGAGGAACTTGGCTTGAACACGGAGCACGGTTTTGAGGTTGCCTCGGTGACCGGGCTGTGGCCGCTCAGGGAGTACGAAGCCGACGGGCAGACCTTCCGGCTGCCGGAGATCCTGATCAGATAACGAAAAAAATACGTTTAGGAGTGTGGACCATGTATTCGGCATGTATCGAGATGCTCTTTCAGGAGCACAGCTTCGTGGACAGGATCTATGAGGCCAAGCGGGCCGGCTTTCAGGCGGTGGAGTTCTGGCTGTGGCAGAACAAGGACATCGCGGGCATTCAGAAGGCGCTGGCGGACACCGGGCTGGCCGTGGGCGTCTTCCAGGGCAACATCGAGGGCCGGATGATCGACCCCGCCGACCATGACATGTATGTACGGGGTGTCCGCCAGTCTCTGGAAACAGCCAAGCTGCTGGGCGCGAAGAACCTGTTCTTGATGACCGACATCCTGCAGGCCGACCGCACGGTGCTGGAGCCCGATCATCCCATCGCCGAGGCGGACAAGCTGGCCGCCGTGAAGCGGGTGCTGAGGACGCTTGCGCCCGACGCCGAGGCCGCCGGCGTCACGCTGGTCATCGAGCCGCTCAATACGATCGTGGACCACAAGGGCTATTATCTGGCGCATTCCGCCCCGGCCTTCGCACTGGTGCGGGAGATCGGGTCCCCGAACATCAAGGCGCTCTATGACATCTACCACATGCAGATCATGGAGGGCAACATCATCGACACACTGAAGCAGAATGTGGACGCCATCGGCTACATCCACATCGCCGACGTGCCCGGCCGGCACGAGCCCGGCACCGGCGAGCTCAACTACCGAAACATCTTTGCCGCCATACGCCAGGCGGCCTATGGCGGCACGATCGGCTTTGAGTTTGAGCCCACCGGCGACAGCGCCGTGGTGCTCCAAGGGGTATTCCAGCAACTGGCCTAACGACGCGCCGTTGCGGTGGCGGAAGGGATAAAGATATGGACACGCAGACCAGAGTCAACATGTATCGCGATATGTGGCGCATCCGGCTCTTCGAGGAGAAGGTGCGCCAACTGGACATGGAGGGCAAGCTCCCGGGCTTTTTCCATCTGTATATCGGCGAGGAGGCCGTGGCAGTCGGGACGTGCACGGCCATCCATAGCGACGACTACATCACCAGCACCCACCGGGGTCACGGCCACCTGATCGCCAAGGGCGGCCGGCTGGACCGGGCCATGGCGGAGCTCTTCGCCCGGGAGACCGGCTACTGCAAGGCCCGGGGCGGCTCCATGCACATCGCCGCGCCGGAGCTGGGCATGCTGGGCGCCAACGGCATCGTGGGCGCGGGCATTCCCATCGCCACGGGGGCAGCCATGAGCGCCAAATACCGCAAGTCCGGCCAGGTGGCCGTGTCCTTCTTCGGCGACGGCGCCAGCGCCCAGGGCACGTTCCACGAGGCGCTGAACATCGCCGCGGCCTTTCAGCTTCCGGCCATCTATGTATGCGAGAATAACCTGTACGGCGTGGGTACGCGCCAGACCGACGTGCGCAACATCGAGAACATCGCCGACCGGGCGGCGGCCTACGGCATGCCCGGCGTCATTGTGGACGGCAACGACGCCGACGCCGTGTATGAGGCCGTGGCGCAGGCGGCGCAGCGGGCCAGGTCCGGAGAGGGGCCTACGCTCATCGAGTGCAAGACCTACCGGCACTACACCCACTTCACCGGCGAGCCGGACACCTACCGCCCCAAGGCCGAGGTGGAGGCGTGGAAGGCCAAGGACCCGATCCGGTCCTACCACAGCCGGCTGCTGGCCGAAGGCGTGCTGGATGAGGCCGGCCTCAATGCCATCCGCCAGTCCGTGGAGCGGGAAGTGGCCGACGCCGTGACCTTCGCCCAGAACAGCCCGCGCCCGAGACCCGAGAGCGCCCTGGACGACATATACGCCGAATAGGCATAAGGAGAGAAAGACATGAGCAGAATGTCCTATTCCAAGGCGTTGAACGCCGGCTTGAGCGAGGAGATGCGCCGGGATGACAGCGTCGTGTTTCTGGGCCTGGATATCGCCGGCTATGGCGGCGCCTTCGGCGTATCCCGTGGGATGCTCGAGGAGTTCGGCCCCCAGCGGATCCTAAACATGCCCATCGCCGAGGCTGGCTACACCGGCGTGGCCGTAGGCGCGGCGGCCACGGGACTGCGGCCGGTCGTGGAGCTGCAGTTCGGCGACTGGGTCACCATCGCCAGCGATCAACTGGTGAACCAGGCTGCCAACATGCGCTACATGTTCGGCGGCACACTGAGCATCCCGCTGGTCATGCGTCTGCCCTGCGGCGGCTATGGCTCGGCGGCGGCGCAGCACTCCCATATGTGGGATTCGTGGTTTGCCTTTGTGCCGGGGCTTAAGGTCATCGCCCCCTCCACGCCCGCCGACGCCAAGGGTATGATCAAGGCCGCCATCCGCGACAACAACCCGGTGCTGGTCTTCGAGCACCGCCAGTGCTATGCGCTGGAGGGCGAGGTGCCCGATGACGACTACATCGTGCCCATCGGCCGCGCGGAGGTCAAGCGCCAGGGCAGCGACATCACGATCGTGACCCATTCCTACATGGTGCACAAGGCGCTGGAGGCCGCTGCGATCCTGGAGAAGGACGGTATCAGCGTCGAGGTTGTGGACCTGCGCACCGTGAAGCCCATGGACACGGCGACGATCATCGAATCGGTCAAGAAGACCAACCGCGTGCTGTGCCTGCAGGAGACATGGCCCACCTGCGGCGTGGCCGCCGAGGTCGCCGCCGTCGTGGCCGAGCACGCCTTCGACTACCTGGACGCGCCGGTCCGCCGCCTGGGAAGCCTGGATTGCCCCGCGCCCTTCGCGCCGGAGCTGGAGCAGTTCGTTCTGCCCAGCACCGACAAGGTCGTACAGGCTGTTCGCGAGATGATGTAAGCTCCGCTGAGGAGCGAAAGGAGTTTGTTTTGGCTCAGATTGTTACAATGCCCAAGCTCGGGCTTACGATGACCAGCGGCAAGATAACGCTGTGGCTCAAACAGGAGGGCGACCCCGTGGCCGCCGGCGAGCCGCTGGTGGAGATTGAGACCGACAAGATCACCTCCACTGTGGAATCTCCGGTGGAAGGTTATGTGCTCAAGATTCTCGCGGCGGAGTGGGACGAAAGGGAGATCACCGCGCCGCTGTGCGTGCTGGGCGCTCAGAACGAGGGATGGGAGGATGCACTGAACGCGCCGCCCGTAGAGACTGCGCAGCCGGAGCAGGAATCACCGCAGGCTGCAGCGCCGCAGCCGGCCCAGCAGCCCGTACAGGGCGCGCTGTCCGGGCGGGTGGTTGCTTCCCCGGTGGCCAAGCGGCTGGCCGCGGAAAACGGGCTGGACCTTTCGGCGATCGTTGGCAGTGGGCCGGACGGGCGCATCGAGAAGAAGGACATCGAGCTGCTGCTTTCGCAGCGCGGCGCCCCGGCCGCCGATGAGGCCGGCGGCATCGCCGTGGCCCGCCGGGTGCCGCTGGCCGGGGCACGCAAGGTGTCCGCCGCGCGGCTGACCGCCAGTAAGCACGACATTCCCCATGTGTACTTCCGCGTCAGCGTGGACGCCACAGCGCTCTTTGCCGCCCGGCAGAAGGCTCTGGCCGGCGGTGGCAAGTGCTCGCTCAACGACGTCATCGTGAAGGCCGCGGCCATGGCGCTGACCGACATGCCCGAGGTCAATTCGTCGCTGGTCGGCGAGGAGATCCTGTGCTATAAGGACGTCAACATCGGCGTCGCGACCAACACCGACAGAGGCCTGCTGGTGCCTGTCGTACGCCGGGCGGACCGCATGAGCCTGCGGGAGATTGCCGCGAGCACCTGCGCGCTGATCGCCCGGGCCCGCGCGGGCGCGGCCTCGCTGGAAGACCTTTCCGGCGGCACGTTCACGATCTCCAATCTGGGCGCTCTGGGTGTGGACGAGTTCTCCGCCGTGATCCTGCCGCCCCAGGCCGCGATACTGGCCGTGGGCCGCATCGCCGACGCACCCTGCGTGATCGACGGTGGCATCTTCATCCGTCCGCAGATGCATCTTACACTGTCGGTGGACCATCGGGTCATCGACGGCGCGCTGGCCGCGGCCTTTTTGGCGCGGCTCAAGGAGATCCTGGAGAGTGCCGACACCCTGTTAAGCTGATCGCAAAAAACAGCCCCGGGACCCATGGTTCCGGGGCTGTTTTTCCTCTGAGTCCGACTATTTGCCTCGGTTGTAATCCTCCACGATCTGCGTCACCAGACGCACGCGCTCGATGTTGCCTCTCGACGGCATCTCGTCGGAGATGCCCAAGATCAGCCTGGGCGCAAAGAGCTCGATGACCCGATGCACCTGCTCCACCAGCGCCTCCACCGGGAAGGTGTCCTCAAAGAGCACTGCGGCGATGCCGTCCACCAGGAACACTTCGTCGCCTAGCGCGTCCTTCATCTCCTCCAGTGTCACATCGCCCTGGGGGAGGGGCGTGATGGCCTCTATGCCGTCCAGCCCGCAGTGCTTGGCGTAGGGCAGCAGCGGCTTGCAGTCGCCGTCCCAGTGAGAGAAGACGAACTTGCCGGCCCGGTGCAGCCGTTCGCAGCGCTGCTGATAGGCGGGGAGCACATATTTCTCGAAGAGCTTGGGCGACAGCGTGCCCCCGTGCAGGTTGTCGCCAAAATTGACCCATTCCAGCGGCGAGGCGTTGATGACGTCCATGAGCCGCAGCGCGTTCTCGTTGAGCGCGGCGAAGTACTTCTCCACGGTGTTCGGATAATCCATCAGCGCGTAGACGCCGGCCTCCACGCCCATCAGGTCGTGGTACAGGTTCTGCATGGTGACCCTGGGCCACGTGAACATCACGGGAAGGCCGATGTCGCCCCATTCGGCGTACACCGCGTCATACACCGCCCGGTCGAAGGCCCAGTCGGTGTGCTCCACGAGCCACATCTGCACCTTCAGGTCGTCCTCGGTCACGACCGGCCATTTCTCAAAGAACCAGCCGGGGTTGGATGTGTTGCCCCGCATCACCGTGGTCAGCTTGCCGGCCGGGGTTTCGATGACGGTCTCCCGCTCCATGGGGGAGATTTCCCGGCTGTAGGTGCGCACGCTGGCCGGCAGCACCTGGCGGAAGCACGCGTTGTACTCGTAAATGCGGTTGGAGCAGCCCAGGTTGCGGTAAATCTGCGCGTCGGACAGGCCATCCAGGCCGCCGGGCAGCGGCTCGCCCAGGAACTTCCTGTCGGCGATCCAACACAGGATTCTGGGCTGGAAGAGGATCTTCCCGCCCGACGTGCCGCGCAGCACCGCGCGGTTGAGCTCCAGCAAGTTGCTCATGTTTTTCGCCCGCCTATTCCGTTTTTGCAATGATAGCATGGGGCTGGAATCGTTGCCTATTCGTGGGCGGCCTCGGCCATGGCCGCCAGGTTCTCCGGCGGCACGTTGGGCAGCAGCGCCTCGTGGCTGGGGCTCACGACATAGTTGGGCCCGAACAGGTCTCGCAGCCGGCGCACGTCGTCGCGCACCTGTTGCGGCGTGCCGAAGGGCAGAAGATGTTGGGTGTCCACACCACCGATGAAGACCAGCTTTCCGTTGTATTTGCGGGCCAGATTTTCGGCTTCCATGTTGCGGGCCCGCGCCTGTATCGGGTGCAGCGCGTCCACTCCGGCGTCGATGAGCTGCGGGATGATGCGGTCGATGGCCCCGCAGGAATGCAGCACGACCGGCAGACCGTGCCGCTTGGCCTGGTCGATCAGCCGCTTAAAGTAGGGCAGCACGAAGCGCCCGAACAGCTCCGGGGAGATCAGCATGTCCAGCTGGCTGCCGAAGTCGTTGCCAAAGAAGAAAGCGTCCATGTGATTGGCGTTGCGGCTGAACCACAGCTCGTTGGCCTGCAGATAGAAGTCCACGACGTGTTCCGTGACGGCCTGCACGACGTCCGGGTCGGTATACATCTTGACGAAGTAATTGTCCATGCCGAAGAAATCCGCCACGTGGTGGAAGAAGGGGCTCCACATGCCCGAGAGAACGGCGAAGCCCTGGGCCTCGCGCTCCCGAAGCGCGCGCTCGGCCGGGGCGAAGTCCAGGTATCTGACGTCCGGCCAGTCGAAGCGATCGACCTGCGCAACATCCTCACATTGCGCGAAGACGCCGCCCTGGTTCAGCGAATGGCGCACCTGTCCGGCGTCGGTGTCTACCATGGGCTTGCCCTGGGGGTGCTTCCAGCAGTCCCAGAACTCCGGCAGCGCCCACACCAGTGTGTCGCCAAGAGCCTTGGACAGGCCGAAATCGTCCTGCACGGCGAAATGGCTGCAGTACCCCGGCAGGCTGTCGGGGTGGGGGTTGCCGTGCCAGAAGCCGCTGCTGGCGCTGCGCCCCTGCAGAATGGAACGGAAGTGCTCTCTCCCGGTCATGTCATACCTCCATTTCGTCGCCGGCGATGGTGGCTTTGTTGATCATATACCTTCCGAGCCCGCTGAGCAAGGATCCAAATGATGAAAAACGGCTGCCGAGGTTGATCCCGGCAGTCGTTTTTGGCTTTGTTGCAGTTGCGCTTTGTTTAGCGTGTACCGTATGTTCCGGACGTATCTGCGACGACCGCCTGCACGTTCTCCTTGCGGCGGGAGGTCTGCACGCGCTTCATCAGCTCCTCGTAATACAGTTTCTCATCCAGCGGCAGCGTGACCGGCCGGCCCAGCCACGCCGACAGGTGCATCGCGTTGGAAAGCGTCAGGCCGTTGATGCCCTCCTGGCCGCCGGCCACCAGCGGCTCGCCGCGCAGGATGGCGCCGGCGAAGGCGTTGAGCACGCCCACGTGTTGCAGGGATTGGCCGTCGGTGGGCACGTCCTCCACGGTGATCTCCGGCCGGCCGAAGGGCACCGTGTTGGTGCGGGAGAATTCCGGCTCCGGCGTGCCCAAGCGCCACAGCTTCAGCTTGCCGCCCTCGGCCACCAGCTTGCCGCCGTCCAGTGTAATCTCGAAGCGGTTGGAGCCGGGCAGGTCACCGGTGGAGGTTATAAAGGTGCCCGTGGCGCCGTTCTCATATTCCACATAGGTCGTCACGTCGTCTTCCACTTCAATGTCGTGCCATTTGCCAAAGTGCAGATGGGCGTCCACCCTGACCGGCAGGCCGCAGATCCACTGCCACAGGTCCAGGTTGTGGGGGCACTGGTTCAGCAGCACGCCGCCGCCCTCGCCGGACCACGTAGCGCGCCACGCGCCCGAATCATAATAGGCCTGGGGGCGGTACCAATCGGTGATGATCCAGCTGGTGCGGCGGATGGCGCCCAGCTCGCCGCTCTTCACGATCTCGCGCATCTTGCGGTATACGTGGTCGGTGCGCTGGTTGAACATCATGCCGAACACGACGCTGGCCTTGGCCGCCGCCTCGTTCATCTGGCGCACCTGGGCCGTGTATACGCCGGCGGGCTTTTCCACCATGACGTGAAGGCCGCGCCGGAAGCCCTCCATGGCATAGCGCGGGTGGTCGTAGTGGGGCACCGACACCAGTATGGCGTCTATGAGCCCGCTGTCCATCATCGCTTCCGCGTTGTCAAAACACGGGAGATTGTCTCCCAGCGCCGAGCGCGCCCATTCCAGACGGTCGGGGTTGATGTCGGCCACCGCCGCGACTTCGATTTCCGGGCAACGGTCGGCCACGATGTTGCCGATGTGTCCGGAGCCCATATTGCCCACGCCGATGATGCCCAAACGTACCTTCTTCATGTGGTCCTCCTTACGCAAGGCCTCTGGCCTTCAGATATTCAAAGCTACGGCGCAGGCACTCGAAGGGGTCTTCGCCGCCGCAATCGTCCTGTTCCACGAGCACATACTGGGTGCCTGCGTCCGCGCAGGCGCTCAGCACCTCGTCAAAATCGATGTTGCCCTCGCCGACGACGGCCATGCGCTGCTTGTTCTCTACGATGGCCATGTCTTTAAAGTGCACGCACGGCACGCGGCCGGCCAGCCGGCGCACCCACTGGGCCGGGTTGCAGCCGCCGAACTGCACCCAATAGGTGTCCAGTATGAAGGTCAGATCCGCCGCGGGGAAGTCCTCGGCCATGCGCTCCAGAATCAGCTTGCCGCCATAGCGGGCGAACTCGAAGTGGTGGTTGTGATACCCCAGATGCATGCCCAGCTGCCGCAGGCGGCCGGCCACCGGCATAAAGCGGTCGCGGAAGGCCTCATAATCGGCCAGGCCACCGGCGAAGGCGCCCGGCGCGCTGCCGATGCCCACATGCTGGCAGCCAAAGAGCTTGTGCTCGGCGGCCACGGCATCGGTCTCGTCGGCGATGCGGTTGGGCGCCGTGTGGGTCAGCGCGCAGGTCAAGCCGTTTTTTCGCAGCTCCCCGGCCAGCCAGCCCGCCTCGAAGGGGCCTGTGCCCGAAACCTGCACCACGCGATAGCCGATGTCGGCCACCCGGGCCAGGGTTCTCGCCAGATCTTCCGGCGTTTTGGTATGCTCCCGCACGGTAAACAGTTGTGCTCCGACTACCATGATTTCCCTCCACTTTCGCATCCAGTATACAGAAGATGCGCACCGGCGCTAAGATACCAATAAAATACCATAGATAAAAATACAATCACATTGCAATGAATGCACAAATACATTGCAAAATGCCCGCAGCGTGGTATGCTTTCGCTTGTGAGGAGAGCTTTCATGCCCACGCTTTTCATGTACCGCGACAGCGGCCTGTACGCGCACCATACGCTGGACCATCATCCCCGTGATTATGCGATGCACGCCCATGACGTTCATGAGCTCTATTGCTTTTTGGCCGGCCAGGGCAGCTATTATGTGGAGGGTCATGAGTACCCGCTGAGCCCCGGGTGTATCCTGGCGCTGCGGGCGGGGGAGGCCCATTGCCTGCACATCTCCCCAGATCAGCCCTACGAGCGCCTGGCCATCCACTTCGCGCCTTCGCTGCTGGACGGCATCGACGCCGAGCGCGCGCTGCAGCGGCCCTTTGTGCAGCGGCCCCTGGGCCTAAGCGCCCTCTACCGCCCGCAGACGCTGCGGCAGGACCTGGTGCAGGCCTATCTGCAGCCGCTGCTGGAGGCCCGAGATCAGCACAGCGCCGGTGACCAACGATTGCTGGTGCTCACGGTGCTGCTGCCCATGCTATATGAGCTGTCGCGGTGCTTCCGCCGCCTGCAGGACGAGGCCGGTACGCCCCAGAACATCATGGTGCAGGTCATTGCCCATCTGAACGCCCACCTGAACGAAACCCCGACGGCGGACGAGCTGGCCCGGCGATTCTACGTCAGCAAGACCTATCTGAACCGGCATTTCCAGCATGTCACCGGCTCCACGGTGCGCGAATACATTCTGACCAAGCGGCTGATGCTGGCACGCCAGCGCATCCGCGGCGGCGTGCCGGCAAGTCAGGCCGCCGAAGCCTGCGGCTGGGGCGACTACTCGTCATTCTACCGGCAGTACCGCGCCCGGTTCGGCGTGTCTCCCGCCCAAGACAAGCGAGCTGCCGGCACGCCCCGATAGCTGTCGCCTTCGGCTGGTCGCACACTTCGTGTGCTGCTCGCCCATGCATCCTGGGCGCTGTTGCGCCTTGGCGATTCAGACGACTTGTGCTCATTGCTGGTTTATCGCCCGACGATAACCGTCGTCGGGCGATATCTTTACTTTTAAACTCATATGTTTTTTCTTAAGAGACGATTTTCGCCTGCGGGCAGGTTTTTCAACGGCATTTCCCTGTCTTTACGTTTCCTCCTGCCGAATGAATCGTCAGTCGGTATGGACTTTTGACTTCCTCTCTGGGTTTATCTATAGACTGAACCGGCGCCGTTCTTTGAACGGCGCCGGCGTGTTGTCTCGGCTTTGTTGCGGTTTACTTCTGGGCAGCCAGCCAGGCGTCAAACTGCTTCTGGCACTCTTCCTGCACCTTGCGCAGGCCTGCGGCTTCCATCTCCTTGATCATCGTGGGGACGGTGGTGACCGGGTCCACTGTGCCGGTGACCAGGCCGTTCCAGTACTTCTTCTTGGCGGCGGCCACAGCGGCAACTTCCGTTTCCACATTGGTTACGTCGAAGGAGAAGCCGATGGTCTTGGTGGCCACGACGTTCTTGTAGCCGTCAAAGATGACCTTCCACATGTTGGGGTCCACCTTGACGCCCTCGGCGGCCTCGGGGGTGCTCAGCGAGTAGGAACCCTGGGAGAACGCCCACGGGCCATAGTTGTCGCGGCCCTGCTGGGTCTTCTGGATCAGCTTCTCGGGGGTGCGGTTCCAGTGGGTGCCCTCGATGCCGTAGCGCAGCGTGTCGCGATAGGTCACGTCGGTGTTGACCAACTGCTGATACTGCAGCGCCAGGTCGATGTTCTTGGAGCTGGCGGCGATGGCGTTCATGGAGCCGCGGATGGAAGCGGTGGACAGGTAGGGGCCGCTGAACTTGGAGATCAGCTGCGTGTACCCGTCGCCGCCGGACCAGATGGCATCAGCGCCGTAGAAGCCCTGGCCAACCTTGGTGGCGGAATACTTGCCGGCATCGTCGATGGTGGCGGCGTCCTGGTTGATGTAGCCGGCCTTGTACCACTTGTTCATGAGCACGAGGCGGTCCATGACATCGGGGGTCTCAACGGTGACCTTGACTTTGCTCTCGTCGGCGCCGCCCACGGCCGAGTACGGGATGCCCAGCAGCGCATCGCGGTTGATCATGTCGAAGTTGCTGTCGATGCCAGGGAACCCGTCCTTCTGGAGCTTGAGCGGGAATTCCGCGTTCTCGGCGGCCTTGTTGCCGGCGGTGAAGGCATCTTTGGCAGCCTTTAGATATTTCTCAAGGTCTTCGAACTTCATCGTGTCCGGGACGGTCATCTTCAGATCGTCCACGAACAGCGCCTTGTCGAAGCGGTAATACATTTCGGCGGCGTAGTCCTTCTTGACCGGGATGGCATAGATTTTACCGTCGATCTTGGCGCCCTCCCAGACGACATCGGGCATGGTGGCATACAGCTCGGGGGTCACCGTCTTCACCTTGTCGGTGATGTCGGCGAAGTAGCCGGCTTTGGCCTGCACGGCGTAGTTGTTGAACCACTCGCAGGTGAACGCCATATCGAAGGCTTCGCCGGTGCTCAGCGCCAGCTTGATCTTCTCATCGTTGTAGAAGACTGTCTTCATCTTGACGTTGAGCTTTTCCATGGACATCTTGTTGAGCGCGTCCTCGACCAGCGCTTCGTCCACCGGCACCTTGCCGGGGTCGCCCATGAGCCAGACCAGCGTGGGCGCTTCGCCGGCGGGAGCCTTGGTGGCAGGCGCTGCCGCCGTGCCGTCACCGGCGGCGGGGGTTCCAGAGGTGGTTGGAGTGCTGGATTGGCAGCCGTACAGAGCCGCCATGGAAAGAACCATGGCCAGTGCGAGAAGCAGTGCAAAGATCTTCCTTTTCATGGTCTGTCCTCCCTTGGTATTTATCCACCGGAATCCCTCCGGCAAATATCATCCTTTGACCGCGCCGATGGTCAGGCCGGTGATGAAGTACTTCTGAAAAAACGGATAAGAGCACGCGATGGGCAGCACGACCACGATGACCAGCGCCATGCGCATGGCTTCCGCGGGCAGGCGGGACACCGAGGCGTCCACGCCCATGAACTGGGCGTTTCGAGTCAGGAACTCGAAGTTCTTCTGGATGTTAATCAGTACGAATTGCAGAGGATACATGCTGATGTGGTCGCTCTGGATGTAGAGCATGGCGGAGAACCACTCGTTCCAATAGCGGAAGGAGAGGAAAAGCCCGATGGTGGCCAGTGCCGGCAGCGAGATGGGCAGCACGATCTGGCAGAAGATGCGTATTTGCATGGCGCCGTCGATCTTGGCCGACTCGATGACGGAGTCGGGCACCGTCGTCTGGAAGAACGTCCGCAGGATGATGATATAGAACGAGGAGACCGCCACCGGCAGCAGCAGCGCCCAGTAGGTGTTTCGCAGCATCAGCACTTGCGTGTTGATCATGTAGGAGGCCACCAGGCCGCCGCCGAAGAGCATGGGGATGAAGATCAGCAGCGTGTAGAAACGGCGCAGGCGGAACCCCGGGCGGGAGAGCACATAGCCCATGGTGGCGTTGAGCAGCAGGCCGATGCCCGTGCCGGCAATGGTCACAAACACCGAGACCAGGAAGGCCTGCACCACTGTGTTGCGCTGGTTCCACAGATAGCTGTAGGCCGTAAAGGACCACTTCAGAGGCACAAAGCTGTAGCCAATCTTCTGGATGGAGTCGTCGGAGGACAGCGAGATGATCGCCACGAACACCACGGGCACCACGCACACCAGGGCCAGCACGATGAACAGCGCGGAAAAGAGGAGGTTCGCGGGCATGGATATGCGATTGAACTTTGCGAAGCCATCCCGGGCGATCCCTGGGTTTGCCATGTGCTGCACCTCTTCGACAACTGCATATTGTGTGCTGTATTCGAGTGGACTGTCCTTATAAAAATACAGCACTTACCTGTTAATTTCTTGTTATCCTTTGAATATTGATTGCGGTATTTTGATGGGTATCATTTTTATATGTTAATATCATGCAACGAACGGAATAAATATACCGGGAGAGTTTACGGTTATTTTGCACGAAGACCGGCCGAAGACGTTTGCACAAATGTTGCAGAATTGTTGCAGAAGATGTTCCGGCAGAAAACAGAAAAGACCGCTGGGACATTCTTGATTTTGCGTTTTTTTTGTGATATTTTGATGAGGGGTGAGGAAACATGGGGTTGTGAGGCTCCGGGCGGAAGATTTGATCGATCTGGATACCGAGGCGCAGTATGTCTTCATTCATTCGGTTCGGACAACGGCGACGATACACCGGCACGACTTTTATGAGATTTTCCTGGTGGTCAGCGGGTCCATGGTGCATGTGGTCAACGGTCATGAGCAGCATGTGATCGAGGGCTCTCTGGTGATGGTGCGGCCGGATGACGCCCACTATTACCTGAGGGACCTGGGCAAAGAGTGTCAGTTCATCAATCTGGCGTTCCCGCTGCACACGGGGGATGCGCTGTTTGCCTATCTAGGCCACGGGCTTCGCGCTGAGCGCCTGCTTCGCGCCGAAGTTTCCCCCTGTGTGCAGTTGACCAAGTGCGAGAGCAGCATGGTCATGACACAGCTGGAGGATTTTGACGAGGCCCAACGCACCAAGCCCCCGGAGACCGCCAGGATGAAGCTGCGGGCGATGCTGATCGACATCTTCGCGACCTATTTTTCCCCGGACAGCTGTGAGCGCAAGAACACAAAGCCCAGCTGGCTGGTCGCGCTGTGCCGGGAGATGCAGCGCAAGGAGAACCTGGCCGAGGGCATACCGGCCATGGTGCGCATCTCCGGCATGACCCACGAGCACCTGTGCCGGCAGTTCAAGCAGCACATGAAGGTTACACCTGGCGACTATGTCAGCGGCCTGCGCATGCACTATGCCCGCAACCTGCTGGAGGATACCGACGAGAAGATCATCTGCATCGCCATGGAAGTGGGCTACGACAGCCTGAGCCATTTTTACCACGTCTTCAGAAAGCAGTACGGCATATCGCCCGCAGGTTGCCGCAAGCAACGCAGAGCATAAGCAAAACAGCGGCCATTGGGCCGCTGTTTTGCTTATAGGATTGCTTTAGAACAATGAGTTTTCCGGGTCAATTTTTCGAACGACGAAAT
Organism: Bacillota bacterium; assembly: GCA_023410875.1. Classification (GTDB taxonomy): domain Bacteria; phylum Bacillota; class Clostridia; order Christensenellales; family UMGS416; genus JAEYRA01. Next base: position 2,004 of record JAEYPH010000088.1, on the reverse strand, counting down.
TGGCCGTGAGGATTGTGATGAGCCCAAACACCGATTGCGTCAGACCCGCCGCCGAGGCGAAGCCCACGTTGCCCAGGTTCATCAGCGCGTTGTAGACGTACACGTCGATGGTCTGGGTCACGTTCATCAGCGCGCCGGACTGCTGCGGGATGAAGTAGAACAGGCCGAAGTCCGAGGCGAAGATGCTGCCCACGGCCAGTATGAACATGATCGTGATGATCGGAACAAGCATGGGCAGCGTGATGTAGCGCACCTGCTGGGCCTTGGTGGCGCCGTCGATGAGCGCAGCCTCATACAGCGAACCATCGATGCCGGAAATGCTGGCCAGATAGACGACCATGCTGTAGCCCACGTTCTTCCACAGATTGATGAAGACCAGGAAGAAGGGCCAGTATTTGGCTTCCATGTACCACTGCTTGGGCTCCATGCCCAGCCCGCGCAATACCTGGTTGGCAAAGCCCTTGTCAGAGCTCAGGAAGGCGAACACGAAGTAGCTGACCACAACCCAGGACAGGAAGTTGGGCAGGAACATGGAGGTCTGGCACACCTTGGCCAGCCGCTGCGAGCGCAGTTGGGAGATTAGTATGGCCAGCGTGACCGCCACTACGATGCCCAGCACGATGAAGGTGATGTTGTAGAGCACTGTGTTGCGGAACACAATGGCCGCGTCCGGTGTCGCAAACAGGAACTTGAAGTTGTTAAAGCCCACGCTTTGGCTCTTGAAGAGGCTGACCAGGAAGTTGGAACCCGGCAGCAGCCTGTACTTCTTGAACGCCAGCAGGACGCCGAACAACGGCAGATAACAGAAGGCCACGAACCACAACGCCGTGGGCAGGCCGATCAATGTCAGCTCCAGGTCGTCCATGGAGAACCACTTTTTGCGCACGACAGGTTTTTCGTTTCTGATGTTTGCCCTGAGAATCATTTGCCGCACCTCTTCCCATATTTGGATCAAAGGGCACATGCAGGCTTTGCCATATTATATCATGGTTTTCTGCCGTGTCCATTGAAACATTGCGATATCATTATTGCGTAAAAGCGCGAAGGCCCAATGCCTTCATTCGTCGTACAGCAGGCTTGCCTGCCTTTGCGACCGGAAGTGCTCCAACTCTGCCCGGCCCGCCAGCAAAAAGCCGTCGGCAGCAAAATCCGGCCGCCGCAAAGCGTCGCTGCCCAGCAGACGGTCGATGAAATACTCCCCCGGCGCAGGCTGCAGAAAGGCGAACTCCCGATCCCGCCGCAAGACCTCGATCAGCCGCAGGCCGGTCAGGTAGGGGTCGAAGGCCGCCCGGTCAGCAATGTGCAGCTGCACACCGCCGCACAGCGCTCCGGCGTGCTTGGAAAACGTGGGGACAAAGCGCGTGGGCCGGAACAGCACGCCCGGCAGCGCCAGCTCTCTTAGGGCGTCGGCCAGCCGCAAAGGGTCCACCCACGGCGCGCCGATGGCTTCAAAAGGCTTGGTCGTGCCTCTTCCCTCCGAAAGGTTGGTGCCCTCGATCAGGCATGTGCCCACATAGCACAGCGCCGCGTCCAGCGTGGGCAGGTTGGGCGAGGGCGGTACCCAGGGCAAGTCGGTGTCGTCGAAATACATCCGCCTGCGCCAGCCCTCGCACGGGACCACGGTCAGCCCGCAGCCGATGCCCCGCTCCGCCTGCAGCCAGCGGGCGAACTCACCGATGGTCATGCCGTAGCGGGCGGGTATCGCGTATTGCCCCACGAAGGACGCGAACCGCTCGTCCAGCACATTGCCACCCACGGTGACGCCGTCCAGCGGGTTTACCCGGTCCAGCACCACCATTGGCAGCCCAAACTGCTGCGCGCCCTGCATCACATAGGCCAGCGTATACAGGTAGGTGAAGTAACGCGCACCCACGGTTTGCATGTCGAACACCAGCATATCCACATCTGCCACCATGTCTTCGGTGAGCTGGCGGCTGTGGTCCTGGCTGCCGTACAGCCTGTACACGGGAACACCGGTGCGCGGGTCCACCCCGGCCCCCACGG
>JAEYPH010000069.1 GCA_023410875.1 Bacillota bacterium | reverse complement strand
CTTCTATACTTTATATAACATAGCTTAAAACGTCAAGCATTAATGTACAGTAATTATTCAGTTACTTTTCATCTATCCGGGTTTCACTGGCCAGGTATAATTCAAAAAAGCTCACAAAGGGGCTGTTGCAAAACTAGCATTAAGTTAGTTGAGCAACAGCCCCTTTTTGTATGCCTTAAAATCAATAATGCGGATTCCGAAGAATCCGCAAAAATGGTATAATTAAGTCATGCGAATAACACAATTACACAAGAAAGATTATACCGAACTTAACCAAGGATATCAACTAGTTTTACCTTTAAGTTTGGAAGGTTTGATACCTGAAGATGATTCTGTCCGACTGTTGAGCCACATATTGGAGGGATTGGATTACACAGAATTGTATATGGCTTACTCTTCTAAAGGAAGAAATCCCGCAGTGGAACCACAGACCATGTTCAAGATCATGACCTATGCTTATTCACAAGATATATACTCAACCAGAAAAATCGAAACAGCATGCCGCAGAGATATAAATTTCCGCTGGCTGCTGGCTGGACAGAGTGCTCCTGACCATGCTACGATCAGTCGGTTCCGAAAGCACTATTTAGCGGATGGTGTAATCGATCGCCTTTTTTCTCAGATGGTTCTGGCTCTTTATGACCTGGGAGAGATCAAGTTTGAGAATGCCTTTATCGATGGAACTAAAATTGAGGCAAATGCCAATAAGTACACATTCGTATGGAAAAAAGTGATTCTGAAAAATGAAAATAAGATGATGGACAAGGCAAAAAAACTGATAGACGAAATTAATCTTTCCGAGGTCAAGGATTTTGCGTTTGAAAAAGAAACCGCACTTCAGAGTTTAAGGAACATCCTTACCTGGCTACATTCAGAAAAAGAAAGCAGAAACATCGATTTTGTGCATGGTATTGGAAAGAAGAAGACACAGCTCCAGAAATGGGTTGAACAGCTGGAAGAATTCAAGAAACGTAAGGAAAAGTACGATGCAAGCAAAGAACTGATGAAAACAAGAAACAGTTATTCAAAGACAGACCATGATGCGACCTTTATGCATATGAAGGACGATCATATGAGAAATTCGCAGCTGAAACCCGGATATAACGTGCAGATAGCAGTCGAAAGTGAGTACGTTACCGGAGCAGCTATTTTTCAGGATCGGAATGATGTAGCCACTCTGATTCCCATGCTAAATAGCATGTTGGAGAAATTGGGGAGGAAGTATACCAACGTAATCGCCGATTCAGGATATGAAAGCGAAGAAAACTACCGGTATCTTGGCAAATCAGGCATAACTCCTTACATTAAACCGCAGAGTTATGAACTTTGGAAGAAAACCAGCTTTAAGAAAGACATAAAGAGATTTGAAAACATGAGGTACCTTGGAGAAGCGGATGCTTATGTATGTGCTAATGACAGGATTCTTTGGTCGAAGGGAGTGCACCATAAAAAATCAGCATCCGGTTATCATGCTGAAGTTACAGTTTATGAATGTGAGGATTGTAGCGGTTGTACTTATAAATCCAAGTGCACCAAAGCACAGGGAAACAGACGGATGGAGTTGTCTAAAGTATTTATAGCTGAGCGGGCAAAGTCATATAACAACATAATGACAGATCAAGGAATTAAGCTGAGGGTAAATCGGTCAATTCAGGTTGAAGGAGCCTTCGGAGTATTGAAAAATGATCACAACTTCAACCGTTTTTTAACACGAGGAAAAAACAACGTAAAAACTGAATTTATTCTGCTGTGTTTGGGATATAATCTGAACAAACTGCATGCAAGAATCCAAAATGATAGATTTGGAAAGCACCTTCATCCAGTGAAGGAAAGTGCATAAAGTCATAGAAAGCAGGATGCTTTATTAAAGTCGCCCTAAAACCATAAAATAAATACCTAATCAGGACAGTCGACCAGATTTGTCCTACTTTTGTGTCCCATAAGAGAAAAAGCGTGCTACAAAACCATTTGAAAATAGTTTTGCAACACGCCCTTTTTTTAATCTCAGAATTAATTATTTAATAGTAATAGAGGTTTCTACATTAAACTTAAATTCTTTAACTACATTAGTATCTACTGTAATATATGCAGTAACTTTTTTAATATAAAGTTGACCTGCAGATACTGAGTTATTAGTGATATCATGGTTGCTATTGTTTCCGTCGAAAGCAATACCTTCAACTACAACATTTCCATTAATAAAGTCTACTGTGTATAACTTATCCTGATAAGTTACAGATAATTCTAATGTCTTATCAAGAGCTTTACTTACAGTATTGTAAGTAGTTCCATCAACAGCGCCCTTTACAGAAGGTGCAGACTGAACATATGAATTCTTAAGGTTAAAGTTTGTAACATTAAGAACAACATTACTGCCTCTTGCAGGAAGAGTGATTGTACCATCAGTTGTAGCAACAGTATTTGATGAAGTAATTGCAGAACCTGTAGTAGATGCCGTTATGTTATAAACACCAACTTTTGCTAATCCGATAGCACTACCGGTAACAACATTTGTAACTGCTAATTGTCTTGAAAGAGCAACTCCAGATACAGTCTCTCCAGCTACTTTTGCATCAGCAGCATATAAGTTAGAAGGTACTTTAGCTACTCTGTATCCGCTAGCATTTACTGCATATACCTCAATATTATAGCTTGTTGCTGCATTTAAATTAACAAAATCAGCTTCAGTTTTAATAAGATCGCTTCCAGCACTTTCAACTGCTACAGCATAATTAACTGCTACACGTGCATTAAGACTCTTACTATCAACAACAACGATATCAAAGATAACATCTTTAGCAACATTACCGCTAGCTGTTGAATGATTTACAGTAACCTTATAACGATAAGTACCATCAACTGTACCACGAGCATTTACAGGAATTGATACTTTACCAGAAGTAATAACTGGAGCGTCAAAAGTAACAGCACCATTTGAAGGTCCGCTTAACTTAGCTT
>JAEYPH010000082.1 GCA_023410875.1 Bacillota bacterium | reverse complement strand
ACGGCGGCGCAACAGCGCCGCCGTCGAAAGCGCCCCTGGCGCAAGCGTCAGGGGCGCGATCTATATGAACCGCCACCACCCACTTGGTGGGGGCGAGGCGGGCGCTCGCTGGCGGCGGCCACGAGTTATACTATTCCAACGGCAACCCAATGGTGCGCCGATCAAACCCAGTTGTTGCGCGTAAACCCGTATTCACCGGGGCCATCCCGTGGTATCATCTTTAAGACGCCCAAACATTCCCTAAGGAGGATGTTCTATGAAGCCTCAGTTCCACACCCGGCCGGATTGGCAGAACCAGCTGATCAACTGCATCAACCGCGAAGCCGCCCACGCGCCTTTGGCTGCCTATGAGAACGAGAGGCAGGCCCGGGAGCGCGACCCTTTGGCCAGCCGCTGGGCGCTGAGCCTGGACGGCGTGTGGCGCTTCAAGCTCTATGACCGCCCCGAGGATGTGCCGGAAGACTTCTTCGCCGAGGGCTTTGGCCGCAAGGGCTGGGCGGACATCCAGGTGCCCGGCAACTGGGAGCTGCAGGGCCACGGCAAGCCGATCTACACCAACGTGCCCTATCCCTTTGACATGGAGAACGAGCTGACGCCGGCGCTGGTGCCCAGCCTGCAGGGCGGCAACCGCTGGCAGGATTGCTACGCACCGCCACAGGTGCCCGGCGACAACCCCACCGGCTGCTACGTGCGGGAATTCGACGTGCCCGCAGATTGGGCCGGGCGGGACGTGTTCCTGTGGTTTGGCGGCGTGGAGGCGGCCTATTACCTGTGGGTAAACGGCCGGCCGGTTGGCTATTCCCAGGACAGCAAGCTGCCCAGCGAGTTCCGCCTGACCGATTACCTTGTGCCGGGGCGCAACCGCGTGGCGCTGATGGTGCTGCGCTTCTGCGCGCAGTTCTATCTGGAGGATCAGGACTATTGGCATCTGAGCGGCATCTACCGCAGCGTAAAGCTTTATAGCAAGCCGGCGCTGCGCATCGCCGATTATGACGCCCAGGGCATGGCCTGCCCCCAGGGCGGGGCGCTCAATTGCCATGTGATGATGAACCAGGCCGACGGCTATGCCGACTGCCGGGTGAAGCTGCAGCTTTTTGACCCCGAGGGGGAGATGGTGGCCGAGGCCGTGGCCGCGCCGGACACCACGCGGCCCATGTATGACTTTGCGGCGGCGGGCACGTCCATGCGCAACACGCTGCCGGGAGCGGCCCGTTTTGAGCTGACCGTGGGCAACGCCCGCCTGTGGACGCCGGAGGAGCCCTGGCTGTATACGGCGGTGTTCACGCTGCTGGACGATTCGGAGCGCCCGGTGGATTTCGAAAGCTGCCGCGTGGGCTTCCGCCGGGTGGAGATTGCAGACGGAACTGTGCTGCTGAACGGGAAAAGGCTGATCGTGCGCGGTGTGGACCGCCACGAGCACGCGCTGATGCATGGCCGCGCTGTGCCCATGGAGCACATGCGCGCCGAAATCGTGCTTATGAAGCAGCTGAACTTCAACGCCGTGCGCACCAGCCACTATCCCGACGACCCGGTGTGGTATGACCTGTGCGACGAGTACGGCATCCTGCTCGTGTGCGAGACCAATCTGGAGACCCACGGTGTGGAGGGTCGGCTCACGGTGGACCCCGCGTGGAGCAGCGCCTTCCTGGATCGCGCCGTGCGCATGGTCTTGACCCACCGCAACCACCCCAGCATCTTCTTCTGGTCCCTGGGCAATGAGAGCGGCGTGGGCCCCAACCACGCGGCCATGGCCAACTGGATCCGCTGGGCGGACCCCACCAGGCCGGTGCAGTACGAAGGCGGGCATGGGGACAAATGGATCACCGACATCGTGTGCCCGATGTACTTGCGCAATGCCCAGGTGCTGGACCACCTGACCAGCGGAGACCCGCGGCCCTTCATTCAGGTGGAGTACGCTTACCAGATGAGCAACAGCGGCGGCAACTTCTGGGAATACTGGCGGGACGTTGAGCGGTACCGGCGCTTCCAGGGCGGCTTCATTTGGGATTGGCAGGACAAGGCCCTGCCGCTGCGGGATGAGGACGGAGCGCTCATCGGCTGGGGCTACGGCGGCGATTTCGGCGAGCCCATCACCGACCAGTGCGATTACATGTGCGCCAACGGCGTCGTGCGGCCGGACCTTTCCATCAAGCCCGCCGCCCACGAAATACGCAACTGCCAATCGCCGGTCACGCTGGAGCCCAGAATGGGCTGGGGTGTGGAGGCGCCCCACGGCGTGTTCCAGAACGGCAGCGGCTGCTTCACCGTGCGCAACCGCTTCCAGAGCTGGGATCTAAGCCATGTGCGCCTGCGCTATGAGGTGCTGGAGGATGGCCGGCCCATCCGCACAGCCCAGGCCGAGCTGCCCCACTGCCCGCCCATGGGCGATTGCCATGTGGAGGTCGAGGTGCCCAGCCAGGGCCGGCCGGGCAGCGAATACCATGTGAACTTCTACGTGGAGCTGGCCCACGACACGGCCTGGGCCTGCGCCGGCCATGAGCTGCACCGCGCCCAGTGGCCGCTGCCCATCGCCCCCAGCGCCCAGCCGATTGCGCCCGCCCTCGCGCCGGTGATCGTGACCAGCGCCGGCGGCCATGTGGAGATCGCCGCCGGCGGGCTTGTTGTGCGCTGCGACGGCCAGGGGATGCTAAGCGCCGAGCGCGACGGCGCGGCGGTGCTGCGGGGCGGGGAGCCGTGCTTCTTCCGCCCGCCCACGGGCATCGATGTGGGCCAGTTCCACGGCGTGCTCAGCGATTGGCAGCAGGCTGGCTATGACCGCCTGGAGCGGCGCATCCTGAACATTGCGGCCAGTCCTTTGAGCGACGGCCGCGCCCGGCTGGAGATCGACTCCTGGCTGCAGGCCGCCGGCTGCCCCCGGGGCATCCGCCACCGGCTGGCCGTGACCGTGGACGGCTGCGGCGCGCTGGAATTTGACGTGAGCGCCGATATGGATCCGGGGCTCCCCCACGTGCCCCGGGTGGGTCTGAGTTTCACCGTGGACGGCGCGCTCTCGGAGCTCAAGTGGTTTGGCCGCGGCCCGTGGGAGAACTACCGCGACCGCAAGACCTCGGCACTGGTGGGTCAATATGAATGCGCCGTGGAGGACACCCACAGTGCCTTTATGCCTCCGTGCGAGTGCGGCGGCTTTGAGGACGTGCGCTGGCTGCAACTGGAAGGCGATGGGCGGAGCATAAAGGTGCAGGCCGAAGGCCTGCTGCATTTCGATGCCCACTACAACACCGTGCAGGATTATGCCGACGCCCGCCACGATCACGACCTCAAGCGCCGGGTGGATATCACGCTGCATGTGGATGCGGCCCACGCAGGCCTGGGCGGTGACGACGGCTGGAGCAAATCGCTGCGGCCGGCCTACCGGCTGGAGGCCGGGGTGTACCGGCAGAGGTTCACGGTGCAGGTCTAGTAGACCAAAGCAGCGCCGGTGTGTGGCGTTTGAGAACCCCGACGGCAATTCTCGATCAGCCATAGGCTGCCGGGCTTTTCTCTCACGGGATTCTTCGCTCAGAATGACAGACAAATGAGAGGTACAACGCCTCTTTCTGTCATTCTGAGGGCGTGCAATGCCCGAAGAATCCCCCGAGAAAACGTCGTTGTTTTTGTTGTGGGAGATTCTTCGCTGCGCTCAGAATGACAATGGAGGGTGGCTTCGGGTTGCATCCGGTCTCTTTTAACCCAAACCAACCAAGAAACACCGCAACTCAGATCAAAAAACACCGCAACTCGGGTAAAAAACGACGTTTGCCTGCTTGCTATACTTTCGTTCGGAGGGGCGAGACATGTACGAAAAGCGCAAAACAGCCCAGCGCATGATTGACTGGTTGGAGGACAACCTGGGCGGCGAGCCGCAGCTTGCGCGCATGGCGTGGCAGCTGGGGTATTCCAGCTTCCATCTGACCCGGCGCTTCCACGACTGCGTGGGCATGACGCTGCGCGACTATGTGGGCCGGCGACGGCTGGCCCAGGCGGCTCTGCTGCTGCGCGACACCGACGCAAGGGTGCTGGACATCGCTGTGGAGTGCGGCTTTGCCTCGCAGCAGGCGTTCACGCGGGCCTTCCGGAGGGCCCACGGCGTGTCACCGGCAGCGTGGCGGCGGTCGCCTGCGCCCATCCCGCTGCTGTTGCGCCGTACGGTCTTCAGCCCCTACCATCTGGGCATAGGAGTGCAAACCATGGGAAACGTCAAAGACATCGAAACCCGCATTGAAAAACTGCCCGCTCACACCTTCGTGGGCCTGCGCAACATCAACGCCAACGACTACTGGACCTTCTGGCAGCAGCAGGAGGGCGTGCCCGGCCTGGACTGCCACACGGCCACCGGCCTGCTGGAGAGCATGGGCGGCCACTTCGGCCAGGTGGGCGGCTGGTTCCACCAGGGCGGCCGCCGGGGCTACCTCTACGGCGTGCAGCTGGACGCCGGGTATGCCGGGACCGTGCCCGCAGGCATGGAGCGCCTGGACATCCCCGAGGGCGAATATGCCGTGTTCTTCCACCCGCCGTTCAATTATGAGCAGGATTGCGGCCCGGTGCACGAGCGCATCCTGGCCGCCGCCGCGGCCTGGGACCCGGCAGCCCACGGCTGCGAGTGGGACACAAGCCGCCTGGAATACCAGCGCCACGACCCCGAGGGCTATGGCGAGGCCGTGTATAAGCCGGTCAAGCGCGCGGCCAAGTAAAACCCGACGGGGGCAGGAAAACCTGCCCCCGTTTATGTTGCACCAAGGCGCAACAGCGCCGCAGGCGACATTCAAACCTCCGTTATGGTTTGGTCAAGGATGCCGCGCAGCAGAATCTTGATCACGGTAGCCTGCATGTCTTCCCCTTTGCCCTGCAGAGCGATCCAGCTGTGATACAGAGCCTGAAAGGCACAGGACAACGTCTGGGCATCACAGGCAAAGCGGATGCCGTGCTGATAAAGGGCGTGCACGGCATCGACGTTCTGATCCTTGTAGGCTGCCAGCCGCTCTTGGGAAACCCTGCGGGCAATCAACTCTGTGGTTGCGGCATCTATGCGCGTCAGGATCGGGTATCGGAAGGTCATTTGGAACATCGCTTCAAAGACTTGCAGCACACGCTCTTTGCCCGGCAAACCGGCATTGGCTTTCAACAGCCCATTTACGTGGTCGAAGATCTTTTGTTGGATGCGCTGGACGATGTCCAGATACAGATACTCCTTGCCCTCGTAAAACTTATAGAAGGAAGCCTTGGCGATCCCTGCTGCCTCAGCCAGATCATCGATCGTGACTTTTTTGATTCCATGGGCAGTGAACAGCCGTTCTCCCTGTGCAAGCAGCCTGTCCCGTATCTGCTCTTTTTCCCTCTCACTGAAGCGCGGCACGTCACAGCCTCCGTTTGTTGCAGTCTATTTTTGAAATTGAATGTGCAGAATCTGGCTTCTGTTTCTCGTGGCGGGCAAAAAGTTCAGCATTCGAAGCAGCCGGGACTGGCGCTCTTTGAGAAGATCCCCCGTGCTCCACGCCTGCAGCAATCGAATGTTGGGGTTGAACTTCTCGATATCCCGGGCGTTGTCCATCCCCCAGGTAAAGGTGCTGCTGATTTTTTTGTTGATGAAATAGGAATGGACGACGTCGAAAAACATGTGGGCCCCGGGGAACCGTTGGCTCAGAAGCGCCAGCAGCCCGCGCACTTCCTCTTGAGAAAAGTACATGAGCAGCCCTTCTGCGATGAGGATGACGGCCGCGCCATCGGGAATGTCGATTTCCGCTGTCCATGTGGGGTCAAAGACGGATTTCGCGAGGAACCGCACGCGCTCGTTTTCGCAGAAGTATTGGCTGCGCAACCGGATCACCTCCGGTAGGTCCAGGTCATACCACCGCACAAGGCCGTTGTCGATCCTGAATATCCGTGTGTCCAGCCCAGCCCCGAGATTGAGGATGACGGCGGTTGGATTCCGGGACAGGATGCCGAGCACTTCCTCATCGATGACCTTTGTACGCGCCAGAATCCCGATGGTGGAGAGTTCTCCGCCATCGGTGATCGTGTTTTCCAGGTTCATTGTCTGCAGGATTTCTGCGGCCTTTGCGTCGGTAATGACAGGGTGGTCCCTTTTGGTTTCTTTGGCCCGCGCAGCCAAAGGGAGGAACAATGTTTCGGAGATGGGCTGCAGAGTGGTTTCCATTGCGATCGCCTCCAACTTCTAACGGCTTCAAGGGTTATGTATACCATAAAAACTATTCAGTATACATAGTATGTATGTTGGCACTTTTGTTGTCAAGCTAAGCCCAGGGAAGGATGGCATGCCATTTAACATTCCCATAATCCGCTCTTTACATCTGGCTGGTATGCTTGACCCAAAGCAGGAAGTGATTCATAAAAAGAATGGGTTCTCCGATTTCCTGAAATCTGGGGGAGGGCCTGAAACCATCTGTGAGCGTGAGCAAAAACCAGCCCCCGGCACAGGCCCTGGGCGATCAACTGCGGGATGTGCTGGAACGTAAGGCCGTAACCACTTATTTTCAACCGATCGTCGATCTGAAGACCGCCGAAATACTGGGCTATGAGGCTTTGAGCCGCGGGCCGGAGGACCACCCGCTGCGCAGCCCCGTGGCGCTCATCGAGCAGGCCGAGCACGCAGGCTGCCTGTGGGCGCTGGAGGAGCTGTTCCGCGAGACAGCGCTGGCGTCGGCCAGCCGCCTGGGGCTGGATCGGCTGCTGTTCCTCAACGTGGACCCCAACGTCGTGCGGGACCCGGAGTTTGTCGGCGGCTTTACGCGCAAGCACATCGACGCCTACGGCCTGCAGCCGGAGAAGATCGTCTTCGAGATCACCGAGCGCTCGGCCATCGGCAACTTTAAGAGCTTCCTGAGCGCCATGACCCACTACAACGAGCAGGGGTACAAGACCACCATCGACGACACCGGCGCGGGGTATTCCAACCTGAGCGTCATCAGCAAGCTCAAGCCCAACTTCATCAAGATCGACATGGAGCTCGTGCGGGATGTGGACCGCGATTCCTTCAAGCAGGCCATCATCAAGTCCTTCGTGTGGCTGGCCAACCTGACCAGCTCCATCCTGATTGCCGAGGGCATCGAGACCATCGACGAGGCCCGCACCTTAAGTTCCCTGGGCGTGCACGCTGGGCAGGGCTATCTGCTGGCCCGCCCGGCGCCCGAGCTGTGCGAGCTGCCGGAGAGCCTGCGCCTGGAGATCCTCAACTACCGCGACGCCACCAGCTATTTCCACACCTATACGACCAAATACATCGGAGAGATCTGCGAGAACGTGCGGGCCTTCGACCAGAGCGTGCACTGCGTGGACATCCGCAACTATCTGCACCAGAACGACATCGAAGGCGCGTGCATCCTGCGGGGCGACGGCATCGCCGGGCTCATCATGCGCAACCGCCTGGATGCGGCGCTCAGCGCACAATACGGCTTTTCGCTGTACGCCCACCGACCCATCCACCACATCATGGACCGCCAGTGGCTGGAGGTGGACTTTTACACGCCCATCAGCACCGTCAGCGAAATGGCGCTCAACCGCCCCCACAGCAATCTGTATGACAACATCATCGTGACCCGCATCCGCTACGCGGGCATGGTGTCGGTCATCAATCTGCTCAAGCATTCCAGTGACATCGAACGCTCCTTCGCGCTGGAATTGAACCCGCTGACCGGCTTGCCCGGCAACATGCAGATCAACAAGATGTTCCATGAAACCATCACCGGGGCCAAAAGCTGCAGCATACTGTACATCGATCTGGACAACTTCAAGGTGTACAACGACAACTACGGCTTCCAGCAGGGCGACAGCATCATCAAGATGACCCGCGACGTGATCTGCCGCTGCATCAAGGCCCAGTATCAGTTCTCCAGCTTCGTGGGCCACATCGGCGGCGACGACTTCATCGCCGTGGTCAATTGCGACGAGACCGCCTGCGAGGCGCTGTGCCGCAAAATTTTGGAGGACTTCGACGAGCAGGTGCAGCACTTCTTCACCGACGAGGACCTGCAGCGGCGTTGCATGTTCGGCCGCGCCCGCACCAAGGCCCGGGAGGTTGCCTGCTTTCCGCTGACGTCCATGACGATCGCCGCCATCACCGGCGTCATGAGCGGCTTTGATTCGCCGGATTGCCTGAGCTATCAGCTGGGCAAGCTCAAGAACGTGGCCAAGGCCATGGAGGGCAGCAACTTTTTGATCGAGCGGGTGGACGGGAGCCAAGCGGAAGATTAGGCCGGGCAAACGAATATCCACGGCGAGTGGGGCTGGTCGCGGCTGCCGCTATTTTATGTACAGCGGCATTTTTTCCATTTATTCGCCATTGAATTGTTAGCTAACATGCGTATAATAAGAACATAAGTTCGCTTCGTTGAAGACGTGATTCAGTGCTTGTCGCGGCGTCCGGACCGTAGGGGGAGGCAGCATGGAAGGGAATAAGCAGTTCATCGGCGTGGTGCTTGAGGTGTCGCCCGCGGGGGCCATCACGCCCAAGGCCATCCTGTGGCCGGACGGGCGGCGATTTGAGATCGATCAGGTGTTGGCTGTGGCGCAGGCGCCTGCAGCCTTGGCCGGCGCCTTGGGCATGTGCTACACGTGCCAGGTGCGCACGCGCCAGGCCAAGCTCTATAAGGACGGGGACCGCTGGTTTATGCAGGCGAAGGGACAGGGAATGTAGAAAATAATAGGGTTCAAGTTGTTTCCACATCCACCGGACGTGCTTTTGCCTCCAGGTAGTCTAGCCTCCTGGCAAGCTTCTCCACCAGTTGGTTTCCAGGCTGCAGCCGCAGCACCATGTCGTTCCAATGGCGGGCGGCTTTGTAATTACGCAGTTTGTAGTAGCAGTATGCCAGGTCCTTGGCGGGGTCGATGTCCTCCGGATACCGCTGATGTAGCAGCTGTAGTTTGCCAATGGCCTTGCCGTATTGTTTGAGTTTCCTGTAGGCGAGCCCTTGATTGCGAAGGGCGTCGTTGTTCCCGTTGTCCAACTCAAAAGCGCGCTGAAACTCTTGGAGAGCCGGTAGATACCGCTCCTGTTTCGCGTAGCAAACACCCAGGTTCAGGTGCGTTTCGCTTTGATCGTCGTTGATGTGCAAGGATTCCTTATAATACCGGATTGCCTTTTTAATGTTTTCCCGTGATTCATAGTAAAAGCCCAAGTAGAAAAGCGCATCCTCATTCTTGGGGTTCATTTCAGTAGCCTTACGAAAGCAGTATAATCCTTTATCGCCAAAGCCTAGCTTAAGATATACCCTACCCAGGTTGAAAACCGGTCGCTCCCAGGTGGGCACCCTTTGGATCAGTTCAGTGAAGCAGACCCTGGCCCTGTCATAATCATCTAAAGCCAAATAGCAGCAGCCTATATAGTTCAGGCAGTCATTGGATTCTTCCAGTGCATTGCACGCCTGAAACAACTCCAGCGCTTTGCTGTAATTATCGGCCATATAGAATTCTTCCGCTTTTTGATAGAGCTCTTCGGTCAGCATATTCACCTGCCTTCCATATATGGAGATGAAAATGCGCTATGGCCTTGCCCAAACCACGGCGGAGAAGCTGCCGTACACTCTAGAGCTGCTGCCCCGCAGCCGGTAGGCCCGAACCTTGTAGTAATAGGTTCTGCCGGTCACAAGCCCTGTGTTGGTGTAGCTCGTCGAATAGGTCTCCGCCACCTTGGTATAGGTTCCGGTTTTGGATGTCGCCCGATACAGCTCATACTTCGTGCGGCCGGCCACGGCAGCCCAGCTCACCTTGATGCTAGTGGCGGAGGCGCGGGCAGCTTTGACACCGGTGGGCGTGGCCGGCACGGGGGTCGCGGATCGCACGGCCGAAAAAGGACTGTAGGTTATGACGCTGCCGGCCACACACTTGACCCGCACCTTGTAGTAATAGGTCTTACCGGTGATCAGGTCTGCGTTGGCATAGCCGGCGGCGGTCACGGCGGCGATCTTGCTGTAGGGGCCGTTGCTGTAGGCCGAGCGGAACACCTCGTATTCCTTGGCCCCAGCCACGGCAACCCAGGTCAGCTTCACGCTGTTGTATCCCGTCGGGGCCGCCTGGAGCGCCGGCGTGCCGATTTGGGCGAAATGCGCCGTCAGCGTGCGGGCTCCTCTCACGGTGAACTTGTATTCCGCGGACAACGTAACGGCGGTGCTGCCCTCCAGCCAGCGCACTAACCGGCAGCCCGCTTTGGGCACGGCCTTCACCGTTGCGCTTGTGCCATATGCGGCGCTCCCGCCGCCGCTCACCGCGCCGTAGGCCGCGTTGCTGGCTGTGACGGCAATGGTGTACTTTATAGCGGTCCACTTGGCCCAGATGGACGTGTTGGCCGTCACGCGGCCGGTGGTGAAGTTCCATGCCGTGGTGCATTCCGCCTGTTTAAACCAGCCGGCGAAGGTGTAGCCGGTGCGCGTGGGGTTGGCCGGCTTGGTCACCAGGCCGTTGTATTGGATGGTCTGCGGGTTCACCGCTGTGCCGCCCTGGCTTTTGAAGGTGACCGTGTAGGTGTTGATGGTCCACTTGGCATAGAGCGTGGTGCTGGCCGCTGTCACGCGGTCGCTTGCGAAGTTCCACGCCGTGGTGCAGGCCGCCTGCCTGTACCAGCCGCCGAAGTTGTATCCGGTGCGCGTTGGGTCGGCGGGCTTGGTCAACAGGCTGCCGTAGGGCACGGCCTTGCTGGCCACGGGGCTGCCCTGCTGGCTGTTGAAGGCCACGGTGCAGCGCGCCAGCCATTTGGCGTAGAAGGTCACATGATCTCTAACCGTATAGGGAAAGGCGACGGGCGCCGTGTCGCAAGCCAGCGTGGGATACCACCCGCCGAAGAAATACCCAGCGCGGCTGGGCGCTGCCGGCGCTGAAATGGCGGTGTTGTAAGCGGCTTGTATGCTGGTCACCGGGCTTCCACCCAGGGAATCAAAGGAGACTGTGAACGAGCTTTGCACCGTCAGCGGCTGCCTGCGGCACGGGAGGGGCTCCGCCGGGCGGTCTGCTCCCAGCCGGGCCACGTTGCAACCGAGCAGGGACAAAACGCCGGACGTGCCGGCATCGGCCTTGCATCGCAGCGTCACCGTGAGCAGCGTCACCGTCGTCGTCATGTTTACCGAGGCATCCCATTGCCCGACAGGGTTACCGGATACCACCTCGAAAAAATTGCGGTCATAGGACAGCACGGCTTGGGCGGCGGCCCCGTCAACCACGGTGGCCATAACCTTAAACGTTCCTGTTTGCCCCTGCTGCAAGCTGGCCGGGCCCATGATCTGGAAGAGGGATGAGCCGCCGTAAGCGGATATCTGATGCGTGCTCCCGTCCTGGTGAATGGCCGTCCGAATCGCCTTGATGTCCTCCAGATCGGCCAGGCCATCCTGATTGGCGTCCGCGGCGGCCAACTGCCAGGCGTTCAGCGTGCAGGTCTGATTCATGCTGGCCCGGACATAAAGAATATCCTCAATTCCTACCCATCCATCCCCGCTTACGTCCATCGATACGGACAGCGCCAGCTGATCCCTGACGACGCCGTCGATGAGCAGCTTCACCGTCATGCCGGAGGTGACTCTGCTGCCCCGGTATTCGGTTCCGCCGGCGTCATACACCTTCAGATCAGCAGCCGCGTTTTGCAGATGGGATACAAGCACCGCCACGGATGTCCCGGCGGGCACTCCCTTGAGCACGCCGTGCTCCCGGTCGACGGTGTATACATCCGATGAAATCAGAGCGCCGCTGGCTAGAGCGGGGAGGGGAATCAACAACATCGCAAGTGCGACAAGAAAGGCCCATAGGGGTCTTTTGATCTGAGTCATAGCCAGCCAACCTTGCGGTTTGCTTTGAACGTTCTCTTTCAGCAACATGACCCTGCCTTCCATAAACGAACACACGCGGTTATGATATATGATTCGGATCAGTTGAACCCTAACATAAGGGATTTTCGCTTGCTGGCGCAAGATATCCCCGTTCCGCCCCGCCGACTAAGTAGAGGTGCAGGAAGGGGCGCCGAAAAAGAAAAACTCCCAGCACACTGTGAGGTGGCCGGGGAGCGGGGTGGGAGAGAGGGCTATTTGATTATCTTGATCGGGTCTGTTAGGAAGGGGAGATCATAGACCGGTTCTCGTTCCTCCCAAATCGAGTCGAGTTCGTCGGGAGTAACCTGTGTTTCGTATACGCCACGTTCTACTTCTAGCAAATTAAGAGGAGCCAGTAAGTCCCGATCAGTTGTAAAAATGACCAAGATATCATTTTCTTCCCGCCATATGGCAAAGCGATGCCCTTTGAAAGAACAAAAAGTGCCAACATGATAAGCGTGACTAATATCTTCTGTAGGAATCTTCTTGACATAGATATCTTTGGTATAGGGCGCAAAGCCCTTTTCTGCACAACTGTTTGTTATAAGCTCAAAAGATCCATCTATTTTTGCTAGCCGATACTCTTTTCCGTGGTAACTAGCATAGCTGTCATTCCTCATGATATTCCGCTCCAAACGTTCATATTATTCTACTTTGATAAATCTCTTTTGACGAGTATCGAAGCCCGCTAGCAGTTTCTCCGTTCCATCGTCAAAGAGCTGATATAACTCCGCACCGTTTTCCAGATTAGCTGGATCATCGTATACATACTCTGGTACGACCTGTCCGTTCCGTGCTGCCGTGAAGGCATTCCCTGTGAAGGATGGATTGGCTGTGTAGGCCTTTTCCGAACCCATCACCATGACATAGGAATAAGGCTTGTTGGCCTTAGCGTATTGAGGCGTCCGATATCGGATCACCCCACAACTACCATCGGACAATTCGTAGTTATGGGTTCCTTTATCATTGAGATAATCCAGCCGGAGAGATTCATATAGATCCCGGTATGTCCTGAGCTGCTTGACATCCGCAGCCCGTGCAACGTATCCCTTTAGCTGATACCATGGACTATCATCTCGCAGATAATTGGCGATATCGCCAATCGGGATCACCTTCTGCATGATCGTGTCCGCGGTTGGTGCAGGTACAGAGTCTCTGATTGCCCTCATGACCCAGCGCTCCTTCTTTGAGAGCGTGATTGCTGGCCGCATTCGCAACTCATGGAATTGCTGCATGCTCATGCCGAACTGCTTGAGAATGCCGGGCAGATCGTCCATGAAACTGCGCTGGGCCTGCAGGGCTTCCCGGCTGAACTGGCCTTTCGGGGCAGCAGTTGTTGGTCCGCGCCCCTCTATGGGGTGGCCGAGAGCAGCCTCCCCATGCGTTTGCCTTGAGTATAGCCCTGCTCCGCCTGCCGTGCAAGCCCATTCGCCACTGCGGCATCCAGCGCCAGCTTTTGCGGAGTTTCTATCGCGCGCGGACCCGTCGAGGCCGGCGCTGCCACCCGCCCCACGGGGTTCGTCGGGATGGATTGCCCGAAACCGGCGGTTGCCAGCGCCGCCATAGCCCGTGGCAAGCGCCCCCGTGCACCCGGTGCCGTGGGGATGGAGGGCGTGATCTTCCGCAGTTGCCCCTTTGCTGATGGCACGCCTTTGGTAGGGACAGAGCGCCGCGCCTGGACGGCGGGCGGTAAAGCGGATGCTCCGGAACCCGCGCGCGGAGCGGTGGCAAAGCGAAGGCCCGGCACATAGCCGGGCCTTGGGATGGAATGCTGTTTGCCCGTGGCGGGGGTGGCACCCGGTGCACCCTGTCCGCGTCGGCGGGGGGTGTTTGGTTTTATGTGGATGGGTGTCTGGAAAGGGCGGTTCAGTTACCTTTCATATCCTTAACAAGCAAGCGATTATACTCGATCATCGCGAGAAAGTACTCAGTGAAATTCGGATACCTGTCAATCTCTTCGCCTGCTAGCCATATTACGGTGCCAGGCGAGCGCGATGTAGGGCGAGACATGACAAACAGGTCCTTATCATACTTCGTTGCTGCTATCGGTAAAAATTCTTCTCTGCGAAATCCAGTAGATTTGATGACATCGTCCTCGACAACGCCTAAAAGAGACTGCGCATATTGCATAAGTGGACCGTCGGAGAGTTCTTGGGTTCCAAACAGATTGACTGTTTGAAGGAATCCTTTCCAGCCATTTGCCATTTTTAAGAACTCGCGGTAGTCCTGATCTATCTCGTGCCCCAAATAAGCCTCTGTTTTTCGCAGTGTCTCTTCACTGCCTGCCAGTTCCGGTAGATGGTGTGGCCATATTCCGTCTACGTCGAGCTTCATTAGTTCCTGCTTGACATAAATCATGGAAGCAACTCGATCTCGCCATTTTTCATTCATCGTTTTCACCTGTCCCTATAACGAGATTCCGTTGGTTTATACCCTGTTGGGTATCGGTTTGCCTGTCCGCCAATGCTCATATTAACTGATGGATCAAGATCCAACCAACTGAAAGGATCGGCAGTCCCTGTCCATGTCGTATCAGGTACATGTCCAGCTTGGCCCTTATACGGAGTTCCTGCAACTGCAGCTCTTGCTCGTTCCTTTGCTGCTGACGAGTTGGCGCTGATTCTCAATGAGCCTGCCGTAGAAACTCTTCCTGTTGGAGATAACCTCCCTGCCCTCAATGCCTGATTTGGCCCATCTATGTATACCTTAGTCTGAGCGATCTGCTCTGGCGATGCATTTAACGGCGGAGTAATTTCAACAACGCCACCCAATTCCCCCGCGCCTTCAACGCCATCGCGCGCCGCCGCAACCGCATCTTCAAGCGTCTCTCGGGCTCTGCTGCCAGCTTGAGTATACCCCTGCCCCGCATCCTGCGCAAGCGTGGGGTGAGGCTCGTCGAACTGCCATGCCGACGGGTTGTCTACGAGCTTGAGCCCGCCGTTCATCTTGTTGGCCTGCAATGCGGCCTCATATTTTGGATCGCCGATTTTCAGCGCCCTGCCGCCCCGGCCCAACGCCTGTATCTCACCGATGCCAAAATATGTGGTCGGGTCCGCGGCGGTTTCGCCGGCCAGGTTGATCAGTTGCGCCTGAGCCGAGGAGACGTAGTCCGTAGTTCACAAGATCGCTGTCCGGCGACACGCCCAGGGCTTGGGCCAGCTGCCTTTTATGCTGGTCTGAGGTGAAGTAGTCCTTGGCCTGCTGAAAATAATCCGGGCTGCCCATAGCGTCGGCGACCTTGGCTGTGTACTGGGCATAGGTCATGTCCGGGGTGAACATGGCCTTCTTGCCTGCCGCCGCTTGGGTGCCGGCAGCCAGAGCGTTCAGATACAGGGGCTTGGCCGTTTCCGTGAATCGCGTCCGAAAAGCTCCTGAAAATAAAAAGCTCCCGGCTGCCCTGGGCAGTCCCTGTCATGTGCTCTTTTCATCGCTCCATTAAACAAAGAATTCCCGGCGAGCCACAGGCAAGCCGGGAATTTTCTGTATTTGGTATGTCATTGTAAATTCTTATAAAAGTCAGCAAACGTTTCAGCTATAAAATAGGTGTTCCTTCACTGTTTGAACGCGCAAATTCATGTGTATGATCCCATCTTCGCCCGAACACAGTAAAATGATTAAACCATGTTCATAGCTATCGCCAATAACGATTGTATCTTGAGGCATATCGCCTCTATAGTCGTTCAACCAGAGTTCAACACTCAACTCGGGGTCCTTTGTTTTTAATCCAAGTAGAACATCTATGTGGATATCTTCCCCAAGAGATTCAACATGAACTTTATTGTGAAACGAAAACCCCCAGCTAGGCTGGGGGTTCAGGGAAGCTTCCAGCTATAAGTAGCCATCCTTCGCACACTCTGATAGGATGCAAGCAGGTCTGCCAACCGCAAGCAACAAGAAGGAGGACGAAGGATGGACAGTAGCAGTCTAGCACACACAAAATGGAACTGCAAATACCACATAGTGTTTGCACCAAAGTACCGAAGACAGATCATCTACGGAAAGGTGAAAGTAGAGATCGGC
>JAEYPH010000037.1 GCA_023410875.1 Bacillota bacterium | reverse complement strand
TGGCGGGGGGGGGCCCCCCGCGCGGGGGGGGGGGCCACGGCCACGCCTATGGGCGCGACGGCGCATTGTGCGTGGGCAGCCTGGGCAGCCCGACGGTGCAGCTGAGCCTGTTCCCCGACGCGCCAGCGCTTTCGGCCCCGGGCGCAGCCCTCCGCAAGGTCAGCAGCGGTCTGTTTGCAACCTATGAGGTGCACATGGATGCCGCGCCGGCGCGGGTTCAGGTGGAAAGGATCGGCGAAGACCGGGCGGTCATCCGCCTGGAAGGCGCCAAAACGTGGGATGGCGAATTGATCCTGTCCATCCCCTACGTGGGCGACGTGGGCCGGGCCTACATCGATGGCCGGCTGATCAGCGACAACTTCTGCAACGGCGCGCCCTGGGAGATCGGCCTTAAGCGCCACAGGGACGAGATCATCGCCAAGGGTTTGTATCTCTACATCACGCCCCGAAAGACCGGCAAGGCCGTCGTCGGCGCTTCGGCCATGGCCGCGCAGCAATGGTACGAGGGGGAAGCCGTGTGCGAGATCGGGGAGATCGAGCTTGTGCCCGTTTATGAGGCCCAGGTCACGGCGGGGCAGTCGTGATACCCAGTTGAGAATGGAGGCATGCCCGGTGCATCAGGTCGGCATTTTTCTTTTTGACGACATAGAGCTTCTGGACTTTGCGGGGCCCTACGAGGTGTTCTCGGTGGCGTCGGAGCTCTATGACCACGGGCTTTTCCACGTTTTCACTGTCTCGCAAGGCGGCCAGGCGGTTCGCACGGTCAACGGCCTCCAGGCTCTGCCGGATTATGGCTTTGGCCAGCATCCCGGCATCGACGTGCTGGTGATCCCGGGCGGGAACGGCACCAAGAAGGAAATGACCAAAGCGCCTGTGATCCATTGGATCAAGGAAGCCCACTGCACCGCCAAGATCACGATATCCGTGTGCTCCGGTGCGAGACTGTTGGGGCAGGCCGGGCTGCTGGACGGGCTGGAATGCACGACGCACCACGAGGTGGTGGAACATCTGGCGCAGATCGCGCCAAAGGCGGTGATTCGCAAGGCTCGTTATACGGACAACGGCAGGCTGTGCACCTCCGCGGGCATATCCGCCGGCATCGACCTTTCTCTGCACATCGTGGAGCGGCTGTGCGGCGGCGAAGCCGCCGAACGCACGAAGGCTTATATGGAGTATGGGGATTGGGACGGCGCATAGAATGGAGCGGGAAGATTGGTCATGGAACAAAACCGGCATATGGAGTTCAGCAAAAGCATCCTCCAAGGCGTGGAGATCAAGCGTTGCATAAGCGCCCCCCATGCCTATAAGTCCCATGTCCATAATGAGCTTTCCCTTGGGTATATCCTGGAGGGGTCCACGGATTTATCCTTGAATGATAAAACCAGCTTTTATGAAGCGGGCGACGGCGTCATCATACCGCCGTTGATGACGCACCGGTGCGCGCCCAAGGATGTCGACCGATGGTCCTATGTGATGTTATACGTGGAACCCGCTTACTACAGCGATGTGGTGAGCTTTCCTCAGGCGAAAAAGCTGACAGGCGAACAAACCCAGAGATTGATCGGCTTCATTGAGCAGCTGCTGGCGGAAAAGATTCCGGATACGTTGGAAAACATATTGATTGAGCTGTTGTTGGAGTTCGGAGAAAAAGACGCTTCGGGAGCCGCCGCCACCGACCCCGGCGAGATCGTCAAGGCAATACACGACCATATATTGTGTCACGTGTACGACGTTCTCACCTTGGACCAACTTGAGCAGATGTCCGGGCTCAACAAGTTTTCCATCATCAGGGGCTTCAAGCGGCTGTATGTCACCACGCCCGCCGCGTACCACCTGCAGTGCCGGGTGGCGGAAGCGAAAAGGTTGTTGGGCAAGGGCGCAAACGTGCTGGACGTTTGTGAGGAATTGCGGTTTTATGACCAGGCCCACTTGATTCGGGAATTCAAGAAGATGTACGGCGTCACGCCGGCAGCCTACATGGAACAAGTACGGGGATAGGGAAGCACTGAATAAAGCATGACATCCGCTTTGCTTGGTCTTTTTCCGCCCTGCTTCGTTGTCGTCGGCCGCCTATGCACTGCGGCATAAGCGACCTCCTCCGCCTGGAAGGACGAAAAAATCCGCTGCGCAATTCGGACGCCCCATTTATTCAGCGATTCCCTAGGTCAATTTCATACAATACGGGCTCCTGCTCTTTCGCTAGACTGGACTTAGTAAGGATAAGGAGCTTTTGTTTTTCCATGAATCGAATCAAATTGGTGCTTGTTATGCTCCTTTGGGGCAGTCTGGGCGTATTCACCCAATCCATCCCTTTGTCCGCGTTAAGCCTGGCATTCTTAAGGGCATTCATCGCGCTGCCGGTGCTTTTTCTCGCAATGAAAATGAAGAAAACGGATCGGGTGAATTGGTCCAGCCTGATACCCTATCTGATCTCCGGGATACTGCTGGGCTTTGGTTGGCTGACGCTGTTCTATGGGTATAAGCATACCAGCATTTCCTCCGCCGTCATCATCTACAACATGTGCCCGGTCTATGTGATGATATTGGCGCCGCTGGTGTTGAAGGAGACGATCCCAAGGGTTCAGATCGCGGTGATTTCCATCTCGTTCCTGGGCCTTTTCCTGATTGTCGGCCAAAGTTTATCCCAAGGGTACGGCGCCCTGGGGCTGGCGCTGAGCGCCCTTTCAGGGATGCTCTACGCGGCCATTGTGCTGATCAACCGCAGCGTGAAAGTCCGGGTGGATACGCAGACGGCCACCTTCGTGCAGGTAGCCGTGGCGATGCTCGTCTTGCTGCCGTTCGTATTACTGGATGGAAGTATTTTAGAGGTTGTGCATCTGGATGCCCTTGCGATTGTTTTGACGATGCTATTAGGTGTACTGCATACCGGTGTGGCCTACACGCTGTTCTTTTCCCTCTATGCCCATATGAAGTCTGTCGAGATCGTGTCCTACAGCTATCTGGAGCCCTTATTCGGCATTCTGTTCAGCGTGATCTTTGCCGGGGAGTCATTAACCTTCGTTCAGATCATTGGAGGGATATTGATACTGGGCTCCACCTACATTGGGGATATGCTCAAGGGAAGGAAAATATCCAAAGAAAAAGAGCCCGCCCAAGGATTGGACTGACCCCCGTTCAGTAGACACGAAGAAAAAGCCCTGCCGTAGGAATACGAGGAATTACGCAGACTGGCGCCGTTTTTCGAGCGGCGTCAGTTTTGTTTTAAGCTGAATGCGCTCATGATTGT
>JAEYPH010000005.1 GCA_023410875.1 Bacillota bacterium | reverse complement strand
GAAGGCCAGAGGGTACAAAACCATTGATGGATTCATTTGCATGATATACCTGATCGCATCGAAACTAACCTTGGGTTGCCCTAACCCGTTGAAACTATAACTCGCAACGGTAATTGGAGTAGAGCCTCCCTTGGCTGTCATATGGAATTTGTTCTTTTATGCTGGTATAATGGAAGAGTTCACACGCAAACGGTGGACAGGCGACGCCATGCCGGGCCTTAGCTAGGCGCGGCGGCGGTGCGGGGCGCGTATGAAGATCTTGCTCGTTTCCGATAGGGAAGAAAAATACATCTGGGATCATTTTGACCCGGTACGCTTTGCCGACATCTCGTTCATCCTTTCCTGTGGCGATCTCAAAGCCGAGTATCTGAGCTTTTTGGTCACGATGATCAACCGGCCGCTGTTCTATGTGCCCGGCAACCACGACAAAACTTATGTGACCCACCCGCCGGAGGGCTGCGACAGCATCGACGGCAAGGTCATCGAACACGAGGGCTTTCGCATCGCCGGGCTGGGCGGCTCCATGCGCTACAATCTGGGGCTGTACCAATACACCGAGCTGGAGATGCGCGGCCGCGTACACCGCCTGAAGCCTTCGCTGTGGCTCAAGGGCGGACTGGACATCTTCGTGAGCCACTCGCCGGCCTTCGGCCTGTGCGACGGCAAGGACCTGTGCCACACGGGCTTCCAATGCTTTACCGATCTCATCGACCGCTTCAAGCCCCGCTATTTCATCCACGGCCACAACCACATGGAATACGGCAACATCGCCCGCCACTGCGACCGGGGCAGCACCCGGGTTATCAACGCGTGCGGGTATTACATACTGGATACGGACAAGGAATAATCCGAGCGGCTCCGCCGGGTACGTACCCACCCAGCGCCCCGCGCGCAGAACTGGCACATTGGCAACTCTTGACATGCAAATAATATGTTGTTACGATACATATAGTTTAGTATTGAACATCTTAAGCCTGAACAATAAGAGCAGCGGGGACGGCATGAACGATCGCGAGGAGCTGCTGAGGCTTTTCTATCACATCCTTAGGAAGATGCAGAAAAAGTGGAGCGATCAGCTTCGCGGCATCACCTATACCCAATACCTGATATTAAGGAGCCTGGAGCATTCCGGCCCGCAAAAGGCGGCCCGGCTGGCCAGCGTCACGCAGACCACGCCCGGCGCCGTGACCAGTGCCTCGGATAAGCTGGTCGCCCAGGGCTATGCCCGGCGGGCGGGTGACGAGCAAGACCGGCGGGTCGTCTACCTGGAGCTGACCGAGCAGGGCCGGCAGCTCACGCTTGCGCTGATACGCGAGCAGGAACAGATGATGCTGCGGCTGTTTGGCGGCCTGGAAGAGGAGGACATCCGGCAGTTGATCCGCATCTATCACAAGCTGTCGGAAAACCTCGATTGAGAAGCGGCGCATATCCATCCATAGAAAGTCAGGAGGCGTTTGCATGGAAAAGGTTCGTTACGGGCTCATCGGCGTCGGCGCGCAGGGCGGCTTCTACGCGCAGTGGCTGACCGGGAAGATGGGGGCAATGCCCCAGAACGCCGCGCTGGGCGCTTTGTGTGACATCGACCCGGACAAACAGATCATGTGCGAAATCATGTACCCCGACACGCCGTTCTTCACCGACTACCGGCAGATGATCGCCTCCGGCGCGGTGGACGCCGTGGTGACCACGGTGCCCCACTATCTGCACACGGAGATCGCGATATACGCGCTGGAGCATGGCATGCCCGTGATGGTGGAAAAGCCGGCCGGCGTATACGCCCAGGCCGTGCGCCGGATGAACGAGTGCGCGGCAGCGCACCCCAACGTGCCCTTTGGCATCATGTTCAACCAGCGCACCAACAAGCTGTACCAGAAGCTGCGCGACATCGTGGCCTCGGGCGAGCTTGGGCAGATCCGCCGCACCAATTGGATCATAAACTCCTGGTGGCGGCCGGACAGCTACTACCGCCAGAGCGACTGGCGCGCCACCTGGGGCGGCGAGGGCGGCGGGGTGCTCGTGAACCAGGCGCCCCACCAGCTGGACCTGTGGCAGTGGATCTGCGGCATCCCCAAGCGCGTGTATGCCAAGATCGGCTATGGCGTGGGGCGCGACATCGTCGTGGACAACGACGTGACCGCGACGGTGCAGTACGAAAACGGCGCCACCGGCGTGTTCATCACGTGCACCCACGACCCGGTGGGTACCGACCGGCTGGAGATCGATCTGGACGGCGGCAAGATCGTCGTGGAGGACAGCAAGAAGGCCACGGTGCTGCGCTTTAAGAAGAGCGAAAACGAGATGAACGCGTCCATGACGATGGAATCGGTGGCCCGGCTGTTCATGGGCGGCGGCGGCGACCAGCTGTACACCAGCGAAGTGATCGAGAACACCGACGGTTGGGGCGTGCAGCACGGCGTCGTGCTCACGAACTTTGCGGCCCACATCCTGGACGGCACACCGCTGCTGGCCCCCGGCTCCGACGGCATCCACGGCGTAAACCTGGCCAACGCGATGCTGCTTTCCAGCTGGCTGGGCCAGGAAGTGGACTTGCCCGTGGACGAAGAGCTGTATCTGGCCGAGCTCAACAAGCGCATCCAGCAAGAAGGCAAGTACCCCACGCGCTGAACGACAAACTTTCTATAAACCCTAGCGTGAGAAGAGATGGATGATCCTGACGGCGGTTCATCCGACGGAGGGAAATGCAGAGCAATTACAGGGTAGGTAAAAGAACCCGCCAACAGGCGAAATAGCGTTCTATGAAACGAGATATGAGAACCAATCGTCAAGATATCGCCCGGCGACACGTGCGGCGGGGCGATAAATAAAAGCCAAGGACAAGTCGTCTGAATCGCGTACGATGCCACAGTATCGTACGCGAAAAGGCTGGCCAAAAGGCGCAGCCTTTTCGGACAGCCTGACAAAGAAAGGATGAGACCCATGAAGCAGATCAAGACGGGCGTTCAAGCCTCCATGCTCAAGGACAAGTTCGCGCAGTTGGGCGTGTATGAAACCCTCAAGCAGATCGGCGCGCTGGGCTACGGCAGCGTGGAGATTTCGCAGCTGCCCATGACCCCGGAGAACGTCGCCGGCATGAAGCGGGCGGCGGACGAGGGCATCGCCATCGCGGCGCTCTCCGCCGGCGTCGCGCCCAGCGGCTTCCCCTCGGAGACGATCGCCACGCATTTTAAGAAGATCGTCGGCGATTGCCGCACGCTGGGCTGCTCCTTCCTGCGCATCCCGATGCTGCCCTTCGACTGCATGGGCAGCCTGGATGCCGTGCTGGCCTTTGCCCGCATGGCCGAGGTCGCGGCGCAAAAGCTCGCCCAGGAGGGTATCAAGCTGTATTATCACAACCACCATGTGGAGTTCCGCCGGTTCGGCGGCCGCACGATGCTGGACTTGATCCGTGAAAACGCGCCGTCGCTGGGCTTTGAGCTGGACGTGCACTGGATACACCGAGGCGGGTATGACCCGGTGAAGGTGATCCAGAGCTACGCGGGCAAAGCGGACCTGGTTCACCTGAAGGACTACCGGATCGGGCCCATCGCCCCGGAGGCCTTCGAGGCGCTCAAAAAGCGGGACTTCCCGGCGTTCATGGCGGGGTTTGCCAACGTGGTGCAGTTCGCCGAGGTCGGGGAAGGCACGCTGGACATGCCGGCCATCATCGAGGCAAGCCTTGCGGCCAACGCGCGGCATTTCTTCATCGAGCAGGACGATCTTTATGGCCGCGACGCCTTCGACTGCCTTGTGACCTCCCGGGATAATCTACGGGAAATGGGGTATTCCATCGTGTAGATTTTGCCTGCGGCTCTGTTGTGCCTTGTCGATGTAGACACATGATCAGTTTGCTCGTTTGCCTCCCGGCGACAGTGGTCGCTGGGAGGCATGTGTTGGTGTAAGCCCTTGAGTATTTTTTACTTATCATCCTTTTTCTTGCTTTTTCTGTCCTTAACTGGGCTTACTTTAATAGCTTTTATCTCATCTGCGGTAAGTTCCAGAAAATCATATATTATCGCTTGACTACTATCCCGGATAAATAAACTATTTGTCATTATAATAAATAACGTATACCGAGCCCATAAATAATCTGTTTTACTAAAACTGTTCCAATCCGTATCATCAGATGTTTCAGCAAGGTGGAGATGCACCTTATTCCGTAGTGCTTTGAGATTTTTGATTACACCAAAGGCTTTGCCATTTATCTCTATCAGCT
This sequence comes from Bacillota bacterium, assembly GCA_023410875.1. Classification (GTDB taxonomy): domain Bacteria; phylum Bacillota; class Clostridia; order Christensenellales; family UMGS416; genus JAEYRA01. Next base: position 14,658 of record JAEYPH010000005.1, on the reverse strand, counting down.
TATTTTGACTCACCTTATTTAGTATAGTTTCAAAGTCGAGCCTTTTTACATTGCAATCTGTTCTTTCTAGAAGGACCGTCTGCAGCCTATAATGTTTGCCATCTTTGATAAACTCATTTGTTCTCTCATCAATAATTGGTAAGTAGTTGTCTTTCGCCCATTTTCCATTCGCTTTTAGTAGGCATGTAAACAGGGCCTCAATAATACCTAATGCTTCTACGATGTATGTTTTGTAAAGTTTAATATAAATGACACTAGTAAATTTACCCGAATCAAGTTGATTCTGAATATACTGAAGATATTGTAAGGAGTACATGATATTTCGGCTTAATGGATAGCTACCCTCCGTATATCTAGCATCAATTCTTAATACTTTATCAAAGTCCGAAATTTGAGTCGGTCGAAAAAAATCTTTAGAGTTTGCCATTTATAATCCCCCTCATCCTCTCACATTAAAACCGCTTTTCTGATCTCTTTTTTTACAACCGTCCCTAATGTTATCAGCAAATATTATACATCAGAAATAACTCTATGGCAGTACAGCATCAACATGCGATATTGTCTTCATGGACTGACCCGTATCCTCCACTGAAGCAGTAGCTAAACACAACAAGATGGCCACCTATTGGCCTTGTTTACGGTAGCGTTATACCTGGTTGGCAGGCTTTTTGTTGCTCTACTCTTGCATACAGTCATTACCGTTATTGATTTACCCTATAAAATAGGGTATTATTTGTCTAGAAACATTACTGGCAAAGCTGCGTACAAAGGGTGGGAACACAATGAGCAAGCGCATGGTTGGCGGCCTGATGGAAGGTCTGAATCAAGCCCTTGAATATGCCGAAGGCAAAAACAGCAATGTCCGTATCACCCATATGGAAGTGAAACCGGTTCCAAAAATACCCGCTTGCGAAATACGGGTGATTCGAATGAACTGCAACTACACACAGGAGCTTTTCGCGCAGGCTCTGGGTGTTTCAAAAAAGGCTGTGGAAGCCTGGGAGTGCGGCAGGAATAGACCGACCGGCGCGGCCATAAGGATGCTGCGGCTTGCAAAAGAGGATCCAGCTTTTTTTGAGAAGGCGGGAATCGTGAGCATACGAAAGGACGCACAACCGGATAGATAACGCAGTAACCGCCCAAAAGAGCGGTTACGCTTTTGCATCTGTTGCAGCACCGCAGCGACGCGGCGCTGCTTTTTTGCCCTCTTTAAAGATTGGCGGCGGCCGCTTTGTCCAGCCACACGCTCAAGGCCGGGCTGCGGCGCAGCAAAGACGCCGGCATCTGCTGGCCGATCTGCCCGAGCAGCGCCCGGGTCACCACGTCGGCCTTGTGGCTGCCACTGGCCACCAGCAGAATGTGCTGCGCCGAGAGCAGCTGGCGCAGGCCCACGGTGATGCCTTGACCGGGCACTTGGCCGTCGGGGAAGTATTTCACGCCCACCCGCAATGTGGTGTCGTCCAGGTCCACGGTGTGCGCGTCGGCGTCGGCGCTGGCGCCGGGCTCGTTGAAGCCCACATGGCCGTTCATGCCGATGCCCAGCACCGTGAGCGCGATGCCGCCATGATCCTCTATCCACTGATCGATGGCGCGGCACTGCCCCGCCAGGTCGGCGCCCAGCCCGTCGAAGGCCAGGATGCGCGTATGGTCTATGCCCGCCAGGTCGTAGAAGCCGTCATACATCACCTGGCGGCAGCTGCCGGCGTGTTCATACCCCAGGCCCACCCATTCGTCCAGGCCCACAAACCACATCGTGTTCAAATCGATCTCGCCTGCCTTGTGCATCCGGGATAGCTCCGCGTAGGCTGCCAGCGGCGTGTCGCCGGCGGCGAAGCACATCAGCTTGCCGGGGTTGGCCCGCACGAATGCGGCCACATGCTGGGCCACAGCCAGGGCCAGGGCGCTCTTGTTGTCCAGAACGTTTGTCGTCATGAAGCATTCCTCCTGTCGCTGATATAGCGGCAAAGCCGCTGGGCGACAAATTTTTGCGCGACATCTGATCGCCATCTATCGATGGCGATGCACGGCGCTTTCTGCGCCGACCGGCTTTGCTCATATAGCGGCAAAGCCGCTATTACGCAAAGCCTGCCTTACCATTCGCACCCACTGGCCGATGCGCTCGGGCTTGCCAGAGCACGTGCGCAGGTCCTCCAGCAACACCTCGAAGGCGCAATCCTTTAGGGTGCGCACGCCCTCGTCCAGCTGCCGCTGCACCCATGCCTCGTCGTGGCCGTCACTGAGCCACGCTGGGTTGGGCTTCCAGGACGTGATGGCCTTTCGGCCCACCTTGTCGGCGTATTTGCCGATGTCCGCCCACGGCGAGGCCGATATCTTGCGGATGCCGGGCAGCGCCAGCACGTCGTCGAGTTTGTCGTGCAGCGGCTCGCAGCAGCCGTATTCGGTCAGGCCGAAAGGCCGCAGCAGCTCGGCCTCGCGCACGAACAGGTGCTCCCGGTGCATGCGCGGTGAAACCTGGGCCAGCTCCTGGGCCTCGGCGCTGCCCCACATGTCGCAGGGGCGCACATGGCCGGTGAAGCCCGGCCCCGGCAGCTCATCGGTGTAGCCCAGGCCGCCGGTGCCCTGATAGGTACCGTCGTTGTTGAGGTCCAGCAGCTCCTGCTCCTCCATCTGGCGCAGGATGCTTTGGTAGCCCTCCTTGAGCTTGTCCATGATGTGGGCAAGCATCTCGGGCTCATCGTAAAAGTCGGTGTAAAGGTTCTGCAGGCCCCGCCAATCGCTGTATTGCATGCAGATGTGATAGCTGATCTCCTGCACGCCGGACAGGCGCACCGGTAGGATGTCGCCGAAGAGCTCCCGCACGCGGTCCAGCTTTTTTAGGCTGGCCGCCTCGTCGTATTCGATCGTCGGGCTGTGCAGCTTTAACGCATCCTCCATGGTGTTGATGACCGGCACAAAGCCCCAGGCGTCGCCCTCGCCGCCGTGCTGGTTGCGCAGCACCGGCAGACCCCAGTCGCTCCAATGGGCCACCTTGCGCACGCTGAGCGTCGCCTCCAGCGGCTTGTCATCCGGCACGTTGTGCCACTGCCACAGCAGCTGCCGCAGGCGGAACTCCAGCCCCCGGGCGGCCTCGCTCTGGCACTGGAGATTACACACCTCGGGCACCTCCAGCCAGTTCTCCGCCCACACAGCCACCAGGGGCCGGGGGGCCGCAAGGTGGTTGTGGGCGCGCCACAGCGCCCGCAGCTCGGCGTTGCGTTCGTGGGCGGCGGCCTCGGCGAACCGCTTCATGAGCTCCCGCAGTATGGCTGTGTCCGACGCGCAGCACTCGAAGGCGTCGCCACGCACATCGGGGTATACGTGATAGGTCAGGTGTTCCAGCATGGTGTTACTCCTTTACGCCGCCCAGCATGATGCCGGAAATGAAATAGCCCTGCAGGAAGGGGTAGATCATCAGCACCGGTATGGCGGCGATGAACACCTGCGCGGCTTTGAGCGTGCGGTCATTGATCTTGCGCATGAGCTCGGCATAGGCCTTGGTGATCAGCTTCACGTTGGGCTGCACGAGGATGGACTGCAGATAGGTCTGCAGCGGGTAGTTGCGGCTGTCGTTCATGTAGATCAAGCCGTCGAACCAGCTGTTCCAGTTGCCCACCACGGCGAACACGACGATGGTGGCCAAGGACGGCAGCGACATGGGCAGGAAGATGCGCCACAGGATCAGCCAGTGGTTGGCGCCGTCCATGAAGGCCGACTCCTCGATCTCCTTGGGTACGGTACGGAAGTAGTTCATCAGCAGCACGACGTTGAACACCTGCACCGCTCCGGGCAGCACCAGTGCCCAGATCTTGTCGATGAGGCCGGTGTAGCGCACGACCATGTAGCTGGGGATCATGCCGCCGCTGAAGAGCATCGTGAACACGAACATCCACACGAAGATCGGCTGGGCGCGAAACTCCGCCTTGGGCTTGGAAAGCGGATAGGCCGCCAGAATCGTCATAATCGTGCTCAGGGTTACGCCCAGCACGATGCGCTCCAGCGACACAACCATGGCCCGCCAGAATTCCACCTTTTTGAGGACGAACTCATAGCTTTTGAGCGTAAAATCCACAGGGAAAATTTTGACCTCGCCCGCCGTGACCGCCACGCTGGAACTCAGCGACACGCTGAGCACGTGCACCAGCGGCAGCAGGCACAGCAGCGCATAGAGCACGAAGCCGGTGCTGTTGATGATGCGGAAGATTTTTCTGCTGGGCGATCTGTCTACCAACCCGATCCCTCCTTAGAAAACGCGGTAATCCGCAGCCTTATAGGCCACATAGTAGCTGGCGACGACCAGCAGGAAGCTGACACCCGAGCGCATCAGGCCCACCGCCGCACCCAGCGAATACTGGGCCTGCTGCAGGCCGGCGCGGTACACCCACGTGTCGATGACGTCGCCGGTGGAATAGACCAGGGGGCTGTAGAGCATCAGGATCTGGTCAAACCCGGCGTTCAGAATGTAGCCCATGCTCATCGTGATCATCAGAATGATCGTGCCCTTCATGCCGGGCAGCGTGATGTGCCAGGTCTGCTTCAAGCGCCCGGCGCCGTCGATGGCCGCGGCCTCGTAGAGCGTGGGGCTGATGCTGCTGATGGCGGCCAGGAACACGATGGTGCCAAAGCCGGTGATCTGCCACGTCTCGGTGAACACCAGCACCCACGGGAAGATCTTGGCCACGCCCAGAAACAGGATGGGCTTGATGCCCACGGCCTGCAGCAGCAGGTTGACCACGCCGTCGCGGGCCAGGATGTCCCGCAGCACGCCGCCCAGGATCACCCAGGACAGGAAGTACGGAAAATAGATGATGGTCTGCACCGTGCGCTTGAACCACTTTTGTATGACCTCGTTGAGGCAGATGGCCACGACGATGGCGGCCAGCGTCTCCACGACGATTTTCAAAATGGAAATGTAGAAGGTGTTCCAGATGACGTTCTTGATGTCGGGGAAGGAAAACACGCGGAAGAAGTTGGCCAGCCCCACCCATTTGGACTGGAAAAAACCGGCCACCGGCTCGAACTTCTGAAAAGCCATGACCAGCCCGAACATAGGCCCGTAGCTGTACACCAGCAGCAGGATGACTGGGGGGATCAGCATCAGGTAGAGGGGCAGCTCCCTCTGGAACATGTACCTTTTTCTCATTGTTACACCCCTTAGAATCTTTGGGGTTGCCTCGGCGCACTCCGGGGCGGGGAGCCTGCTCCCCGCCCCGAGCGCCGTGAATGACTTATTGCAGACTGTTATACCAGTCTTGAATGCTGGCCTTGCCCTTGGCCGCGAACCAGTCGTTAACTTCCTTGGTGGCCTGGGCGCCAAAGAGCGAATCGTACTGGGCGATGAAGGCGTCAAACTGGGCGGCGTCGCCGCTCATGACCGTGGCCAGGAACATCTGGTCGTAGATCTTCTTGACGCTGGGCCAGTTGTCCACCATGCTCTGGGTGGGCTCGGCGGTGTACTCATTGAACATGTACTGCTTGTTGGCCAGATAGCCCTTGATGACGCCGAAGCAGCCCTCGTCGGTGTAGGAGCGGTAGGGCGGCCAGCCGCCCTTGTCGCCGCTCTTCAGGTACGACTGTATCTGGTCATAGAACAGCTTGTAGGGCGGGGGCAGCTTGGCGTCGCTGCCGCTGGTCATGGCTTCGCTGATGGCCTGGTAGCCCTCGTAGTTGAAGGAGGGGTTGTAGATCAGCAGCGGATAGGCCAGGAAGATCTGGTTGTTGTCCACAGGATCGGTGTTGTATTTGCCAAAATCCTGCGTGGTCTCGGGGTTGTTGTTGAGGTCGTGGTAGAGGTTGCTCATCTTGACCAGCGCCTCGGGGTGGGCGAAGTTTACGTTGACGACGTTGATGTTGTTGACCGCGCCCACTGAGTTGTTGGTGAACATGGGCTTGTCGTCGGCACTGGGGATGGCCATGGGCACCCAGTCGGCGGATGCGTTCTTGTCCAGGCACAGCAGCAGCGGCCAATAAGCGCCCCACAGGTCCCCAAACACCACGCCGAACTTGTCGCCGGTCATGTCCTCCTGGAACTTGGCGTCGTCATAGGTCGCGAAGTCCGGGTTGAGATACCCCTTGGCATACCACTGCTGCAGCTTCTGCAGCGAAGCCTTGGCGCCTTCGCGGAAGCTGGGGCCGAACATACCCTCCTCCAGCTCGCCGGCGGCGTTCTTGACCCACTGGCCGGGGTAGGTGTGGAACATGTTGAAATAGGACACGCTCATGCCGAAGTTGTAGGAGTTGCCGCCCAGATTGGCGCCGGGCACGCCCACGGCATAGGTGTCCGCCTGGCCGTTCTTGTCCGGGTCGTTCTTCACGAAGGCTTCCAGCACGGCTTCCAGCTCGGAGAAGGTCTTAGGCACGCTCATGTTCAGGTTCTTGAGCCAGTCGGCGCGCAGCCAGATCATGTTGGCCGAGTCCTTGTAAGAGAAGCCGCAGGTCTCGCCATAGATCTTGCCGTCCTTGGTGGCGGCCTCCAGCAGCGGGGCATATTCGCCGGTCAGGTATTTCTTGGTGTACTGGGTCGCGTACTGCTGCATGGCTGTGGTGATATCGGCTAGCTTGCCGCCCTTGTAGAGCTTCTCAAAGTTGGTGCGGCTGACGCTGAGCATATCGGGCAGGTCGCCGGAGGCCAGCATGATGTTGACCTTCTCCTCGGCCTGAGCCCCGGGGCACGTCCACAGGAACTTGTACTTGATGCCCAGGCGCTCCTCCCACGTGCGGGTGTAGATGTTGTTGCCGATGTCGTCGCCCTGGGGGAACCAGAAGGCGCCATCGTTGCCGGTGTGGATCAGCGTGACCTCGATGGGCGGGTCATACTTGCCGAAGGGGTCCTGCGGCGGGGGGACGCTGGCGTCCAGCAGAGCGGCGGGGGCCGCCGACGGGGTAGCTTCTGCCGCGGCAGAGGTTTCGGCGGCGGAGGTTTCGGCAGCGGCCGTCTCTGCGGGAGCCGTGGCAGCCGCGCTCGTGGGGGCGGCGGGAGAAGGCGTTGCCTGGTTGCCCGTGCAGGCAGCCATGCCCAGCGTCATCATCGCGCAGACCAGCAGCGCCATGAGCCGGATGACTGGGGTCTTTTTCATTTCCTCTCTTTTCTCCTTTCAGTGTCGGTCCTGGGTATATTCTTTTTTGGGGCCTCGGCCCAAAATCAATCCTATTCCCTCTCTTTGGCCAGTTGACGGCTGAACTCGTCATAGATGCGATCGATCTCCTCGGCCTGAGAGGCGGAGATCACGACCTCGGCGTTTTGATAATCCTTGGAGACCTTCTCCACGTAGTCGTGGGCGCGGTCGTAGATGGAGCGGCTGCCGCGATCCTTCCAGGGCTCCCACTGGTCGCGCCAGAAGGTGCGCCCGGGGGCCTCCCAGTAGTTGTCGCGCATGTTGTCCAGCGTGTGCTCCTCGGCCAGGAAGTTGCCGCCGATGCCGACCTTCTCGATGAGCGATACGGCCTCGTCGTCGGGCTGCACGCCCTTGAGCACGTAGTTGTAGGCGTCCATCCACTCGTTGTCCAGCACCAGCTGCTCCAGGCTTATGCCCTGGTCGGCGCCTACGATGCCCTGGGCGCCGATGCCGTGGTTGCCGGCCAGCACGCCGAACAGCCCGTTGAAGGCCTTTTCAAAGCCGCACTGGTAGTCCGGCAGGCACGCGTCGGAAAGCGCCGAATTGCTGCCGCTGTACCAGCCGTAGTAGCGGGCCATCTGCGCGGTCATCATGCCCAACAGCGCCTGGTTGGGCGAGCCGAAGGAGCACAGCGTCGTGCGCATGTCCATGGTGTGGTTGGCTGAGCCGTAGCCGGTCATATTGCCGATCAGCGCGAAGATCACGAAGTTGCTGCCGATGACCTCGGCGTTTTGCAGCACGGTGTTGCCCCAGGCCGTCATCGGGCCGGAAGCGCCGCCGATGACCATGGGGCCGGCGTGCAGGCTCATGCCCTCGTGCACAAACACCATGGCCGTGTCCAGCGAGGACTGCATGAACGTCAGCGGGCTGATGCTTTCCAGCAGATAGCCGCAGCCCCGGCCCATGACCTTGGACATCTCGATGATGCCCCGGCCGGATGTCGCGCCCAGGATGTAAGTGCCGCCAGGCCGCTTGGAGTATTTAAAGATCTCCCGGTAGCTGGCGATATCGGTCTGGTTGTAGGGGATGTCATAGGGGATCACGACGGCGCTGCTGTTGTACAGGTTCATCAGCGTATCGCTGACCAGGATGCCCTTGCGCACATCGTCCATGGTGCCCTTGCGGCGCACGTCGCCGGGGTAGTCCACGATGAACACCTGGGTGGAGATGCTGCCCTGCAGCTTGGTGGGCGGGTTGTCGTCGGGGGCCTCAGCCGGGCGGCACACGCGCAATGCCTCTTCCATCACAGCCCGGGGGATCTTGATGGTCTGGGCGTTCATGTCCACGATGGCGCCGGCCTTGCGGCACAGCTCCAGGGCTTCGGCGTTGGGCACCTTCATGCCCACGCGCTCCAGCACCTGCATGGATTCGCCGTGCAGGCGCTCCACTTCGCTGTCGGTCAGTATCTTGATCAGGTTGCGGATCATGCGTTCGTTCTCCTTACTTAAATGCACTTACGGATATAGGCCTTGTTGTACTCCCAAAGCTCGTCCAGCAGCTTCACGGCGGCGTCGGCGGAGTTGGTGACCGGGTCCATCAGCAGCGCCTGCAGCGCCATCTCCTTGGAGCCGTGCATGGCTGCGTCCACAGCCATTTGCTGCACCATGACCTGGGGCGTCAGCATGCGGGCCAAGGGCGTGGGCAGCGTCACGCTGACGGGCTTGATGCCGCCGGCGTCCACGGCGATGGGCACTTCCACCGCAGCGTCATAGGGCAGGTTGGGGATGGCCCCGCCGCGGTTGTAGACGATGCCGCTCTCGATGACGACCTTCTTGTTGTGCAGAATTGCGGAGATCACGTCCACGCCGCGCTCGCCGGACACATTGAGCCAGTCCTCGAAGCCCTTGCGGCCGGCCAGGCGCTCGGCGATGTCCGCCTTGGTGGCCACGCGGTTGTCCTCGTCCCACTGAAAGTTGTATCCGTGCTCGCCGGCCTCCCAGCCGTAGGGCAGATATTCGCCGATGTGGTCGTCGCTGCAGGAGGGATAATACCCGAAGGCGCGGAACAGATTGCGGGTGAAGGGCTCGAATTTTGCATCGAAGGTTTTGTCGCACTCCCGCAGGCGGGGGTACAAATCGCTGCCGTCACGGGCGTCGCGCACCTCCAACAGCCACTGGAAGTGGTTCAGGCCCGCGCCCAGCACATCCACCTGCTCATAGTTGAGGCCCATGATGCGCGCCACGTCGGCATGGCCCATGAACACGCCGTGGCACAGGCCCACAGCCTGGATGCTCGAATAGCGGCCGATGGCCAGTATGATGCGGCTCTCGGGGTTGGAGAAGTTCAGGAAATACGCGTTGGGGCACAGCTCTTCCATGTCGCGGATGATGTCCATGACCATGGGCAGCGTGCGCATCGTGAAGAACAGGCCGCCGGGGCCGCCGTTCTCGCCCAGCGTGTGGCGGATGCCGAACTTCTTGGGCACCTCGAAGTCCAGCTTCCACAGCGCGCAGCGCTCCACGCAGATGGAGCTCACGACGAAGCCCGCGCCGGGCAGCGCCTCGCGGCGGTCCAGCGTCTTTTCGATCTTGAGGCCAGCGCCGCTGACGCGGTTCATTTCCACCGCGACGGCGTACATGCGGTCCAACGCCTCGGCGTCGATGTCCACCAGAGTGAACGTGCTGCCGGTAAGCTCCCGGCTGGAGAACACGTCCCGGAACATGGCCAGGCCGAAGCTCATGCTTCCCGCGCCGATGAAGACGATTTTGGTCATTGCCCTACCTCCCATTCGTTGCAGTCCTTGAGTTCCTGAATATACACTTCCCAGGTCGGGAAATCGCCGTTCTTCACATAGCACCGGGACAAGGTGTTGGCGCAGGCCAGGCACTCCCCCTCGCTGCAACCAGCCAACAACCCGAAAGCAAAGCCCGCGTTGAAGCAATCGCCGCCGCCGGTCAAGAGCGCCGGTGCGTCCACATAGCACGTGGGCAGCACGGCCTCGCGCCCCTGGGCCCAGGCCGCCGCCAGCCTGCCGGTGTGCAGCACCAGCACGTCGGCAACGGCGCTCATTTGCCGGCCCAGTTCCAGGGCGTCCTCGCCCTGGATTTCCAGCGCGTCGGCCAGCGCCCGCAGCTCTCCTTCGTTCACGCTTAAGGCCACGGTGCAGTGCCGGCGGAAGAGCGCCAGCGTGTCCAGCAGGCCTTTGAGCTCCTCCCGGGTGCGCCGGGAGCAGTCCGCCGGGTCCACGAGCACGGTGCGGGGAGCGCCGGGCGCGGCCTGGGGCAGTTCCAGCGCCATCTGCCGCCAGATGCTCTGCATGGAGGCAAGCTCCCCCCAGTTGAAGAGGCCGATGAGGCGCGCACGGGCCAGGCTGCGGGCCAGCTCCTCGCCCACCCTGCTGTGCACGGTGGCCCAGTCGGCGAATTCGATGTCGCCGTTGTCGGCCAGGAACAGCTTGCAGGAATCAAACTCCAACGCCAGGCAGTGGCCGGGCCGGGCATAGCTATGCAGGCGGCAGGCGGCGGGCATGCCGCGGAACACCGGGTCCAGGTCGGAGGTGCGTCCCCTGACATCCAAGCCGCCGAAGGCTCCGAAGCAATCCACGGCCACGCCCAAATTGCCCAGCGCCGATGCCGTGATGGGCATGTTGCCGCCCACCCGCTCTTCCATGTCCGAAAGCTCTATGGAAACGCTGTGCTCGCCGCGGGCGCTGAGCATGGCCCCCATGGCGCCCATGGTGTTCAGATGCTTGGCCCCTTCGGCGGACGCGCCGGTCACGCGGCGGGCGATGCGGTCCACGAAGCCGTCAAAGCCCATAACGACCGAGGGTTGCTGATGGTCCTGGGCGGCCAGTGCCGCCTGTAGTTTTGCGATCAAGTCCAGTTGGTTCATATTAAGCGCCTTCCCGGGTAGTCAGGATATCGTCCAGCACGCTCTCGGCGGCCAGCGCTGCCGCGCCCAGCACGCCCGGCTCGTCACTGCCGGGGCACTCGATGCGCAGCGGGTTGATGCACATGGTGTCGGCCGCGCTCTGCAGCGCTTTAACCAGGCGGCAGCCCAACTGCTCGGCCACGATGCCGCCCAGCACCACAAGGTCCATGTCCAGCTGCGTGGCCAGGTTCACGATGGCCGGCGCCAGCGTCGCGGCCACATATTGCACCATCTCCTGCGGGGCCTCGCCGCCGTCGGGTTCAAAGCCGAAACGGTCCTTCAAGGCCTGCAGGTTGACCTGGCTTTCCAGCCAGCCTGCCCCGCGCTGGTCCACGGCCAGCGTGGGGTCATACACGGTGTAGCCGATCTCGCCGGCCATGCTGCGCCGCCCGCGGCGCAGGGCGCCATCCAGTATGATGCCCGCGCCCAGGCCGGTGCCCAGCGACACATACAGCAGGTCGCCGTCGCTCTTCATCTTGCGCACCACGGTCTCACCGATGGCGGCGGCGTTCACGTCGTTCTCCACGAACACCGGCAGGCCCGCGCCTGCCTGTATGGCGGCCAGCACAGGCAGAGCGTCCATGGGGCTGTGGATGCCGATGAGCGGCGCGAAGGCGATCGCGGGGCCGGCCAGGTCCACAATGCCGGGGATGCCGATGCCGATGGCGGCGGTGCGTTCCCGGTCCTCTGGACGATCAATATACAGCCGGGAGATGGTCTTGACGATGGTGTTGGCGGTGTCCATGTCAAAGGCGTGGGGCACCCGCCGGCGGATGATGCGATGGATGTCCCCCGCCAGATTCACGAGCGCCACCGAGAGGTGGTCGCCCTCGAAGTTGATTCCCACGGTGTACAACGCGTCGGGGTTGAACTTAAGCAGCAGAGGCTTGCGCCCCAGCGCCGTCTCGGCCTCGCCCGAGGGCAGCAGGATGCCCTTGTCGATAAAGCCCTGCACCACCTTGAGCACCGTGGGGGCGCTCATGCCGATTTGCCTGGCGATATCGGTGCGCACGATCTGCCCGCAGCGGCGCACCGTCTCAAAGACGATGCGGTTGTTGTAGCTCTTGATGTCGGAAGGGACCCACGATTTCACAAGCCGCACTCCAGGTCGCTGTTTATTTAATTAACTTTATTTATAATATAATACAAGAAGAACAATCCGGCAAGACCTTTTTTATAATGGGCTGTGGCATTATATACATATAGCATATAAACCTAAGTTGGGGCCGAAGGTTTCCAAAGGTCTGGCCGCACCCTGCGGGTGCTGCTCGACCATGCAACCTGGGCGATCGGAGACCTTTGGTCGCGCCCAGAGGCATTGCCCCGGCTTGCGACAATGTCGGCTTTAGCCGATGTGACAGCAAGCCGATAGTTGCGCAAGGCGCAACGAAGGGCGCGAAATCGGCAAGATCCCCTTTTGTTGGGGCATATGACCTTACTGGTTGCGCAGAATCGTTGAAAAGGATTACAATCAAGAAAATGCTCCACGGAGGCCCCTATGGCGACGATAGAAGACGTGGCAAAGCGCTCGGGCGTGTCGGTGGCCACGGTCAGCCGCGTAATCAACGGTACCGGCGTGGTGTCGGCCAAGCTCAGCAAGCGCGTGCACGACGCCATCGAAGAGCTCAATTACCGGCCCAACTTCTCCGGGCGCAACCTGCGCCTGAACGAGACGCGCACGCTGCTGGTGATCTGCTCTGTGGCGCTGGACGTGATACTGGACGGCATCTACGCTGCCGCCGACGAGCTGGGCTATCGCGTGATCGTGCACTACATCGGCGGCTGCCGCCAGCACCGGCCCTACATAGATGAATGGTTCTACGGCAATGTGGACGGCGCGCTGCTGTACGCCGCCTTTTATCCCGACGAGGAACTGGGTCGCATCTCCCGCACGCTGCCGCTGGTGCAGTGCTGCAGCTATCTGGAACTGCCCAACGTCGCCCGTGTGAGCATCGACGAGGAGGGCGCGGCCTTTGACATGACCGACCGCCTGCTGAGCCGGGGGTTCCGCGTGGGCATGGCGTCCATGGTGGCGCCCGACGCCCAGGAGACCTTTGTGCACAAGCGCGAGCGGGGTTACCGCCGGGCGCTGGAGGCCCGCGGCGTGGCCTTTGACCCCGACCTTGTTTTGCGCTGCCCGAGCACCTATGAGAACAACTACGCGCTGGGCCGCCGCCTGGCCGCGCTGCGCGACCGCATAGACTGCGTGTTTTGCGTGCACGACCGGCAGGCCATGGCCGTGGTGTGCGCGCTGCAGGACATGGGCCTGCAGGTGCCCCAGGACATGGCCGTGGCGGGCTTTGACGACATGGAGATGGCCAAGCTGTGCCGGCCCCGCCTTACGACGATCGCCCAGCCCTTCTCCCAGATCGGCAACGCCGCCCTGCGCCTGCTGGTTTCCCAGATTCGCGGGGAGGACGTGGCCGGGCGGGAGGTGTTTTTGCGGCACGAGCTCATCGAGAGGGATTCCACGCGGCGCGGGTGAATCGGAGAGCTGTTCCTCAGTGGTTCTGCTCAGCGGCCATGGCGTCCGCCTTTGTCTTGTGAACGGTTCCCTTGGGATGCTGTGGCGGCGCGTAGATGGAATAAAGCCTCAATGGTACGTTCCCCGTGTTGATGAGATTGTGCCATGTTCCAGCCGGTATGAGGATGGCGTCGCCGTCAGAAACGTTTGTCTGCGCATTCATCGCGTCACGTTTATACCCCATAACAGCGCGTCCTTGGCCCTGTTCTATGCGAATAAACTGGTCCAGATTCGGGTGGCTTTCAGCGCCGATGTCCTCACCGACATTGATGCTCATCAGCGTTACCTGAAGATGGCGACCTGTCCAAAGCGCCGTGCGAAATGCACTGTTCTGTTTTGTGGCCTTTTCGATATCCACAACAAACGGCGCCGGGCCATAGTCTTTTAGAATATATTCGGAACCCATATTGTTGAGCTGATTCATTTTATAACCCCCTTTTATGTTCTATAACATCATATGATGGCTGTTTGAAAAGGGTTGACCCTCCAGAAACGCTTTGCGTATATCTCTTGATCTGTCTGCAAGCGATATCGCTGTTGCACACATCATGAGCCTATGTCTTGACCATAGAAGATTGCGCTCAATTTCACATTTGTTTGTGCTATCGTTTGCCATGCAAAAACGAACGTTTGATACGCCGTTCGCTCCATACTTTGAGACCAACCACACAAGGAGAACGTCCATGCCTTACATCATCGGCACAGACCTTGAAGAAGGAATCGCTCCTGGCCGGCGGAAAAAGAAGGCCGCCGCTCCAAAGCCGTCCGCCTGGTTAACAATCCAGGACGCATGGGCGAGCAGGGGCCAAAGGCCCCGGCCAGCCCCTACTGTTTCCAGCATGCAGCCCCTACTGGGCGGCCGTCCACAGCCGCGTATGGCCGACGAGGAGGATATGCTGGGGCGCCGGAACTATCTCGACAGCGTCTATGGCGGCCTGGTATCCCCGCACCCCGATGCCCTACGGGCCGTAGGTGTGCAGTACGATTACAACAAAAAGCGCGTGCAGGCCGGCAAGGAGCCATTATCCATCGCCGACGTGGCGTGGAACCCGCAGGCGCATGACGACGACACCAATGAAGCGCTGGCTCTGTGGTTCCGGGACAAAGGTTTCTTACCTGACCTCAACAAGCAGAGCGAGTTCGACTACATGC
>JAEYPH010000065.1 GCA_023410875.1 Bacillota bacterium | reverse complement strand
CGCCGTTTCTTCGTGTTTGTGTGCGGGAGGAGTTCATTCATGAGTTACACCACGAGCGCCGGGAGGAGCCACCACAGGACCGTCGTTTTAATCGCCGACGAACCGACGGCCATCATCCATTATGCATTGCTGTCCGGGCATCGCTGCGAACTCACCCAGAGGGAAGTACCCTTCGAGGCCTGCCTGCCCCAGCGGGGCGCGGCGTGCGAATCGCCGCGGGCCGAGTTCTTCCAGCCGCTGCGGGCGGGCTGCGCACACTCCGCTTGCGGGCGCAGGAGCTGGGGGCTGCACTTTGTTGGCGGCGGAAGGGTCAAGCTGTACGGCGCGGTGTATGCCGAATAGCCGTGAACTGGAAGTCGGTAGATAGAAAAAGCCGGACTGAAGTGCTTCAGTCCGGCTTTGTGCTTATAGCTTGGCAAAGTATGCTTTTAACTTTTCCGCATAAATCAGCCGCTCTTCAGGCCAGGAAAGCTGCCGCTGCGCCTGATGCAGATTGTCCCCAGCATACCTTGGGAACACATGCACATGGTAGTGCCAGACATCCTGGTCACCTGCGGGTTCGTTGTGCTGCCGCGTGCTCACACCGTCGCAATGGTACACTGCCTTCAACGCCAGGGCGACTTCCTTCTCCAGATCGTGGACGGCGTGGGATTCCGCGCTGGGTAGATCGTAAAGATTTTCGTAATGGGCGTTGGGTATGATCAGAACATGGCCCTTGTTATTCGTCCAAAAACCAGCCGAGATGAACGCGGTCACCCGCTCGTCCCGATAGACGATGTCCGCCTGCCTGGTCAGCACATGCTCATTTTCCACGCCGGCGACGACAAGGCAAAAGGGGCAGATATAGCCCTCGGGCGCGTGGTAATACAAGTGTTCTCCTGAACTCATTATAAGGAAATGCTCTCAGCAACCCAGTTCGCCAGATCGTCGCCCTCGGGGCAGCGCATGGCGTGCAGCGAGGCGCACAGCCCGTCGCGGGTGTAGGGTGCGCCCACCAGCGCCGTCTCCAGGCAGTCGATGAACTCCGTGTCCATGGCGTCGGAGAATACCTTTGCCTCGGCCACGCGCCCTTCGCGGTTGGTCAGCAGCAGCTCCACACCGCCCCAGGGGAAGCGCGTCTCCAGCGTGATGTCGAAGCGGGGTGTCTGGCCATATCGCCAGTCCCAGCTTTGCTGGCGGGTGTGGGCCTGCTCAAAGAAAACAGGATCGATGAGCGCTTCGGCGGTGGCCTCGTGGATGTCCTCATACTCATCCTCAAAGGCGTCGCGCAGGGCTTGTCGCAATGCGGTGATCGTGACATCGGGGTTGAATTCGGTCAGGTTGGCCACGCGGCTTTGCACGGATTTGATGCCCTTGGATTCCATCTTTGCGGCGGACACCTGCAGATAGCGCCCCAGCATGGACATGTCGGCGCTGACCAGCAACGTGCCGTGGTGCAGGGAAGCATGGTTTTTGTGGGCAAAGGCGTTGCCGGAGAATTTGCGGCCATCCACGAGAATGTCGTTGCGGCCGGAGAAGGCCGCCTGGATGCCCAGCATCTCCACCGCCCGCAGGATCACCGAAAGCTGGCGTGTCAGGTCATAAACCTGAGAGCCGGCGATGAAGCTGAAGTTCAGGTTGCCCAAGTCGTGGAATACGGCGCCGCCGCCGGTGATGCGCCGGGCCAGTTTGCCGCCTTCCTGCTCCAACAGCTCGGCGCGGCACTCCCGCCACGGGTTCTGGTGGCGGCCGATGACCACAGTGTTGGCGTTCTGCCACAAGTAAAGCATGGCATCGCCGGATCCGCAGCGCTCCAGCAGGCTTTCTTCGGCAGCCAGATTGCGCCACGGGTCAAAACTCTCGGTGTCATCAATGAAATAATTGCTCATGTTCACTCCAATGAGGATACAACGCGTATGTCGGTGTTGGGCAGCAGCGCGCGCAGCTGCCAGATGATGCTGTCGTCTTCCTTGATGTTGTGCCGGGATTCGCCCAGCACCATCGTTGTCGCGCCGCTCTCCCGGGCGATGCGCACCAACGTATCCACTATGTTGTCGCTGCGCAATACGTTCAGGTCGGCGCCTTGGTTTTTGGCGCAGGTGAAGAGAAAATCCAACGCCTCGCCCTCGCTGGGGTTGCCCAACAGGCTGGCGCCGGTGGCCGCCACATGTACGATGTTAAGCTTCTGCCCGTACTCCTTGGCCAGTTCAGCGCCTCTGAGGATCAGGCGTTCACAGGAGATCTGCCGCGTCACACACACGAGGACGCAGCGGGATAACGCCATCTACTTGTCCTCCAGCGGTTGGATGTCCTTGAGGTAGTTGCCGTAGAGCTTCACACGCACGGTTTGGCCAATCTGCACGGGCAAAGGAAGGCGGGAGCTGTCTACATACAGCAGCCGCCCGCCCTGCTTGTCGGTCTCGTCGCCCACGAACAGGCGCAAGCCGAGAAATTCCACACCGTCCTTGTAGGAGTTGTGGTCGTCCATGCTGGCCAGCACGCCCTGGGCCTCGCTCTCGCGGCCCACGCTCATCTCGCGCAGGAAGCGCCAGTAGGCGCGAAGCCTGCCGCCAAAGATGCCCCAAAGGAAGATGGTCACCACAGTGAACACCCCAGCCAGCACATACAGCGGCATGGCCAACCGCAGGATCAGAAAGGTCACCACGCCCGCCAGAGCAAGCACACACAGCGTGGCATAGATCGCGACAAAGCGCGTGAGCGCGGTTTTGGCCTTTTGGAAATCCGATTGCAGATACATTCCGTTCACTCCAAACACCAAATATTATACTCTAAGCGACGGTTGCGGGCAATGCTCGCAGGAAATGCGCTTGCGGATTTCCGGTCGTTACCGAAGGTAACGAGCATCACTCGCAGGAAATGCGCTTGCATGAGAATCATAGATCAACCGGGGAACACGCGCCCGCCGGTGCGCCGGCGGTAGACCTCCAGCACCGGCTGCGCGTCATAGGGCTCGGGGGCGGTCACACTGACGGCGCGCGCGGAGCACACGGCAGCGCACCGGCCGCAGGCCACACATCTTTGCGCATCAATGGTTGCCACGCCACCACCCACGGCGATTGCCCCGAGGAAGCATACCCCCTCACAATGGCCGCAGCCCATGCACCGCTGGGCATCTACGAGCGCGGCCACACCGGGCAGCGCCGTGACACCGCGGGACACCACCGGGTGGCAAGGTGGGCCCATGGCCTGCTGCACGAAGCAGCAACACGGGCAGCAGAAACATACCGTGACCATGCCCTCTAAATCCAGGCTCCACAGCAGTTCGTCGGGCATCGCATGCATGACCAGCGGCTGCAGGCCGCAGGCTAGGGCGCGGTCCACCAGCTCCAGCGCCTGTTGCGCGTCGATGCGCTGCCCCAGGCCGGGGTGCAGCCGCTCCACGGCGTCGCCCATCACCAGGCAGCCCAGGTCCACCGGGTAATCAGCGCAGCCGCCCACGCGCCGGCACAGGCATTCCTCCATGGCGGCAAGCACTGTGGCGCGGCCTATGAGGTGGGAGAGCACGTCGAGGCTCAAGGCCTGCTGGGTGGGCTCCAGACGCACGTTTACCGGCAGCACATGGCCGCGCACATGCTCCGGACGCCGCATGAGCACCCGCAGGCCCAGCCGGAACACCGGCCGGATGGGCGCTATAACCCTGAGCGCCAGCCGCCACGCATCGTAGCGCAGCTTGGCGAAGGGGTTGCGTCGGGCCTGTCCCTGTTTCATCGGTCATGCTCCTGAGTGGTTGGGTGATGACTGTCAATGTATAGTAAAGAGCTTCCATATGCTTTTGTCAACGGCGTGGCGGCATGTTTTACAGCCTGTTTCAAGGTTGTTCACAATCCTTTCATAAATGAAGCCGGTGCGCTATAATGGCGATATCAAAGAAAAATGTCGAAGGAGAGCGAGCGCATGGGCGTTGGGTGCAAACGGCTGGCCGTGGCGGCGGTGGCTTTGCTGGCGCTGCTGCTGAGTGGCTGCGTGGCGTCCAGCCTGCAGGCCTTGGGCAGCGAGGATGAAGCCCGACGCGCCCAGGCTGTGGAGATGCTGGCCAACGCCGGCGATTCCGCGCTGCCCCATCTGGAAAAGCTCGTGGACAAGCGCGACTACGCCAAGTACACCGGCATGGCGCAGGCGTTGGAACGCATCGGCGGCCAGCGCGCGCTGCAGGCATTGAGGCGCATGGCGTTGGACGCCGAAGCGCCTCGGGAGGCCCGCCAAGCTTCTTTGGATGGGCTGTTGACGTTGGACAGCGCTGGGATACACCCATGGATGCAGGAGCTGGCGGCACAAGGGCAGGCCGCCCAGGCGCTGGACACTGCCGAAGTGCTTCTGACGCTGCCCGGCGAGGCCGGAGCCCGGGCGTTGCAGGCGATCTTCGTGGCCGCGTCCGACGCCCAAACCAAGACCGCAGCGCTGCAGGCCATGCTCGCCGGGCGCGACTTGCTGACGCCATGGCAGGACGAACTGCATCGGGCCGACCAGTATGTGCTCCTGTCGGATATCGCCGGCTTGTTGGAGGAGCCGGGCTCTCGCCGGGCTTCTGAAGCGTGGCAGCGCATCACCGCCACCGCGGAGGCGCCGCTGGAGATCCGCCGACAGGCCGTAGGCCGCTTGCTCGCGCTGGACCATGAAGAAGCCCTGAAAACGCTGATGGCCATGCGCGTGGACAGCGTTATGCCCGAGGAGCTCATGGTGGATGTGCTGGCGGCGTTGCGCACGGACGAGGCGGCTGCCTGGGTGGAGATGCTGATCGCCGAGGCCGGCTACGCCCGCACTGAAGGTTATCGAACTGCCGTGCTCGCGGCTCTTAAGACCGTGGGCGAGGACGCTTATCATTCACTGTACCGCGCCGTGACCGCCGCGGGCATGCAAGGCAGCGCTGCGGCGCGCGCCCGTGACCTCACGACGCCGGAAGGCGTGCTGTGCGCGCTGGGGCAGCCGGCGGCGGATTATCTGGCAGCGCAGGAAAACGGCGACACCGACGACGCCAGACTGCGTTATTTTGCGCAGCTGCTGTGTGCCTTTGGCCCCGAGGGGCAGGCCGCGCGGCTGGCGTTGGCGCTGCGCAGCGCCAGCCCCAACGGGCCAGGCGCACTGGTGGACGCGCTTGTGCAGGCCGGCGACCGCACCGGCGCTTTCAGCCTGCTGGAGCAAGCAATCGGAACCACGCAGGACGCCGAGCGGCTGACGCTGTGCGCGCAGCTGCTGGCCGGGAACTTCGGCAACGACGCCCGTATCGTGCTGGAACCCATGCTGATATCCACCGAGGCCAGCCGCCGTGCCGCGGCGCTCAAAGCCTTTGAGACGATGCCCGGCGCCAAGGCGGTGGACACGCTCATAGCCATGGCCGCCAAGGATGAGGACACCGCCCAAGCGGCGCTGACCGCCCTGGCGGCGCTGGGCAGCGACGAGGGCGACGCCGCGCTGCTGGCGCTGGCCCGCCAGGACGGCCTGGCTCAGGAGCGGCGGCTGAGCGCGGCCAAACTTCTGCTGCAAGCCGCCGACGGCAAACACATACTCGCCATACAGGCGCTGCTGGCTGCGGCCCCCGAAGGCCTGCGGCTGGAGCTGCTGCGCAGCCTGGCTGGCCTGAAGAACGCCCAGGCCGCAGCGGCCATGGTTACGGCGACGCCCCTGGGCAACCAGCAACAGCGCATGGAGCTCGTGGGGCTGCTGCTGGGCATGGGCGACCCGGGCAAAGCGGCTCTGGCCGGCCTGAGCGCCGAGCTGCTCAAGCCCTTTGCCCAGGACTCAGCTATGCTGATCGCCGAGGGTATGGCGGGCAGCGAACCGCTGCTGGGCCTGATCCTGAACGCTTATGGCACGCTGGACATGGCCAATAGCTACCTCAACAGCGGCAACAAGACGCTGTATGATCAGGCCGTGGAGTGGGGAAAGAAGAACGGTTACAAGGTCGTCAGTGACACCGGCCCGGCCGAGGATGGCACGCCGGCCTGGGGGAGCGGCAAGACGCAGCCTTAATAAGGATGAGGGCAATGATATGACTTGGGTAATAATGGCTCTTGCAGTGCTGGTGGCGCTGCTGTTCGCGGGCGTTGGCTGGGCCATCGGGTGCCGAAAGGCCCATTGGCTGATTTCCGGCTACAACACGATGTCCGCGGAGCAGAAAAGGCGCGTGGACGTAGAGGGCCTCGGCCGCATGATCGGCCGGTGGATGATGGGCGGCGCGGTCATACCGCTGGCGGCGGGCGTCGCCTTGGCGCTGCGGTGGTATGAGGCGGCGGGTGCGTGCTTCGTGCTGCTGATGGCCTGGGTCGTGCTGATGCTGGCGCGCAGCCAGCGTTACGACGCCAACGCGCTGGATGCCAACGGCCGCTGGACGCGCAAAACAAGATGGATCGTGGGAGGCGTGACGGCGCTGCTGCTGGCTGTGGCAGGCTTCATGGCGTGGATTATATCCGAGAGCAACCTACCGGTCATCTACACCGTGGAGGGTGGTACACTGCGCATCCAGTGCTCCTTTGGAACTGAAGTGGCCTTGGGAGATGTTTCCGAGCTGCAGCTAATCGATGCCCTGCCGCCCATTGCCGCGCGCACCAATGGTGCGGACTCGGGCAGCCACCTCAAAGGTTCCTTTACGCTCAAAGGAGGCGGCAGCGCCAGGATCTACGCCCGTACCGACGCGCCGTTGCTCGTGCGCTTTCTGCGAGGCAAGACGGTGTATCTGCTCAGCGGCGAGACCGAGCAGCAGACGCGGGATTTGTACGCATTGCTTGGCGGTAAATAGTACAAGAAAGGCGCCCTTTTGGACGCCTCTTTTTATTGAAATCATCGGATAAAATTGGTTGCTATACGAGGTTCCGCTTCTGGCAGCGGCACCCCAGAGTTTTTTCCGGCCTCAATGCATTTCAGCAGCCAGGCCATGTTGCGGCCCAGCGTGCGCATGGTCTGCATGCCCTCCAGGTCTTGGCGCACCTCGTCCGGCGTGTTGCCGTGCACCATGTTCCAGTATTGCGAGGAAACCACGGGCATGCCGGAGATCGTGAAATACTTGTTCAGCTGCTCGAAGGCCGCTGTGGAGCCGCCCCTGCGGCAGCTGACGACCGCCGCGCCGGGCTTGCGCTCGAAGCCCTCGCCGGCATAGAAGAACCGGTCCAGAAAGCTCGTGATGGCGCCGCTGGCCCCGGCGTAATGCACCGGAGAGCCGAACACGAAGCCGTCAGCGGTCTTGGCCTTTTCCAATGCGACATTGACCTGCCCGTCATCGAAGAAACACATGCCCGTGCCGCTGCTCCAGCAGTGGCCGCAGGCCGTGCAGCCCCGGATGGGCCGCGTGCCCAGGTGCAGAATCTCCACTTCGATGCCGGCCTTCTCCAGCTCGCCTGCGACCTCGCGCAGCGCTGTATAGGTGCAGCCCGTGTCCCTGGGGCTGCCATTGATCATCAATACCTTCACGCCATTCTCACCGCCATAGCTTTTTCTTTTGAGCATAGCACGGTAAAGGGGATGTTTCAACATTCTGTACCTGTAATGCGATGCCTATTCGTAGAGGTTGGCACGTTAGTTGCATAGTGGAATTACTATTCAACAAACAGGGTCCGAAGGATTCCAAAGGGCGACCGGAGACCTTTGGTCGCGCCGCGAAGGCGCGGAATCCTTACTGGAGCGGGTTTGGAC
>JAEYPH010000076.1 GCA_023410875.1 Bacillota bacterium | reverse complement strand
ATGCCCCTTCCGGTGATATGAGCAGTTCCCTGGCGGTTCAGGAACAAATAACCTTCCGGGTGCCGGGGTTTGTATTGTTTCCAGTACTCACGCAAGACGTCCAGGCAGGCTTGAGAAAGGACGGCATACCTATCCTTCTTGCCCTTTGACTGTAGAATGAGCAGGCGCATGCGCTTGCTGTCCACATCTGCGATTCTAAGTCGGCCAGCTTCGCACAGCCGGAGGCCTGAACCGTAGATTGTCATGAAGATGGCTCTGTGTTTCAAGTTGTCGATGGAATCAAAAAAGCGCTGAATGTCTTCAATTGTCATGTAATAGGTGAGGTGAACGGGGTCTCTCAACCGGGGTATGCGCTTGTAGTTGACATCCTGTTCCAATGCGATTTCGAAAAGAAACCGCAGGGCGCTATTTACGGTGTTGACCGATCCGGGCGACAGCTTTTTCACATTGGAGAGGTAGTACAAGAATTCTCTGATGTCCTGTACGCCAAGTTCTTCCGCGGATTTGCCGTAGTGCTGCATGAACTGCTTTGCTCTTGAGCAATAACCCTGTTTGGTGTCGTCGCTCATTCCACGTAGTTGCATGTCTTTGATGAGCTTTTTCAGTACTTGCTCCTGGGTCATGGGTATCCTCCTTTAAAATAGAGTGAGTTCTATTTTAAAGGGGGGGCAACTTTTCAATCTACGGGTATGCTAATATGGTTTGTAGAACAAATAACGTCGGCCTGTCTATGCCACTGCGGCAGCAGTTTAGTTCTATGACGCAAAACGGATAAGTTTCAATTTGTCGGTGGGATTATAAGCATAACGCGAGGCTGACAAATTCCAGTTTATCTCTGGTTCGGCATCGTTCGATGGGCCACCGGATGTTATAATGAAATCATCCTTCTTTTGCGAGGTGCTTGCTATGAAACTGACGATATTAGGCAAATACGGCCCATATCCCAAGACCGGCGGCGCGTGCTCGGGCTATCTGCTGCAGGCCGGTGCGCTGAACCTGATGCTGGACTGCGGCAGCGGCACGCTGAGCCGCCTGCAGTACCACTGCGCCATACACGACCTGAGCGCCATCGTTTTGAGCCACCTGCACAGCGACCACATGGCCGACATGCTGGTGCTGCGCTACGGCCTGCCGGCCATGCTGGCCGACGGCCGCCTGGCGGAACCGCTGCCGCTGTACATGCCCGCGGAGCCTGCGGATGTGGCCGGCGTGCTCATCGACGCCGGCGTCTTCGCCGTGCACACGGTGAAGGGCGGCGATGTGCTGACGCTGGAGGATGCGACATTGCGCTTCTATTCCACGCGCCACCTGGTGCCGTGCAACACCGTGCGCATTGAGCACGGCGGGGCCAGCTTCGTGTATTCCGGCGACCTGAACACGACGCCGGGCTTTGAAGACTTCGCCCGAGGCGCGGACTTCCTGCTGATCGACGGCTGCTTGAGCTGTGCGCGCTGGAGCGACAAGGCCCCGCACTTAAGCTCCGAACTGGCCGCCCAAGTGGCTGCCAGCGCCGGCGTGGGCCGCGTCGTGATCACGCACATCCACCCGGAGATCGACGAGAGTGTCCTTCTGGATGAGGCCCACCGCGCGCACCCGCTCGCGGAGCTGGCCCAGGAAGGCGCCTGCTACCAGATCGGATGACGACGCCGGCGGCGCCCCTCGAGCCTCGCCTTTGGGTGCGCTCCTTCGAGGAGCGGCCGCTGTTTCCTGTTGCGCTTTACTATATGCTGGGCATCGTGCTGGGCGCCCAATGGACCATTCCCGTCAACTATGGCCTGCTGGCCATGCTCGCGCTGGCGATGCTGGCAGCCACGCTGTATGCGCTGCGGCGCAACTTGCTGTTGTGCGCGCTGGCGCTTTCGCTGTGCGCCGGCGTCACGGCGGTGAACATCGCGCTGCCGGCCTGGGTGTGGGACCCTTGGACACCGCCGGAGCCGGTGGAGTTGACCGGACGCATTGTGCAGGCCGGAATCGACCCGGAGCAGACCGTCCGCTATGTGCTGGACGACGTGACAATAGACGGCCAGCCACTGGCGGGCCGCGTGCGCGTGACGGCAGCCGAGGACAGCGCGTTGATCCACCATGGAATCTATGCCGCCACGGTGCGCCTGAGCCGCCCCCATGGAACCCAGTTCTACGGCGGCTTCAACGGCAGAGGGTACCAGATGCGCCAGGGCGTGCGCTTCTACGCCTACGCGGACGGGCCCCAGGACATCCACGAGCAGCAGCCAACAGGGCCGGCGGCGCTGCTGCAGCGCTTCCGGGATTACGCCCACGGGGTGCTGTACAGCCGCCTGTCGCCCCGCAGCGCCGCGCTGGTGGATGCGCTGCTGAGCGGCGACCGCGACGGTATAGACGACAACACCTCCGACGCGTTCAACCGCCTGGGCGCCGCCCATCTGCTGGCGGTCAGCGGCCTCAACATCACGTTGACTGCCGGGGCCGCCTGGCTGCTGCTACGCCGCCTGCGCGCGCCGATGGCGCTGGCCGTGGCGGGCAGCCTGCTGGTGCTGGCGGGCTACGTGGCCTACGCGGGGCTGTCGCCCTCGGTGGCCCGGGCCGCTGTGGCGTGGCTCACGGTGCTGCTGGCGCGGCTGACTGCCCGGCGCTACGACGGCCTGAGCGCGCTGAGCGCCGCGGCGCTGGTGCTGCTGGCTGTCAACCCGTTGGACTTGTTCGATGTTGGGTTCCAGCTGAGCTTTACGGCAGTGGCGGCCATCCTGCTGTGGATGGGACCGCTGGAGCGCCTGCTGCCGCGGCGGCGGAAGGTTCTGCGCCGGCTGGCCGGAGCTCTGGGCGTCACGGTGACGGTGCAGATCATGGCGCTGCCGATGCTGCTGTACTACTTCAACACGCTGCCGCTGATCTCGCCGCTCTCCAACCTGGTCATGGTGCCGGTCTCGGAAATGCTGCAACTGGGCGGCATGGCGCTGCTGGCCGTGGGCTGGCTGGACGGTGCCGCCCAGGCCGTGGGCGGCCTGCTGGATGGGTGCGTGCGGCTCTATCTGGATGGCGCGCTCTGGCTGGCCGCCCGGGCGCCGGTGCTGGCTGCGCCTTCGCCGCCGCTATGGCTGGCGCTGGCCTTCGGCGGGGCAGCGCTGGGTTTGTCACCGTCGGTGGTGCGGTTGAGCCGCCGGGGCCGGTTGAGCTTGGCGGCTGTAGCGCTGATGCTGGCCACGGCTATGGTCGTGCGCTGGCCGCAACCACCGGCATATCGCTGCGACGCCGCCATACTCACGGAGCGCGATAGCGCAAGCATCTTCTGGCAACAGGACGGCAGGCGCTATGTGGCCTGCGCCGGCCAGTGGGACGCCGCGGCGGCCTATGCCGCCAAGCGAGGCCTGGCATCGGTGGACGTGCTGTACTTCCTGCCCCCGGAGCCGCCGCCCGACGGCACGGCGCTGCGCCATCCGGGCCTGGCTGTGAAGGCAGTCGTCGTGCCGGGCAGCTGGCCGGGCGATCCGGCGGCCGAGGCCTTCCTGCAGGACGCTGCGGCGCTGGGCATCTCTGTGAGCACGGCGGAGGAGGCCGAAGAGGCCACCATGGGCGATGGCTGCGCCGCACTGAGATTGCAGACGGCAGGGCGCGACATCGCCTATGTGGCCTGGATGCGCCCGGACGGTGAAAGAGAAGCGCAGGCTGCGCTGGTTGGTGCGGGCACGGCGGTGCTGTGCATGAGCGCCAAGCGCGCCGCCGGGCTGGATTTGGCCGGTGTCGATGTGGCAGTGCTGCCCGACGGGGTTGCCGAAGGGGCTGCCAGGGCCTACAATATGGATGCATGCGCGAGCCTGGCGCTGCTGGCCGAGGGTGAGCAGCCGTGGGTGGGGGAGTGGGCCGATGGGTTACAGGGAAGTTTTCGCTAAGATCAACGCCGGAACCGTGGAGGGCATCCTGATCTTCCACGGGCCGGAGGAATATGTCAAGGACCGCACGATGGAGGCGCTCAAGGCCAAGCTCGTGTCGCCGGGCATGGAGGATCTCAACTATCTGCTGCTGGAGGGCGAGCGCGCCAACGCCGCCGAGATCCGCCGCTCCGCCGAGACATTGCCCTTTATGGCCGAGAAGAGGCTGATTGTCGTGCGCGATTACGCGATGCTGACGTCCTCCAGCCGAGGCAGCGGCCTGGACAGCCGCGCCGAGGCCGAGGAGCTGGAGCGCCTGACCGCACGTTTTTCACCGACCAGCGTGCTGGTGTTCCTGATGCGCGCCGGGCTGGACACGACCAAGGCCGCCTACAAGCAACTGATCAAGGTGGCCGACGTCGTGGAGTTCGCCCGCTTGGGCGAGGACGAACTGCTGACACAGATCGCCAAGATGTGCCGGCGCAACGACTGCGCCGTGAGCCGTGAGGACGCCCGTTTTCTGATCCAATATGCAGGCAACGACCTGGAGGTGCTCAGCCACGAGGTGGACAAAGCCTGTGCCCATGCCGGGCCGGGCAGCAACCTGACCCGCGCCGACATCGAGGCCGTGTGCATACAAACGCAGGAATATAAGGTGTTCAGCTTTCTGGACAACCTGTTTGCCGGCCAGGGGGCCGAGGCCATGCGCAAGCTGCGCCCGCTGCTGCAGGAAGGCGAGGGCGTGGGCTCCATGCTCAGCCTCGTCGAGCGCCAGGCCCGCCTAATGGCCGCCGTGAAGGCCCAGGGCAAAGGTGCGGACATGCGGGTGCTGGCCCAGAACCTGGGCGTGGCGGGCTTTGCGCTGGATGCCGCTGGCCGCGCCGCCGCCCGCTGGAGCGGGACGGCCATCGCCGAGGTCGTCGCCCGCTGTGCCCGGGCCGACGCCAGGATCAAGCAGGGCCTGGCCTCCGACGAGACTGCCGTGGAGGAACTGGCGATGACAGTGCTGCAGCTGGCCGGGGCAAAAGCGTAACCTGCAAGGTCCCGCAAGTCTGATCGTCTATACAACCATATATATTATTGTTATCCCAAGTGATGCGATGGGCGATATAATGGGAACGGTGCGCAGCCCCGCCGGGCAGAGCGCCGTACACGCGCCAATAGACAGGAGGGGACCCATGAAGTTCGACTGCCGCGAAGACATCATCCAGCTTACGCCGCTGTGGACCGGCGAACGGTTCGAAGACGGCCGCCCGAAGGTTTCCGCCGACATCTTGCGCCGCATGCGCAACATCACGCTGGAAGAGGCCTGGGGCCCGCTGTGGAACCACGGCTTCAAGTATCAGTTTCAGGGAGACTTCCGCATCGTGCACCCGACCAAGACCATGGTGGGCCGCGCCGTAACCACGGTCATGGTGCCCATGCGCCCTGACCTGCACGAGACGCTGCTCAAATACGGCCACGAGTGTGAGGACCGCCGGGGCTTCTTCAACCAATGGGTCATCGATCAACTGGTGGAAGACGATGTCGTCGTCGTGGACCTGTTCGACAAGATCTATCAGGGCACCTACGTGGGCGGCAACCTGTCCACGGCCATCTCCACGCGCACCAAGCGCGGCGGCGCCATCATCTGGGGTGGCGTGCGCGACCTGGAGCAGATCCTGAAGATCGAGAACGTGAACACCTTCTACCGCGGCAATGACCCGACCGGTATCGGCGACGTCACGATGACCGGTTTCAACGTGCCATGCCGCATCGGCAACGCCATCTGCATGCCCGGCGACGTCGTGCTGGCCACGCCCTCCGGCGTCATCTTCATTCCGCCGCACCTGGCCGAGGAGGTCGTCGTGGGCGCGGAGAAGAGTCACGTGCGCGACATCTTCGGCTTTTTGCGCCTGGACAGCAAGACCTACACGACCGCCCAGATCGACACCGCGTGGACGGTGCCCATGTGGGAGGACTTCCTGAACTGGTTCCAGACCGACGATAAGGCCGCCGACTACCGCCACCTGAACTGGGACAAGGAGATTGGCGAAGCCCGCGCCAAGGCCGCCGAAGGCCCGTCGTCACAGGTCCGCTTGTAAATCCTAGTCATCCTTTGCCGGCGACGTCGCAACGTCGCCGGCTCTTTATTTACGGCAGTATTGCGTTAGTCGTACAATGTTTCATTTTATTTTTAAAAAAGGGTCCGAAGGTTTCCAAAGGGCGACCGGAAAGCCCTTTGGTCGCGCCCGCAGGCGCGAAATCCCATCCTTGCATGAAGCATGTGATTTATGCGTACGACGTGAGAGCCCTCTTTTCGCTCTGTAGAAGCGCAATATCTCCATTTTTGCGCTATATTCTTGAATAATTGACAAAAAATGATATGATGGTACAATCCTATCACATTGTGGGAGGTGCCCTATGGCGCCGCACGTGGACACGGATGCCAGCCTGGTGGCCGACGCCGGCCGGGTCGTCGCGGTTTCCGACGCGTTTCTGGATCTCACAGGCTATTGCGCCGACGACGTGCTGCACCGCCCGGTGGACGCCTTCTTCCGTTCCACGCTGCGGGCCACAGCTCAGAATGTGGATTTCCAGACGCTGGAGCAGCCGGTCAACTGCTACGTGTTCACCGCGTCGCTGATGGCGCGGGAGGTTACGCTGCGTGTGCGCCACCTGCGGCCCACGCTGGCCGAGTACTACGTGCAGGAAGTGCCCAATTCGCGGCTGGAGGAGCGCTTCTTCCTCGTCAACCAGTTCTTCTACAGCGCCAACGTGGCCAGCGTGCTCTTTGCCTGGCCCGGCTTGCAGGTGCTGCGGGCCAACCAGCGCTACCTGGACTATGCCGGGCAGCCGTCCGACGCTCTGCCCAGCGTCTTTGGCAAACCGCTGACTCAGAGGATGGAGCGCCGCGTGCGCGAGGTCAGCGGCCGTTTCCAGCCGCCCGCCGCTCAACTGGATTACGCCAGAACGCTGCAGCTTTTTGGCGTGCCGGCCCTGGATGGCGGGCAGAGCTATTGGGACGAAATCTGGACGCCGATCTGGGAATGCGGCGGCATCCGCTGTGTCCTGGGCGTTTTCAGCGACGCCACCGAGCGCGTGCGGTTGCGCATCCAGGCCCAGGAGAAGGACGCCCTGATCCGCCTGCAGCGGGAGCAGCTGCAGGCCATCGTGGACAATATGTCCGACGGCCTTATGCTGGTGGACCGCAGCGGCGAGGTGAAGCTGCTCAACCAGGCGGCCCGCAGCCTGTTCTACGATCCGGATTCCTTCCATCGCATGGGTGACACGTTCCGCCATACCCGATATTTCGATCTGGAAGGCAGCCCTTTGGAGCCCCAGGACACCGTGGCCGCCCTTGTGCTGCAGGGTAAGGCCATACAGCACCGCGGCCTGCGCTGCGAACGCCCCGACCGCACGATGTATATGAGCGAGAGCGGCAGCCCCATCTATGATGAGGAAGGCAATGTCTCCGCAGCCATCGTGTGCAGCCGCGATGTGAGCGCACAGATGGAGCGCAACAAGATGGCCCTGGACGAGCAGCGCCATCTGCTGGAGATCGAGCAACTGCAGCGGGAGAACCTGCAGCGGGCCATGGAGATGAAGGATCAGTTTTTCTCCCTGGTCACCCACGAGCTCAAAACGCCGCTGGCCGTGATCGACCTGGCGGTGCAATCCATCGAACACGCCGTATCGTCCCATCCCGATCCACGGCTGGGCGTGTATCTGGGCAGCATCCGCCAGAGCAACTACCGCCAGCTGCGCCTGGTCAACAACCTGCTGGATATGGCGCGCCTTTCCTCGGGCCATATCCGCGTGCACCGGCAAAACGTGGACCTTGTGGCGCTGTGCCGCGGCATCGTAGATTCCGTGCGGATCTTCACCGAGAAGAAGGGCATCGCTTTGCTTTTTCACCCCGATAGTGAGAGCCTTGCCGTATCCACGGACGCGGAAAAGATAGAGCGCATGCTGCTCAATCTGCTGTCCAACGCGATCAAATTTTCCCCCGACGGCGGGCCTATCGCCGTCGCCCTGTCCTGCGACGGCGGCTGGGTCAGCCTGACTGTGCAAGACCAGGGCATCGGCATCCCTCCGGACAAGCAGGAGCTCATCTTCGAGCGTTTCGGCCAGGTGGACAGCTCCCTTTCTCGCAGCGCCGAGGGCACCGGAATAGGCCTGGCGCTGGTGCGCCAGTTCGCCCAGGCGCTGGGGGGCTCCGTGTCGGTGGTCAGCAGCCTGGGCCGGGGCAGCGCCTTCACGCTGCGGCTGCCGGCGCTGCCGCCCCAGAGAGACGCCGGTTGCGCCGTGGGCGATGGCGACTTCTCCCAGGCGGCCACCATCGAGTTCGCGGACGTGTTCGATTGACCAATATCATGTTGCAACAGGAGACGATATGCTGGCAAAAGTGATGAGCTACGGCCTCATGGGGCTGGAAGGTTACCCGGTCACGATAGAGGTGGACGCCTCGGGCAACGGCGTGCCCTTCTTCGAGCTCGTGGGGTTGCCCGACGCGGCGGTCAAGGAATCCCGTGAGCGGGTGCGCTCGGCGCTGCGCAATTCGGGCTTTCTCTACCCCGACGGGCGCATCACGATGAACATGGCGCCGGCCGACGTGCGCAAGGAGGGCCCGGTCTACGACCTGCCCATCGCCATGGCGCTGCTGGCCGTCAGCGGCCGGGTGGGTGCCGACAGCCTGCAGGGCATGGCGCTGCTGGGCGAGCTCAGCCTCAACGGCGAGGTGCGCGGCATCCGCGGCGCACTGCCCATGGTGCTGGCCGCCCGGGAGCACGGCGTGCGCCGCGCGGCGCTGCCCGCGGCCAATGCCGGCGAGCTGGCCTGCGTGGAGGGCATCGAGATTTTTGCCGTGTCCAACCTGCGGGAATTCGTGACCGCGCTCAACTCCAAAACGCTGCAGCCGCTGCCAGTGCGCCCGTGGACCGCTCAAACCTATGCTTATGACACCGACACCGACGATATCGGCCGCATCAAGGGCCAGTATGGCGCCAAGCGGGCGCTGGAGGTGGCGGCCGCAGGGGGCCACAACCTTCTGATGATCGGCCCGCCCGGCTCCGGCAAGAGCATGATGGCGCGGGCTCTGCCGTCCATCCTGCCGGACTTGAGCTTTGAGGAGGCGCTGGAGGTCACCAAGATCTACAGCGTCAGCGGCGATCTGGACGCATCCGACGGCCTCATCCGCCGCCGGCAGGTGCGCACGCCGCACCACACCGCCACGACGGTTTCGCTGTCCGGCGGCGGCACGCCGGTGCGTCCCGGCGACATCAGCCTGGCCCACAACGGCGTGCTGTTTATGGATGAGCTGCCGGAATTCGCCCGCAACACGCTGGAAGTGCTGCGCCAGCCGCTGGAGGATGGGCGCATCACCGTGGCCCGGGCCGCCGGCAGCTTTGCCTTCCCGGCGCGCTTCATGCTGGTGGCGGCGATGAACCCGTGCCCCTGCGGCTATTATGGCTCCCGCGTGCGGGAATGCCGCTGTGGGGAGAATGCCATCCGTAACTATCTGGGGCGCATATCTGGCCCGATGCTGGACAGCAACGGTCACACAAGGATATATGCAGCATAGATATCTTAGGCTCCTTTTGCATACTAACCTTTTCATTTGCACGACGCGGGCGACTAACACCAGTTGTTTATACAGTTAAGGTATCAATTAAATAGTCTGTTTTTTAAAGCTCTTGTCTCAGCAAGAGCTTTCATTGTTATATTGAAAGGACGTGACATCATGCAGCACTTATGTAAGGTCATTGCCATTGCCAATCAAAAAGGCGGCGTAGGCAAGACAACCACAACCGCAGCTCTTGGAGCAGGGCTGGCCCGTGAGGGTTATAACACCTTGCTCATCGACCTGGATGCTCAGGCCAACCTGACCATGAGCTTGGGCTGGCACTCTCCCGACGACATTTCTGTTACAATTGCCAGCCTCATGGGTATGGTAATAAATGATGAGCCTTTGGAGCCAGATCGTTGTATACTGACCCATGATTCAGGAGTGAAGCTTATTCCATCCAACATTCAGCTCTCTGCTCTGGATGCAACCCTTGTGAACACCATGAGCCGTGAGAGCGTCCTGCGTAGCTGTATACACGAGCTCCGCCCCTTATATGACTATATACTGATTGACTGCACACCCAGTTTGGGTATGCTGACGATTAATGCGCTGGCCGCCGCAGACAGCGTGTTAATCCCTGTACAAGCTCATTTTCTTTCGGCCAAGGGCATTGAGTTACTCTTGTCCACGATCAACAAGGTCCGCCGCCAGATCAACCCGTCTCTTAAGGTGGAAGGCATTCTCCTGACGATGCTGGACAACCGCTCTTCTTTCACACGAGATATGGTAAACGCAATGCGCACCTCATATGTTGGGAGTGTTTCATGTTTTCGCGCCATGATCCCCAGCACCGTCCGAACTGTTGAGGCCAGCGCACAAGGCGTCACCATATTTGATCATGATCCCGGCAACAAGGCAGCACAGGCCTATCAAGCACTTACCGAGGAGGTTTTAGCGAACCATGGCAAACAAACCAGAAAGAATCGACACAAGCAAGCTGATCAAGCCGCTCGTTGACATCTTTGCCTCTACAGATCCCAACGAATCGGAAGTCATCCATCAACTGAACCTGATCGACCTCTCACCTTTCAAGGATCATCCCTTCAAGGCATACAACGAAGACAAGATGGCTGAGATGGTTCGCTCTGTCGAGAAAAGCGGTGTTATCGTACCTATCATCGTCAGGCCCAATCCTTACGGCAACGGATATGAAATCATATCTGGGCATAACCGCGTGGAAGCCAGCCGGCGCTGCAAGATCACGACCATTGCCGCCATTGTAAAAGACTGGGATGATGAACAGGCAACAATCTTTATGGTTGATTCTAATTTTCAGCAGCGAGACGAATTGCTACCAAGCGAGAAAGCTTTCGGCTATAAAATGAAGATGGATGCTATCAAGCGTCAGGCTGGGAGACCGTCTACAGAAAATTGGGGTCAAGTTGACCCCAATTTAAGAGGGAAGCGTTCTAAGGACATCTTGGCTGCAGAAGCAGGTGAATCTGCAAAGCAAATACAGAGATTTATCCGATTAACATACCTTACTCATGAGCTTCTTGATTACGTCGACGCAGCACAAATGGCCATGGGTCCAGCGGTTCATCTCTCCCATCTGAAGATCAATGAGCAGGATATTGTGCGTGAAGCTATGGAGCGCGAGCAAGTTTTCCCGTCCATTCAGCAAGCGCAACACATGAAACGTCTCTCGGCCGAGGGTAAACTGGACTGGTCAGCTGTGAATGCCATACTAACAGCGGATAAGCCACAAGCGCAGAATGGGAAGATCGAACTCAACTACGGAGACTACATTAAGCTATTCCCATCTAGTAGTCCCAAGCAAATTTCCGAATTGCTGTATAAACTTGCTGTAGAATACCATCGGAGAATGCATCGGGACAAGGAAAGGTAAACAAAAAACCAATTTTTCATGCCCTAAAAACCTTTTTGATCCCATAAAAATGCATTTCGGGGAGCCATAAAACCCGAATTTGTCAGGTGCAAATGGCACATTGCATCTGATTTCTCGTATCTGCATACCCCCTCCCGGACCCACCCCCTCTACCGACTGGAGATACCGTCTGGAGAGAAGGAGAGGGTTCTTTCAGAGTACCCCGGAGAACCCGCACAGACACATGTGTGCGCGCGAATGAGCTTGGCCCGCAAACAACAAAGGAGGTTCCACCCCATGAGAAAGAAGACCCTGATCGGACTGCTGTGCATCGTGACAGCGTTGGCAACCACGTTTCTCGTCGCCCCTCTCGTCTCCCCAGCCGGTAACTCCCCCGGTGAGGCCATCTCCGTCCTGCGGATGAAGCAGACGGTCGAGAGCGGCACACCGCTGACTGCGGAGCTGGTTGTGACGGTCAATGTAGACAAGGGCACCGCTCCGAAGACCGCACTGACCGACCTGTCCCAGATCGGAACGGCCTACGCCACCAGTCGACTGTACGCCGGAGACATCCTCACCTCGGAAAAGCTCACGGATGGCAAGACCACCAGCGCCATCGCCGCTGGCACGGCCAAAGGGTACCGCGTCATCAGCGTAACGATCAGCACCCTGGCCGCCGGCGTCAGCGGAAAGCTGCAGCCTGGCGACATCGTGACCGTGCTGACTCTGCCCAAGACCGTCGTGTCTCAAGGGAGCCTGGGCACCGACCCCACCCAAACGATTGACACCAGCCAGGATGCCGAGAGCAGCGCAGCACAAAAGCCGGTCAGGACCGTCATCTACCCGGAGATGAAGGCCATCGAGGTGTGCGCGGTGAGCGCTGCCGATGGCTCCGACGCCAGGGTGAACAGTGTGACCGATGACAAGCAAAAAAACACCCTGCCGGTTACGGTGTCGCTGTATGCCACAGACGAGCAGGCGGCTCGGCTTGTGGAGCTGGAACAGACCGGAGGTATCCACCTGGCATTCGTCGCCAGAGGCGCTGATGCCGGCAAGTTCATCCCCGACGCTCAGCGTGTGTTATCGGAGGTGCTGAAATGATCGTGGCAGTCTGGGGCCGCGACGGCAGCGGCAAGAGCATGCTGGCAGATGCCTTGGCGGATCGGCTCGCCAGCGGAGACCAACTGGCGGCTGTCATAGACACCGACTTGACGCAGCCTACGGTGCACCTGCGCAAACCCATCCATGAGGTCAAGGAGGAGGAACGCTTCGGCTCTTTGGGCCGCGCCATTGCTGGCGTCGGCTTGCTGGAGGCCCGATCGTACCTGCATCAACACCACCAGAACAAGAGCCTGTTTATTGCCGGCCTGACGGCCAAGGACGATTACCTGTCCTATGAACTGGGCTTGGGAGCCAAGGATATAGCAGAGCGGTTCGTGAAGTCCTGTGCTGAGGTCGTGGATCACGTGGTGCTGGACTGTTCTGGGCAGCGCACCGATCCGTTTTTGCCGGTGGCCCTAAGCCTGGCCGATGCCTTCATCGTCGTGCTGACGCCGGAGCCCCAGAGCATTTGGTGGTGGTGGTCGGTGGTTCAATTCCTTACAACCACCGTAGGCCTCAAGAAAGTTGTGCCGGTGATGAACATGGTGCAGCGTCACCACGACTACGAGAGTGCCGTCAAGGGCACCGCACTGGAGGAGTCACTGGGCGTTGTGCTGCCTTTGCCGTGGTCCAGGGAACTGGATGCCCTGCGCTGTGCCGGCGAGCTGCCCAGAGGCGTTGCATCGATACCGGGCCGTAAGTGGAACCGGCACATGCAGCAGCTGCTTTTCAGGCTGGCCGGTATGGGAGGTGAGACAGTGTGAGCGAGACATTACGTGCGCTTACCTACCAGAGCCAAGCCAAGGAAGCACCGGAACAGCCCACCGACGGGTATGCGGCCACATTACAGCGGGTGCGGGAACACATCAGCCGTACCCACGCCGAGGCGCTGGCCGATGCCGTTAGCGACACCGAAGCTGCTCAGCATGTGCGAGGCATGATCTCTACCTATGTGACCCAAAGCGGGCTGCATATGCCCGGCTTGAATCTGGAAGAGCTTGTGGACAAGCTGTACGGCGACATGGCCGGGCTGGGCTTCCTGGACAAGTACATCAGGGATCCCAATGTGGAAGAGATCAACGGCAACGCCTGGAACGACGTGGAGATCATCACCGCCGATGGAAGGGTGCGCAAGTTGGAGGAACACTTCCACTCACCGCAGAACGCCGTGGATACCATCCAGAAGATGGCCCGCATGGGCGGTCTGATCATGGACAGCTCCACACCGGTGGTGGACAGCTACCTGACGCGAGGTGTCCGTATCTCAGCCATGATCCCGCCACAGGTGGACGCCGACGTCGGCGCCGCGTTCAGCCTGCGTCGACAACGACTTGCCCGAGTGGACCGGGAGCAGTTGGTAGCCTGGGGCACGGCTTCACCTGACATGCTGAACTTCCTGGAACTCTGCGTGAACCACGGTGTCAGCGTCGGCTTCGCCGGAAAGACATCCAGCGGTAAAACAACGAACATCTCGTGGCTGCTGGGTTCCGTCAAGTCGGACAAGCGCATCTTCACCATTGAAGAAACCCGTGAGCTGGATCTGGTGCGCACGGACGACGCAGGACGCATCAGCAACCGCATCATCCACATGAAAACCCGCTATTCGGAAAACGAGAAGCACAGCGTGGATGCCAACAAGGCGCTGCGCCATTCCTTGCGCTTTCACCCCGACATCATCTGCGTTGCGGAAATGCGCGGCGCGGAGGCCATGACCGCTCAGGAGGCGGCCCGGACCGGCCACACTGTCGTAACCAGCCTGCATGCCAACTCAGCCCGCAAAGCCTATGGGCGTATCCTGACTATGTGCCAGATGTCCGAGACCAACATCCCCAGCCACATTCTGATGAGCATGCTCGTGGAAGCGTACCCGATCATGGTGTTCTGCAAGCAGATGCCTGACGGGAGACGCCGCATCATGGAAATCGTAGAGGCCACAGGGAGCTGGGAAGGCGACGTGACCGCCACCACATTGTTCCGGTGGACAGGCGATGAATATCGGCTAGAAGGAAGCATCAGTAAAGAGCTGGCTGACATTCTGCTGGAGAATGGAGCAGACACCAAGATTGTGGAGCAACTGGTAACTGTGGCAGCTCCCGGTGATGTCGTGCCTTCACTGCAGTCGAGAAGACGGAGGTAAACCATGCTATACAAACTCGCTTGCTCCCTGCTTCTGACGGCAGGGCTTTTTCTTCTCCTGAACATCCAGCCCCGCAACTTCGCGCTAGTACTCTTCAAGCCGGTGTTACACCGTCGTCGCAAGCGGCAGCGCATCCGGGCGCTGACCGGAGCCAAAGCCGGGCTGGTGCAGCGTCAGATCGAAGCCGCCCGGCTCATGTTGGAGCAGTCTGGCATGGACGACAAGAGTATCGGCTATGCCTGGGCATCGGTTATCCTGGCGGCGCTGGGTCTTCTGGCCGGCATTTGGATGGACAACCTGCTGGCCGCTATCGTCCTGGCAATCGGCCTGGCCGCTCTGCCACTGGTCGTCATTTTCTTCCGCACCGGCGAGTACACCCGCGCGCTGGCCGAGAAGATGGAGACGGCAATGAGTATCCTTACCAACACCTATGTTCAGACCGGCGACTTCATCGGCTCAGTTGAGAGTAACATCCAACTGGTGCCAGCACCGCTGGATGGCATATTTCGCCGTTTTCTGACAGAGACACGACTGATAGACAGCAGCCAGGAGCGGGCGCTGTCGAATCTGCGTGAGCAGATCAACAACCGCCACTGGCAAGATTGGTGCAGCATCCTGATCCAGTGCACCCACGACCGGCAATTGCGGTTTGCTCTGCCGGGTATCGTCGAACGCCTGGGAGAAACCCGCCGCATCCAAATGGAGGTGGATACGGCCTTTCAGAAGCATTTCGGCGACTACGTTCTGACTGTCCTTATGATACTGGGCAGCATTCCGCTGATGGGTATGATGATGCCCCAGTGGTACGACATGCTCATGCATACGTTGCCGGGAAAAATCACGTTGGCCGTGGTACTGGCGGCGGTGCTGTTCACCGGATTTTGGGTTTCCAGAATCAACCGACCAATCAAGTAAGGAGGAGCCATGAGCATCGTAAAACTCTATCTTGTGGAGACGCCTGGCGATGGCCGGGCGTTTTCTTTATCTCCGGTCAATACTACAGGCCCTTTCCTGGGCGTTCCGCGCGAGTACGTGCTGCCCGAAGGCTTTGAAGCCGTCGCTGATCCGGGCACCGATCCGGTCATCATTGATGAGCATTACCGGGTATGCAAGCTCATGTCAGTACCCACGCAAGCCGGTTGCATGATTCCCGTGCTGGAAGGTCTCGGGTTTTATACCCAGCTAAAACCCGTATCCATGCCACATGCAGCAGGGGCAGGGAGGTGATGGTGTGCGCTTAATCCTGCTGGGTATCGTCTTCTTTTTGATCGCCTACGGTCTGTATAGCCTGCTGGCCGGCCTGCTGATGTTGCCCAGCAGCGCAGCGCGGAATGCCTTGCGGTATCGGCTGGGTAAGCCGTCGTTCTCCAAGCAACTGGAAAACAAGCTCCTGTCGCCGGCAATTCGCTTACTGGCGAAGCTGCTGCCCATGAGTGAGTACCGGGAGCGGCACATGCGCGCCGACTTTGACCGGCTGGGGAAGGAACAAGAGCCCAGAAAGTTCGTAGCGGAAACCATCGTCAAATCCGTGGCCTTTGCCCTGGTGGGGCTGTTGCTCATACCACTGGGTATTCCTATCTTATTCGTGCTGGTCGCTGTAGGTGCTGTGCTGAACTACTTCCGAGCCATGCAAGACATCCAGCAAAAGGTGGGCAATGTCAACCGAGAACTGCAGCTGGAGCTGCCGCGGCTGGTGGAAACCCTAAACTACACCCTGGAAGACAACCGCGACCTGCTATCCTTTATGATCCAATACCGCAAGGTCGCAGGCGTAACGATGAGCCGGGAGCTGGATAAGCTCATCTTCGAAATGAAAACCGGAAACCACACCATCGCCCTGCGCAACCTGGAAGCCCGGTTACAGTTGCCACAATTCTCTTCGCTGGTTTCCATCCTTTGTGGCGTCCACCAGGGCGTGGATCAACGCACAGCCCTGCAGATCCTGGAGCAAAGCCTGCGGACACAGCAACGAGAGCAGTTACGCCGGGAGAGCGAGAAGCGACCCGGTAGGGTAAAAGCCGCGTCGTTCATCCTGACCATGATCATGATCGTCATGTTCATGGTTCCGCTGGTCATGCTCATAATTCGCAACATGTCCTCTGTCGGATTCTGATTCGTAGCAAATGAAAGGAAGATTCACCATGAAAAAGATCCTCTATGTTACCCGCCGCACACTGAACACGTTCAAGACCAACTTCATCGTCAGTACTTCCAAGATCTCGTTCAACAACAACCGCGGCGAGGGCTTTGTGGACGTGGCAATGAAGGTGCTGATTGTTGTACTCATTGGCGGTGTCGTTCTCGGCGTCCTGAATGCTGCTATACCTGGCTTGTTCAGCTCGCTCATCGCTCGCATCACATCAGAGCTGACTGCCGGCTGAAGTTCCATACCGACCTAAAGCAAACCACCAAGGGAGCTGGCATAGGCTGGCTCCCTTCTAATTTCGAGAAGGATGGAAACAGGATTTCCTTTATATAAACCACATGCAAAAGACTGAAAGGAGCTCGTCATGAACAGATGCCTGCACATAGTTCGGAGCCGCCGCGGTGAAGCCTACATTGACGTTTCGGTGACACTGCTCATAGTTTTCACGTTCATGTCCTCCATCATGATGCTGTTCCCCATCTTTACAACCCAGATGGGCTTGAATAGCACGGTGCGCCATCTCGTTCGTACTGTTGAGGTCGCTGGCCGGGTAGGCCCTGAAGTTCAGCAGGTGCTTGATACGACGCCAGGCGTCCTGCCTGACTCCACAAATTGGCAAGCAACCTGGTTCGATGCAGCAGAGAAGAAGATCCAACTCAAAACGTCCTTTACATTGACTGCCACCAAACAGGTCGATATCACGATCTTCCGGCCGGCAGCCGGCGCTCCCGTCGTGATACCGGTTACGGTGCGATCAGCCGCACAGGGTATGTCGGAGGTGTACTGGAAGTGAAGACGGTGCAGAACGAGCGGGGCAACTCCATGCTCCTTTCTATCTTGCTTCTTCTGGCCATGATGCTGATCTCGCTGGTCGTATACACAATCAGCCTGGTGTACGCCAAGTACCAGGCTGCGCAAGTGGATCTGGAGCGCGCAGGCAGCGTCTCGGTGGACCGCAACATGGCCAACAACAATGTCCGGGATCTTGATCTGGACATACCCGCATCGATCACCCAGGACGACCTGGAAGCAAACCTGATGATTACCGGCTGGGAAGAAGAATCAACAGGCACATGGATTCGCAGAGCAGGGGGGGGAGAGCTTTACAGAGTAAGCGGTCTAGTTGCGGAAATCAACACAGGCTGGATGAACACTTCCGGCATCTGGTCGATGCCGCTGCCCTGGCTCACCGATGTTCTTCCGGCGATCCAGATCCCCATCTCCGTTAAATCGAAGGTGCTCTACATCGATCCTTAACCGACTGTTTCTAATTAGCGTTAGATTACATCAACTTATTGTAATCTCATGGTGTTTATGGTATACTATGGGTAGAAGATTGGCTCTGCGAAAGGGTGGCTCCAGATGAGAAAGGCGCAAGTATTCGCGACACTGCTGTTGACCGTGGTATTGATCATCTGCATGGCTTCGCCGGCGTTCGCTGCCGACGAAGAGATCGTGACCGCCTACTACCGCGATAAAGTCTATCATGGCACCATTCGGCAGTGCCAGGAGCAAGCATGGTACGATTTTGCTATCGTAGATGGCAAATCGATCTATGCAGTCTGTGATTATGAGTACCTTCGCAAAACGCAGAAGCTCTATAATCTCAATCTGAATGATGAGACTTGGCAGTACAATTATGATGCATTTGGGATTGATATTCCTGGCCTGACACCCGCGCCATCCAGCTCAACTCCTACGCCCACGCAGACCACATCTTCCCCTGACCCGACGCCATCGAGCTCCAGTACGACTCAGCAGCCTTCGACTAGGCCAACGGCAACGCCTACGACGACAACAGTTAAGCCCACCGCGTCACCGACAGCTAAGCCTATAGCGCCTGCAGCGCCCGGTTCCATGAAGGCAGTTTCGGCATCCTACAACAGCATCAAGGTGAGCTGGAGTGCTGTGTCTGGTGCAGGTGGATATGAGGTATGGTATAGCGTTGGCTCTGGTTATTATCGCATGGCCACCGTGTCCGGCACCAGCAGCACAAGCAGTAAGCTCACAACCGGCAGACGCTATTACTTCAAGGTACGGGCTTATCGCACGGTGAGCGGCACCAGGGTATATAGTTCGTTCACGCAGGCTGTCTCGGCCATTCCGGTACCGGCAACTCCGTTAGCACCTAAGGCAGCTTCGACATCCTATAACAGCGTAAAGCTTGCCTGGAAAGCCGTGGCCGGCGCAGGTGGTTATGAGGTATGGCGCAGCGCATCTTCTACGGGAATCTATCAGCGGGTGGCCACGGTGTCCGGCACCAGCAGCATCAGCACCAAGCTCACAACCGGTAAACGCTACTATTTCAGAGTTCGGGCATACCGCACGGTGAGCGGCAAAAAGGTGTATGGAGCGTTTGTATCAGCGGTCTCAGCCATACCGGTGCCATCGTCTCCTGCAGCGCCAAAGGCAGCATCAGCGTCTTATAACAGCATCAAGCTGACCTGGAAAGCCGTGACCGGCGCAGGCGGATATGAGGTATGGCGCAGCGCATCTTCTACGGGGACCTATCAGCGGGTAGCCACGGTTGCCGGCACCACCAGCACAAGCAGCAAACTCACAACCGGGAAGCGCTATTACTTCAAGGTTCGGGCGTACCGCACGGTGAGCGGGAAAAAGGTATACGGGGCGTTTGTTCCGGCTTTCTCAGCCATTGCGGTACCGGCAGTTCCAACTGCACCCAAAGCAACATCCGCATCCTACAACAGCGTGAAGCTGACCTGGAATGCAGTAGCCGGCGCGACGAAGTATGAGATCTACCGCGCTGACACCAGCAAAGGGCAGTTCAAGTGGGTAACCGAAACTACGTCAACGACATATACCAAGGGCCAGTTGCCTACTGGCAAGTCCTGTTATTTCAAAGTACGGGCGTACAGGTTGATGGGCAAGACCAAGGTGTACAGCAACTTTACCGCTGTTTTTGCGGCCAAACCTGTACCCACGGCTCCGACATCCATAAGCGCGATCAAGGCCTCTTCGACCAGCGTCAAACTCGTATGGAATAAAGTTGCCGGCGCGACGAAGTATGAAGTGTACCGCGCCACATCCAACGCTGGCACCTACACCAAGATTGGAGAGACCACTTCTACAAGCTATATCAATACCAAGCTTCCAGCGGGAAAGACGTTCTTCTATAAAGTCAGAGCATACCGCCTGGTAGGGAAGTCGAAGGTCTACAGCCCCTTCTCGCCAGTCACATCCTAAAAACAAGGAGATAAGGCAGACCATGAAAAGCAGAATATTTGCTGTAGTGGCCATCACAATCGTGATGGCCCTTCTTTTTCCCCTGGTTGCCCTTGCGGCGGGCGATGCACCGATCACTGCATACTACCGGAACAAGATCTACAACGGCACAGAGCGCGAGTGTAAAACCCAGGCTGCAATCGACTTCGGCGGTACACCGTGCGACTACGAATACTTTCCAGATAATCAGCGGATGTACAATCTGGAGATCTTCGCTGACAAGCGCCAGTACAACCTGGACGCCTTTGGCATCGACTTAGGAGAAGCGCCTGCTGGAGCTGCAGAATCGGCCCCACCGTATGAGCAGACCGGAACCCCATGCGAATATGCACAGGCAGTCACCGGCAGTACCGAATGCCCGATCAGGGCGACGCTGGACTTCTTGAAGAAGCATTGGCTGGAAAGTGTACTGATCTTTGCTCTTGCTGTTTGCACATTGTGCCTGGTAGCCCGACGTAAACGGAAGGAGAGGACAGATAATGCTAAAAAGCATCGGTAAGCTTCATCAACGACGCGTCATAGCATCAATAGCGGTGCTGATCCTCATTGTGGGCCTGATTCCGCTGATCGGGCGATCGGCCGCCAATCCTTCCGTCATTGTGACAAAGACATTGAGCTGGTGCACTGATAAGTGTCGAACTATTCATGTAGAGCTGACCGTTAAAGACAACGGCACCAAGCCGCGGCCCATCGACATCGTATTGCTTCGTGATATCACGATATCCAACAAGGCAACCTACCAGGGCAAGACAATCGATTACTGGCTGGACAGAGCAACAGACCAGCTGATAAACAGCCTCTACAGCATCCCCAATGCCGATGTGCGCATTGCCTTCGGTACCTATACAGGACCGACAGCCTATGTTGCTGGAGCCAACGCTGACGCGGCTAAGCGATCCAATTTCCTTCCTAGTAGTCAGAAAGCCACGCTGCAGGAGACCGCGGACACCTACGGCAGTCCTGATCCTGACCCCGACGCTCCCGGCGACAGCACGAACATGGAGCGGGCGATCAGCTTGGGTCGAAGCATGCTTAGCAGCACGACGGGCGCACGGGCTGGGGCAATGAAAGTAATGCTTCTGCTTACTGACGGTTTTCCAACGGCGTCTCAAGGGCAGCTATGCTACCCTGACGTTTTTGAGCAGGCGAACAACATCTATATCCAGGCAGCTCGGGCTGAGGCGTCGCCTTTTCTGGCTGACAACGGTAAACTGATCTATTTCTCCATGATGTCCCCGAGCTGGCCGCAGAGCTACTTTGACCGGGTAGCGGAGACAGAGAGCAAAATCGCTTCGACGCGCGACGATGGCACCCGCATGGCCTACCGCGCAGATTTGGGCAGCGCGTCGCTCTCTGCGCAGGTAGATGCCTGTGCAGCGGCCATGACTGAGGATATCCGAAGCATTAACACGATTCGGATCGTTGATTCTCTGACATCTCCGGCTATTGAGAGAAACTTGATAGGCCGCTACAGCAACCTTACGGGAGGCCTTCAGCCATCTCCAGACGGCAAATATGTTTATTGTGTCTGGTCCCCTTCGGCGACTGGAGCTACGTGGACTGGCGGGTACGACATAAGAGTACCGGCAGATGTTATGACATCTGGCTATCCAGACTTCCCGGTCTCCAGCCTAAAGGTAATCAGTTACGACAATACGGGTGAAGCCTACATCGACACACGTGAGGCGGCCAGGATCACGATACCGGGTGAGATACAATTGTCTGAACCAACTGTGTCGGGCAGTATTATCTATGGCGATACTATGACCTTGAAAGCACCTACGATCAGCGGTGGCTCTTCGCCATTCACGGTCAAGTGGACTCGGAACACAGACAACTGGACTGCATCAGGACAAACAGTGAATGTTGTATCGACGGGAGATGTGACGTACACCGCTCTTGTCATTGACGGCCAAACTTGCCAAGCGCTAAATACAGTTAAGATTACACCACCTAGAGGTAATGTCGTAGTCCGCTATGTGGACAAAGCCACGGGCGAGCTGATGGCGGCCGATGCATCCTACACCATATCGGACTACAGCGGGAAGGCTTACACGACATCAGCTCGATCCTACTCACGGTACACGCTGGATTCAATAAGCGGCAGCGCTTCTGGGGAGATTCCTTTATCAAGTACGGCCTACGTGTCCTATCGTTATGTGTTCAACAACGCATCGCCGGCAGTCACGATCTCTAACTCGCCCACTGACCTGGAGAACGGGGATACGACGGTGGTTACGTTTGCTCCCACAGACCCGAATAATGACACGATGGCCCTGACCGCCTCCATGCAGTACATGGGCTTGAACAACGATTCTCCGGGGAAGGTCACCACCATATGCACAAACCTGTCACGGGCCAGCGGCCAGAAGCACACCTATACGACGGCGGCGCTGACCACCGGTTATTATCGTGTATCCGCATCAGTGACAGACGAGTATGGGTTGTCCGGAAGCAGCACCAGGACCATACAGGTCAAGGCGCGCCCCGCAGACCTTACAGTCACCAGCCTGACCACCGACAAGAGCCAGTACAAGCCTGGTGAAACGGTTACGGCATCTGCAGTGGTGGCCAACCAAGGAGAGACCGCCGCCAGCAATGCAGTGATACGGCTTACGAGCAGCCCCAGCGTTGGAACGCAGAATAAGCCGGTCTCCATCGGCGCAGGGAGTAGCGCAACCGTGACATACACCTTCACCGCGCCATCCTATACGACCGCCACAACCATTGCGCTCACGGCGACGGCTGACGCCACCAACGTCATCGCCGAGTCCA
Source organism: Bacillota bacterium (assembly GCA_023410875.1). Classification (GTDB taxonomy): domain Bacteria; phylum Bacillota; class Clostridia; order Christensenellales; family UMGS416; genus JAEYRA01. The sequence continues at coordinate 42,858 of JAEYPH010000076.1, read as the reverse complement.
ATGAGGCCAACAACAGCGCAAGCCGGTCCATCCAGGTCTTGCCTGCTCTGCCGGATCTCACGATAACCAACCTGATCACCGATGCCAGCACCTACGACGGTGGGGACACCATCACAGTGACGGCCACGGTTAAAAACCAAGGCTATGACACCGCAGCGGCCAGCACCCTGAAACTGGCTTACGGCAGCAGCTCCACGACCAGTGCTGTGGGCAGCATAGCGGTAGGGGGGACCTCTACCGTCACGCTGACGATTACCGCGCCCTTCTACACCAGCACCACAACGCTGACGCTGACAGCCACTGCCGATAGCGCTGGTGTGCTTACGGAACTGGATGAGACCAATAATGCCCGCAGCACGTCGGTAACAGTACTGGCTGCCAAGCCTGACCTGATCGTTACCAGCCTGACCACGAACAAAGGAGCTTACGAGAGCGGCGATACTGTGACGGTCACAGCGATTGTGATGAACCAAGGAAACCAGGCTGCCGGCAGCTTCACCACGCGCTTGATGACAAATCCTGCGACTTCGCCGTTGGACAAGTCCTGCAGCCTGGCCGCAGGAGCCAGCACCACGCTGATCTATAGCTTCATTGCTCCGGAATACATGACGGCCACGGCCATGACGCTAACGGCCACCGCCGATGCCACCGGGGTTATCAGCGAATCCAATGAGAGCAACAACACAAAGACAGCCAGCATCACCATCAACGCCTTGCGGCCAGATCTGACGGTGACAGCAGCCAATACTACCGATTGGTACACCGGCATGGAGGTGCTGGTTTCGGCCAGGGTTGCGAATCTCTCTTCCCAGCCGGTACCTTCGGTGATCGTGCGTCTGACTGCAGGCTCCATGACAGTCAACGAAACAATCCCAGTTCCCGGCAATGGCAGCAACCTGGCGGTCTTCCGGTTCCGGGTTCCCAGTTCTCCGGGTACGGTGAGTGTTACGATCAAGGCTGATCCCGACAACCTCATCAACGAAATCAGTGAGTCCAATAACCAGCTATCCAAGAGCCAGGCAGCGGTAGCAATTCCGGCGCCAACTTATGCCGACCCCGATGAGCCGGCTCTGGAGAGCTACTTTCAACAACATGGCAAGACCGTGCCGGCACTTCCAACAACAACGGCCTCCAGCTCCCATAGCTGGCAGGAGGTCCGGCTGGAAGGCGGCAGCTACAACCTAAAGACCTATTGGGCCACACTGAGCACGGTGTTTACCGTCCTTCCAGATCCCCGCATCGCAAGAGCAGACCAACCAGGCGTAATGGAATCCGGCTTTGGCGTGACGATCTCGGCTACGACCACTTTATCAACGAATTACGACAAGCCGACGAAGCTGATCGGGCCGCAGATGCTCTGGCTGTTCTACCCTGAGAGCGCCTACGGCCAGGCTGTTCAGTGGCCGACACTGCATGAAGCGATGTCCGTGCAGAGCAGCACTTCAGGCAGCACCAGCACGATCACCTGGGAGTATCCGGTGAACCCTGTATCTACGTCCGGCAGCCGGCTACACTTCACACCGCTGTGGTTCCCGGACAACACGGCCTACACGACACTGGCGCAGGCATTCTATGGCTGGAGCCCACTTGGGCAAATGATCGACTACGCCAACTCTTCGGTGACGATTCAGGGGGACATGTACGACCGGATCACGGTTGTACGAATGAGATAGGACATACTCGACAGGGAAGGACAAAACAGTCCTTCCCTTTTCCTTTTGCACAGGGAGGTGACCCATTGACTCCATTCGATATCGAGTTGTACGACAAAGACCATGCAATCCGTGTGGCAGACTTGACGCAGCAGATTGCGTTGGCATTAGGCCTGCGCGGCTCTGTGGTATCCATGCTGGGTATGGCCGGTCTGCTGCATGACATTGGAAAGACGGACATCCCGCTGAGCATCCTGAACAAGCCCGGCGAACTGACCCAAGACGAGTGGGCGATCATGCGACAACATGGACGCTTGGGATATGATCGTATTCAAGCGTTACCGCTAGAGCGCTGTCCCTGTCTGAGGGACGATGCTCGAATGCTGTGCGCTATTGTTGCCCTGCAGCACCATGAGCGGCTGGACGGAAGCGGGTACATGGGTATGACCGATGTGGACATATCCTACTCGGCTAGGATCGTCGCTGTAGCTGATGTGTTTGACGCTTTCTCACATGATCGTCCCTATCGCAAGGCCTGGCCGCTGCGCAACGCATTGCATGCCATCTACGTACGGCGCGGCATCGAGTTTGAGCCGGCCATTGTAGATGCGTTGCTAGAGGTTGTTGAAGGCGAAGAAGACTCTCTTCCCGCAGTTGCTGGAAACCGGTAGAGAGAACCCAAGTCCCGTGGTATACTGGCACTAAGGATGTGATGGCCATGTTCGAACGGATTGACCAACTGGCGAAGGAGATGAAAGCCCTGCCGCCGCTGCGACCGGCGTCGCTGGAACGGCTGTTGGATGATTTCTGCGTCAGCTACACCTACAACACTAACGCCATCGAGGGCAATCCGCTGACTGAGCGTGAGACCTACATGGTGCTCAAGGACGGCATGACGATCTCTGGTAAGCCGTTGCGCAGTCATATGGAAGTCCTGGGCCACCGCAATGCATTCCAATACATTCGCCGGCTGGCCGATGAACACGTCGCCATCTCCGGGGAGACCATCCTGGCCACGCACCACCATTTGTTGCTGGATAACGAGGATGCCCGTGGGCGGTACCGAGACGTAGATGTCTATATCAGCGGTGCCGACGTGGAGCTGCCCAGTGCCGATAGCGTACCGCGGCTCATGGAACGCTTGCTGGCTGACTATCGCACCACGCTGACCCAGGAGCACATCGTAAGGCGGGTGGCGTTGTTCCACCTCCGGGTTGAGAGCATACACCCTTTCCTGGATGGCAACGGCAGGACCGGGCGTCTGCTCATGAACCATGAGCTCATGCTGCATGGATACCCACCCATCGATATCAAGTTCCAGGATAAGGAACGATATTACCTATGTCTGCAACAATACCAGGGCTCTGACGAGTATGAGATGCCAATGGTCTACATGGTGTCCGAGTACCTGGAAGCCGCGCTGCAGACGCGCATACGGGCCATGCAGCAGGCCCAGGAGCTACGAAACCAACAGGAAAGATAACTCCATAGACCATTTTAGGACATGCCAAGCGCATGTCCTTTTTTGATGCCCATTTTGAAAGGAGTACGGATATGGAAGAAAAGCGCAGGAACGGCGGGTATGAGATCATCCAAGCCGTAAAAGTCACACCCAAGACGGAGATCGTCCTGGGCGAGAATCTGAACAACCCAATTACGCCCTACGTTGTTTGGACGTGCTTCAACGAGACCGATTACCAGTGGGGCCACTACTACGGCAGTTATCTGGCATCCCTCGCCGACCTTGGTACGGCGATCCAGACAAAGGCGCTGGAGTACAAAGAGCAGCTGGCTGGTCGCGGGTGCAAGGACAACAAGAAGCCGTTCTTCGACGAGCAGGATTGTTTGCCGGACAGCCAACAGGCAGTGTACGAACATCAGGTCATCGTTTTGAGCCCGGCCTATCTCGCTCATGTATACCGCCACCCGTCACAACAGCTGTATCTGGCCACGAGTGGAAATGGATGTACGCCTGGTGCGCGAGGCCAGGCTGTCTACGCTACAAGCCTGGCAGATGGCCAGAGCGCTCACTGGGAACGTCATCAGGTCATCGGGATCCTGGACCCGGAGAAGATGCCCTCCTGGGCAAAAAAGAGCCTGGCACGGATACACCGACTGGAGAAGAAGGAACAGCCCGCACCGGGAGCAGAGCGCTGATATTTTGCGGAAAGCAGGTGCCCAATATGGGTCAGGACAAGGACAGGCAAGGATTTACCTCTGAGCAGCTTCATGAGATCATCCGGGGTAAAAAACATGGCATTGACGTGAGCATCTACGCGAACCCACAATACACGGATTTCCAGATGAGGGAGATCCGGCTAGGTTTGGAGGCCGGCATTGACGTGTCCGTCTATGCCAGCACCGCCTTCAATCACCTGCAGATGAGCGAGATCCGCATCGGCATGATGGGAGGCCTGGATGTTTCCTTCTACGCTCGGTGCGACATGGCGTGGGAACAGATGACCATGGTGCGGCGTGGCCTCAGGCGCGGCCTGGACGTTTCCGGTTACGCCCATCCGTCCATGCCGGTATCCAGGATGGAGGAAGAGTTCCTGAAGCTATGGAGAGAAAACGATAACAGGAGGGCCAGAAGCCCCACTCTCCGATACCGATACAGGGATGATGAAGAACGTTAAGGGAGAACTCGACATGACCAACAAGCTACAAATCATCACCGAGCAGATGCACGACGCGGCCCTGTGTGCGGCCAAGAACATACCAAACTGGCGCGATACGTTGAATGCGGTCGCACAGTTTTACAAATACAGTTTCAATGACATCCTGCTGATTCACTCCTACCGGCCCCATGCGACCGCTGTAGCCCAGATTAACGTCTGGAACAGGCTGGGCCGTTATGTCAACGCCGGCACACGGGGAGTCCCGCTGCTGGTGCAAGCCGGCGGCAGCACCAGTATGCGCTTTGTCTTTGATGTAGAGGATACCCACGGTTACCCCATGCCCGATCTTTGGCAGTATCGTCCGGAGCATGCCGAGCCGGTGGTGACCGCGATGAACAGTTCTTACGGCATCCGCGCGGGGAACATCAGCGACGCGGTATTGCAAGCCGTGGAGAGTGCCACGGAGAACGCGCTTCCGGCAATCCTGCCGGAAGTCATGGCCGCCAAGGACGGCAGCTTCCTTGAAGACCTGGACATCCACGGGGTTCGGGTCTTCATGCGCCAGCTCCTCATAGCCAGCATTCAGCATGTCGTCCTTGCCAGAATTGGACTTGACCCCAACGACTATTTGGGGCAAGATGACTTCACTCATCTGGGGGATTTCAACACGCAGGAAGTCATCCGGTCTATGGGATCAGCAGTTCAAAGATCCTCCGAGCAGGTGCTGAGGCAGGTCGAACAAACCATCAAGAGTATTGAAAGGAGCGAGAGCAATGGAAAGCGAGAAGAAATCACTGGCCGAGGAATGGGGCGTGACGTACACCGAGGGACCGGATGGGATGCTGTACCCGGACGTGGTGACCGGAATCGATCCAGAAGTGGAAGCCCGCTCCCTGGGCAAATACGGACGGATGCGGGAGCGGTTTCTAAAGGAGAATCGTCCGATCAAATGGGAGCTGTTGCTGGGAGATGGGAAGCTGAAAGCGCATCTTCTGCAGGTAGAGGACGAATCCAAAGCGATGTTGGAAATACTCATGAAACAGCTCCAGCAGCAGTATCCGGCCCCGGACCGGGGCACGCAGCCGGTGGAATGGGCCGGCCACATGAACAACCTCAAAGCACAGGCCGAGGAAGTCATCTACCGGGAGCTGATCTACAAGTAAGCTTCTTCCAGCAGCTACAGGAAAAGAATGATCAAGCGGAGGGACATCTACCCTCCGCTTTTTCTATGCCGCAGGAGATCCTTGACGCTGTTCTGCGCGCCGAAATGAACGAGAGATACGGCAAGCAATACATTGCCTACTGGTACCAGCTGGGAAAGAGCACAGCGGAGAATGCCGCGTTTGTCAAAGAGCAGTTCCTGCCGCGGAATCCTTGCGGTAATGGCATCATCTACAACGGAGCCAAGATTGCAGCCTGGTTCGATGATCGCGGAATCCGCATCGCCCGCGGCGCCACCGCACGAAACGGGATCTCCCAGTCCCTTACCTGGGAGCAGGCGGCAGAGCGCATCGGACAGCTGCTGGAAGCCGGTGTATATGCCCCGCAGGTTGTGTTGGACGACCTGGATGCCTTCGCCAGAACAGAAACTGCGGAAAAGCTGATCTTCCTGGAGCGCGAAATGCAGTCCAGCCCATTCCGCGAAGAGGACTTCGACGGCGGGTTCCCCGACGCAAAAGCGCGCATAGCTGGTTTGCTTGCACATACAGAAGTCCGTGCCGATTATATCGACAAGCTTATGACCTTCCTTGTGGATTACGAGCAAGACCGATCCCTGCTTCGTTTTCGCCCTATGTATCCCATTCATCGGCTCATTTCTGACATTCGTGATCTCGGCATAGAACACCGTGCGTACCGTGCAAGTGATCCTTTCCCGGCGCAACCGGGAACATTCATAACCGATGATGAGATAGACACATGCATCGTCAGGCGGTTGGGAATCGGAACGGAATTCTTCTTTTCCCGCCTGCGTGAGTATACAGCCCAGGCTTCTGCCGAGGCCAAGGCGTCCTATCTTCGGTTTCATGCCGGAACAGGCGGAAGCTCTCATGCAGTTTCCGGAGCGTACAGAAGTTGGGAAAACCATGATTCCAAGGGCTTCAAGCTGGAGAAAGGAGACGCCCTGGTCAAGCTGACATGGGCCAAAGTCGCTGCTCGTCTCAGCAAGCTGATCGGCACAGGAACGATCTTCCGTGATGACGATGAGCGCCATGCTTACGCGGAATGGCTGGAAGCAAACAGCGCCGGCGAGATCGAGCAGGTTCCTGAGAACGCCGGGATGGATGATCTTGACGACGAATCCATGGATGTCGTCCTGGATGATGACACGGCAAGCGAACCAGATGAATCTTCTTCCCAGCCGGTAGAAGCTCCAGCCGAGCACCAGGCCGGCGATGAAGAACGAAGTGAGCCGGCGATAGCAGACAATGCACCGGAGATCTCCGGAGAGCCTTCGGTCCATCCCGCAGCCTACTTCAACAATCTGCCAGAGCCACCAATCTATCGGGCCGAAAACTACCGCATCACCGACGATCATCTGGGCGAAGGCGGTGCCAAGACCCGGTATGGCCGCAACATAGAGGCTATCCGGCTGGTCAAGCGGCTGACGGATGAAGCGCGTCAGGCAACCACCGAGGAGCAAGCCGTGCTGGCCCAGTACGTTGGCTGGGGTGGCTTGCCCCAGGCATTCGATGCCGAGAACGCCGACTGGAAGAGAGAATACCAGGAGCTGTCGGAGCTGCTGACCCCGGAAGAGTTTGCCATGGCCCGCGGCTCAACGTTGAACGCCCACTACACGAACCCCACGGTGATCCGTGCCATCTTTGAGGCTGTGGCCAACATGGGGTTTGAGAGTGGACACATCCTGGAGCCCGCCTGCGGCGTCGGCAACTTCTTCGGCATGCTGCCGGAGTCCATGGCCGGCAGCCGGCTCAGTGGCGTGGAACTGGACACCATCACCGGCCTCATCGCCCGAAAGCTGTATCCCAGTGCCAGCATCTATATCCAAGGTTTTGAGGAGACGCAATACCGGGACGGTTCCATGGATCTCGTGATCGGCAACGTGCCCTTTGGTTCCTACAAGGTCAACGACAAGCGGTATGACAAGCTGAACTTCCTGATCCACGACTACTTCATCGCCAAGTCCCTGGATGTGACCCGAGCCGGCGGCATCGTGGCCGTCATCACCTCCAAGGGCACCATGGACAAACAAAGCCCGGAGGTGCGGCGGTACATCGCCCAGCGGGCGGAGCTGCTGGGAGCCATCCGGCTGCCCAACACGGCATTCAAGGCCAGTGCTGGCACGGAAGTCACCAGCGACATCCTGTTCCTGCAGGTGCGGGAACGGCCTGTTGTCACCGATCCCGACTGGCTACGTCTGGGCACCACCAGCGACGGCGTTCCGGTCAACCAGTATTTCATCGACCACCCGGAGATGGTGCTGGGCACCATGGCCTGGGATGACAGCATGTACGGCAACCGCAATGACACGGCTTGCCTCCCCATCGCTGGAGCGAACCTGGCCGACCAACTACAGGAAGCGATCCAAAACATCGCCGGCACATACACGCCGGCACAGGAGAAGCCGGCCAAGACCGATATTGAGACCCAGCTGCCGGCAGATCCACGGGTGCGCAATTACAGCTTCACCATGGTGGATGGCCAGGCGTATTTCCGCGAGAACGAGGTTATGACCCATAGGCCCTTGGGCCCCACGGAGCTGGAGCGGGCGAAGGGCATGGTAGCCTTGCGGGACCACGTTCGGGAGCTCATGGACATGCAGCTGCATGACGCCGCCGACGAGGACATCGTCGCTGGCCAGCGTCAGCTGGACCGCATGTACGATGTCTTTACAGCAAAGCATGGCCTGATCGACAGCCGTGCCAATGCCGCCGTCTTCGATCAGGACGATGGGTACTATCTCCTGTGTTCCCTTGAGATCCTCGACGAAGAGCGCAAGCTGCTGCGCAAGTCTGATATGTTCACAAAGCGGACCATTCGCCGCCGCCAGGCCGTCACCTCTGTGGGGACAGCCAGCGAAGCGCTGGCGGTGTCCATTGGGGAGAAGGGACGTGTGGATATCTCCTTTATGTGCCAGCTCTGCGGCATGGAACCGGACGCGCTGACGGCAGAATTGCGGGGAGTCATCTTCCGGGACATCTCACCTTTATGGAGTTCCGAAGCGGACAAGTACTTTGAGCCGGGAGCTCCCAAGGCCGCGCGGGACAGCTACATCCTGATCAATCGCCCGAAGCTGACCGATGCTCTGAATGGGCAGCCCACCGAGCACTGGGTGACCGCCGATGCGTACCTGTCCGGCGACGTCCGGCACAAGCTGGCTGTGGCCGAGAAGTTGTTCGCCGTCACAGGCCTTTATCCGGAGAACGTGGAAGCCCTGAAAGCGGTCCAGCCCAAGGACCTGCAGCCCGATGAAATCGACGTGCGCCTGGGTGCTACATGGGTACCAACGGAATACATCTACAGATTCATGGGCGAGCTGCTGAAGGTGCCAAGCTATCTGCACTACAAGATGAAGGTGCACTATATGGCCCATAGCGGGGAGTGGCACATCGATGGCAAGACCATAAACTTCAACAACATCCAAGCCAATGAAGTCTACGGCACCTCGCGGGCCAGCGCATTCCACATCATTGAGGACACACTGAACCTGCGGGATGTGCGCGTTTATGACTACTACGAAGATGCTGACGGCAAGAAGAAGCAGGTTCTCAACCAGAACGACACTTTGCTGGCCCAGCAGAAGCAGGCCCAGATCAAGGAGGCCTTCCGGGACTGGCTCTGGAAGGACGCCGACCGCCGGGACAAGCTGGTACGGCTGTACAACGACCGCTTCAACTGCATACGACCCCGCGAATACGACGGCCGGCACATCCAGTTTGCCGGCATGAACCCGGAGATCGCTCTGAAACCCCATCAGATCAACGCCATCGCCCGATGCCTGTATGGCGGCAACACGCTGCTGGCCCACGTTGTCGGCGCCGGCAAGTCCTTCGAGATGATAGCCGCCGGCATGGAGGCCCGGAGACTGGGCCTGATCAACAAGAACCTGTATGCGGTACCCAACCACCTGACCGGCCAGTTTGCCGCCGAGTATCTGCGGCTGTATCCAAATGCCAACATCCTCGTGGCCACGGAACGGGACTTTGAGAAAGGGAATCGTAAGCGATTCTGTGCCCGCGTGGCCACCGGTGACTATGACGCGATCATCATGGGGCACAGCCAATATGAACGCATACCGGTGTCCCAGCAGCGAGAAAAGGAGATGATACAGCAACAGATCGACGACATCGTGGACGGCATTGAAGAGATCCGCCGCAACCAGGGCGAGCGCTACACGATCAAGCAATTGGAGCGAGCCCGCAAGACGCTGTCCACCAGGCTGAAGGCGCTCAGCGATTCACCCCGCGACGATGTGGTGACCTTCGAGCAACTGGGCGTGGATCGGCAGTTCATTGACGAGGCGGACGGCTTTAAGAATTTATTCTTGTACACAAAAATGAGAAATGTCGCCGGTATCTCCCAGACCGAAGCTAAGAAGTCCAGCGACCTTTATCTGAAGTGCAGATACCTGGATGAGTTGACCGGCAGCCGGGGCACCGTGTTTGCCACCGGCACGCCGGTCTCCAACTCCATGACAGAATTATACACGATGCAGCGGTACTTACAATACGACGAGCTGGAACGCCGCGGCCTGCAACACTTCGACGCCTGGGCGAGTACCTTCGGAGAGACGGTGACGGCCATCGAGCTGGCTCCAGAGGGAACTGGCTATCGGGCCAAGACCCGGTTTGCCCGGTTCTACAACCTGCCGGAGCTCATGAATTTCTTCAAGGAAGCCGCCGATATCCAGACCGCGGACATGCTCAACCTGCCGGTACCCAAGCTCAAGACTGGTAAGGTCATAAACGTTGCTCTGCAGCCTTCAGCGTTCCAGAAGGAGATGGTCGCTGGCCTGGCCGAACGGGCCGATCTGGTGCGCAAGCGCTTGGTGGAGCCCAACGAAGACAACATGCTCACGATTACCAGCGACGGACGGCTGCTGGCGCTGGATCAGCGGCTGATGAACCCGGCATTACCCGACGATCCCGACAGCAAGGTCAATGCATGCGTTGAGAACGTCCACCGCATCTATCTGGACGGTGCACAGAAGAAGCTCACGCAGCTGGTGTTCAGCGATCTTTCCACGCCGAAAGAAGGCGGCGACTTCAATGTGTACCAGGACATCAAGGATAAGTTGATTGCCCGTGGCGTTCCGGCCGCAGAGATCGCCTTCATCCACGACGCGAAGAATCAGAAGCAGCGGGATGAGTTGTTCGCCAAGGTGCGCCGTGGTGCTGTGCGGGTGCTGATCGGCTCCACGGCCAAGATGGGAGCTGGCACGAACGTGCAGCAGCGCCTGGTGGCGCTGCATCATCTGGACGTGCCCTGGCGGCCCCGCGACCTGCAGCAGCGGGAAGGGCGCATTCTACGCCAGGGCAACACCAATGAGGAAGTAGCAGTATATCGGTATGTCACCGAAGGCACCTTTGATGCCTACTCCTATCAGCTGGTCGAGCAAAAACAGCGCTTCATCTCACAGATCATGACCAGCAAGTCCCCGGTGCGTCACATGGAGGACATCGACGACGTGGCGCTGTCCTATGCGGAGGTCAAGGCGCTGGCCGCTGGGTCTCCGCTGATCAAGGAGCGCATGGACCTGGATGTGGAGATCGCCCGGCTGAAGCTGCTCAAGAGCGGTCACAACAGCCAGCAGTACCGCATGGAGGATCGGCTGCGGCACACGTTCCCCAAGGAGATCCTCGCGCTGCAGGAGCGCATCCGCGGCTATGAGGACGACATCGCCCGGCGGGACGCTGAGACGCCTGCCGGCTACGCCCAGGACAGAGACTTGTTTGCGATGGAGGTGATGGGACACAAATATGCCAAGCGCGAGGACGCCGGCCAGGCTTTGCTTACGTCTTTCCAGCTGGTAAGACCCGATGCGAAAGATGCCCTGCGGGTAGGACACTACCGGGGTTTTGAGCTCTGGCTTTCCTTTGACGCCTTCTCCCATGACTTCTTGCTGGATCTGAAGGGCTCCATGAGCCACAGAGTTGTGCTGGGTAAGGACGTGCAGGGAAATATCTCTCGCATTGAGCATGCTGCGGAACGCCTGGAAAGTTACTTGCAGCGCAGCCGGGATGAACTGGCTGCACTGGAGCAACAGATGCGAAGCGCTCAGGAAGAACTGGGCAAGCCCTTTCTCCAGGAGCAGGAGCTAATGGACAAACTGGCCAGGCTGACCGAGCTGGACGGGCTGTTGCGGATGGATGAGAAGGGGCAAGACAACGTTATCGTAGCTGATGCTACTGAACTGTCTACGGAACAAGAAAAACCGCGCCGCAAAGAAGCGATGCGGTAGACCAACACCCATTAACAAGGAAGGGCATGCCGCTGGGGTGCATGCCCTTCCTGCCTTGAAAGGAGCACACCCATGGGGCAATATCGCATGAAGCCTAACACCGAACTGATCGAAGCAGAGGCTACGCGGATCCGCGCCGAACTTGAAGCCATGACCGCACCCAACAGTCCCAACGGCACCCATTACTGCGTCAAGCTCTCCCATGACTTTCTGATGAACTCCAACTCAAATGATCACTACAAGTTGATCACGGCCATTTCCAGAAAAGCTTATCTCTCCAAGCTCACGAATGGCGGCTTTGATGGCTACTATCTGTCCATACATAAGGATGCGCTCAGAGGGAAGTCGCCTGGCAAGCGCAAACCTGCGCAGGAGCGTTAAGACAAGTTGGCGGGGTTGTTACGATGGATCGTTTGTTGAGCCCCTTTTTTTCTAAGGTCGCCAAGCACACATGAAGATGATACTCGTGAGTGAAGAGCCACATTGCTTTTACACCGTGACGAACGGTGCTTTTTTATGTCAAGGAGGAATCGTCATGACCATGACACATGTCAGCCGCACCGGCGGCCTCTATGTCCACCCCGATCTGGTAGTCCGTGCAAAGGAGTGGGACCTGCTGTCCTACCTCCAGCAATTCGAGCCAAACGAACTAGTCCGCGTTTCAGCCACCGAATGGAGCACTCGAACCCACGACAGCCTGAAGATCTCCAATGGTTTATGGAACTGGTTCAGCCGCGGCATCGCCGGCAAAACAGCCCTGGATTATCTCATCCATGTCAAGGGCATGACCTTTCAAAACGCAGTGCTCCACCTTATCGAAACCGAATCGGTCACGCTTCCGGCGCAAGGACGAAACCCCGCGGCACCAAAGGTCGAAAAGGAACGTCTGCCCTTCCGGCTTCCCCTGCGCCACAGCGATAACCGCCGGGCTTTTGAGTATCTGATGGGCCGGGGCATTGACCGTGAGCTCATCAAGATCTGTGTGAACGAAAACCGGCTTTATGAAGGCTGCAACCGGGTCTATGACTATCATAACGTTGTGTTCGTGGGCTTCGATGCGCATGGTACTCCCAAGTATGCTATGGAGCGCGGTATGATCGACGGCTATCGTCGCGACGTGCCCGGCAGTGAGAAAAAGTACGGCTTTGCCCTACCAGCGAGCCCACGCCAGGATAGGCTATTGGTGTTCGAGGCGGCCATCGATTTACTCTCCCAGGCTACCATGGAGATGCGCGCCGGCCGCTACTGGCGCAGCGATCATCGCGTGTCCATCGGCGGCGTCGCTATGGAGAAGCCCGACAGCCCCACGCCGCTGGCGTTGGATTGGTATCTTGAGCACCATCCGGAAATCAAGCGTGTTGGCCTGTGCCTGGATAACGACAAAGCCGGAAATCGAGCTTCGGTCACGCTGCTGGAGCGCCTAGGCGACCGCTACACGGTGGAGCGTATCCTTCCTCCAACCGGTATAGACTTCAACGACGCCCTTCGGGCGACGCTGGGGCATCGCCCCGCAAAGGGGCGGGAGGGCGAGATCTCAAGGTGACCCGTTTTCTAAAGAGGACGGATTTCTATGGGCGGGGCCGAGGGTTAGAAGTTTAGCGAGCATGGGATTTGTGTACACACAAATCCCGTCTCGTTAGGGGCAAGCCCCTAAAACCCTGGCTGCTTCGCAGCCTGAGGATGACATACCAACTGGAGAAGAAGAAAGGATGTGGACGACGGCATGGACGATCATAAGGAACCTAGAGCACTTTCTCAAGCCCAATTCAAGGCATCAGGGTTTGATTCAAGTATTTATGGCCGGATATCGAAACCGGGAACATTCATTGGCAGATTGGATATGAAAGTCTGGGGTAATAAGTCTAATCTCATTAGTTTTTTCACACTCACGGATGGAAGCAAAATTTCATGTAACACATATCCAAGCAACGACTACTCCCACGTAGATGGTTTATCTATTGGTTCCATCGTGGAACTTGAGTTTGCCTGGTCATCTCGGAACATTTTAGGTTTGATCCGTGTAAAGCCCACAGAGGGAGAAAGTTAACCATGAGTAGAGAGGGAAGACAATTGCATTTTTATGTGGACGAGCAAACACACCAACGTCTGATGGATCTCGTTCGTAAATCTCCACGGAAAGAAATGACCGCTGTGATTGTCGATCTCATTCACACTTCAACTGTTATTGAGGCACCGCCCATCGATTACCAGAACATGATGAAAGAACTTCACTATATCGGCCACAACCTGAACCAGATCGCCACCAAAGCCAACACCACCGGTAACATCGAAGCTGCAGAGTATAAACGTCAGGCGGCCTTTCTTAGGGATGCAGTACTGCGTATCCAGCAAGCAGTTGAGTTGCCGTTGAAAAAAAACGAATAGGGAGGACGCCATGGCCACAACCAAGATATGGGCGGTCAGAGGCTGGCTAGGGCATGTGGTGGAGTACGCTAAGAATCCTGAAAAGACTGACGCCCGTATCTGGTCTACAGAGGAGCAGCAGGGGCTGCGCGATGTTATGGAATATGCTGTTGCATCAAGCAAAACGGAGAAGCGACTTTTCGTTTCAGGCGTCAATTGCGATCCGGTCACCGCCCGGGAGCAGATGATGACGACCAAAGAGTATTGGCGCAAGACAAACGGCGTCATTGCTTACCATGCATATCAGTCCTTCAAGCCAGGCGAAGTGACGCCAGAACAGGCGCATGAGATCGGTGTCAAACTTGCCCAAGAGTTATGGGGATCCCGATTCCAGGCCGTCGTCGCTACTCACCTGGATAAAGCTCATATTCACAATCACTTTGTACTCAATTCGGTTTCATTTACAGATGGCAAGAAGTGGGAGGCTGACTTCAAGGACTACTACGGCGGCCTCCGCGCAACCTCTGATCGGCTATGTAAGGAGTGTGGACTTTCCGTTATCAAGACCCCCGGAGAGAAGGCTTTCCCGCGTTCCAGGGCTGAATGGCAAGCTGAGAAGGAAGGGGGAGATTCGTGGCGGTCGCTGATCCGCCGCGACATAGACGACGCCATCAGTCGTTCCGAAAATACACGCGAGTTCATGGCCCAGATGAAAAAGATGGGCTACACGATGAAAACCAACGTCAAACACACCGCGATTAAGCCACCGGGCAAGGAGCGTTTCGTCCGCCTGCGCTCCCTGGGGCCAGGGTATACCGAGGAGGACATCGAGCGCCGGCTGCGGGAGCTGGGAGATCGTCGGACACCGCATCGGGTGTTGCCTGTAGAGTATGGCACCCGAACCACGTTCCTGGTGCTGCGAATCCGCAGCCGGCGCGTGGCCTACAAGAAAGGCCAGATCAAGGGCATTCGAGCCCTGTATCTCCACTACCTATACCGCCTGGGAGTGATCCGCAGACGCCCGCAGCCGTCCGGCAGGGCGGCTTTTTTGTTGCGTGAGGATCTGCGCAAGCTGGACCGGTATGTCGCCCAGGCAAAGCTGCTAAACGAGCACCGTATCGACACCTTGCCACAGCTGCAGGTCCACAAACAGGACGCGCAAGCCCGGCTGGCTGCGCTAACCACACAGCGTCAGAAAGCATATACGGCCAAATCCCAGTCTAGCGACCCAGTAAACGCATTTGAGTGGGCCGCACGAGCTGGTGAAATCACGCAAGCCATGAAGGAAGTGAGAAAGGAGGTAAAGCTGTGCGAACAGATCGAGACCACATCCGGGCAGATGCGAGATCACCTTGATCAAGTCCGAGAAGACGAACGTCAGCGCCGGCAAGAGGCGCAAAAACGCAAAGGAGTGATCGATCATGGCCGCTGAATCCGAAGTAGCAAATCTGCTTGTAGGCCAAACCATCAAGTATACATTCGAGGGGGCCGAAGTCCTTCTTAAACTAGCCGGCAAAGGTGCCAAGGAGTTGGCCATCTTGCTGGCTGCGTTACTCAAGGATGAAAAGAAATGGGCTGGCGCGACGAGCCTGAAACGCATGTTGCGGGAGGGCCGCCCCATGCGGGTGATCCAGGTCCCCCAGAATCGTTTCAAAGAGTTCGCCCAGGCTGCGAAACAGTATGGAATACTGTTCAATGCCTTACAGCAAAAGAACAAGCAAAACGGCATATGCGACATCTTCATCAAAACTGAAGACGCCGCTCTGGTGAACCGCGTTCTGGAATCCACCAAGATCGCTTGTGTAGAGATTGCTTCCATCGACCCCGAGGTGACCTACCAGGGGAAAGCGATCAACCCTACGAACCCGGAAGTAGGAAATCCGTCCGCGCCCGCTTCCGGCAGATCAACAACCATTTCGGCGGAGGCTATGACTGATCCCAGCACAGTTGCCATAGATCGCCCCAGCATCCCTATTGAGTTCCCGCCGTCAGTCTCGGCCACACTTACCAGCCTGCAGGCAGACGTAAAAAATGCCAGGATGCGTTTGGAAGCCCGAGAACCCGATCAGGATACGCCCCAGCGTAGAACCCTTATGGATGTCCTGGCTGAACGAGATCGACAGGCAGCCTCCGGATCGGCCATTCATGAGAAGTTCACCGCCGGAGAGCCGCTGCCGATCAGCCCCACCGAGGGCTCCGAGATCCTGCGGGAGATGAACATGACGTTGGCAGAGTCCATTCCCTCAGAGATGACGCAGATTCGATTCAGCCCTACTGTACGAAAGGCTTTGTACAGTCCGGAAGATCGGGCGATAGACCTTCCGGTCGGCATAACTGACACTGATCTGTTCTTTGCCCTGGCCACCGAAGGGTACCATGCACACATGCACTTCTTTGGCGGGAGTGACTATCGGCGCGAGGAGATCGAGCCATTGGCCCAGTTCCATGCAAAAGTTATTGCCGAGCACTGCAGCCTTCCTGCCGATCGCATCCAGATTGATGTGGCCTCATATCTGCAGGGTAGCAATGAGAGCAGCGCAATGGCTAATCTGGAGGCCGCAGCGGATGCTGCGAAATCTATAGCCCATAAAATCGACTTCCATGTCCAAAACCACCTTGCCAATGTGCCTTTGAAGGGCGTTGAAAGGAGTATCTTGAATGAACGCTAACCTGATGAATGCCATCCAGGAGCAAAACTCCCGGAAGTCTAGCCGCTCTGACAGCACTTTCGACAAGGACGCATGGAAGGAGCAGAAGCAGAACCAGCTCAAGGAGGTCCTGGAGCTGGCCGATTCTTCTGTAACGGAAGTCTTTTCCAGCCCCGATGAAATGAAGCGGTTTCTGGACCTGCAGAGTCGTTTCACCAAGTATCGCGCCGGCAATGTGCTGCTGATCCGCGCGCAGAGACCCGACGCCATCGAGGTTGACACCTTCGAGGGCTGGAAAGAGCGCAATGTGTCGGTCAACACCGGTGAGCACGGCTTCAAGATCCTGACACCGGTCACGTATACCCGTGAGACCGATGGCCAGCAGGCCGTGGCTTTCCGCGTGACCACGGCCTTCGACATCAGCCAGACCAGCGCCTACAGGGAGCCCCAGGAGGACTTGGCCCCTGTTGCAAGCCCGGACGTGGGCAAGCTGCTGAACGCGCTGCTGCGCCGCAGTCCTGTACCGGTGGAAGTCGATGCAAACCTGGACAAGAGCGTGGCGGCCGCGTTCTCACCTTCGGAGCGGGTCATCCTGGTCAACCCGGAACTGGAGGATACGACGGCGTTCATAGCCATCGCCCGCGCCATGGCTCACGCCGACAGCTCCATCGTCGGCAAGAACGATCCGGAGGTCGTGGTGGTCAGCGAGGCCGCGGCCTATCTGGTCTGCCGGCAATACGGCGTCGAGGTGGAGAGCTTCACCTTTGCAACCCTGGCCGACTTTGAGGACAAGCTGGGCCCCAAGACAAAGCAGGGCCTGCTCAACGATGCCAGATCTGAAGCGCTGAGCATCGCCGAGCGGATGGAACTGACGCTGCACCCGCCCAAGCGGGAGCAGCCTGAGAGGTAGCCACAACCATAATCATGATCGAAGGACAGCGGGGTACCCGTTGTCCTTCTTAAGGAGAGTCCATGAGCAGCAACGAAAGAGAAATTCGCTTCATTGACAGTGAGTACAGGGTACTGTTCCGCATCCCGGACGGCGGGGCCATTAACATCATCTACCCGCCCGGCGACGGTCGTGGGACGCTGACACGCACCTGCACGTTCTTGGACGATTGCCATACCAGCATCGGCGGCAATGTCTACCACATCTGCGAATTTGCCGAACGGATGGAGCAGTTAGGCGCACGATACGAGCCTGCTCCCGAGAAAACCAAATTCGCGGAAGGTCTGCCGGAATACTGCTTTGGCAAGCTGGAGGCAGACGGCGAAATCGTCCGAATCGTCCGCGGTGAGAGTGGGTATTACCGCATTGCGCCGCAGCCTACCATCCCGCTCATCGAGCTGAACGCCAGCATCGGCGTGTGCAAGGCTCAGGCCGACGCCATGCTCTTTGGCAGCATGTTCGGCTGGGACAAGCCCGGCGCGGATCCCAGCCGGTATGATCCTGATGGAATACCGTCTCCCGTTCCAAAGCGAAGATCCAGCCAGATGGAACGGTAACTCACACGACTTGGGCACAGCGGCGCTCCAAGGTGGCGCCGCTGTGTCAGCCTGGCGCTCCCCTTGTAGAAAGGAGTAAGCATGTTTGAAAAAACCATCCGGAAATTTTCTTTCACGTTTCAGCAGATACATTTTTCGATCAAGGCTCTGAACCATGCCCGTGACGATCTGCTGTCTCGACAGGGTTTCACTGACGTGGTGGACGAGCTTATTTCTCGCCTTGCCCAGAGAGGCGAAGGCGTCAAAATGAAATTCACCCGTGTCGAGTTTGAAACACTCACGCAGGCCTTGATGAAGTGGCACAAGACGCTGAATCAGGATTCCAATGAAGCAAGCGAAGCCTTCAAATTCATGTCGGCCCTGGCCGTCACCCCCGACCGCGCCGGTACGCGGCTATACGCCGTAACAGATAGCAAGGAGCGATGAGATGAAACGCAGTTCGCAATCTACCACCGCATCGCTGGTTATGGCTGTCATCGTTTTGCTGGCCGCTTTGTGGTTTTCCGCTCTGCTGGCGCAGACCTATGAGAAGGGCCAGAACCTGTTCCAGATCATTGCTGGCATGCAGACCGCCATGGCCAACCCATTTCACATCACTTGGACAGACCAAACACCACGCTCTCTGCTTGGCGGCCTTGTAGCTGGCCTATTTGCCGTCTTGCTGTATGTATCCAGCCGCAAGAACAAACGCCCCGGGGAGGAATACGGCAGCGCCAAGTGGGGAGACACCCAGCGGCTGAACCGGAAATACCAGGGAAGCAAACGTATCCTCCGGCGACTTCTGCTGCTACCGTTGAGCTTCATACTCGGCAAACAGCCGATATACTCACGGTTGCAAACGAGATGGCAGCGGGAGCCGGAGATCATCATCACCAAGAATGTCCGCATGGGTATGGACACCCGCCGGCACCGGCGCAATCTGAATACTCTGGTCATAGGCGGTGCCGGCAGCGGCAAGTCCATGTTCTTCGCCCGGCCCAACCTCATGCAAGCCAACTGTTCTTACATTATTACTGACCCCAAAGGAGAACTGCTACGTAGCACCGGGGGCATGTTACGCGCCCAGGGTTATGACGTGAAGGTGCTGGATCTGATCAACCTGAAGAACTCCTTCGGGTATAACCCTTTCGTCTACATCCGGTCTGGCACCGATGTCCTGAAGCTTGTGACGAATCTGGTGAGGAACACGACACCCAAGGGAACCAGCAGCGCCGATCCATTTTGGGAAAAAGCCGAGATCGCTCTCCTGCAGGCGCTCATGCTTTACCTTTGGCACGAAGCGCCTCCCTACGAGCAGAACTGGCCAATGGTCATGGAGATGCTGGACTACGCACAGGTAAAAGAAGAGGACGAGGACGCCGAGAGCCCCCTAGATATTTTGTTCAAGCAACTGGAACGTAGGGACAGGAATCACATCGCAGTTCGGTTTTACCGTCGATTCAAGCAGGCTGCAGGAAAGACCGCCAAGTCCATCCTGATCTCCGTGGGCGTTCGCCTGGGCGGCTTCCTGCAGCCGCAGATTGCACGGATGATGCGCAACGACGAGCTGGACATCGGGTCCCTGGGCGAGAAAAAGACCGCACTGTTTTGCCTGATCCCCGACAACGATTCTTCCATGAACTTCATTGTTGGCATGCTCTACACCCAAGCGTTCCAGGAACTCTACTACAAGGCCGACTTTGAATATGGTGGTCGCCTGCCGGTGCACGTGCGCTGCATTATGGACGAGTTTGCCAATGTCGCCTTGCCGGATGAGTTTGGCAAGATACTTGCCACATGCCGCAGCCGTGAGATCTCCATCAACATCATCATCCAGGCCATGGCCCAGCTCAAAGCGTTGTTTAAGGATGACTGGGAAAGCCTTGTAGGCAACTGTGATACCCTGCTTTACCTGGGCGGCAACGAGCCTGGCACGTTCGAGTACATCTCCAAGCTGCTGGATAAGGAAACCCTGGACACCAACACCTATGGTCACACCCGCGGCCGCCAGGGGAGCTTTTCCACCAATGACCAGCGATCTGGCCGCGAGCTCATGACGCCCGGCGAAGTGCGTATGTTGGATAACAAAAATGCGCTGCTGTTCATCCGCGGGGATCGCCCGGTCATGGATCTGAAGTACGACGTTTGGCGTCATCCGCGCATCAAGATGATCCAGGAGGGAGGCGCTGCACCGTATCGGTATGAGGAGTATCGAGGCAACCAGGAGCCCAACTACCGTTTCAAGACCTACAAGGGGCTGGATGCAACGCAGGACTTTGACTTCATCACTTCGGAGGATCTGGAGTATGAAGAAGCGTCTTAGCCTTTGTGATGGCCGGCACAATGTCCCTGGCGTAGAAGGCCATATCTATCCCCGCGTCGTGAAAGATCCCACGGACCTGGTCGGCCTGGCTTCTACCGCCCATGAAGTGCTGAAGGACTGTACGGGGCTGGACCTGTATGTAACCGGGCTATCTGTGGCGCTTACGACGGTGATCCGCTACTGCTCCGAACACAGTATCCTTCTGACGTTGTACCATTACGACAAGCGAACCGGTGAGTATTACCGGCAGCCCATGGCCAAACCCAAATCGGATAAGACCGACAAGTGAATACGAGCTAAGCGCTCAACAACCCAGGCAGCGGAAGCTGCCTTTTTCATATTCCAAAATATAACTGGAGGTTTGCCCCATGAAAAGGATTTCCAAGACCATTCGCACCTTTGCTCTTTTGTTTGCCATCGTCCTGATGCTCTTGCCCACTGTAGCGTTTGCTGCTCCTCCGGCTGCTGGAGGAGATCCCGTGGCTGTCGTGACGAACCTGTCCGACTACATCTTTACCCTGGTACGGACCGTGGGCATCCTTGCCACGCTGTGGGGCGTTGTGCAGATCGGCATGTCGTTTTCCAACCACGACGCCAGCCAAAGAATGCAGGGCTTCCTGATCATCGCCGGCGCGCTGCTGATCGTGTTTGCCAAGGAGATTCTGCAACTGATCGGCGCGATGTAAGACTATGTGCGGCAGGGTAGTTCACACTACCCTGCCGCTGGAAAGTGAGTGCTCGATATGGATACGAACGGTATTGTTCAGATTTTGCAGGCGGCGCTGGACTCCTGGAATAAGAACCTTGCGTCGATCATGGGCTTGCTGATGACGTCGCCGCAAAACTTCAATGGCGGCGGCATCTGGGGTGTAATGGCCAATGTAAATGGTGCGCTGCAGTCCATGGCCATGGGGTTACTGGTGTTGTTCTTCACCTTCGATCTCTCCAAGCAACTGACGAGTCTGGCCGAGCTGAAGCGCCCGGAGGTGGCGGTCAAGGTATTTGTCCGATATGCCGTTGCTCAATATTTGGTGTCCCACGGAATGGAGCTCATGACAGCGATATTCTCTATCGCTGCCGGCATCATCAAGTTGGTTGCAAACTCTATAACCGGCACGGATGGTTTGACAGTGCCACAGGAGCTTGTGACGAAGATTTCGGGGCTAGATTTTCTTGGCGCTATGCAAATTTGGCCTGTTGCGTTGCTCTGTGCATTGGGTATCCAAGTATGTGCGGTTATCATCTTGATCACAGTTTACAGCCGCTTCTTTAAGCTCTTTATGTATACGGCATTTGTGCCCATTGCCTTATCAGCTTTCGCAGGGCAGAGCACCTCTCGCCATGCAACGACCTTCCTTAAATCCTATGCTGGCGTCTGTTTGGAAGGCGCGATCATCGCCATCGGCTGTATCGTCTACACGGCATTTGCCACAGCGCCGATCCTAAATCCAGATAAAGATGCTTTGGATATGATCTGGTCGTATGTGACCGGCGTCGGCATTAACATGATTATCCTGATTATCTCCATCAAAGGAACTGACGCATTGATGCATAAGATGACGGGGCTGTAAACCCTGGAAAGGACCTAATATGTTTACAATGAGACTTCCTAAAAAGCCTGAGAAGCCGTCCAAGAAGGAGAAGCCCACCTGGAGGCTGTGCAGCGATGAACAACCGCCCTGGGAGGTTGCTGTGCAGTTCCACATCATCGAGCGCGGCGATGATGACGAAGACCTGCCGGAGGACGTCGACGTGTTTACCGGCGCTTTGGCCATGGTCATTTCCACCAAGGACGGAACGAAGCTTAAGGTGCGTACCATCGCCGGCGAGTTCACCCTGTCAGCTGAGCTGACGGAATGGACGGAGACGCCCAAGCCCAGCAATAGAAAGCCAGGTGGTAACTCATGAGCATGGAGGTAAAAATCAACAAAAACATTTCCGAATACACCGAGAAACTGTTCTTTGGGTTGTCCCTGCGGCAATTCCTCTGTGCCGCTGTAGCGGTGGCCGTTTCAGTGCTGCTGTACTTCCTGCTGCGCAATGAATTGCCCAAGGATGTATTAAGCACCGTTTGTGCGTTGGGGGCAGCTCCTTTTGCTTTCGCTGCGTTCAAGAAGTTCCACGGGCTCCCCTTGGAGAAGTTCATCCTGGTGTGGTTGACAAGCTCCATGATGCCCAAGCAATTGACCTATCAGGCTGAAAACATGCTGCACAGGGCTATCCTGCGGCAGCGGGCCAGGGACACCCAGGAGCGTCGCATGACTGCGGCCAAGGCGATTCTTCCTACTCCCGGGGGTTTCCTCCGGCGCAAGACCGGCTCCACGCTGGGCGCTGTGACCTCCGGTGACGTAGAGAACCTACCCATGAGAAAGGACGGCTGACATGAATATCAAGACCTTGAACCGGCTGCTGAAGCTCCACGCCGGCGATGTGTTCTCCGTACCCCGCTCGGTTCAAAAGACGGTTCCTATCACCGCCGCTTGGCCCGATGGCATCTTCCAACATGGGCAGCTTTATTCGATGTGCTGGCGCTTCAGCGACATCAACTACGCCGTGGCCAACCGCGACGATCAGGAAGTCATGTTCCTGCAGTATAGTGATCTTTTGAATGCCCTGGATATCGGCTCGTCGACGAAGTTTACGATCTTGAACCATCGCTTCAACCGTCAGGAATTTGAGCGAAATGTGCTCCTGTCCTCCCGGCTGGATTATCTGGATGGGCTGCGAGCCGAATACAACGACATGCTGGCCGATAAGGCCACCACTGCCAACAACAACATCACCCAGGACAAGGTGGTCACC
This sequence comes from Bacillota bacterium, assembly GCA_023410875.1. Taxonomy (GTDB): domain Bacteria; phylum Bacillota; class Clostridia; order Christensenellales; family UMGS416; genus JAEYRA01. The sequence continues at coordinate 19,546 of JAEYPH010000076.1, read as the reverse complement.
GTCACGGCACAAAAGAAGTCCATTGAGGACGCCCGGACCTACTTTGCCCGCATTGGCGCGGATCTGAGCGCGCATTTCCAGCGCCTGGGTTCTGTGGCCGAACCGCTGGCACTGGAGGAACGGCTTCGCCTGTTCCATGACTTCTACCGTGTTGGCCATGAGGAAGAGTACAGCCCCGATTTCGATGCCATGAAGCGCCAGGGCCACAGCATCAAGAATTACGTGTGCCCGGACAGCATGGAGATCACGCCGGACTGGATTCGCATCGATGGGCGCTATGCTCGTGCGATCCATGTCCGCGAGTACGCCAACTACATCAAGGACAATCTGGTCACCGAGTTGTCGGAGATCAACAAGACGCTGAGCCTGTCCATCGATATCATACCTGTCTCTACCGATGAGGCGGTCCGCGCCAGCGAGAACGTGCTGCTGGGTGTGGAGACCAACATCACCAACTTCATGCGTAAACAAACCCAGCGCAACAACTTCTCGGCGGTAATTCCTTACGACATGGAGATCCAGCGTAAGGAGGCCAAGGAGTTCCTGGACGATCTGCTGGCCCGTGACCAGAAGATGATGTTCGTACATCTGACGCTGGTGCACATGGCCGACACGCTGGAGGAGCTGGACGCCGATACCGAGGCGCTGCTGTCCGTGTGCCGAAAGCAAGTCTGTCAGGCGTCCACATTGAAATTCCAACAGCTTGACGGACTGAACACAGCGCTGCCCTACGGCATGGTGAAGTTGAAGGCCGATCCCCGGACTATGACCACCGAGAGCACCGCCGTTCTGATGCCTTTCCGAGCGCAGGATGTCCTGCACCCTGGTGGCATTTACTATGGCCTAAACGCCATCACCCGAAACATGCTGATCGTCAATCGAAAGGTACTGCTCAATGGCAATGGGTTTATCCTGGGCGTGTCCGGCTCCGGCAAGAGCTTCAAGGCCAAAGAAGAGATGGCTACGGTGGCCCTTTCCACTGACGATGACCTGATCGTTCTGGACCCCCAGGGCGAGTACGCGCCGCTGATCCGCGCTCTGGGTGGCGAGATCATTCGATTGGGTCCCAGCACCGGCATCCACATCAATCCGCTGGACATGTCCGAGGACTACAACGGTGCGGAGAACCCCATCGCCTTCAAGAGCGACTTCATACTATCGCTGGTGGAACAGGTCGTCGGCTCCGGTACCCTGACTGCCAAGGAGAAGTCCATCCTCGACCGTGTGACTGCCTTGGTCTATAAAGGGTTCATCGAACGCGGTATGAAGCCGGAACAGACTCCTACGCTGGTCAACTTCCATACCATTCTGGGTAAGCAACTGGAGGATGAAGCGAAAGAACTGGCCCTGTCGCTGGAGCTTTACATCAAGGGTAGCCTGAATACATTCGCTCAACCGACCAATGTGGACACCGAGAACCGGATTGTCTGCTACGACATCCGCGATCTGGGCAAGAACCTGCAGGCCGTGGGTATGCTCGTCGTTTTGGATGCCATCATGAACCGCATCAGCCGCAACCACGCCAAGGGCAAGCGGACTTGGGTATACATCGATGAGATCTATGTGCTTTTCGCCAACCAACATTCCTCCCACTACATGGAAACACTTTGGAGACAGATCCGTAAGTTTGGCGGCTACTGCACCGGCATTACCCAGAACGTGACCGACTTGCTGCAGTCCCAGACCGCCCGGGCCATGCTCTCCAACTCGGAATTTATAGTCATGCTCAACCAGGCAGCGCTAGATCGGGGCGAGCTGGCCAAGCTGTTGGGCATTTCCGACACCCAACTTTCCTTCATCACAAATCCCGACGCCGGGCGCGGCCTTCTACGCTGCGGTGGTAGCATAGTACCTTTCGAAGACAAGTTCCCCAAGGACACACAGCTCTACAAGCTGATGACAACGAAGCCTGATGAACAGATTCAACGAAAGTAAAACGCATTCTGAACATTTTCTGCATTGCTTTGTCAGGGGCGCGGAACCTTCTGGTTTCGCGCCCCTGCATCGCCATGCCCACAGGAGGTAAGCCCATGAGAGACATCAAAATGAAGGATAGTCATGCACCGAAGGTGCTGGACCGCCAGCCGAGCCAGGCTGAGCGTGTGCGCATCAGAACCAAGGATGTCGCATTGAGCCAGGATGTGGAGCAGTTAGCAGATTATATTGACCCAGGAGAGATCGGTAGAAAGCAAAACACGGACCAAAAGGACCGGCTGGAAGGGACATCAGCCCAGGGGAGCTTAGCGCCAGCAGGCAGTATCAATGGCGATTCTGGAACGGTATTATCACGAGCGAGCGATCCTTCAACAGCCACGACCCTAGCCCTAGGCGCAGTGCAGTCGGCAATGAGCACGGGATCGGATAAAGCCATCAGCAATCGTGGTTCAAGCATTAAGGAACGACCGCAGGAAGGTACATATACTCAGGGCAACGCAGTGCCGGCAAACAGTGCCACGGTCGCTCCAGATGTCCGAAACACGCAGTTGGGCAGGCCTGCGGCTTCCACGCCTTCGACTCAGAGTGGGGATCGATCAATGGTCCGTACAAAACCGAAGAAGGACATCAAAAAACGCGACGCGAGTATGAAGGAGAGGCCTCAAGAAGGCACAGCGATGAACCCAAGCCGGGCTGAGCCATCACGTGCCGGCATGAGAAGCTCTGCACCGAAGAACGGTCGTCTGGGCACGCCTGCAGGAGCGGCCTCTATCCAGGCTGCAACCGCCGTCACTAAGGCAGTGTCAGAGCAGGAGAGTGCCCGGCCAGAGTCGGCGCAAATGTCTCCTCGGACGCAAAAGGTTATCCAACAGGCAGCGGTTTCTACAATGAGGCAGAGTGCATATATTGCCCGGCAAACCGTCGCTGGAGCAGCCGGCGCCATCATCGGCAAGGATGCTTCTTCCCAGCGGGTTCGTCAGCGCAGCACTCCCCGCGGCAAGAGTGCTCAAACGATGAAACTGCTAAAGCGCGGTGTTACGCAAGCTGGACGTGGAGTTAAATATGCTGCGGATATGGTCGCAGACCACCTTTCAGGCGATACGTCATCTCGCAGAAGTAATCCAGACAATGCGATAAGCGATCTGGCGGCCCAGCAGGCTCAACGCCTTGCCGCTAAGGTCGCTCAGGCGGCATCCAGGAAGGCCGCCCAGGCTGCTGGCCGTGTTGCGGCGAAGGTTAGCGCCCAGGCTGCAAAGCTGGCTGTGAAGGCGGCGCAGGTGTTGTTTCAGGCCGCTGCAAAGGCCATTAGTGCGTTTGTGGCGGCCACTGGACCGGTGGGGGTGATTATCATCGTGGTGTTGTTCGTTGCTATCCTGGCAGCTGTTGTGCTGTCTCCAATGGGCATTTTTGCCGGCGGTGGGGGCAACGGGACGCCGTCAATTGCGGAGATCGCACGGACCTTGAATGGTGAGCTCTCAGCAAAAATCTCTAGCATACAACAGCAAGTAAGCCCGGTAGATGAGATCCAGATTGTCTATGAGGGAAGTGAAGATAACACCTTCATCAGCAACTGGCCCGATGTGCTCTCAGTCTTTGCCGTGAAGGTGAGTATGGATGCAGAGGATCCTCTGGACGTTGTCGTCATGGATGAGGTTAAGCAGGGATTGCTGCGTGAAGTGTTTTGGGATATGAATTCGGTATCGTATACACTTACGGAAACCGATGTGCCACAGCCATCGCACACTCCGCAGGCGTCCGCATCACCTACGCCTTCACCATCGCCATCACCGTCACCAACACCGGTTCGTACATCAACAAGGGGGCCGATCATGTTGGCTGCATCCAGGTACGCTTGGGATGATGTGCCAGAGCCCATTGTGAGATCTACGTCTACAACTGCAGCTGTTCATAAATCCCTGGAAATCAACGTCAACAGCCGCTCTTATTCTGAGATGGAGGACGCTTATCACTTTACCGAAGAACAGCGGCGCATGCTCCAGGAGCTTATGGATCCAGATATGCAGTCACTGTTCTACAACCTCGTCGGGCAAAGCCCTGGCGCGTCCCTAACCCCCGATCAGATCAACCAAATCCGGGCCAGGCTACCAGAAGGCTTGGATGTACAGCGGGAGCAGATCGCCCTTGCGGCATATAGCTTGGTTGGAAAGGTTGAATATTTCTGGGGCGGGAAAAGTTTAGTGGTAGGGTGGGATGAAAGATGGGGAAAGCCCAGGAAGGTCACATCGAAGGGCAATCCCACAACGGGTACCATACGTCCATTTGGCCTGGACTGTTCGGGATTTGTAGCCTGGACTTTCGTAAACGGTGGATTCCCCAAGGATGTCATACAGGATGCATTCGGTACAGGTTCGTCTGTCCAGTGGAAATACTCTGTGCCGATAAGGTGGGATGAAATCATGCCAGGGGATCTTGTCTTCTACAATGTACCTGGGACTTCTAAAGGGAACCATGTCGCTGTGTGCGTAGGGTTCAGCGATGAAGGAAAACCTCTTATTGCTGAAAGTCCAAGAACCGGAATGAGGGTTAAGGTATCGGTAGCATCAAAGAGCTTTAAGTATGTAAGACGGCCTATCGTGTTGATGAACTAGAAGGAGATAAGTTATAGACGAGGAGCCCCGCTCGATTAATGAGCGGTGCTCTTTATCGTTGGGAAATATGATCTGCAGTTGGTCTCCGACCGGAGCGATCGGCACCATGCCGGGCGTTCATATTTCGAACCTTTGGTCATGTGCTCCATAATAACATGGGAACATATGCAGGGTGGGTCAGGGCATCAGTTATCTATCTTCCGACGGCTTCGGCTTCTTTCGCTCGACAAACCAACGCTGGCATTCATCCTCAAAAAAAAGGAAGACCTGTTTGCCACGAATCATACAAGCGTACCTGATGCCGAGGCCTCCTGCCTTGGTTGACGCAGCACGCCGGATTTCTCCAACTTGATCTATAGTGTATTGGGTGTCATCTTCCCACCACATCGTTGTTGGGACCGGCGGGCGCCCGTCCGGGTAGAACATCGCCTGCACACGGACATAGGCCTTGTATTCGCTCTCGTAGGTCCGTTCGGTCACAATTACATGCCCTCCTTAAAAAAACCCACAGGATGGATAATATGATCACCCTTGGGGTTCATTGCTCCAAGCGGCTTGTCCGCCAAAAGAGCGGCTCGGAGGATCGCGTTGTGCCCAAACCGCCCCCGAATTACGTCAACGGTGCGTTCCAAGCGCTCGCGTTCCTCCCGCTGTTCGGCGTCTCCGAAGATATCCATTTGGAGTGGTACGGTGGCAGATACCAAGTCAGCTCCGCGGACACCCAGACTGCGGATCGGCTTAGGCCACCTGTAGTTGTCGCGGAATAACTCCATAGCAGCCGCTGCGATTTCATTGGAGCAAGCCGTCGCATGCTTGAGCTTACGCTGCCTGGTGAAACTAAGCAGCTCTTTATCACGAACAGAAATTGCCACGGTTGTGCACCGAAGTCCGTGATCTCTCAGGCGAGCAGCTACGGACTCTGCCATGACGTAGATTACAATTTTGGCGTCATCGTCGCACACGAGGTCACGAGGTGTTGTAGTGCTGTTGCCGATAGACTTGATCAGTGCCTCGTCGCCAACGGCTTGGGCCACAGGGCTATTGTCATCTCCACGAGCAAACGCGGCTAGAACTAGCCCGACCTTGCCAAACCAGGAGCGTAGGACATCATCGCTCGTGGAAGCCAGATTACCAATGGTTAGCACGTTGCGATCGTATAGCTTGCGAGCTGTTGCAGGGCCTACATAGAGCAAATCGGCTGCCGGCAGGGGCCACACCGTCTCTCTGTAGTTATCCTTGGTAATAACGGTGGTGGCGTCAGGTTTACGCATGTCGCTACCTAGTTTTGCATAAATCTTGTTCCAGCTGACCCCGACGCTCGCGGTGATGCCCAGTTCATCGCGGATCCGTTTCCGCAACTCGTCAGCAGTTTCCTGACCATCACGTCCAGTACCTGACAAGTCCATCCAAGCCTCGTCCAATCCGAATGGTTCCACACGATCGGTATAGTCGTTGTAGATTGACCTAGCCAGTTTGGCATATCTGAGGTATAGGGGGAAGTTTGGTGGCACAGAGACCAACCCCGGACACTTACTACGAGCATCACGCAGAGTTTCACCGGTAGTAATACCAGCCTGTTTGGCAATCATATTTTTCGCCAGGACGATGCCGTGCCTGGCTTCCTCGTCTCCTCCAACGACAACTGGTTTATTACGCAACGACGGCCTGTGGAGGCATTCCACAGACGCGTAAAAATTGTTCATGTCACAATGCAATATAGTGCGCATGCCAACAACTCCGCTCAAACAACGAACATGTGTTCTATTCATAATTATATGCTGTGGCAAATGGAAATCAACCGAGAATATTTGGTTGTACTATATTTGGAGTGTGGACCATCACATGGGCTTGGAACTTTTTAATTTGTAATCACCGCTTTGAGATGCCAAACCCCATCACCTTAGGACATCAAAAAATAACACGGAAAAGTCTGGGTAGTAGTTTGTCTATAACACGAAACTGGAGCAGGAAGGTCTTTTGTCTATAACGCGCAGCTGGCCATTAATGAGCTTTTATCTATAACACGAAACTGGCGATGAGTGAGCGTTTGTCTATAACACCTATGAGTGTCATACTTATAGTAGTATTTATATATCAAAAAGCACGTTGCTGCAGCATTTTCGCCGTCGGTAACTTCATAACGCCTTTCCGGCTTCCCGTACACATTCACCTACTGGTGGCTTTTGTGGTCAAATACCCTCAAGAAAACCGTGTCATTCGAAATATTTCCATTTGATCTATCTGATGTCATCATTTCAGCCGCATCCATCTATGTAACAAAATGTGATATAATAACCAATCGAAGGCTCTTTTCTGCATCGCTATAAAGCAGGTGTAATTTATGATTACAGACTATCATGCCAAGTTCTTTGCCCATGAGCTAAGCAGGGTTGGTGGAAACGGGGTTGATCGGATAGGCCGCGCTTTGTTCGATGCCTGTGTCGATCTGAATCCGCACCAAATTGAAGCAGCGCTGTTTGCACTACGTTCTCCGTTATCCAAAGGAGCTCTTTTGGCTGATGAAGTTGGTTTGGGTAAAACGATCGAGGCTGGCCTGGTATTGTGTCAAAGCTGGGCAGAACGGCATCGGTCTATCCTCGTTATTACCCCAGCATCCCTTCGTAAACAGTGGGCGCTGGAGCTTTCAGAGAAGTTCAACCTGCCATCTATCGTCCTGGACGCGAAAACCTACGGAGAGCAGAAGGCCGATGGTATCCCAAACCCGTTCAGGGATAATAGAATTGTGATCTGCTCCATGCATTACGCGGCCAGCAGAGCGGCGGAAGTAAAGGCCGTCGATTGGGACCTGATCGTGATGGACGAAGCCCACCGTCTGCGCAACTGCTACAGGCAGAGTAATCAGATCGGTCAGAGAATTCTTCATGCGACCGAAGGCCGTAAAAAGCTGCTACTCAGCGCTACCCCGCTGCAAAACTCTCTACTGGAGCTTTACGGTTTATCATCTTTGATTGACACCCAGATGTTTGGAGATCTGACGTCGTTTCGAGCTCAGTATACGAGCGACGGCGGCGATCTGAGCGGGCTGCGGGACAGGCTGAAATACTTCTGCTGGCGTACACTTCGCAGCGATGTAGCCGAGTTCATCCGATATACGGAGCGCAAGCTGATCACACGCCCGTTCCAGCCGACACAACGAGAATTTGAGCTCTACGAGGCGGTGTCTGCGTATCTGCAACGGGAGGATGCCTACGCCCTGCCTAAGAGACAGCGGCATCTACTGGTTTTGTTGATCCGCAAAGTGCTGGCCTCCTCTCCCAATGCGGTTGCGGGGACGCTAGAGAAATTAAGAACAAGGCTGATTGAGCTGCGGGGGGAGTTCGTAAAGAACGCTTCCGTTACGGAGTTGGTCATTGCAGGTGAGGACCTGGATGACGAAGTAATCGATGAGATCCTGGAGGATGAAGAGGACAACAGCGCAAGTGGAGATGCCGAGAACTCTGCGGGCACTGCCAACCCCATCGACCTAAGAAAGCTGGACGCCGAGATCGAGGAACTGTCCCATTACATCAACTGGGCAAGGAGTATCGGCGTCGACACCAAGACTCGCTCTCTGCTTAAAGCTCTGGAGATCGGCTTTGAGAAGATGGTGGAACAGGGCGCGGCCAGAAAAGCGGTCATCTTCACTGAATCACGTCGTACCCAGGCATGGCTGAAGGACTTCCTGGAAGGTAACGGCTACACTGGACAGGTTGTCACCTTCAATGGCTCCAACAAGGATGACGCGACAGGGGCCATTTATGAGCAATGGCTTGCGGAGAACCAGGCCAACGGAAAGGCCTCCTCTTCCAAGCAGGTCGATCTGCGCGAGGCGATCATTGACAATTTCAGGAACAAGGCTACCATTATGATCGCAACAGAGGCGGGAGCTGAAGGCATCAACCTCCAGTTCTGTTCACTACTGGTCAATTTCGATTTGCCCTGGAATCCGCAGAGGATTGAGCAGCGCATTGGGCGCTGCCACCGTTACGGGCAGAAAAAAGACGTTGTGGTCATCAACTTCCTCAACGAGCGTAACGCGGCGGATCGTCGTGTCTATGAGCTGTTGGAGGAAAAGTTCAAGCTCTTCTCTGGAGTGTTCGGGACCAGCGATGAAGTGCTAGGAACCATCGAGTCTGGCGTGGACTTCGAGCACAGGATACTGGACATCTACCAGCAGTGCCGCACAGAGGAGGAAATCCAGGCGGCGTTTGAACAGCTGCGCAAGGAGCTGGACGAGCAAATCCAAGCCAGGATGCAGCAGACGCGCACGATCTTGATGGAGCACTTCGATGAGTATGTGCATGACCGTCTGAAGGTGAACCTGACCAACACGCAGGAGAAGCTGGACGCTATCAGTAGGATGTTCTGGGCTTTGTCCAAGCACATGCTAGCGGACCAGGCGACATTCAACGACAATGCGCTGACCTTTGACTTGCAGTCCTCACCGCTGCCAGAAGTGAACACTGGCCGTTATAACCTGATATCTAAGATGCAGGAGAACGAGCCAAATGAGTTCCTGTACCGTCTTAGCCATCCGCTGGGAGAGCATGTGATCGCGCAGGGCAAGCAAGCCACCTGCCCCATTGCGGAAGTGGAATTTGATATCACGAACCACGGGACGCACATCGCTGTCGTAGAAAACTTGAAGGGTAAATCTGGCTGGCTAAGCCTTCAGCACCTGCGGGTCGATTCATTTGATACCGAGGAGTACCTGCTGTTCTCTGCCATCGATGAGGATGGCAATAGCATTGACCATGAGACGTGTACGAAGCTGTTCAACTGTGAAGGAACCGTTGCGCAATCCTCTCAACTCCCTCATAATATTGGGACGCGCCTTGCCGCCGAGGACAACCGCTATGCACAGGCAACGATCGCCAGGAACCTAGAGGAGAACAACAAACACTTCCAGGAAGCCCGCGACCAGCTTGACAAATGGGCTGAAGATATGGAACTGGCCGCTCAGCGGGAGTTGGATGACATTAAAGCGGAGATCAAGGACCTGCAAAGGCGCAGCCGCCAGGCCGTCACGCTGGAGGAACAGCACGACATCCAGCGGCAGATCACAGACCTGGAAGGCAAGAAGCGCCAGAAACGCCACGCAATCTTCGATCTGGACGATGAAATAGAGGGAAAAAGAAATCGGCTTGTCGAAGTGCTGGAGCGGCGTATGATGCAAAAGACTGCGACCAACAACCTGTTCCAGATTCGCTGGAAAGTGATATAAGCACATCGCATTTGATTGGGGGAGGAAACCACATGCCATCGACGGTACAACTTCGCGAACGCTTGACCAAGAAGCTCAATGAGCTTTTCCAGTTAGATCAACCCGATCTGGATTTTGGCTTTTACCGCATCATGCACATGAAGGCAAAACAAGTCTCGGATTTTATCGATAAGGACTTGCTAAAAGTCATCAGCGACGCCTTTGGCATTGTTGATGAGGCAAAGACGGCGGCATTACAGGCTGAATATGAGAAGGCTATACAAACAGCCAAAGACTTTGGCGCACCCAACCCCGACGAAACCTCTGGCGTAAAAAAGGCCAAGGCTGCGCTGGACGCTGCCCGTGATTCAGCATCGATCGAAGGCGAGATCTACGATCATCTGTATCACTTCTTTGAGCGTTACTATGACGACGGAGACTTCATCTCCCGCCGTTACTACGCCCGTGAGAACTCGGAAAAAGCTGCTCCCTTTGCCTTACCGTACAACGGCGAGGAAGTCAAGCTACATTGGGCTAACGCGGACCAATACTACATCAAGACCTCGGAGTATTTCTCCAACTACACCTTTGATCTGCGCAGGTCGAATCAGAAGAAGGATGGCGCTCTAGGCGGGTTGCAGACGAGCATCTTCGATATGGTGGCGAAAGATACCACCCCGCTGATGGTTCACTTCCATATCGTGGATGCCACCGAAGGCGAGCATGGCAACGTGAAGGCCTCCGATACCAACAAGCGGTTTTTCATAATCCATGAGCCGAAGCCCGTGGAGGTTGACGGGCAGGGAGAGCTGGTCGTCAACTTTGAGTATCGGTCTGATCCTGAAAAAGGTGGACAGCAGGAAAAAGCGTGGAGAGCAAAGCGTAATGCTGAAGCGGTTGACTTTGTGATAAAAGCTGTTACGGAGCTTGCTAAGACTAATAAAGGACTGCATGATTATATCAAACTGTTTACTGCTGTTGTTGATCCTGAAAAGGATAAGAAAAAAACATATCTCGAAAAGCATATTGAACAGTACACTACCCGCAACACGATGGACTACTTTATCCACAAGGACTTGAGCGGCTTTCTGCGCAGGGAACTGGACTTCTACATCAAGAACGAGGTCATGCGGCTGGACGACATTGAGAACGCCGATGTACCTGCTGTGGAGATGTACCTTGCGAAGATCAAAGTGCTGCGGAAGATTGCGGGGAAGCTGATTGACTTCCTGGCGCAGCTGGAGAATTTCCAAAAGAAGCTGTGGCTCAAGAAGAAGTTTGTGGTAGAGACGAATTACTGCATAACGCTAGATCGGATTCCCGAGGAGCTGTACGCGGAGATTGCGGCGAACAATGCGCAGCGGGAGGAATGGGTCAGGCTGTTTGGGATTGATGAGATAGAGGGGGATTTATCAGGGCCTGGGTATTCAGTACCGCTAGACATAGAGTTTCTGAAAGCGAATGACAAGTTAGTACTAGATACGCGTTATTTTAACGAGCAATTCAAGCAGGCATTGCTTGAGAAAATCGATGATTTCGAAGAACAGTGTGATGGTCTTCTTCTCCATTCTGAGAATTTCCAAGGACTTCGATTATTAAAAGATAGATACTATAATCAAATTCAATGCACATATATTGATCCACCATATAACAGCGATGCATCACCAATACTATATAAGAATTCATATAAGTCATCGAGTTGGATCACGCTAATGGAGGATAGAATAAAAGCTCAGCAAAGCATGTTGTCAGATGAAGGAGTGTTGGTTTCCGCCATTGATGACGTACAGTACCGAGAGCTGAGTTTTTTAGTTTCTGGAATTTTTTGTGGAAGTTTACTTGGCACAATATGTGTAAGATCGAATCCATCAGGAAGACCTACTCAAACAGGATATGCCGTATCGCATGAATATCTTATTTATGCAGGCAATACGGACGATGCCATGATAGGTAGATTGCCCCCAACAGAGGATCAGGCAAAGCGTTTTTCTGAACAAGATGACGATAGCGCTTTTGAATGGCGAAACCTTCGTAGAGAAGGTTCAAATTCTGACAGAAAAGCCAGAAGGGGTTTGTATTATCCTATCTACATCAGAGGGGCAGAGATTGTTGTTCCGCAAATGACCTGGGATAAAACAAACGAAAATTGGGTTATTGAAGAGCAGCCAATTGCAGGTGATGCCGTTGTATATCCAATCAATGATGATGATGTACAAAAAACATGGCGGTGGAGCCCAAAGAAAGTTAAAGCTTCAATGAAAGAATTAAGTGTTCGTAAAGATCGTACAGGTAAGGACTACATATATTATAAAAGACGCATAAACAAAAAAGGGGTCGTCTCTGTATCGTCATGGTTTGACGCTAAGTATTCGGCAACTGAATATGGCACTGCATTGCTAAAGGATTTGTTTTTCACCTCTCCATTTTCATATCCTAAAAGTCTGTATGCTGTAAAAGATGCAATTTATATTGCTGGAGCGGCAGATGAGAACTGCTATGTTCTTGATTATTTTGCTGGATCAGCTACAACAGCACATGCAACAATAGATCTAAACAGAGATGACGAAGGGAATCGAAAGTATATCCTGATCGAGATGGGTGATTATTTTGACTCAGTGACGAAACCTCGTGTTTTAAAGGTTATCTACAGCAAGGACTGGAAAGACGGAAAACCTACAGCTCGCAACACAGGCATCTCTCATTGCTGCAAGTATCTTCGCTTGGAGTCCTACGAAGACACCCTCAACAACCTTGAATTTGCTGGTAGCGCCATCCGCGATGCCGCTCTCGCCGCCTCTCCCACTCTCCGCGAAGACTATACCCTCCATTACCTCCTCGACGTCGAAACCCGCGGCAGCAAATCCCTGCTAAACATCGACGGCTTCTCCGATCCCACCGCTTACCAGCTCAAGGTCAAAAAGCCAGGTAGCGACGAGCAGGTGGTCCGTAACGTGGACCTCATCGAAACTTTCAACTACTTGATAGGCCTACGCGTCAACCACATTGCTGCGCCTCAGAGCTTCACCGCGAATTTCAAGCGCGATCTCGATCCAGAACTGCCCGACGACCAGAACACTAAGCTCGTCCTGGACGGCAGAATGAAGTTGGACGCCAGCGGCCCCTGGTGGTTCCGCAAGATCGAAGGCTGGCTGCCCAAGGACCCCAACGACCCCAACAATGGCCAGCGCGACAAGGTGATGGTCGTGTGGCGCAAACTCACGGGCGACCAGGAGAAGGACAATGTCATGCTAGATGCCTGGTTTGAGGCCATCCGCGTTAACCCCCGCGATTTCGAGTTTGATGTGATCTATGTCAACGGCAGCAACAACCTCCCCAACCTGCGCAAAGAGGAAGAAAGCTGGAAGGTCCGCCTCATCGAGGAGGAGTTCATGAAGCGCATGTGGGACACGGAGAACGCGTAAAGGAGGCTGCCAGATGCCACCCAAGGGGAAAAAGGCCGCAAACGCAAAGCGGCAGCATGAATTCATCAACAAGCTGGTGCTCAACCAATGGCTGATCAGCTTGTTTGGCATCAATACTTTCGAGGAGGCAACGGTCAATGGCACGAAGGTCAGGCCGTTCCAGAGGCTTGCCGAACCGCTGAAAAATATTGAGGGTCTAGATAGCGATAACCTACATCATTTCTATCATGCGCTAGTCAACAGCAACCTGTTCTTCGACGAATCATGGTGCAAGATAAACAAATCGCAGATTCTGGCCTATGAAGAGAACATCGTACGCCACACCCAGGCAATCAACGATAAGAGAGAACGCCCGATCACGTGGAAGTATTTCCAATGGCTGACGCTGCTGTTCGTGGAGATTTATCTGGACAATTACTTCCGCGACCGCGACGCCCTGCTGAAATCGCTGAATGAATATGTAGCGGAGTTCAACGCCCATTGGACGGAGTATGAGGACATTCCCCCGTATACCGAGGACGATCTGAACAAGCTCTGCCTGCAAAACGCCACGGGCAGCGGCAAGACGCTGCTGATGCATGTGAACTTGATGCAGTACCAGCACTATGCCCGTAAGCACGGCAGGGAGAAAGACCTTTCCAGGGTTATCTTGCTGACGCCCAATGAGCGGTTGTCAGAGCAGCACAAGGCGGAGCTCAGTCAAAGCGGTATCTATTCCGAGACATTTGGGACCGCTGGACGGATCATGCTGGACTCTGCGCAGGGTTTGAATCGTGTGGACATCATCGAAATTACTAAGCTGGCCGACAAGGAAGGCCCCAATACGATAGCCACCCGTAGCCTGACCGAACAGAACCTGCTGCTGGTGGACGAGGGCCACAGGGGTATGAGCGGTACCGAGGAAGGCGCTTGGCTGAAGAACAGGAATATGCTTTGCTCCAAGGGCTTCACCTTCGAATACTCCGCTACCTTCCAGCAGGCGGTAAAGGCCTCGAAGAATATGGATTTCGAGAACAGTTATGCTAAGTCCGTGATCTTCGACTACTCCTATCGCTGGTTTTATGCAGACGGCTACGGCAAGGATTACCAGATATTGAACCTTCCCGAATCCTTCTCCGATACCCAGAACCTGTACCTGACTGCCTGCCTGCTCAAGTATTACCAGCAGCTGCGCATCTGGGAGGAAAAGGAACGGGAACTGATGCCGTTCCACCTGGAGAAGCCCATGTGGGTATTCGTCGGTAGTACCGTTCTCAAAAAGAAGGGCGGAAGCGATGTCGAGGAGCCCGATGCTGAAACACTCTCGGACATCGGCCTGATCCTGCAATTCATCGCAAGCTTTCTGGATAAGGAAGTGGAATATAGGCGGTACATCAACGATATCCTCTCGAACGGCGGCGTCGTAACAGGCCTAGTGGATAAGGACGGCAACGACGTGTTCGCTGGCGGCTTTACCTACCTGCAAAAGGCCATGACCACAGGCATAACGGTCGAGCAGATATACAAGGACATTCTGGCGAGGTTATTCAACAACTCCGCTGGCGGCATGCTGACATTGAACCGCATAAAAGGTGAATCGGGCGAAATCGTGCTGGGAGCTGGATCGGCGGATACGCCATTTGGCCTGATCAACGTCGGCGACGCCAAGGCACTGTGCGACACCATTGCCAAGCAGGCGGAGGATGGCACGATTAAGGCAGCGGTTGAGGATAGCGAGTTCCTGGAAACCATGTTTGCGGGTGTCAAGGAATCCTCTTCCCCCGTCAACCTACTGATCGGATCCAAGAAGTTCGTCGAAGGTTGGGACTGCTGGCGAGTCAGCACCCTGGGCCTTATGCATGTGGGCAAATCCGAGGGTGCGCAGATCATCCAATTGTTCGGCAGAGGCGTCCGCCTGAAGGGCTACCAATGGAGCCTGAAGAGAAGCGGCCATGCCAATCCTCCATCCCGCCCAGATCATATCACGGACCTGGAAACGCTCAATGTGTTCGGCATTGAAGCAGACTTTATGGATCGCTTCAGAGAATACCTGAAGGACGAGGGCTTGCCAGGCAATGAGAAACGGCACTTGTTCACTATCCCGATGAACGTGACCTACGACTTCGGGAAGAAGCTAAAAGTGCTACGCCCGAAGAAAAAGGCCTCCAACGGCGAGGACTACGATTTCAAGAAGGATGCTCCTGTGCCGACGCTGGGCATTGTGCCCGACTACATCCAGCAGAACCGCGTCGAGGCGGATTGGTATCCCCGTATCCAGGCCATTCAGTCCACAAAGGCATACGCGGCGGCAGAGCGGCAGGAAGTGTATCTGCACGAGGAGCAGCGTGCCCTGCTTGATTACGACTACCTGTATTTCGAGTTGGAGCGCTTCAAACGGGAACGCGCCTGGCATAACATCAACATCAGCAAGGCAGGCATCCAGGCTTTGCTCGCAGATCAATCCTGGTATCATCTGTACTTACCCGAGGGCCGCCTGCGCCCGTCCAACTATGAAGGCATCCTGATGCTCCAGCAGGTTGCCCTGGAGTTGCTGAAACGGTATACCGAGCGCTACTACAGCTTCTGCAAGCGAAGCTATCTGGAGCCGCGCCTTGAACTGCGTGATCTGACCAGGGACGATGGAAACATTCCCAAAGAAACAGAGTATCAGATGATTGTCGACGGCGATGAGCAGCAAGTCATCCTCAACATCCAGCAACTGATGAAGGAGCTCTCCGAAAACAAGCCTTTGGTGAAAAAGGGTGTCCTGAACGCCTGCTGTTTTGACAAGCATTTATACCAACCGCTGTTCAGCATCGAAAAAGGCGGCAAGATCGTAGTCCTACCCGTCTCGTTGAACGAAAGTGAGTTCCAGCTGGTGAAGGACCTACAAGATTGGTGTGAGAAGAACCAAAAAAAGATCGAGGACCAAGGGGCTGAGCTTTTCCTTCTGCGAAACATGAGCAGGGGAACGGGCATCGGGTTCTTCGAGGCAGGAAACTTTCATCCCGACTTCATACTCTGGGCACTGGTGGAGGACAAGCAATACATCACCTTCGTCGAACCCCATGGCCTGATCCATGAAGGTCCAGACAGTGAGAAAATTCTCTTCTATCAGCGGATCAAGGATGTAGAGCGACGACTGCACAATCCCGATGTGATCCTGGAGAGCTTCATCGTAACCACGACCCAGTACCCCGAGCTGAAGTGGGGTGTGTCAAAGGAAGACATGCAAAGCAGGCATGTGCTCTTCATGAATGACGGGGTAGATCGGTATGTGGCAAAGTTGTTACCGATGATCATGAAATTCTAATGCCTCAAGCTTGGTGAACTACCCGCTATGACTGGAGGAGTGCTAGTTACTCGAATCCAAAAACTGTTGAATAAATGAAGTCAATGCATAGTGAAAGCTTAACAAGGTTATTCGTGAGAGGAGAAACAACCATGGCCAAGTATGTTGCGTTCATTGACATCCTGGGGTTCAAGGATCGAATCAGCAAAATATCTCACGCCGAAGCTGAAGAGTTCATTCGATCTCTGGGGAGAATGATTTATAGAGCATGGGGAAATGCAGGGCTCAATGATAACCAACGAATCAAAGGTTATTTTATTAGCGACTCTATCATTGTCAATACGGAAGATAGCACGGGGCAAACGTTAAAAACTTTGGTCGATTTCTTACTTTCTTTGTACAAACGAGCGTTTTCTGAACATAGCATTCTTCTGCGTGGAGCTATAGCAAAGGGTGACTTCAGCCTGATACCCTCTTATGGGTTCGATAATCTGGAGAAGGGATTGCTGGTGGGAGAGGCATACATTAAAGCCTATACTATGGAAAGCACTAAGAAAGGTTCGTTTATTCTTTTTGATAGTATAGTTAAGGAGGATATTGAACATCTAGAACAAGATGAATATATCATCGATTCGATTGATGGGAATGATATGTTTACACTTCAGTGGGCAAATATAGACTTTTTGTTGCAACCTAATCATCTTGATAAATTCGTAGATATGGGTTGTCGGTCTAATTGGTTACCTCATTACTATCAAACGCTCTATCTTTTTATTGTAAACTGCGGCAACGCAAGGAGAAAAAAACAAGTATTTGATACTATTATCGAATCTATTAGGCGTACCAGGGCTGATTATTGGAGAGCAATGGATAAGTTTATATCAAATGCTTTTTCAAATGATGTGAGTCCAAGATTTCAGATGATATTCCTTAACTATCTGCGTGAACACATTGACATACAGAATGTGGCGCAAATCCCATTGGGGTTAGTTGCTGGAGACTAACTTTTTTGTGTTAAAATTCACGATCAGGAGGATGCTACAAATGAGCAACAAGGAAAGGCTAGGTACAGCTCTGGCTATTTGTAGAGATGGCCTCGCACCTTTCGTCGTCGGAAGCATCAAAAGGGCACAATGCGGCAAATTTAATGACGAGCAGATTTGGGCAAGGTGCATTTTGCCTGAGGTAATGGTCTCCAGAAATAAGCCTCAGCGAGGCACCCTGGACGAGATGTCTCGTTCGTTGGATCTTTCAGATTGCCTTAAGCTGATGCTGTTCAAAAATTGGCGCATAATTGCCGATGCCCTACCTGTTCGATCCCAAGCTGATATTTTCCATTCAAAGCTGGAGTTAATACGTAACTATCGAAACACACTGGCTCATCCCGACGGGCAAGCACCTGCGGACATCAGCTCGCAGGATATGGAAGTAGTTTTGAATACGATTGAGAGCGTGCTTGTAACTATTGGCAGTACTTTGGCAGGGAAGATTGCCGAGATTAAGCGTGAGTTGCAGCAACCCATTGTTACCAATCAAATTCAGAGTGTGAAGAGTCCAGGCAGGAAGAAACGGACCAATTCGGTATGTGTACTCAACACACAATCGGTTTACGATGCGCTTCAGAAGATTCCCAAGGGACGAGTGCTTTCATATTCGGACGTTGATGACTTGATCACTGGGCGAGGCACTGGCGCACAGGCTGTGTCCGAAATCCTGAGGAGGAACAGCGATTGGCCTTTATGCCATCGCGTTGTGCGCATCAAGGGATACCTTAGCCCTGGCTTTTCTCGCGGTGGCGCTGAGGGTCAGAGAAAAGAGCTGGAAGCCGAGGGCGTAAGGTTTGATGCCTTGGGACGGGTGCGACCAGAATACTTCTGGGAATGGACGAAGGACAGTTAAGGATCGAGCATATTAACCTAACCGAAAAACATTAATGTGCGAAAGGGGATGTTAGCAGATGGCACGTTACAAAGTGGAATTTAAGGCATTTAAGACAGGAAACTGGTACACTAAAACGGAAACTGATTATGTTAATAGCGCACATTCGGTTGCGTTATGTGACAATTTTGGGCGAGCATATAGGGTGACTGACACCGATACGGGTAATGTTTTATTAGAAGGTGATGAAAAAGATGGTGCGGCAGAATTAGCGGCAAAATATAGAAAGTTTTAACAAATCATGACTATTTGCGGCGAAGATATTTAAAGAAAGGAGAGAATACAAGATGCAAATGTGTGAGGACTGTATGAAAGTTTATGATGAATCTGAATATGCAAAATGCCCGTTTTGTTCCAATGATAAATATGAGTATACTCATGTTATTGTCTTTGATAAAAAGGCTGGCATAGCAAAATCAGTACCAAAGGAAGATGCACATCTTTATGAATGATTCCAGTATAAGGCATAACATAATGGAGTGCGAGGCCTCTACCTTTATAGCAAGTCCTGAGTGTTATAAACACTCCCTGACTTGGGGCCATTAGTTTGAATTACGTATTATTGAACAGAGCAGGCTAAAACCTGCTCTGTCCGATCTCGTGTTATTAACACCTGGTATCTACTTGGGAGGGCGTAGGAGTTTCGTGTTATTTTACACTCTGCTTCCCTGAGCAGCTTTTACCCAGCATCATTAAATAGTACTTGCTGAAATATTAGTGATAATATAAAATGCCTATAACACGAGGTTGGAGCAGGTACTTTCTATAGCAATAATGGGAAGTTTATGTTAGTGCTGATTTTGCCTCCATCAAAGTCTGGATATAGTGGCTAAGCTACACATAAGAAATAATGCTATTCTTGATGTAAATTGGATCAATTATACGTGGTATACATGTTCGGAGTAATATAGCCCCTTACTTAGGAGGAGAGAGCAAATGACATTCCGCGAAAAAATCGAAAAACTGCGCAAGGGTGCAAGCGAGGCGCAGTCTGCCTCCAAAATTATTGATAAGCTCAAAGCACTTAAAGATAGCAATAGTCCGGACACGTCTTACAGATGGATATGGGAGTTGATTCAAAATGCCAAAGATGTTGTAAACTCAAGTGGCTTAGTAGATATTGAAATTAAGTTTAGTGAAGCCAATAAAACTATTGAATTCAGTCATA